>JAYPOZ010000014.1:0-68914 GCA_038131165.1 Rickettsiales bacterium | reverse complement strand
TTCACTTCGATCTCGGTGGCACCGCCGACGCGGATCACCGCAACACCGCCGGCGAGCTTCGCCAAACGCTCCTGCAGCTTTTCGCGGTCGTAGTCGGAGCTCGTCTCCTCGATCTGTGCGCGAATCTGCGCCACCCGACCGTCGATGTCCTTCTTCTTGCCGGCGCCATCGATGACAGTCGTGTTGTCCTTGTCGATGGACACGCGCTTGGCGCGGCCGAGCATGTCGATGGTGACGTTCTCGAGCTTGATGCCGAGATCTTCCGAGACCACCTGGCCGCCGGTCAGGACGGCGATGTCCTGCAGCATGGCCTTGCGGCGATCGCCGAAGCCCGGCGCCTTGACGGCCGCGACCTTGAGGCCGCCGCGCAGACGGTTGACCACCAACGTGGCCAGCGCCTCGCCCTCGACGTCCTCGGCGAGGACAAGCAGCGGACGGCCGCTTTGGACGACGGCTTCCAGCAGCGGCAGCATCGGCTGCAGGCCGGACAGCTTCGACTCGTGGATCAGAATGTACGGATCCTCAAGCTCGGCGATCATCTTCTCGGGGTTGGTGATGAAGTACGGCGAGAGATAGCCGCGGTCGAACTGCATGCCTTCGACGACGTCGAGTTCGGTGTCGAGGCTCTTTGCCTCTTCGACCGTGATGACACCCTCGTTGCCGACCTTTTCCATCGCCCGTGCAAGGAAATCGCCGATCTCGGTATCGCCATTGGCGGAAATCGTGCCGACCTGAGCGATCTCGCTGTTCGAGGACACTTTCTTCGAGCGCTTTTGGATGTCTGCGACAACCGCTGCGACCGCCAGGTCGATTCCGCGGCGGAGATCCATCGGGTTCATGCCCGCGGCAACGGCCTTCACGCCTTCGCGCACGATGGCTTGAGCCAAAACCGTCGCGGTCGTGGTGCCGTCACCGGCAAGGTCGTTGGTCTTCGAGGCGACTTCGCGGATCATCTGCGCGCCCATGTTCTCGAACTTGTCGGAGAGTTCGATTTCCTTCGCGACCGTCACACCGTCCTTGGTGATGCGCGGCGCGCCGAACGACTTGTCGAGCACGACGTTGCGGCCCTTCGGGCCCAGCGTGACCTTGACCGCATCGGCCAGGACGTTGACGCCCTTCAGCATACGGTCGCGCGCGTCGGTATCGAATTTTACCTCTTTCGCTGCCATTTTCTGTATTCCTTTTCTTTAAAGACCGCTTAAGCGGCTTTCTTCTTCGAGGCGGTCTTCGAGAGAACGCCCATGATGTCGCTTTCGTTCATGATCAGAAGATCCTGGCCGTCGATCGTCACTTCCGTGCCCGACCACTTGCCGAAAATCACCAAATCGCCGGTCTTCACGTCCAAGGGCGACACTTCGCCGTTGTCGTTCCGCTTGCCGGGGCCAACGGCGACGATCTCACCCTGCATCGGCTTCTCTTTCGCCGTATCGGGGATGATGATGCCACCCGCGGTCTTTTCTTCTTCGTCGATGCGCTTGACCACGACACGGTCATGCAAAGGCCTGAAGTTCATGCCCATTTTCAATAACTCCCTAAGAGTTTCCCTGGTTCAAATTCTCAGTGACAGAGCCCAGACGGCCTCCCACACAAACTGTTAGCACTCGCTCGCAGCGAGTGCTAACGCGGCAAGTAAGCTAAGAAACTCAACAATTCAAGGGTTCCATTGATTTTTTTTGAATTTTTCTGCCCGAACATGGCCGCAGCGCGCCGGAATTGCCCCCGTTTCCTTGAATCGGAACCACCGGGCTGGCACCATATGCCCCGAGAAGACAAGACGAGAGGGTTACATATGAACGATCTCAGCGTCTATCAAGCCAAACGCGAAGCTTTGAAGCAGAAATACCTGAGGGAAGAGGGTGACCCCACAGCGGCGCCGGGTGGCGCGAACGGCGCCGGCACCGGCGGAGTGGATCATTTGGCGATGATCTCCTCCGACATCGAGCGGACGATCGAATTCTATACCAGCGTCCTCGGCATGCAGGTAACGCGGATCGTCCAGAACCGCGACGAGCCGACCTCGACCCATATCTTCCTGGACATGGGCGGCGGCAACATGATGGCATTCTTTGATTTTCCGGAGCATGGGGACGCCCCGGCCCGGCGCGGAATAGGCGCGATGCATCACGTGGCGTTGAAGGCGACACCCGAGCAATACAAGGGCGTGATCGCCAACCTCAAGGCGCTAGATCTGGCGCACTCCATTCATGGCACCGGAGAAGCCGGCTCCGTCTATTTCCATGATCCCGACAACATCCTGCTCGAGGTCCGTACCGAGTATCGCCGAACGGAATAGACTTGCCTCCGAAAGAGTGCCGGTTATCCAAGGCAAGCGCGCTCCCGCATCGCGGAATTTGGGCGCCATTTCGTCGCGCAGCCCCCCAGGCGGTCGGGTCCAACCGGGATTTAAACCTGCGGTCTATAAGTCTCCCGACTTTTCGCCCTGAGCGGCGATTGCCCATTTTGCCAGCTAACCCGATTGACTAAACTTCAGCTTCATGACCGGTTTATTGCTGCTGTCCGGCACTGTATCCACTGTATTGCCTGGCATAACGTCCGGCTTCACCAGACTTGGCGCCCCCGTGCTTTCTTTCCGCTAGGGGTTCGTTGTCGCGGCGGGCTCGGCCGCGGCCTTGCCGTCTTCCCAGTGGACCCGGCAGGGCGAGGAAGGCGGCCTATCGCCAAGTCCCGTCACATTTATTAAAGTAATAATAGTAGGAATTTTGTTTCTTATTTCGTGCATAGAATTGGCATGAGAGTAAGCCAAGCCAGTTTTTTGACGGGAATAGCCTTTGCCTTCGGGCTTCTGGCGGCTGGCATCATCGCGTCATATGCCATCGACCGATGGCCGGAACAGCGACCATCTTGGGTACCGGTGCGGCTCTCAAATTCGCCAGAATGGTTCCGGGTAGTGCAGACCCTGGGCAGCAATCCGGGGGACCGGCCGCGCTTGATGGCGCTTTTGGACAGGGGCGTGCGGGACGGGGTCGCGGTCGCAGGGTGCATTAATGCGCTTTATCTGGTGAGCGAATTTGTCAACACAGGCTCGTTCGACCGCCGGGAGTTTTCCCAGTTGCCCCAATTACTCCAGCCTTACCGGATGGAGGAGTGCCCGGGCGGGCCGATCATCCTCGCCACCGTCTATAAGTACGGGCTTGGCGTCGAGCGCGATACCGCCATGACGCAACATTATCTGCGCAAGGTCGCGATGTTGGTCGGTCATAGGGAACGGACGGCAGACATCTATATAAGCAATGTCTTCGGCGTGGATTCCCGATATGACCTTTCGAAGGAACTGCGCGCCGCCGCCAAATGGTTCCACGACGAATTCATGTCTCTTACGCCCGCCGAAAAGTTGGCAATCGCCGAGGACTATCTGTCGGGCACAACCGTGCCCCGGGACATGGAGATGGGATTTCGCCTCTTGCTGGCGATGACTCCTGCCGAACATAACGGCCAATATGCCTATCGCGCGGCTCTGGCCGTGGAAGACAAGAGAATCAGCTATGCTCCGAATTGGCGCGTCCAGGCGGCGCGGCTAATGCGGTTCGCCGCCGATCAGGGTGTTTTGCCGGCAAGGCGGATGCTCGGAGCCGAACTCTACATCCTCGCCCGCGGCGATGAGGAAAAACTCTTGCACGCCTACGCTTTCACTTTATGGGCAAAAGACATTGGAGAGAGAATGGCGGATGTCAAACTTTCAACTATCGAATGGTTACTTGGCCGAACCGACCTCGAACCCGCCGCACGCGAATTGATCGTAAACAAACGCTTGAAGTCGTACGCCGAGTTCGAGCGGACATATCAACGGTAATTTCGCACTAAATTTTTCAAGCGGCGCACCAGTGGTCATCGAATTAGACCGGAAGCGACCGTCACCATCGCGCGCCCCCCTCATATTCCAAAGACGTGGAGTTGGTCGATATCGGCTGGGTTATTCCAGTTTTCCGAGTTGAGTATGCAATTCGCTGACTTTGTTAATGAATTCTCCTCGAACTTCGATCATGCGGGGAATGCTCTCCCGCAGCTCCGCGATCGTCCGCGGATTCGTCACCGCCCGATCGAATCGGTCAACCAAGGAAAGGAAGATCAGAATTTGACCGATTTTTGTAAAGAGTCTCGTTATCCAATCCGGGATATCGATAAAACCTGGATCGTGCTCCTCTCTAGCGACGAGGCGCTCGAGCTGATCTTGTTGATGTTCTATGATCCGATCGAGATGCCGAATGGCGATTTCGCCTTTTCGATTTGCTTGCGGATTTTTTCGGCCGGCAGAGGCACGGTGACGCTTGGCGGTTCGCCTGCGGACGCCGTTTTGACGAAATCGGTTTCGTTCGGTGCTTTCCCGGCGCGGCGTTGGTGTGCCAAGAGAGGAGAGCCCGCAGCGGCTGAAAGGCGTTGCGTCATCCCGGATGGCCGTCTCTGCATGCCCGCGTTCAAGAGGCTCCCGTCGGCCTCTGGATCGATTTTGCTCTGTTTAACGAGCGGCACCTGCAGTTCTTCGCGCAATCCCCCGGCGGGGTCAGGAGGGACGGGTATCGGGATGCCCGTCTCCGGTAGCGGTTTTTGCGTGAAGGCGGACGGATTATTGCCGAAACGACCGGTCTCGGGGTGGTCGGGCTTCGGGGCCTGAGAGCTTCGCCGGTTCGCGTCGGAAAGAAACCGGCGCAGCTCCTCCGGCAGCTCCGGAAAGGGCTCGCCCGGATAGTCGCTGCCAAGGATGGTCTTCAAACCGAGGGCGCGGCGCACGCGGCGGGTCGGACGATTGGGATCGAGTAGGGACACATGAGCGCTTTTCGATAGTTGCGGTAAATTTCAAGCGCCCTGCTTAGCATATATTCGCCATTTTGTCTACCGTTTATGGTAACCCCATGCCTAGTTCGCGAACCACTCGACTCCCTACCTGTAATTCGACACTTCGACCAGATTGCCGTCCGGGTCTCGAAAATAGACGGAATGAATCGCGCCGAGCGCGCCGGAGCGATTAGACGGCGGCACCTCGATCTCGACACCACAGGCTTCCAAATGCGCCACCACCTCGGAGATCGGCGTCTCGGTGATCAGGCAAAAATCCTCGCCGCCCGGATGCGGGTCGCGGGCGCGGGGATGCCAATCGCTGTCCGCCGGGTGCAGGTTGATCTTGTGCTGCCCGAAGCGTAGCGCCTTTCGGTTCATGTCGCCGCCGAAACTGATCGTCTCCATGCCCAGGACCTTTTCGTAAAACGCGCAGGTCGCCTGCACATCGGCGACGCGCAGGACGAAATGGTCGATCCGTTCGATCTTAATCATTATCGCTCCCCTAAAATCCGTTACCGCTTCCGCATCAATATGCGTTGCCCCGCCGCCGGAGGCGAATAGTTTGCTATCCGGCCACCGCATCCCGAAAGGCACACCATGGAATTCGCCCAAAAGGCGTTCGACCCAGACGCGAAAGGCCCGCTCGATGGCGTGCGGGTACTCGACATGACACGGCTCGTCGCCGGCAACATGCTCTCGCTGCAACTCGCGGATTTCGGGGCGGAGGTGATCAAGCTCGAGATGCTGCCCAAGGGCGATCCGCTAAGGGCCTGGAACGCTAACGGCATCCAGACCAATTGGAAGGTCTACGGCCGCAACAAGAAGAGCGTCTCGCTGAATTTCCGCGAGCGCGAAGGCCTGGATCTGCTGTTACGGCTGGTAGAGACGGCGGACGTCTTCATTGAGAACATGAAGCCCGGCCGCATCGAGGAAATGGGCATCGGCCCGGACGCGCTGCTGGCGCGAAACCCCAATCTGGTCATCGCGCGGGTCACCGGTTTCGGACAGACCGGCCCTTACAGCAGTCAGGGTGGATTTGGCACGGTGGTGGAGGCCATGTCCGGATTTGCGGCGATGAACGGTTTCCCGGACCGGGTACCGGTTTTGCCCCCGCTGGCGCTCGCCGATATGATTTCGGGGCTATACGGCGCCATGGCGGTGCTCATCGCGCTCCGCGAAAAGGAAGTGAACGGCGGGAAGGGTCAGGTGATCGATCTCTCGCTGCTGGAGCCGATCTTCTCGATCCTCGGGCCGCAGGCCGCCTCCTACAAGGTAACCGGGCAGGTGCCGGTGCGCGCAGGCAGCGGCTCCAACACGACCTCGCCGCGTAACGCCTATGCGACCAGCGACGGCGGCTACGTGGCGCTTTCCGGCTCCATCCAGACCATGGCCGAACGATTGTTTCGGGTGATCGGACGCGACGACATGAACCATGATCCAAAGTTCAGGACGAATGCGGACCGCGTTGCGAACCGTGCGGAGGTCGATGAAATCGTAGGCGACTGGATCGGTGCCCGCACGCTCGACGAGGTACTGGAAGTATTCCGACGCGAAGGCATCACCGGCGGCCCGATCTACGATATTTCGCAGATCGTCGACGACCCCCATTTCAAGGAGCGGGAGATCATCGTCGATCTGCCGGACACGGAAATGGGAGCCGTCCCGATGCACAACGTCTTCCCGAAGCTCTCCGGAACGCCGGGTACCTTCCGGCTGCCGGCGCCCGGCCTCGGCGAACACAATGCGGAAATCCTCGGCGCCACAGGCGTGGATGCCAAGACCCTCGCCGATCTGAAATCACGCGGTATCATTTAGGAGTTTCCATCATGCCCTTGCGCGACACGGCGCGACGCGCCGACCTTCCCGTCTGGCGGTCCCTGCTTTACGTCCCCACCAACGTGCCGAAATACGTCAACAAGGCGCACACGCGCGGGGCCGACGCAATTCAACTCGACCTTGAGGACAGCGTTCCGCCCTCCCAGAAAGCGGAAGCCCGCAAACTGGTCCAGGAGGCTGCGGAAATCGTCTCCCAAAACGGCGCGGATGTGGTCGTGCGTATCAATCAGCCGCTGCGCCACGCGGTCCCCGACATCGAGGCTTCCATCTCGCCGCGTATTGCCGCCTTGGCGCTCCCCAAATGCAACAGCGCGGGACACGTCCGGCTGCTGGCGGAAATGGTCGAGGAACTTGAAGAGGAACGCGGCATGGAAGTCGGCCACACCAAATTCCTGGCCATGGTCGAGACCGCAGAAGCCTTCTTCGAACTCAAGGATATCGCGTCCGCCCATCCACGCGTCGTGGTGCTGATGCTCGGCGGCGAAGATTTCGCGCTTTCGCTGCATATGGAGCCAACCCCGGAGACCATGCTCTATCCAAAGCAGCACGCCGTCATCGCGGCACGCGCCGCCGGCATTCTGCCTTACGGCGTGATCGGAACCGTCGCGGATTACTCCGATCACGCTGCCTATCGCGACATGGTCCGCAAATCGGCCCGCTTCGGGTTCGAGGGCGCCTCCTGCATTCACCCGGCCATCGTCCCGATGCTGAACGAAGGCTTCACGCCGGCCCCTGAGGAAGAAGATCTGGCGCGACGCATCGTCGCCGCCTGGGACGAGAACGAGAAGGAGGGCCGAGGTTCCTTCGAACTCGAAGGTAAGATGATCGACGTGCCTGTCGTCTTGCGCGCGCAGCGCGTGTTGCAAAAATGCGACGCCATCCGCTCACGTAACGCCAAAGGTTAGATTTTTGCTGGCTTTAAATCATCGATAACGAATATGCCTGTTTCAAAAATTGTCTGGACAAACAACGATCCGCCAAGGCCGGAAAATCAATGAAAAACTCACCAAAACAGTCGATTCTTGGGGCACTCGCAATCAGCACTGCTCTTGCCCTCACGGTCTTCGCCGGCCCCAGTTACGCTGCGGACGGCGCAAAAGTCATCACAAGCTCGAGCGACAAGGTCAAAGTCAGCATTACCGGTCAAATCAACCGGACGATCCTGTACTACGACGACGATTTCAACGATGGCGTCCGCCATATGGATAACGACTATTCGTCGACACGGTTTCGCTGGAACGCCGACGCGCGCGTAAACAACGATATCAAGATCGGCGGACTGATCGAAATCGCGGCGATCAACAACTCTAATGCCAGTACCAACCAAGACACCGAGGGTACGGGCGATACGGCCTCACTGACGGACCGCCACCTCGAATTTTGGGTCGACCATGCCCGTTTCGGCACGGTTTACGTCGGCAAAGGAGCCCCGGCTTCAAACGGCACAACGACGCAGGCCACATTCAACGGTGACAATGTCGGTTTGACGTCGAGCCATTTCCTGGCCGCCGGTGGGTTGAACTTCAAGTCCAACGGCGATTCTTGCTCGATCAGCGGAAACACCTGTGTCGGGATCGGAAGTGCCTTCTCTGACTTCGACGGTCTCGGACGGCAAAACCGGATCCGTTATAACACCCCGGTGATTGCCGGCTTCATGGGCTCCGTGTCCCATACCGATGGCGGCGCTGTGGATGCAGCGCTTTATTACGCCGGTAAAATTTTCGGCGCCGAGGTTGCGGGCGGTATCGGTTATGCAGAGTCGTCGTCACAAGCGACGGCAGGCGTCAATGGCGATCAGGTCAGCGGCTCGCTTTCCTTTACCCTACCCATGGGCATCGGCCTGCACGGCTCCTACGCGGAGCAAGACCTCGATGCCAGAACCGTTGGCGACAACCCGGAGGGCTTCTACATTGGCGCGCACTATGAAGGAAAGTTGAGCGAAATCGGCACCTCAACCTTCACTGCATCCTACGGCGCCGTCGACAATCTCGCCGCATCGGGCGATGACGCAGAGTCCTTCGCGCTCAGTGTCAATCAGGAAGTCGAGGCCGCCGCGTTCGACGTTTATGCACAATATACGCATTACGAACTCGACCGGACCGGCGTCACCTTCGGCGATATCGACACCATCATGGTCGGTGGCCGAATCAAGTTCTAAAGAATAGGTCTCAGCAGACCATTATCGTTGGGGGTGCTGGCTAGCTCAGCACCCCCACTTTTTTTGCCTGGATCAGATCGAAATCGATTTCGGCACCGATGCCCGGCGTCATCGGAGCGTGTACAAGACCATCCGCATCGACTTCGATATCCTTAACGAGCCCGTATTTCTGCGACGCATCGGGGAGCAGTACCTCAAAGTACTCGCAGTTCTTGATCGCCATGATCAAATGCAGATTGGCGTAGTTATTATGGGAGTTGCCGCCGTGATGGACTTCATAGTTCATACGGAATCCCTCGGCCATATGCGCGGTCTTGAGACAGGGCGTGATGCCGCCCTTCACGGCGACGTCGCCCCGCAGGAAATCCGTCGCGCGGCTGACGATCCAAGGGCCGTAGGAAGCGGGATGGCCGCCCGGCGCGTATTCCGTCGCCATGATCGGAATGTCCAGCTTCTCCTTCAGCTTCACATAATTCAGCATGTCGTCGTCGGCGAGCGGGTCTTCATACCAATAGTAATCTAACTCCTCGATTGCCTTGCCGACCCGTAGCGCCTCCTCATAACGATAGGACCAGGTCGAATCGAGCATGACGCGGTAGTCGTCGCCGACACCCTTGCGCACGGCGCGGCAGACCTCGATGTCCTCCTCCCAGCGGGCCGGCGGATGAATCTTATAAGCCCCCCACCCTTTGCTTTTGATCTCCTGAGCCTCTTCGACATAGGCGCTGGCGTCCTGGTGGACCGGCGAACTGGCATAGGCCGGAACGCTGGATCTGTATGAGCCCATCAACTGATGTACCGGCAGGCCCGCAACCTTGCCCGCAATATCCCAAAGCGCGACATCGACCGCCCCGATCGCCCGCAAGGTCGTAAAGCGGTAACGCCCCCACATCGACTGCCAAAGCCGCTCGCGGTCGAGCGGATTCTGTCCCATGACGATCGGCTTGAGATACTGCATCAAGGACGGTGCCTCATGAACCGCCGAGCGCATCGCCGCCCCTAGAAAGGCATGTCCCTCCACGCCATCGTCGGTCTTGAGGGTCAAAAGGCCGATTTGCGAACTACCCTTGAACTCGCCTGTATGACTGCCGTAGCGAGTTGCGGGGATGTCGTCCCATGCAAACATCGTCAGCGTTACATCATCAATCTTCATCACTAATTTCCTTCCTTACGCCGTCTTTGTTCGAGCATGGTGATACATTTCTATCCAAAGAGGTATCTGGTCTTTAGCGGACGGCGAGCCCTCACACACCAATAAGCATTGACTTGACCACGCCCGCCCTCTAAAGGATTTGCCAACGTGGTGATTTGGCCCGACCGGCTTGCGGCCACGTAAAACAATTGGCTAAAAGGTCGGAGTGTTCGTAACGGACCCCTGACCCACTTGGTTAGGGGATTTTTTTTGCGGCACACCGACCCGTCCAATCTTAGAGGAGATGAATCATGGACGGTTCTCACGACGATATCTCGAAAAACTGGAAACCTCAGACTGCGTTGGTGCGCGGCGGGCTCGAACGTTCTTCCTACCAGGAGACTTGCGAAGCCCTGTATCTGACTTCCGGGTTTGTCTATGACACCGCCGAAGAAGCGGAAGCCGCCTTCAAGGGCGACCACAAACGCTATATTTATGGACGCTACGGCAATCCAACCGTGGCAGCGTTCGAAGAACGCCTGCGGCTCCTCGAGGGCGCGGAAGTCTGTCGCGGCACTGCCAGCGGCATGGCGGCGGTTTATGCAGCCCTGATCTGCCAACTCGAAGCCGGCGACAAAGTCGTCGCTTCGCGCGCGCTCTTCGGCTCTTGCCATTATATCATCAGCGAATTGCTGCCGCGGTTCGGAGTCGAAACCCATCTGGTAGACGGTACGGACTACGACCAATGGGAAGCGGCCATCGGGAAGAACGTCACCGTCACTTTTCTGGAAAGCCCGTCAAACCCGACGCTGGAGATCATCGATATCGGCCGCGTCGCCGAACTGACCCATGCGGCCGGCGGCAAACTCGTGATAGATAACGCGCTGGCTTCGCCTGTCGTCCAGAAACCTTTGACTCTCGGCGCGGACGTGGTGATCTACTCGGCGACCAAGCATATCGACGGGCAAGGGCGCAGCCTGGGGGGCGCTATTCTGGGCCCGGCGGAAATCGTCGAAGAAAAGCTCTCCAACATCATGCGCCACACGGGCCCGTCGCTAAGCCCCTTCAACGCCTGGCTCTTGCTCAAGGGGCTCGAAACGCTCGACCTCCGGGTCGAAAGGCACTCCCGCAACGCGGCTCAAGTCGCGGCGTTTCTGGAAAGCCGGCCAAGCGTCGCCAAAGTGCTTTATCCCGGGCTGAAGAGCCATCCCAACCATACGCTCGCTCAATCGCAGATGCGCGATGGCGGCACCGTCGTCACCTTCGAGCTTGACGGCGGTAAGGATAAGGCATTCCGTTTCCTCAACGCCCTTCAGATTGCCGACATCTCGAACAATCTTGGCGATTCGAAGAGCCTTGTCACCCATCCGGCGACGACGACGCATCAGCGTATCGGCGAAGAGGAACGCGCGCGTCTGGGTATCAGCGACGGCATGGTGCGCCTTTCGGTTGGCCTGGAAGACCCCGTCGACTTAATTGAGGATTTAGGGCGAGCGCTCGACGCCTAGTTGGTCCGTTACTGTCTGGAGACACCCATGCTCAAACTATTCTACTCACCCGGCTCCTGCGCGCTGGCATCGCATCTCGCACTCGAGGAATCGGGGGCGAACTACGAAGTCGCGCGCATCGATTTTGGCTCAAACGATCAGAACAAGCCGGAATACCTGGCGGTCAACCCGAAGGGCCGCGTCCCGGCCCTTGTCACCGATCGTGGAATCCTTACGGAAACGCCGGCGATCCTGGCCTATATAGGCCAATGTTTCCCCGCAGCCGACCTAATGCCCTTTGCCGACCCCTTTGCCTTTGCAGAGGCGCAATCCTTTAACAGCTATCTCTGCTCGACGGTCCATGTCGCTCATGCCCATCGCGGCCGCGGACACCGCTGGGCCTATGAGGACTCGTCTTTCGAGGACATGAGAAAGAAGGTCCCCGAATCGGTCGGTGCCTGCTTCGAGTTGATAGAGAAGGATCTATTGAGAGGCCCATGGGTCCTGGGCGACGCCTACAGCGTTTGCGATATGTATCTCTATACCGTTGCCCGCTGGCTGGAAGGCGACGGCGTAGATATCAATCGTTTCCCCAAGGTCAAAGAGGTCTTCACGCGGATTGCCGAACGCCCAGCCATCGCCCGGGCGCTGGAGGTTCATTTCGGCTAGGGTTTCTTGGCTTGCTCGTCCAATTTCCGTGCCGCCAACCGCCGTTCCCGCCACCAGATATAGAGACCGGATGCGACGATAATACCGCCGCCGACGAAGGACCATGCCTTCGGCAGCTCTCCCCACACCAGATAGCCGACCATCAACGCGAACAGAATTTGCGAATAATCGAAAGGCGCAATGACCGATGCAGGCGCATAGCGATAGGCCGATACGAAACAGTATTGAGCGGCGGCTCCGATAGTGCCGATAAACAGAAACACCAACCAATCTATCGTGTCCGGCGTCACCCATACCCAGGGCATTCCGGCACCACAAACCAAGACATTGGCGAGGGTATAGTAAAAGTAGATACGGATCGCGGGCTCGCCCACGGAAAGCTGACGCACGGCGATCACGACCAATGCGTAGAACAATGCGCTCGCCAGCGCCGCCATTGCCGCGATATTAATCTCCCCGCCGGGATCCAGGATAATCAGAACGCCGGCAAACCCGACCAGCGTCGCCGTCGTCCGGCGGATGCCGACACGTTCGCCCAGGAGCGGCATCGACAGCATCGTCAGAAATAACGGCATCGTAAACGTCACCGCCGTTACGGTCGCCAGCGGCAGTTGTGTGACGGCGTAGAAGACCAGCACCGTCGACAGCAGACCGTACATCGCCCGCAATCCGTGCGCGAAGGGACGGTCGGTCACCCAGACGGTCCTGCCGGCACGCCACAAGACCGGCATGCTGACGGCCAATCCGATCGCATTACGGAGCAGAATGACCTGCAAAGGAGAGTATCTCCCGTCCAGAAATTTCACGCAGGCGAACATCACCGCAAACGTCAAAGAAGAAAGGCAGACCAACCCGATACCGAGACCGATCCTCTCGGCCGTTGGCTCTCCGCTCGACGCAAGCCTGTTCGCCATTCGAGAGCCTTATGTTTGCACCCCGCTCAGGCGGGGGCCGCCGCCTTGCGGGCATGTTTGACCAGCGTTCGGAACAAACGTTGTTGGGCGCGGTCGAAGATCAAGAACTCCGGATGCCACTGGACGCCGATCATCAGCCGCTGGTCGGTGGCTTCGATCCCTTGGACGACTTCGTGGCCGTCGACGGCATTGACTTCGATATCGTCACCAAGATCGTCGACGGCCTGATGATGCAGGGCATTCACCATGGCCGTGTCGGATCCGAGGATTTCTTCCAGTTGACTATCCGGCTCGATTTTCACCTTCTTGCGAGGAAGGATGGTTCTGATTTCCGGCAAATCGATAGATGTCGTCCACCAATGAACCACCGCCCCAGACATTGATCATCTGAGCCCCCCGGCAAATTCCCATAACCGGCAGGCTGCGCTCGTCGCAATGCGCAAGCACGGCCAGTTCCAAGCTGTCGCGTTCGGGATCGATGCGGATCGAAGCTCCGACGACCGGAGAGACCCCCGGCTCGGGCGATCCATCGTAGAGACTGGCATCGATATCGTCACCGCCGCCTATAATCGCGCCGTCGATATCTTCCGGGATAGGGTCACCAGGACGCAGACGCACCGGCCTGCCCCCCGAACGCCAAACCGCAAACATGTTCAACCAGATCATGATGCGGCCGTGATTTGCGGATCCGGTCACGGCGATCTTCGGACGCCTACTCATCGTCGATCCAGTTCCCGATTGCGTCGCGCAATCTTTCCAGACCGCTTTTTCCCCGATCCGCTGCCCGCTCAGCCGCGAGCCTGGCGCGCGCGTCTGGGTTATCCGCCAGCCGTTCGACAGCGACCCACCGGTTCCATTCCGTCGACACGCCCCAATCCGGATCGCTCAATCGGCAATCCGGCAACCTGTAGTGATAGGTCGGCCGCGGTTTCACCAGCGTTGTATCGACGCTGGCTTCCAAGAGTTCCGCATCGAGATGGCGGAACAGGGGCAACATGTCTAGTTCGCGGTTTCGCGTCGGATTGTGATCGAGATAATCGGCGATCAACTGCTCCAGAGAAGGGGCATAATCCGGCGCAAGGATGAGATCGCCATAGGCATCGGGATAGGGATTTGCATAAGGCAGCAGGTGCCGTGTCGGGTCGACGTCGATCTGTCGACGCAGCCATTCCTGCAACAGCGCATATGCTTGCAAGTGTGCGCAGATGGAGACGGGTTCGAGCGATGGCGCTTCCGGATTCAACTGCAGCCCGAAACCGTAAATAATATTGGCCTTGGTATCCTTTGCGCGCAACGCACGCAATCCGTCGACGATTTCATCCATTCCCGGCAAATCGGGAATCTCAATCGGCGGCGACACAATCTCGATCGGGACGAACGGCTCCGAGAGCGTGCCTACGGCCTGCGCGAGCCAGCGGCCGAACTGATCGGCAAGCTCATCGCTTTCCGTATTCTCCGCGTGGGCATACTGACTGTCCAACTCAACGGTAAAATCGCCCAAACGGGTATCGACGACCTGCATTCTGAATTCGGATTCGGTTTCGACGATGCCGCCAAAACACGATACGACCAATTCCGCGGCATCCGCACATCGGACTGCGGCAAACTCGATTTCGACGCCGACGCGCCGCCATTTCCCGTCCGGCCTCCGCAGGCGAGGTGGGCTCGACCATCCAGCGGGGAGCGCCTTCGGTCGAACGTCCCGAGTCACCTATTTGAGACCGGACATGGACTGGCCGATCGAGCGCGGGTCGCGCGGCTTGAAACTGCCCGTGTCGACCGAAACCAGGAAATCCTGCATCAGCCGGTTAAACAGATCCGGCTCCTCGAGATTAATGGCATGGCCCGATTTCGGCAGTACCGCGAGCCATGAGGTCGGGATCGTCCGCTTCATCATGATATTAGGATCGAGGCAGGGTTCGTCCTCGTCGCCGGTCATGATGTAGGTCGGCACCGTCAGCTTCTTCATCTGATCCTGCAGATCGTAAAGCGACGGCCGCTCCCCTTGCACGCCGATAAAGGTGTTGGCGCAGCCGAGCGGCGAATGCTCGTTGAATCGTTTCACGAAAGCCGCAAATCCGCGCGGGTCCTTGTTCTCGAACTGAACCCGGGTAGGCCCGTAGGCGTAGAATTGGCTGACCGCCTCCATGCCGAGGTCGATAAACCGCTGCGCTATTTCCGCCGTCTCCTTGCGCCACTGGTCGCGGTCGCCGCCAGCGCCGTATCCGCAACCCGCGACGACAAGCGAATGCGCCATCTCCGGGAAATTGAGGCCAAAGTGCAGCGACGCGAAACCGCCCATCGAGAGCCCGACAATGTGTGCCTTCTCGATGCCGAGATGCTTGAGGACGTCGCGCGCATCTTCGGCCGCGCGCAACTGGCTGTAGGAGCTAGAATTCTCCGGCACGTCAGAGGGCGGAAACCCGCGCGCGTTATAGGCGATGCAGCGGTAGTTCCGCGAGAAGTAGCCGAACTGCGGCTCCCATGTCCGCAGATCGTCTGCGAACTCGTGAATGAAGAGAATCGGCGTCCCCTCGCCCGCCTCTTCGTAATAGAGTTTCACATTGTCGTCCGTTACCGCGTAAGGCATACCCGTCTCCCTTTTCCCCGAATGTTTCTTAGCCGTTGAATTTGCCCGCAAGCCGCAGTCTTGCGCAGCGCCATCCTTCCGTCAATTCGCCGTCTTCCGGCTTTCCATCTCGACGCCCACACTATCGCAGTCGGGATAGACGTCGGGCTTCCTCGTCGAAACCCGCGCGCTGATCACCCGTTCCGGCTGCAGGCAAATCTCCAAGATTTCGGCGCACAGGGTCTCCTGCAAATTGAAATGCCGACCTTCGATAATTCCCCTGATCCGCTCTCTTAGAAAATCGTAATCGAGGACGGTTTCAATACGGTCCTCCGCCGTATCCGGCGCCATGTCGTCCGATAGGTCGAGCGAAACATCGACAATGATCCGTTGCGGATTCTGCCGTTCGAACTCGTGGATACCGATCGAGGCGATCACTTCGTAATCGCGCAAAAATATTTTGCGGCGCACGCCGTCCTCCTTACTTTTCCGCATCGAGAAAGGCCACATCGCGCGGCAGTCGCAGCAGCGATTGTCCGCCATCCACGACGATGATTTGGCCATTGAAGATAGCCGAGGCGAGAATGTATCGCACGGCTTTCGCGATTTCCTCCGGTGCGCTTGAGCGCTCAAGAAGGTTGATTGTGCTTTGCCGCTCGAATTCCTCTTGTGTTTGATCGCCGCTGATCGTCGTCAGGCCCGGGGCAATGCCGCACACGCGGACACGAGGCCCTAGCGACATTGCCGCCATTTCGGTCAGTCCCTTCAGGCCGAACTTGCCGATCGAATAGGAGAAGTAATCGGGATTCGGACTGAAAACCTTGTTGTCGAGCATGTTTATGATGCATCCGTCGCGGTCCTCCGGCAAAGCTCGCGCGAATGCCTGCGTCAGCAGGACCGGAGCGCGCAAATTTACGTCGATATGCCGTTGCCATCCTTCAACGTCGACGTTGGCCAGCCAATCCGGCTCAAACAGCGATGCGTTGTTGATCACAACGTCGAGCGGTCCGAACCGTTCGACATACTCCGGAATGAGACGTTGCGTGGCGGCCCCATCGGAAAGGTCACAAGCGATCGTCTCCGCCCGCCCCCCGGCCGCCCTCAGTTCCTCGGCCAATGCATCGGCTTCGGCGCCCGACGCATTGTAGTGGATTGCCACTCGATATCCGTCTTCCGCCAGCGCCCGCACAATGGCCGCGCCGATGCGTTTCGCTCCGCCTGTCACCAGTGCTGATTTCATGGAAAACGATGTCTCGCGCGAATTGATCCGATGCGGAACATATACAGGGACTCGCCGCCCCGTCACAATCCGGGTTTTGGCTATTTAGCGCAACCGATGCAGGTCGGAATGGCCGGATCAAGCTCGATCCGCTTCTTTTCGATCTCGTCTCCGCAAGACAGGCAGTCGCCGTACTCGTCGGCGTCGACCCGCGCCAGCGCGGCATCGATTCGCTGGATTTCGTCCCTGCGACGGCGTTCGGTTTCAATGGACATGGCCTGGCTTTGCATGTCGTCCATTCGGGACAGCCGGCCGACGGTGGTCTGATCGAGCACGACCGGCCGCGTATCATCGTGATGCGCCTCGATCAGATGTTCCAACTCGGCCTTACGGTCGATCATCCGGCGCACCAACGCTTTGGCATCGATGTCCTTGCGGTCGCTCATCGTTCCGGTTTATGTGCCAATTGGCGCACTCATTGTTGCATCTGCAACATTTTGCGCTCATATGGGGACGAACGACAACGGAGAATCTAAATATGGCCTCTGCATTGCCGGCGGCGCGCGACGCCTCCGGGCATCCCGTAGAGCAGCGGCGGACCTTCGCCATCATTTCCCACCCGGATGCGGGCAAGACGACCCTGACAGAGAAATTACTGCTGTTTGGCGGTGCCATTCAGCTTGCCGGTGCCGTGAAGGCACGCGGCGACCGCCGCCGTGCGCATTCGGATTGGATGAAGGTGGAGCGCGAACGCGGCATTTCGGTCACCGTTTCCGTCATGACTTTCGACTACGATTCCCACACGTTCAACCTGCTCGACACGCCGGGGCACGAAGATTTCAGCGAGGACACGTACCGAACGCTCACCGCAGTCGATTCCGCCATCATGGTGTTGGACGCGGCGCGCGGAATCGAGAATCAGACCCGAAAGCTCTTCGAAGTCTGCAGGCTGCGCGATGTTCCCATCGTCACCTTTATCAACAAGATGGACCGCGAAGCGCAGGACCCCTTCGATCTGCTGGACGAAATCGAGCAAACCCTGGCGCTCGACGTGACGCCCGCCTCCTGGCCGATCGGCATGGGTCGAAATTTCCTCGGATGCTACGACATTCTCCGCGACCGGCTGCTGCTGACCGAACGCAGCAAGGGCGACAAGGTCGACGAAGGCATCCCATGCGAGGGGCTCGATGATCCGAAGCTGGACGAATTGTTGCCGGCGGACGCTATCGCCAAGCTCCGCGAGGAAGTCGAAATGGTTCGCGGCCTCTGTCCGCCCTTCGACCTCGCCGCTTACCGCGACGGCACGCTCACACCGATCTATTTCGGCAGCGCCATTAATAACTTTGGCGTCCGCGAATTGCTGGACGGCATCGGTGCCTTTGCGCCGTCGCCCCGCCCACAGGCGACGGCCACGCGCGAAATCGAGCCTAAGGAAGACAAAGTCACCGGATTTGTCTTCAAGGTACAAGCCAATATGGACGCCAAACACCGCGACAGGATCGCGTTCGTGCGACTGTGCTCCGGCAAGTTCCGGCGCGGCATGAAGCTGAAGCATATCCGCAGCGGCAAGATGATCACGGCGCACAACCCGCTGCTGTTTCTGGCCCAGGACCGGGAACTGGCGGAGGAAGCCTGGGCCGGCGATATCATCGGCGTCCCCAATCACGGCAACCTGCGGATTGGCGACGCCCTTAGCGAAGGCGAAGACCTGGCCTTCACCGGCATCCCCAATTTCGCGCCCGAATTGATGCGCAAGGTGCGCCCGGAAGATCCGATGAAAGCGAAGCACCTGGGCCGCGCATTGCTGCAGATCGCCGAGGAAGGCGCGGCGCGCATTCTAAAGCCGGCGATGGACCCGGACTGGATCGTCGGCGTCGTCGGCGCTCTGCAATTCGACGTCTTGGCCGACCGCATCCGTACCGAGTACGACATCCCCGTCCGCTTCGAGGCCAGCGCCCTTCACACGGCGCGGTGGCTCGAATGCGAGGACCCCCGCGAGATCAAGAAGCTTCGCGATTCCGGTCCCTCGTCAATGGCGGAGGATCACGGCGGCGCTCCCGTCTTTCTCGCCCGCAATGCCTGGCATCTGGAAACGGCGGAGAAAGAATGGCCTTCGATCAAGTTTCTGAAGACCAAGGAACAAACGAGCTAGAACAAGAGAAGAAGAGGAAACGCACATGGCCGACAATAAAGATAAGGGGCTGGCCCGCGGGTTGACCAATTACGGCGACAAGGATTTCTCGCTTTATCTCCGCCGTTCCTTCGCCAAGGCCATGGGCTTCACCGGGGAGAGCCTGGAGAAGCCGATTGTCGGCATTGCCGACACGGCCAGCAGCTATAACAACTGCCACCGCAATGTGCCGGAGCAAATCGAAGCCGTAAAACGCGGCGTTCTGGCGGCAGGCGGTTTGCCGATGGTCTTCCCGACGGTCTCCCTCGCCGAGGCCTTCCTGCACCCGACCAGCATGATGTACCGCAACCTCATGTCGATGGATACGGAGGAGATGATCTCGGCCCAACCGATGGACGCCGTGGTCGTCGTCGGCGGTTGCGACAAGACAGTACCGGCTCAGCTGATGGGGGCATTGTCCGCTAACCGTCCCGCCATTCAGCTGATCACAGGGCCCATGATGACCGCGCGCCACGAAGGCGAGCAACTCGGCGCCTGTACAGATTGCCGGCGCTTCTGGGCCATGTACCGAGCGGGCGAACTCAACGACGAACAGATCGTCGCCGTCGAATCCCGCCTATCGACGACGGCGGGCACCTGCCCCGTCATGGGCACCGCAAGTACGATGGCCTGCATCGCCGAGACGCTCGGCATGGCGCTCCCGGGCACGGCCGCCATTCCCGCGGTCCATGCCGACCGGCTGCGCGCCGCGGAGGAAACCGGCAAGCGCGCCGTCGAAATCGCGGTAGAGGACCTCACACCGGACAAGATCGTCACCGAAAAATCGGTCGAGAACGCACTTCGCGTATTACTCGCCATCGGCGGCTCGACCAACGGCATCATTCACCTGACCGCAATCGCCGGACGCGCCGGCGTCAACGTGTCGCTTGACCGGCTGAACGAGATCAGCGACGAGACGCCGGTGCTGGTGAATCTCAAGCCCTCCGGCGATCACTATATGGAAGATTTCTTCGCCGGCGGCGGCTTGGGGGCGGTACTGCGCGAAATCAAACATCTCATGCATCTCGACACCCTGTCGGTCACGGGAGAGACCTTGGGCGAACGGCTGGAACGCGATCCCGGCTATATCGACCACAACATCGTGCACCGGTTCGACGAACCGCATTATCCGCTGGGCGGTCTTGTCGCCCTCTTCGGCTCTCTGGCGCCGAACGGCGCGATCCTCAAACGCGCGGCGGCAGACGATACCTTGTTCGAGACGGAAGGCCGTGCGGTTGTCTTCACATCGCCGGCCGACATGGCCGAGCGCATGGACGATCCCGACCTCGACGTGACGCCGGCGGATTTCATCGTCCTGAAGAACGCCGGCCCGAAGAGCGGCTACGGCATGCCGGAATGCGGCTATCTGCCGATCCCGGCAAAGCTCGCGCGTGCCGGGGTGAAGGACATGGTGCGGATCTCCGACGCCCGGATGAGCGGGACGGCGTATGGTACCATCGTGCTCCATGTCTCGCCGGAAGCCGCGGAGGGCGGTCCGCTGGCATTGGTCCAGAACGGCGACCGCATTCGGTTGTCGGTCAAGGACCGGCGCTTCGACCTGCTGGTGTCCGAAGAGGAACTCGCCAAGCGGCGCGCCGCCTGGAGGCCCATGGACGCGGAGAAGCGCGGCTACGCCAAACTCTATCAGGACCACGTTCTGCAAGCCGACGAAGGCTGCGATTTCGATTTCCTGCGGTCGGCCTGATCGACGGAGCGGCCGAACTCACGGTGATTCCCGAAAATCTTAGGCTAGGGTGATTTTCCGCGCCGCCAGATCGTCGATGATCGTATCGCTGTAGCCCATCTCGGCGAGAATTTCGCGGCTGTGCTCGCCGATCGCGGGCGCGTGCGCCTTGGCGCCGACCGTGTCGAAAGGCGCCAGTCCCGGCACATTCGGCACCGGCACCCGGCCCACGCCTTCATGATCGAGCCAAGAGACCAGCCCGGTCTCTTTGACCTGCGGGTGATCCAGGAATTCGATATAGTTGTTCACCCGTTCGTGGAGGATGCGCGCGTCGCTCAATCTTGCGGACAGTTCGGCGCAGGTCTGGAGCTTAAAGGCATCGCGGATCAGGGGCATGATTTCCGCTTCATGCTCCACCCGTCCCGCATTCGTCGCATATTGCGGGTCCGCGCCGATCTTCGGCAGTCCCAAGATATCGCAAAGCTTCGGAAACTCTTCGTCTTTATACATCAGTATCGTAATGTAGCCGTCCTTCGCCTCCAGGATTCCGGCCGGCACGCGTCCGACGAGATAGGCGCCCTTCTCGAGATAGACCATCATCATCCGGATTACGCCGAGGCAGGCGGCGCCCTGCATTAGATTGGTCTCGATCAGACGGCCCGTCTCCTCTTCGCGGCGGGCATAGAGCGCGGTCGACAGCGCCTGAAAGGCGTACAGCGCGGTCGCCATGTCGCAGATCACCACCCCGATGCGTTGCGGTATGCCGTTTTCGCCCACATTCACCGACATCAGGCCGCAAAAGGCCTGCAAGACTGGATCCATCGCCGGGCGCTCCCGCAAGGGACCCCCGTTGCCGAATCCCGAAATCGAGAGGTAGATCGCCTTGGGGCTCAGTTTCGCGACCTCTTCGTAGGAGAAACCCAACCGGTCGGTCACCCCCGGGCGAAAGTTCTCGATGAAGACATCGGCCCCTGTGATCAGCTTCCGGACAGCTTCCTTGCCTTCCTCGCTCTTCAGATCGAGCGCGATGCTTCGCTTGCCTAAATTTGTCGAAACGGAGAAGGCGGAATGCTTGTCGTAATCACGACTGATGAAGCGGCCCCACTCGCCCTCGAGCGGCTCCACCTTGATCACTTCCGCACCGTATTGGGCCATGAGCATGCCAGCATAAGGCCCGGAGACGCCCTGGCTGATATCCACCACCTTCAGGCCGGCAAACGGTGCGTCGTATCCCATGAACTCTCCCTTGCTTCAGGCAGCTGCGGGCTTTTCCCGCCGTGTTAGTATGCTATATGCCTCTACCAGACTTGAAGGCAAACAATCGCCGCATATTGCCGCTTTGAGGGTACATTCAATGGACCTGCAGTTTTCCGAGGAACACGTCGCTTTCCAACGCGAAGTGCGAGAGTTCATCGAGGCCAATTTGCCGACCGATATCCGCGAAAAAGTATCGCGTGGCCTCAAGCTCGAGAAAGACGATATCTACCGCTGGCACAGAATTCTGTACGCCAAAGGCTGGGCGGCGCCGCACTGGCCGACAGAGCATGGCGGCTGCGAATGGGACCCGGTCCGGCGCTATATTTTCAATGAAGAGTTGGCACGGGGTCATTGCCCCTCGCTCAGCGCATTCGGACTGATGATGGTCGGCCCCGTCATTTACACTTTCGGAAGCGATGCGCAGAAGAAGACGTATCTGCCGAAAATCTTGTCGGGCGAGGAATTCTGGTGCCAAGGCTATTCGGAACCGGGTGCAGGCTCCGACCTTGCGTCCCTGCAAACCAAGGCCACGCGGGATGGCGACGACTATATCGTATCGGGTCAGAAGACCTGGACGACCTCCGCCCCCTGGGCCGACCGGATATTCTGTCTTGTCCGCACGTCGAGCGAGGGAAAGCCTCAGGAAGGTATTTCCTTCCTGCTGATCGACATGAAGTCGCCCGGTATCGAAGTGAAGCCGATTATCACCATCGATGGCGGCGCCGAAATCAACAATACCTATTTCGACAGCGTACGAGTGCCGATCGAGAACCGCGTGGGCGAGGAGAACAAGGGGTGGACCTATGCCAAGTTCCTGCTCGGTAATGAACGCTCCGGCATCGCCCGGGTCGGCGCATCGAAGGCCCGATTGCGCCGCCTGAAGGAAATCGCGGCCGAAGAGAAATCCTCTGGCGCGCCGCTCATTGAGGATGCGGATTTCCGGCGCTCCATCGCCGAGGTCGAGATCAAGCTCAAGTCCCTGGAATTTACCGAACTGCGGTTTCTGATGGCGGCGGCGCAGGGGAACGGGCCGGGTGCCGAAGTCAGCATGCTCAAAATCCGCGGCACCGAGATCCAGCAAGACCTGACCGAACTTTCGATGAAGGCGATGGGAATGTACGCCCATCCCTATGTGCCGGAATCCTTGGAGTACGGATGGAACGAAGATCCCATCGGCCCTGAAATCGCGCCGAGCCTCTCTCCTTCGTATTTCAATGTGCGCAAGACGTCGATCTACGGCGGGACGAACGAAATTCAAAAAAACATAATGGCAAAGATGGTCCTGGGACTTTGATCCCGAGCCTATTGGCCGCAATCGCCTGACACAGGGTTGGAAAAATGGACTTTTCGCTTACCGAAGAACAACAGCTCCTCAAAGACAGCGTCGACCGCTTCGTCCGCGAACATTACGAGTTCGAGACGCGGCGCCAACTGGCGGGGTCGAGCGAAGGCTACAGCGAAGACAACTGGAAGCAGATGGCGGAGCTCGGCTGGCTGGGCGTCGCATTCCCCGAGGAGTATGGAGGGATCGGCGGCGGCGCCACCGAGATCATGGTGATCATGGAAGGGTTCGGCAGAGGCTTGGTTCTGGAGCCGTACTTCGCCACCGTGGTGCTTGGCGGCAATCTCATCCTCCACGGCGGTAGCGAATCTCAGAAAGAGGAGTTGCTCCCGAAACTCGCCGAAGGCGGCTTGAAGTTGGCCTTTGCCTTCGCCGAACGCCAAGCACGGTTCGACCTCTTCGACATCGAAACCAAGGCGGAGAAATCCGGCGACGGCTTCACCATCAATGGCGCCAAGGGTGTCGTCTTTGGCGCGGCGGCGGCGGACAAGATCATCGTGGCCGCGAGGACATCCGGGAATTCGCGCGATACCGACGGCATCACTCTGTTCCTGGTCGATTCCAATGCGGCTGGCATAACTCGCCGCGACTACACCACGAATGACGCGCTGCGCGCCTCCGAAATCGCGTTCGATGGCGTTCAGGTCGGAGCGGACGCGGTTCTCGGCACGGTCGGCGGCGGCTATGCCACGATCGAGCATGTGGCGGAATTCGCCGTTGCCGCCCTCTGCGCCGAGGCGGTCGGCTGCATGGACGTACTCAAGGAAGAAACAAACGAGTACATCAAGACCCGCAAGCAATTCGGCCAGCCGATCGGCAAGTTCCAGGTCTTGCAGCATCGCATGGTCGATATCTTGATCAATTGCGAGGAAGCCCGCTCGATGGCCTATGTCGCCACCGCTATGATGGACAGCGACGACGCCGAGGAAAGAGCACGCTCAGTCGCCGCAGCCAAAGCGCAAATCGGCAAGAGCGCAAGGTTCGTTGGGCAAAACTCCGTTCAGATGCACGGCGGCATGGGCATGACGGACGAACTAAAGATCGGGCATTACTTCAAACGCCTGACGATGATCGACCTGACATTCGGCGACCGCGACCATCACACCAAACGATTCGCCGCGATGACTTAAGGATTGCGATCCGTTCAGGCTAACCTGAAGCGCGCCAGCCACGGCCAGCGGACCGAGCCTGCATTGGGATCCTTGGGTTTGCGAACCGGCAACATGTGCCCGCGTTCGACCACGTATACGTTGAGCGCATTATCCCGCCCCCGCACCGTCAACTTCTCGCGCCTGAACGCCGACAGATCGACGCCCGCAGCCTTCACCACCTCGTCCGACACGATGAATTCCGCGCCGAACTCCTTGGTGGCGCTCTCCAGACGGCTTGCGGTGTTGACCGTATCGCCAATCGCCGTCAGGGAAGAGACTGCTTCGTAGCCCATCTTACCCACCACCGCGTATCCGAAATGAATTCCGATCCCGAGGCGCAACGGCTGTGGCAAATCGTTTTCCAGGGCCATGTTGAGCTTTAGAAGGGCCTCGCTCATGGCCCGGGCGGCCGCCAGCGCATCCTCGCAGCCTTTCTGCGGATCGCCCTCAAGACCGAAGAGCGCCATGATCCCATCGCCGATGAACTTATCAATGCGTCCACCCTCGCGTGTGATGCATTCGCCCATCGTGCGGAAATATTCGTTCAGCAGAAAGACCAGATCGAAGGGAAGCTTGCGCTCCGAAAGCTTCGTGAATTCACGGATATCGGCAAACAGGATCGCGATGTTCATATCGACGCCGTTGTCGAACGCATCGACCGATTGCTGAACGGCTTCCGCGCCCGCGGCTTGCGGCAGGAGTCGTTGAATGCGCACGTCGCTGTTCGGCCGGCATTGGCAAGCCAGGCGGACGGTCGGCGGCGCATTGATCTTGTCCAACAACTCCCGTTCCGCCACGGCCGGCTCGTCCATGAAACGGATGCCGTAGGCAATTCGAACGCGGCAAGTCGAGCACCGGCCGCGGCCGCCGCAGACGGAAGCGTGCGGAATACCGTTTGCCCGGCTGATTTCCAACAAGCTTGGACCCGGTCGGGACCTGACCACCCGCCCGTCGGCATATGTAATGGTGATCTGGCCGCTCCGGCTCTGGATAAAGCTGCGCAACGGGCGTCCGGAGAGGGCGATTGCGACCATGACGAAAAAGATCGTTCTTGCGATCGCCTTCGCGTCGCCGATTAATGCCGCCTCGGCGGCATCCGGCCAGTTCGTATCGATCTTCAACTGGGCCAGCCAGGCCGCATCCGCCTCCAAGCGCTCCATGAGCTGCCCGCCGGCATAGAACCCCAGAAGAGAGAGCGTCGGAATTAGAATTGCGAGCGTGAACCACAGACTTGTCGTCCGCCGGTACCAGTTCTTAAGCCGCAGCCAATAGTGCAAACCGATGCAGGAATGGATCCAGACCAACAGCAACAACACTGTTTGATCGACGGCTGAATTCGGCCAGAGCTTCACGAACTCGTAGACATAGGTATCCTGGACGCCCAGCACCTCATGCGCAAAGCGTGTGTTCATAATATGGCCGAGCATGAAAAACGGTATCGCGAGCCCCATCAACAGCCGCGCCGCCTCCCACATCGGCATTTTCAGGGTATAGCGTTGGTAAATCGCATAGAGCGCCAACAGGATATGCGCGCTCAGTGCGCCATAGAGCACGATACCGCCGACCGGATTCCGCCAGACCAGCGTGCGCCATTCCTGAATCGCCATCGTCGCTTCGACGGAGATCAGCCCGAATGCATGATTGATAAAATGCGTAAGCGCAAAGGTGAAAAGCACCAGCCCCGAGTAGAGCCGGACCTGATGCGCCAGGTTCCCGTTGGTCATGCGTCCCTATTTTGCCCCGACGCCAGAAGGCTGGCGACCTCCGAACTTACTCCGAAAAGCGACTTAGGCCAATAAGGTAACGGCGCCCCACTTGGAGGCGCCGTCTTTTGATACGCATGCGCTTGGGATCAGCCCTTACGCACCTGAATCTTACGGGGCGCCTGCGCACCGGCCTGACGTTTGGCGATCTTGATCGCCAGTACGCCGTCCTTGAAATCGGCCGAGACTTTCTCGGGATCGACGTCCTCGGGAAGTCGGAAGGAACGGTGAAAAGACCCGAACCGGCGTTCCGAGAAATAATAGGTCTTTCCGGTCTCCTCCCGCTCAAACCGCTTCTCGCCCTTCACCGCGAGCACGTTATCGTGCAACTCGACCGTTACGTCGTCGCTGGAGACACCAGGCAGTTCGACATTAATTTCATAAACGTCCTCCGTCGAAGACGCGTCTGCGGACGGTGCGAAAAAATCGGCGATCTTCTCGCCGACATTCCTCAACGGGTCAAACACACTTGGCCAAAAACCACCTTCGTGACCGGCAGCCGTATGAGATTTCTCAACCATTTAAGACCTCCGTTTGACTATCTGATACCTTACCGCAATGCCTGACTTGAAACGGTGCTGGCCGCATTGAGGCGGATCAAATTTCAACGGCGCCTAACCTGAAATGCGACTTGCTCTGCCCAAGCAACGGAAAACGAAAGCCATTGGAATTCACCGCAACATCTGCGGTACGGAATCGTTTAATATGGCCCGGCGCATCTGCTAACTTTCGTCATGAAAGCGGAAGGTTTGTTAAATGGCCTATGATGAAGATCTTGCCTCGCGCATCCGCGACCTGCTCGCCGACCAACCGGACATCGTCGAGAAGAAAATGTTCGGTGGATTGGCTTTCATGAGCCGGGGCAATATGTGCTGCGGCATCCAGAAAAACGATCTCGTCCTGCGGCTCGGCAAGGACGGCGCCGCCGAGGCTGTCGGGCGGCAAGGGGTCGACTATTTCGATTTTACCGGTAAGCCGATGACAACGATGGCCGTCGTGCGCGAAAAAGACCTCGCCGACGAGAAAAATCTGAGATACTGGATAGAGCGCGCGCTCGCCTTTGCCAACGCGCTACCCGCCAAGTAAGAGCTGCCGGTCCTGCAGAAGCGCGGCCAACTCCATTGGAGACACCGGCGCTGCCGCCAGACGAATGCCGAAATCGGACAGGGCATCTTCGATAGCGGAGATAATGCATGCCGCTGCCGGAACCGTGCCGCTTTCTCCCGTCCCTTTGACGCCGAGCGGATTCAAAGGCGTCGGCGATTCCATGTGGTATATCTCGATTCGGGGCGCTTCCGTCGCGGTAGGCAGCAGATACTCGCCATAATTTGCGGTCAGCGGCTGACCTTCCCCGTCATAAATCATGCGCTCCATTAGCGCGTTTCCCAAACCGTGAACGACACCGCCGAGAATCTGCCCCTCCACCAGAATCGGGTTGATCATCCGGCCGCAGTCATGGACGACCACGTATCTTAGAATTTCCACGGACCCCGTTTCGGGATCAACGGCGACCTCGCAAGCATGACTGCCGTTACAATAGGAGATGCTGTCGACCTCGAAGTTGGCCCGGGCCTCCTGTCCGGGCGGAAGATTCCCCGGAATGGCGTAGCCAGGCTGCCCCGCCATCGCCGCCGCGATGTCGCCGAGCGTCACCGACCGGTCAGAGCCCTTGATGCGCACCACGCCGGAGACCACCTCCAAATCCGCAACGGCAGCTTCGAGCATATGGGACGCTGCCGCCAACGCCTTGGCTTTGACTTCCCTGGCCGCGGTCATCACCGAGGAGCCGGCCGTCACCGCCTGCCGGCTGGCAAAGGCCCCAAGGCCATAGGGGACGACGCTTGTATCTCCCATCGTCACGGCCACATCCTCGAAATCGACGCCGATCTCGCCCGCCGCGATTTGCGCCAAGGCGGTTCCAATCCCCTGCCCTTGGGACGTGGCACCGGTCTCGATACGCACATTGCCCGAGGGCCCGATCCGCACGGTCGCGGATTCGAACGGTCCCCGTCCCGTTCCCTCGACATAATTTGCCAAGCCGAATCCCAGATAATGTCCCGCCTGCCGGGCCGCCGCGCGACGGGTTCCGAACCCTTCGTAATCCGCTTTGCTCAAAACCAGTTTCTGCGCGCCCGGGTAGTCGCCGCTGTCATAGGTCATCGCCTTGCCGTCGCGGGTGACAATGGGCGTCGCATACGGCATCTCATCCGGCTCGATAAAGTTTCGCTGCCGCACCTCGGCACGGTCGAGGCCCAACTCCCGCGCGATGCGGTCCATCAGCCGCTCCATCACAAAGGTCCCTTGCGGACGCCCGGCACCGCGCGTGGGTGTCGCCGGAATTAGATTCGTCAACGCCATCCGTACCTTCAGGTCATAATGCGGCAGTTTGTAGGGCCCCAGGAGATTGCTCGCGGAATTCTGCGCCAGCGCCAAACCGTAGGGCGTATAGGCACCGTGATCGTGGATCAGTTCGCCCCGGATACCGATAAGCCGCCCGTCCCCTTCCACCGCGACCTCGACCTCCCAGAACTGGTCTCTCTCCTGGGTCGTGGCGGTGAAATGCTCGCGCCGGTCCTCAATCCACTTCACCGGCCGGCCCAGCAGTTTCGCGGCCAGCGGCACCGAGACTTCCTCCGAGTAGAAAACGAATTTCGGTCCGAATCCGCCGCCCACATCCGGCGGCACCACCCGAACGTCGCCTTCCGACATGCCCAAACAGCGGGTCAGGATCATCTGCGCCCGGTGCGGCATCTGGGTTGCATTCCAGACCGTCAGATGACCGCGCGCGGCATCGTAGTCGGCAACCAGCGCCCGGCATTCCATCGCATGGCCGCCGCCCTTGTGAAGCACGATCGATTCCTGGAAGACACGAGGTGCTGTGGCGAACGCCGTGGCCGTGTCGCCATAAGCGACATCGAAGGCCGCGACCAGATTATCGGGCACGTCGAGGCGAACCTGCGGCGCGCCGGGTGCCAGTGCCGCTCTCGGATCCGCGCAGACAGGCAGGGGGTCGTAATCGACCCCGACCATCCCCGCCGCATCTTCCGCGACCGCCTTCGACTCGGCGACGACGAGCGCGACTGGGTCTCCGACGTGACAAACCTCGTCCTTGGCCAGAACGTAGGGATCGACGGAATGACGAATAGCGCCTGCCGGCATCTCCACCGGCACCCGTTCGCCGGTCAGATGCGGCGCGAGATCGGCGAGCGTATAGACCGCGACCACCCCTTCCAACGCCATGGCCGCGGCCGTGTCGATGGTACCGACCCGCGCGTGCGCGAACGGGCTGCGCACGAAACAGGCATGCAGCATGCCGGGTAGCTGAATATCGTCGGCGAAGCGTCCGGCACCGCGCAGCAGCGCCGGATCTTCCCGCCGTTTGATCCGGTCTCCGAACATTCCGATGATTAGGGCGCCCGCTTCAAGCATTCGATGAAGAGATCCAGCGCTTCATCGGTGAAGGCCCACATATTGGCCTCGCGGTCGGCGGAGCGTGTCTCGAGCGTGCGGACGTCGCACACCGGCCCGTCCACCGCGACACAGGTATGCCCGGCGTCGTCGCCATAGCTGTTGCCGGTCGGCCCGGACGCTCCCGTCTCCGCGAGACCCCAAGTCGCGCTCAGTTTCTCGCGCATGCTTTTGGCCAGCAGGCTGGCATAGGGCTCGCTCGACGAGCGCACGCCCGGATGATCCTTGAAGTCGATCTCCACAATCCGCTTGCGCGCCCGATGCGTATAGATGACACCGCCGCCCATGAAGTATTTCGAGGCCCCGGGCACCGCAAGCAAGGAGGCCGAGACCAGCCCCCCCGCGGAGCTTTCGCCGACGGCGACCGTCTCGCCGCGTGCCACCAGCAGTTTCGCAATCTCCGTAGTCTTACTCGTCAGCTCCATATCGTCCTCCGCGGTCATGCCGCCGTGCTGGGTTTACTTGCCGGACAGAATATAGGACACGCCGGCTTTGTCATCAGGTCCCGCCGGCCTAACTGCGTGCGGTCTGCAGTGTCGTCTCAGCAAACAGGTCTTCCGGCGTAAGGCCCGGCTCGGTCAGGCTCTGCTCGGCGGAATACCGGATCAGCGCCTCGATATCCGCCCGATTCTCGGCAACTCCGTAGGACCAGACGTCGGGGCCCATCAATGCGCGGGTCTCGGCCAGCTCGGCGCAGACCCAGGGCAGCGATATCTTGAGCGCGCCGTGAGCCTCCAACTCCTTAAAGGCAAGGTCCTTTGCGCTTCTGAACGCCTTATAGAGATTGGCGGGAAGCCATGGGTGTTTCGCCACCAGCGATTTCTTCACGCCCAGGATGTGCATGATCGGGAAAAGGCCGGTGCGCCGGTAATAATCCTGCTCCGCCGTGCGGAAATCGGGCCAGAGTCGGCCGACATTGGGCACACCCCGCTGCAGGCAGGACGGCACCGGCGGGCAGATCACCGCGTCGAGCTCGCCGGATTCGAGCATTCCCGAAAGCGTCTGGTCCGGCCCGATCCGACGGCAGTCATACTTCTCCGGCAGGTGGATCGGCGTGCGCTCTTCACGACCGGTCTCCTCGAGGCCGCCGGTGCGCCACGCAATCTCCCAGGGGTCGACGTCGAACTCGTCCTTGAGCAAGCCGCGCTGCCATACGGCCGCGGTCATCTGGTACTCGGGCACGCCGACGGTTTTCCCCTTGAGGTCGGCGCCGGTTTCGATCCCTCGGTCGGTGCGGATATAAAACCCGGAATGCCGAAAGACGCGCGAGAGAAAAACCGGAATGCCGACATACTGTGCGTCGCCGCGCCGGGTCTGCAGCATGTGCGTCGAGAACGACAATTCGGTCACGTCGAACTCCGCATAGCGCACCGCCCGGAAGAACAACTCCTCCGGCAGCATCGTCAGATAGGTGACGTCGCAGCCGTCAACCCCGACCTTGCCGTCCTTCACCGCGCGGGTGCGGTCGTAATCGTTCGTGGCGATCGTGATGTGAATATTGCCCATTTTTCTTTCCTAAGCATCGAAAATGCCGCGCCCATCCGGCGTGTTCGTAAGTCGAAGCAAGTCGGCGACAGGTGTTAAGCCCGCCAGTTCGGCCGCACTCAATCGGGAGACCTGGCCTGCCGCCTCGATGAAGCGTCGGCGTTCCCGCTCGCTGACCGTGGTGGCAGCCAAGGTCTCGAACTTCGCAATGTAATTCTCCCGCACGAAGGGCCGCGCGCCCGCCGGATGGGCATCGGCCACGGCGATCTCGTCAGCCAGCGTGCGGCCATCGGACAACGTGATCTCCACCCGCCCGCCGAAGGACTTCTTAGCCGGGTCGGGATCGTGATAGCGGGCCTCCCAATCGGGATCCTCGCGGGTTTCTACTTTGCGCCAAAGCGCTACGGTTTCGGGGCGGTGCGCGCGCTCCGGCGTATAGGATTCGACATGATGCCAGCCGCCGTCTTCCAAGGCCACGGCGAAGATATACGGGATCGAATGGTCCAGCGTCTCCCGACTGGCATCGGGATCGTATTTCTGCGGATCGTTGGCGCCGCTACCGATCACCGCATGGGTATGATGGCTGGTGTGGATGACGATTCGCTCGACCGCATTGGTATCGGGTATATCCGTCCGCATCCGCCGCGCCAAATCGATCAGCGCCTGGGCCTGATACTCCGCCGAATGCTCCTTGGTGAAGCTCTCCAGAATGGCGCCTTTCGGCTCCCCTTTCTCCGGCAGCGGGATGCGGTAGGCGGCGTCCCTGCCGTCGAGCAGCCAGGCAACGACGCCGTCCTCGCCTTCCCAGATCGGTGCCGGGCCGCCTTCGCCCCGCATGGCACGATCGACGGCTTCCACCGCCAGCTTCGTCGCATGTCCCGGCGCGTAGGCCTTCCAACTGGAAATATGGCCTTTGCGGGATTGCCGCGTCGAGGTCGTCACATGCAGGACATGATTGATGGCCTGGTAAATCGTCTCGGCCGGCAATCCCAGCATCGTGCCGATTCCGGCGGCCGCGGCCGGCCCCAGATGCGCCACGTGATCAATCCGATGCTTGTGCAGGGAAATTGCCTTCACCAGATTGATGTGGATTTCATAGGCTGTCGCCAGTCCGCGCACGAGATCGGCGCCCGAGCGGCCCGTCTGCTGCGCCACCGCGAGCAATGGCGGGATGTTATCCCCCGGATGGGAATACTCCTCGGCCAGATAGGTGTCGTGATAGTCGAGTTCCCGCACCGCCGTCCCGTTCGCCCAGGAGGCCCATTCCGCGGCGACCCGGGTGTCCGCCGACAGACCATAAAGCGTGGCGCCGCCACGGCGCCGATGCGCCAAGGCCTGTTGGCGGGCATTCGCGACAGGACTGCGCTGCAAGGAGGCAATGGCGACGGCTGCATTGTCGATGATCCGGTTTCCGATCATCTCGACGACCATATCCTCGACCGGAACGGGATCGACCGCGAGCTCGGCCAATTGCCAGGCCAATTCCTCTTCACGCGCGTGCGGCTCGGCCGAAGGCCAGACGCGAAGCTCATGAATCTTCATTTTCGTCTCCGATCATTCTGCAAGGAATTGGTCCGGTTTCTTTCTGAAACTCAAAGGATAACATCCCACAATAATCCGGGCGACCTCGTCGCCTCCATGGGTCAGGGGCAACAGGAACCGCTCGATGATATCGACAAACGACACGTTATTGGCGTTCATCCGTGTGAGATACGGGCGCTGTTCGCGCCACACAGTCCGATAGATTTCAAGCAGTATATTCGACGTATCGGAGGGAATGTCGGTAATCCGTTTTCCGGTGAGATCCTCACCGTAGTCGCGCGCGATGTTCGTACCGTGGACCAGATAACGAAAGGACTCGCCGTCTCCCTCTACCGCCAACATCGACAAGTTTCCCATGCATTCCCATAGGTCGAGAATATCGATATCACTTCGGTCAGGCACCGTTCTGCGAGATTTATCGCGTGCCTCGGACCAAACGGTGAAGATACGGCGCTGGCCACCGGTCGTCAGCAAATCCACGGTAATGTCGGCCGTACAAGGATGGATATCGGGGATCACTTTCGGCACCGCTGTCTTGCATATCCAAGCAATGTTCTGGTTCTTCCCGAAATATTGATGAATCGTCGTGTCTTCACTGGTCGAATTCGGCAATATTCAACATATGTGTGGACGTTACACTTTGACCATGCCTGTCGACAGTATGCGCGAGTTGTTTGGCTTCGATGCACGCCCCAACCTCGTGGCCCGGTACAATATCTCGCCAGGACAGGATATCCCCGCAGTGCGCGTGTCGGACCGCGGCGACGGCCGGACTCTCGCCGGCTTCAATTGGGGCCTCGTTCCGGCTTGGGTAAAGGATCCGGCAACCGCCAAGCGGATGAGCAATGCCCGAGGAGAGACCATTGCAGAGAAACCCTCCTTCCGGGCGGCCTATCAGCGCCGCAGATGCCTCATACCGGCCAACGGCTTCTACGAATGGAAGCCGGTGGGCAAGGGTCTGAAACAGCCCTATTACATTCAGCTCGAAGACGGCACCCCTTTCGCCTTTGCCGGCATTTGGGAGCGCTGGGAAGGCGGCGACGGAGATCATTGGGAGACTTGCGCCATCGTAACGACGGAGGCGAACGACTCGCTGCGCTCGATCCACCATCGGATGCCGGTTATCCTGCCGTCCAGCGCCTATGGCACCTGGCTGACGGGCGACCTGAAGGAAACCGCCCCGTTAATGGTGCCCTATGCGGGTGCAATGGAAGCGTGGCCGGTCGCGACATTGGTCAACAAGGTCCAGAACGACGGCCCCGATCTGCTGATCCCGGTCGAGCCTTCCGGCCCGCCGGAGAAACCGGTCCAAAGCCAGTTGGACCTGTTTTGATGAGAACGCTCGCGATCCGGCATGTGCCGTTCGAGCATCTCGATCTGCTGGAGAGCATCCTCGCCGAGCGCGGTCACGAAATCACCTACCTCGACGCCGGGGTCGATCCGATCGCAGACATCGATCCATTGGCCGACGATCTCGTCGTTCTTCTCGGCGGGCCGATCGGCGTCTACGAGCGCGAAGCCTATCCGTTCTTGGATGATGAAATCGAGTTCGCGGCGCGCCGTCTCCGCGCCGGCCGCCCGACTCTCGGCGTCTGCCTCGGTTGCCAAATCATGGCGGCGGCGCTCGGCGCGGACGTGTATCCCGGACCGGCAAAGGAAATCGGCTGGAGGCCCCTACGGCTGTCTGCCGGAGGTATCGAATCACCCCTTGGCTGGCTCGCAGACGCCGCGGTGCTTCACTGGCATGGCGATACTTTCGATTTGCCGGCCGGCGCCACTCTCCTGGCTTCGACAGACCGGGTCGTGAACCAGGCCTTTGCCCTCGGACCCCATGCGCTCGCACTGCAGTTTCACCTTGAAGCAACGGCATTGAACCTTGAGCGCTGGTTTGTCGGACATACCCTTGAGATAGCGACCACCGATGGAATCGACGTGCCCGGACTGAGAGCGCAAACGGCGGTGGCGGCACCGACGCTTGAACCCCTGGCCCGACAGGTTTTCGGACGTTGGCTCGACGGCGCAGGGGTTTAGAGGGAACATTCAAGAGGAGCACTGCGATGACATCACGTGACGACTTGAAGGCGCGGGGCAACGCCATCCGCGAGCGTATCGGCGCCATGGGCAGTGACGCGGAGACCGCGCCCGGATACCAACGCATGGTTTCCGAAGCGCTCTATGGAGGGCTCTGGGCGCGCGACGGCCTCCCCATCGAAGACCGCTATCTCTGTGTACTCTCGGGCCTGATGCTGAAACAGAACGTGCCGCAACTGAGACGCCATGTCAGAGGCGCCCTGAAGGTCGGCCTCACGCCGCGCAACATTCTCGAAGTCTTTGTCCAATGCGGCCACTACGGGGGCTTCCCGACCGCCGAGAATGCCATGACCGTCGCCCACGAGGTCTTCGAGGCGGAAGGTATCGCGGTCGAGACCGAAGAGGACGGCGACGAGAGCTTGGCGGAGTTCGATCAAATGGGCGCCGATATGTTGGTCTCTCTCCATGGCGCACGGGGAACACAGGGCTACGCTCAGCCCGGCAACCCGACGACGGGCGGTCTATATACGATGGCGATCCAGTACGGCTATGGCTGGCTCTGGCATCGCGCCGGCTTGTCGCTCCGCCAGCGGATGATCTGCGCGGTGGCGGCTTTTACCGTGCTCCGGCTCGACAGTCAGCTCCGCAAGTTCGGGCAATCCGCGTTGAATGTCGGTCTTACCAAGGAAGAGGTCGTCGAGGCGGTGATGCAAACCGCGCCTTATGGCGGTTTCCCGCCGGCGCTGAACGCGCTCGCCGCGCTCGACGAAGTCCTGCCTTAGCCCGCCATTCGCAGCTCCACCGCGCCGTCGGGCAGAGCGCCGACATACTGCGAGGCCGGCCGGATCAACCGGCCGCTCGCGACCTGCTCCCTGATGTGAGCGCACCAACCGATCACCCGGCCCATGGCGAAGGCCGGGGTGAACAATTCACGAGGCAGCCCAATCCCGTCGAGAGCCAGCGCGGTGTAGAACTCGACATTTGTATCGAGCCGCCGACCGGGATAGCGGGTGGCCAGGGCATCGAGCACACCCTGCTCCACGGCTTCCGCGAACTCGATCCGCGCAGAGTCTTGCTTTAGATCGCCGACGATCCCCTTCAGAATGTCCGCCCGAGGATCGCGGGTCCGGTAGACCCGGTGCCCGAACCCCATCATCCGGGAACCATCCTCCAGCGCCGCGTCGATCCATGCCGCGATGTTCGCTTCGCTCCCAATTTCGTCCAGCATATCGAGGACCGGACCGGGTGCCCCGCCGTGCAGCGGGCCTTTCAGGGCGCAGAGGGCCGCCACCACCGAGGAAATCGTGCCCGCCCGCGTCGACGCCACCACACGCGCGGTAAAGGTCGAAGCGTTCATGCCATGATCGGCGACCGTAATCAGATAACGCTCCAAAGCGCGGGCCGGCAGCGCGCTCGAATCGAGCCCCAGCAGCGCCAGGGTGTCCGAGGCGTGATCGCGCGCCGGGTCGGGTAGCAGCGGTGTCATGCCATTCGCCGACCTATGATGCGCGGCGACGAACACCGGCGCCGAGCCGGTCAGAAGCGTGGCGGCATCCAGACCATGATCGGCGGGATCGGTATCGACAAAGAGGGACCAGCCGATGCGGAGCGCCTCGACAGGCGTGGCACCCGCGCTTACCGAGAGCAGCCGGGACACCCGCTCGGCCGCCACACCTCTGGCGCGTGCCAGGCCGACCTCGACTTCCGGACCGCTGAGCGATTTCCCGCCTTCGACACTCCACAGCAAGGCGGCGACGTCGGACAGTCGCCAATCCATTGCCAATTCCTCGATATCGTGACCCGCGACAATCAATCTGCCGGCATTACCGTCCACACGGCTTAACCGCGTCTCCGCCGCCACTACGCCTTCAAGTCCATCACTCATGTGTCATTCCCTTTCTCTTAATCCACGCTTGACCTAAGGCGCATTCGGCTGTTTAATCAATATTGATAAATATAATCAATATAAAATTCTGATGGCCAGCCGTCTTTATCTCACAGCGCGGGAAGCCGCCGCGGAACTTAATGTCAGCCGGGCGACCCTCTATGCCTATGTTTCGCGCGGCCTGGTAAGCTCGGAGCCTTCGGAGAATGGCCGCAGCCGGCTCTATCGCGCGGAAGACATCAGAAAAATGCGCGCCCGCAAAACGCCGTATCAAGCGCGGGACAGCATCGCCCGGCACTCCCTGAGCTTCGGGGCGCCGGTCCTCGATAGCGCCATCACTCTTATTGCCGACGGCGACGTGTATTACCGTGGTCGGGATGCCATCGAGCTCGCCCGCAATGCCCGTTTCGAACAAGTCGCGGCCTTGCTTTGGCAACAAGACGGCGCCGACCCGTTCGATCAACCCTTGCTGGATATCGACCTGCCAACAGGTCTCGCCCCGGTGCCGCGCGCCATGAGCCTGTTGTCGATCGCCGGGGAGCGCGACCTGAAAGGCTTAAATCTATCCGGTCGGGGCATTGCGGAGACAGGCGCCCGAATTGTGCGCCTGCTCACCTCCGGATTTTCCGGCCACCCGCTTTCCTCGGACCCGGTCCATACGCAATTGGCGCGAGCCTGGCATCTCAACGATATCGGCGCCGACCTCATCCGCATGGCGCTCATTCTGGTCGCAGACCACGAACTCAACACTTCGGCCTTCACGGTCCGCTGCATCGCGTCTACCCGGGCAACCCCCTATGCTGCCATCAGCGGCGGAATATGCGCCCTGCAGGGACCGCGGCACGGCGGACTGACATCGCAGGTGCTGGCATTTCTGAACGAAACCGTTGGCGCCGCCGATCCGGCCGATGCGGTCATGGCGCGCTTGAAACGAGGAGAGACTATACCCGGATTCGGCCATCTTCTCTATGACGGCATCGATCCCCGCGCGGCGGCGCTGCTGGCAGCGATGGAGCGCACCCTTGGCGATTCCCCGTCGGTCGAGATCGCCCGAAAGATCGTTTGCGCCGCCAAGGAAGCGCTCGGCTTGGGGCCCAACATCGATTTCGCCCTGGCCACCTTGGCCCGCGCGCTGTCATTGCCGGACGAGAGTTCTTTCTCGGTCTTTGCCATCGGCCGGAGTGCGGGATGGATCGCACACGCGCAGGAGCAATACCGTCTCCCGGAGCTAATCCGGCCGCGGGCACGCTATGTCGGCGAAGAACCGCAACCTGCAACCGCCTTGGACTAACCCTAGGGCTTGAGCGGCGTATAGAGGCCTTTGAGCTCGGCCTTCTTGCGCGCCAAGGCGTATACGGTATCGATGGTCGGAGTTGCAACGCCGGCCATTCGTCCCATCTCCCGGACCGCGCCGACAATCGGATCGAGCTCGAGTGCGCGGCCCGACAGGTGGTCCTGCAACATTGACGTCGGCACTTCGCCCAAATTCCGGAAATAATCGATGCGTCGCTCGATGCCCTCTTCAAGTTCCTGACGGCTGGCCGCCAACTCGACGCCAAAGCCGGCAGCGACCGCCACGGATTCCCGCATCATCTCCGCCATGACGTCGCGAATAGCGGGGTCCGAACCAAGCGCGGCGCAGGTCCCTTCGGCGATCGCGCTGATCGAATTGCCGGAGAGATTGCCCCAGAGCTTGATCCAAAGATCGCGCCGGATGTCGTCCGAGATCGGCGCATCGAATCCCGCTTCCGCCAGAAGAGCCGAGATGTCTTCCGCGCGCCCGGATTGCCCGCCCGCCGGCTCGCCGAGTGCCAGTTTGGCTTCCTCGCCGTGGTTCTGAACAACACCCGGAGCCGGAGACGTATTCATGACGTAGACGACGCAGCCAAGAACTCGTTCTATACCGAGGCCGTTCCACGCCCGCCCGCCAGGATCGACGGCATCGAGATGCCGCGTCGGCCAATCGCCCGGAAGACCGTGAAAATACCAGAAGGGAATGCCGTTGATCATCGGCACGACGGTCGTCTCCGGACCGATCAAGGGGATGATTTGTTCGACCGCGCCTGGAATTGCGTGCGCCTTGGCGCCGATCAGCACGATATCCTGAACGCCCAGCGATTCCGTATCGTCGGTGACCGGCAGATCGTGATGGCTCTCCCGGTCGAGGTCGATCAGCGTCAGTCCGTCTTTCCGATAGGCGGCTAGACGCTCGCCCCGCGCGACCAGAGTGGGGTTATGCCCGGACCGCGCCAACCGCCCCGCGACGAACCCCGCGACGGCGCCGACACCAAAAACAGTGATCTTCATCCGATGGGCGTATCTCTAATGCGACAGGATTTGGCTGAGGAAGAGTTTGGTCCGGTCCGACTGCGGATTATTGAAGAACTCCTCGGGCTCGTTCTGTTCCACTATCTGACCGTCATCCATGAAGATCACCCGGTGCGCCACCTGTCGCGCAAAACCCATTTCGTGGGTGACCACCAGCATGGTCATGCCCGTATCCGCGAGGTCGACCATCACATCGAGCACTTCCTTGATCATCTCGGGATCGAGCGCCGAGGTCGGCTCATCGAACAGCATGATTTTCGGGCGCATGCAAAGCGACCGCGCAATGGCGACGCGCTGCTGCTGCCCACCGGAAAGCTGGCCCGGATACTTGTCCGCCTGCTCGGGAATCTTCACCCGGGTCAGGTATTCCATCGCGATTTCCTCGGCTTCGGCCTTGGGCGTCTTGCGCACCCAGATTGGCGCCAGGGTGCAGTTCTCAAGAACCGTCAGATGAGGGAAGAGGTTGAAGTGCTGGAACACCATACCGACTTCACGACGCACGCTGTCTATCTGTTTAAGGTCATCGGTCAACTCGATTTCGTCGACGATGATGGACCCTTGTTGATGCTCTTCCAGCCGATTTATACACCTGATCAGGGTCGATTTTCCCGAGCCTGACGGCCCGCAAATCACAATTCGTTCGCCCCGAAATACCGTCAGATCGATATCTCTCAGGACGTGAAATTGACCGAACCATTTATTCATACCGATAATCTGGATGACCGGTTCGTCGGAGAGACTGGATGTACTCGTTGACCGTGTTTCGCCGGTATTTTCGCTCATGTGAGTTCTCCTCGCTCAATCGCGTCGACTGGTGTCGAGCTTTCGCTCGAGCCAGAGGCTGTATCGCGACATTCCGAAACAGGAATAGAAAAAAATCAGGGCCACAAAAATGTAGGCTTCATGTTCGAGGCCGAGCCAATGTGGGTCGGTCACGGATGATTTAGCGACCTGCAGGATATCGAACAGCCCGATAACAATGACCAGCGACGTGTCCTTGAATAGACCGATAAACGTATTCACGATCGCTGGTATGGTGATTGTCAGCGCCTGCGGGAGAATGATCAGTCGCATGGACTGCCAATAGGTCAGGCCCATGCCGCGCGCCGCTTCGGTCTGTCCCTTCGGCATGGCCTGGAGACCGCCCCGGACCACCTCCGCCATATAGGCGGAGGAGAACAATGTCAGCCCGACCATGGCGCGTAGCAACTCGTTGAAATTCACGCCATCCGGCAGGAAGAACGGCAGCATGAACGACGCCATGACCAACACGGAAATCAACGGCACGCCGCGCCAAAACTCGATGAACAACACACAGAAACGCCGGATCAGAGGCAATTCCGACCGCCGCCCCAAGGCCAACAGTATTCCCAGCGGCAGCGAATAGATAATCGCGACGCTTGCCAGCACCAAATTCAGCATGAAGCCGCCCCACTTGGCGGTCGGCACCTCCACAAGCCCGAATCCGCCGTGCAGCAGAAAATAGGCGACAACCGGGAACAAGGTGACGATCGAGAGCGCCGCCAGACTGCGCCCCGGTACCCGGTCCCACAGGATCGGCAACAAGTTGGCGGCGAACAACAGCACGACCAAGGTCGGCCGCCAGCGCTCCGCCTCCGGATAGAAGCCGTAAAAGAATTGTCCGAACCGGGCCGTGACCACCGCCCAGCAAGCGCCCTCAAGGCCGCTGCAATCTTTGTTGGAACTACCGAACCAGGCGGACGTGACAAACGCCCAATCGAAAAACGGCGGAATGATCAGATAGAGGAAATAGATCGAGCCCAAGGTCAGGGCCGTATTCAACGGCGAGGAGAATAAATTCTCCCGGGCCCACCCGACAGCGCCTGTGGTCGACGCCGGCGGCGCCATTTGCGGCAGATGCTCCGTGCGCACGAAAGCGCGGTTGTTATGACTATTGATTTCGCTCATGGCATCACCTCTCCACCAACGCGATCCGCCGGTTGTACCAGTTCATGTACAAGGAAATCAGCAGGCTGAACGTCAGATAGACCGACATCGACATAAAGATGATCTCGATGGCCTGTCCGGTTTGGTTGAGCGAAATGCCGCCGAAGACGTTGAACAGATCGGGATAGCCGATCAGAATTCCAAGCGACGAATTCTTGGTCAGATTCAGATACTGGCTGATCAACGGCGGTATGATCACCCGCATCGCTTGCGGGATGACCACGAGGCGGAGGATCGGCCCGCGCCGCAGGCCCAGCGCGCCGGCGGCTTCGGTTTGCCCATGCGAGACCGCCAGGATGCCGGCGCGGACGATTTCCGCGATAAACGCCGAAGTATAGATCGTCAGCGCCGTCAGCGCCGAGAAAAACTCGATCGGAATCCCGGCACCGCCGGTAAAGCGGAACTTTCCGAGGATCGCCTGATCCCAGCTCAACGGCAGTCCCATGATCACCGCCGCGAGCAACGGCAGCGCGATCAACACGCCGAGCGAACTCCAGAAGACGGGGAAGGTCTCGCCTGTCTTGTCCTGCCGCGCCTTCGCCCATTTCCGAATCCACATGACGAATCCGATGGCGGCGATACCGGCCAGCACCACGACGCCGAACCCGTCTTCGAAGATGGGGTTGGGCCCGGTTACGCCGCGATTGTGCAGATAGAACGTGTCGAAGAAGGATATCGATTCGCGGACATGCGGCAGAAAGACCAGGTAGACGGCGATGTGCCAGAAGATAAACTGCAGCGGCAGAGGGATATTGCGGACGATTTCGATATAGGAGCCGACGAGCCGCGTCACGATCCAGTTCTTGGACAACCGCAGAACGCCCAGGATAAAGCCAAGCAGAGTCGCCAAGACGATGCCGATGACGGAAATCAGGAAGGTGTTCTGCAGTCCGATCAGAAACACCGCGCCGTGGGTTGACCCTTCGTCGACCGAGTAATTCACGAAACCCGTGATCGGTATCTCGAACCCTGCCGGCTCCGACAGGAAGCCGAAACCCGCCTTGATGTCGCGTTTTTCCAGATTGACGAGCGTGTTGTTGACTATGTAGCCGATGAACAGGACCAGCGCGACGACGAAGGCCGCCTGAAAAATAATCGCCCTGATTTTCGGATCGTACCACCAACGCCCGCCGCCTGAGCGCGCGCTGTCAGTCTTGACATCCACCGCCATGCCTCACCCCCCGGTAAACAAAATCGCAGCGCGGTCACCTAAGCTTTCACTGGAATGCTGCGCCCGGCCCGCAACGACTTGCGAGGCCGGGCGAACATTCATGTGCCAATCTTTGTTGGCTTTTGGCTTACCGGAACGGCGGCGCGTAGACGATACCGCCCTTGGTCCAGAGATTGTTGACGCCCCGGTCGAGGCCCAGCGGCGTGTTCGGGCCGAGGTGGCGATCGTAAATCTCGCCGTAGTTTCCGACCGCTTTGATCACTTGATAGGCCCAGTCCTTCGAAAGACCGAGGAAACTGCCGAAATCGCCTTCCTCGCCAAGGAGACGCTTGATCTCGGGATTGCTGGACGTCTTCATCTCGTCGACATTCGCCTGGGTGACGCCCAGTTCTTCCGCCACGATCAGCGCATTGCGAACCCAGCGTGCGATGTCACCCCAGACATTGTCGCCATGTCGCACGACCGGTCCGAGCGGCTCCTTCGAGATAATCTCAGGCAGGATGAGATGCGCGTCCGGATCCTTCAGGACCGACCGTTGGGCCGCCAAGCCCGAGCGGTCCGTCGTGTAGACGTCGCACCGGTTGGCCGAATAGTTCTGGCGGGCTTCGGCCGCATCCTCGACAACGACGGATTTGAACTTCATGCCGTTCGAGCGGAAGTAATCGGCGAGGTTCAGTTCCGTGGTGGTGCCGGTCTGAATGCACACCGAGGCGTCATTCAACTCCTTGGCGCTTTTGACCCCGAGGTCCTTGCGGACGATGAAACCCTGTCCGTCGTAATAAGTGACGCCGACAAACTCGAAGCCGAGATTCACGTCGCGGGCAAACGTCCAAGTCGTGTTCCGGGATAGCAAATCGATCTCGCCGGATTGCAGCGCCGGGAAACGGGTTTTGCCGGTCAGCGGCTTGTATGTGACCTTATTGCTGTCGCCCAGAGCCGCGGCCGCGACCGCGCGGCAATAATCGACGTCGAAGCCTTTCCAGACACCCTTGTCGTCGGGTGAGGAAAATCCGGCCAGACCCGTATTCACGCCGCAAATCAATTGACCGCGCTTCTTAACGGTATCCAAGGTAGGACTGGCAGCGGCAGCAGAACCTGCCGTTACCGCCACTGCCGTAACCGCGCCAAGCGCGGCAAGCATAAAACGTTTCATTGGGAACTCCCTGTTATTCTTCACGTTCAAATGAACGACAAACCCCAGCCGAATGTATCGCCGGTCTCGCCTGTTCGCCGACCGACGTTAACATAGCGACCGATTTTGCCACAAGGCTGCGGCTCGTCGCTCCCACCCCGAACTTCGGCGGCCTGTGCCGAGCGAATGGCGCAGCGCTCATTCTTCGTATAAGATTTCCATCAATCATGATTCAGCTTCATTCAAGACGAGGTACGAGATGAACGATTCCGCATCGGGCGCCTGGAGCGACGCGAGTTGGACCGCAAGCAATCCAGCGGACGTCGGCATGGATGGCAACGCCATCGCGGAGGCCATCTCCTACCATCGCAGTGAAGAGTCCGATGCGGATCGGGATCTCTCGAAAGGCTTGATGTCGGTGCTGGGCACGCAGGAGCCGGCGGAATGGGCCGGCGTATTGGGCCCGACCAAACCGCGCGGCGACCCCAATGGTCTGATCTTGCGCCACGGCAAGCTTGCCGCGGCGTGGGGGGAGACCGAACGCGTGGACATGACCTTCAGCGCCACGAAGAGCTATCTCGGCGTCATAGCCGGAGTGGCGGTCGCGCAAGGCTTGATTGAGAGCATCGACGACCCGATGCGCAACTATGCGCTCGACGACGGATTCGAGTCAGAGCAGAACCGCGACATAACGTGGCGCCATATCCTGCAGCAAGCCAGCGAATGGGAAGGCACCTTGTGGGACAAACCCGACCTCGTCGACCGGAACCGCCTGGTCGGCGCCGGCGTGGACAATTCCAAAAAGGGCACGCACCGCGATCTTCAGCGCCCCGGCACCTTCTACGAGTACAACGACGTCCGGGTGAACCGCCTCGCCCTTTCGCTGATGCAGGTCTTTCGGCGGCCGCTGCCGGAGATTCTAAAAGAATCGATCATGGATCCGATCGGCGCCAGCGAGACCTGGGAATGGCATGGCTACAGGAATTCCTGGGTCGAGATCGACGGCAAGCGCATGCAATCGGTACCAGGCGGCGCGCACTGGGGTGGCGGCCTGTGGATCAGCAGCCGCGACCATGCTCGGTTCGGCTCGCTCATCCTCAACCATGGCCGTTGGGGCGATCGCGAAATCGTGGCCGACGGCTGGATCGACGCTCTCTGCGAGCCTTCGCCCTGCAATCCCAATTATGGCTTCATGTGGTGGCTTAATACCGGCCGGACACTGTTCCCCAGCGCGCCTGCGTCGAGTTTCTTCGCACTGGGCGCCGGGCAGAATGTCGTCTGGCTAGACCGTGAACTCGACTTGGTGGCCGTCTTCCGTTGGATCAAGCAATCGCGCACGGACGACTTGATTGCCAAGGTCATGGCAGCGATTAAATAGCCGGGACGCCGGGCTTCGGAGGAATGGCAGGATCGGAAATTCTATATATTGAGATGGTCCTCCGAACGCGCTAAGGAATCGACATTGGCAATGCAGCAACGACATAGCGACCAGGCGGTTACGTAGATGCTCGGTTGGGTTCTCGGGAAAAGGCGGCGCAAACAGCGCAAAAAGAAGCCGAAAGGAAAACGGCCGAGCTACGATCAAGCCAAGGCCATCCTTGAGAAAGGCGGCGCTGCCGAACGGCGCGACCTTGCCATGCACGAGGATATGGAGCCGGAAATCCTCTATTACCTCGCGAACGACAAAGACCCCTTGGTGCGCCGGGAGATCGCGGACAACGACGGCACGCCGCTGCAGGCGGACATCATCCTTGCAACCGACCCCGACGAGGAAGTGCGCAAGGAGCTGGCCCACAAACTCGGACGGCTGCTGCCGGATATTTCCGTCAACCAACAGGACAAGCTCTCGAAAATGGCGCTGGATATCCTAGACACGCTTGCCCGTGACCAAATCCGCGACGTTCGGGCGATTGTCTCCGACGAAATCAAGCACGCCCGGAATATCCCGAAGAACATCGTGCGCCGCTTGGCCGAAGATGCCGAATCCACGGTCTCCGCCCCCGTTTTGGAATATTCGCCACTGCTAAGCGACCGCGACCTGCTGGAGATCGTGGCGCTCGGGATCGAAAGCGGCGCCATGACTTCGGTCGCGCGGCGCAAGGAACTTGCGCCGGAAGTCATCGACGCGATCATCGAAAGCGGCGACGAGAATGCCATCCCCGCGCTGCTGAAGAATAAGAGTGCGAAGATCAGCGAAAAGGCGATCGATTTGATCGCCATCGAGGCCGAAGGTCATGAGGAATGGCACCCGCCGCTGGTCGATCGCGGCAATTTGCCGGTCCGCACGATCCGTCGCATCGCCAATTTCGTCAGCGCCTCGCTCTTCGAACGTCTGATCGAGAAGAACGACGTCGCTGACGAGGTCGTCCAGGAAATGCGTATGGAGGTGCGCAAGCGCATCGATTCCAACGAATTGCTGGAGACCGACGACGACAAGGCGCGTTCCAAGGCAATGGAGCGCGCCGAGAAGCTCTTCAAACAGGGCAAACTCTCGGAACAGGTCGTCACCAAGGCCGTCGATCTAAGCGACCATCATTTCGTCCGCTATTCGCTTGCCCATATGTCGGGCTTACCTTCGGAGGTAGTCGCCAAGATGTTAGGCTCGGGCAGCGGCAAGGCGGTGACATCGCTCTGCTGGAAAGCTGGCATGAGCATGCGTGCCGCCGTCAAGATGCAGCAGAAGGTCGGCAAAGTGCGCACCAACTCCTTGTTGCGCGCGCGCGGCGGCAATCAATATCCGCTCACCGAAGACGACATGGAATGGCAGATCGAGTTCTACGAGCACTGAAGCCCTCGTAGTCGCCGGACTCCGCTAGAAGTTCTCCACCCAGGGGCGCAGTTCGACCTCCCAGGTCCAGGCGCTCCTGTGTTGGCGATGCACGTGGAGATAAGTTTCGGCGATCGCGTCGGGATCGAGCGTGCCGTCCGGTCCCAGTTTCGCGGCCCGCTCATCACCCGCGCCCGCATTGATGCCACCATCGATGACGAAATGCGCGACGTGCACGTTCTGCGGCGCCAATTCGCGGGCCATGCTTTGGCACAATCCGCGCAATCCGAACTTGCCCATCGCGAAACAGGAAGAGTTCTTATATCCCTTGGTGCTCGCCGAGGCTCCGGTGAACAGGATCGTGCCGCTTCCCCGCGCCTTCATCTGTTTTGCCGCTTGCTGGCCGACAAGAAATCCGCCGAAGCACAAGACGTCGAGGGCCTTGTGAACCGCAATGGGGTCGATCTCTTCGACCGCGCCCCGGACCCGGGCACTGGCGTTATAGACGACCAAATCCGGCTCGCCGATATCCGCCGTCACATCCTTGAAAAGCGTCTCGACCGCAGCCGGGTCGCTCGCGTCGCAGGCGTAGGTTTTCGCATCGGTCTCCGCCGCCAGACCGCTCAGCTTATCGGTATTGCGCGCGGCAAGCGCCACGTTCATGCCGTCCTTGCGACAAAGCCGCGCGAGCGACGCGCTCAGGCCGCTTCCCACACCCACGATCAAAACATTCCCACCACTGGCCATCGAGCTCTCCTCGAAAAATGAGTATTGCATCCACATTCTTGAACCTATGGAGCCATGAGCCGCGAACAAGTGAAATCTTCGTTATCCCGACCGCTATCCGGAACAATGGTCTTATGCTTAGATAAACGGCATGAAAATGCGCTGCTTCATCGTCATCGCTTTAACCCTCATGCTGCGGGTCATTCCTGTCAAAGCCGGACCGGAGGCTGGCGACAGCTGCTCGGCCGGGACCGATGACAAGGCTCTGGCGGCCTGCCGGCAGGCCGTCGCCGAGCGACCCGACCACCTGCCGCTTCTTCGTCAATTCGCCCGCGCGCTGATCGACAACGGCCAATTCGACGAAGCCGCCGGCATTCAGGCCAGGATCGTGCGACTGGCGCCTCGCGACTGGGCCGCGAACTACGCTTACGCCGGAACCCTCGGCTTTATCCGCCGGTACGATGAGGCGCTCTCGCCAATCCTGCGGGCGCTGGAATCACGGCCAAAACACGTGCCGACGCTGCAAACGGCGGCACTCATCTATACACACATCGGACGCAACGCGGAGGCCCGCGCCTTCACCGAACGCGCCGCCGCACTCGGCAGCATCGTCGCCATGTACGATATGGTCCGCTACTACACGCAAGGCCTCGACGTTCGGAAATCCGACGCGGAAGCCTTCAGATGGACGCGGCGCGCCGCCGAAAATGGCCATGTTTTCGCCATGTGGCGCATGGTCGAAATTTATCTCGAGGGCGAATTCGGCCAGGCGCCGGACGACGCAGAGGCCGAAGCCTGGGCCGCGCGCCACCGCGCGGCCGCTGCGGTGCGTCGGTAATGCGCCCGGCGCCGAACCGTTATTGCTTCATCCCGGTATAAACGATTTCCAGAAACTTTTTCGGCTTGAGAAAGCCGTTGCCCCACTCGGCATCGAACTCCGCGGTCGGGCTTGCCGCATAGAGGTCTTCCAAGGTCTTGCCTTCCGCCAGGGCGGCCGCCAATCGCTTGCCGATGTTCTCCAGCATGTCGCGATACGCCTTCAGCTCTGTCTTGTTCGAGAGGGGCCCGTGCCCCGGAATGATCTTGGTCTCCGGCCCTGCCATCGCCAGCACCTTGTCGGCAATCGACACCATGCCGTCGATACTGCCGCCATGCTGGAAATCGATGAAAGGATAACGTCCATTGAAATAAGTGTCGCCCATATGGACGACGTCGGCCTCGACGAAATGCACGACCGAATCGCCCCCCGTATGCGCGGCGGGCGCATGGAACACCCGGATCGTCTCGCCATTGAGATGGAACGTCACGCCATCGGAAAAGGTGACAACCGGAAGGGCCGCTTTCAGCGCAGCCGGCACCTTGCGCCCGAAGGCTTGCAGGAATTGGTCGGCGCTCATCAGTTTTCGGACATTGTCGTGCGCGACGATGGCCACACCCGCTTTGCCGAGATTCTCGTTGCCTCCGGTATGATCGAAATGCCAATGGGTATTCAGCACGAAACGAACCGGTTTTTCCGAAATCTTTGCGACCGCCGCCAGGATTTTCGGCGTCAGGGGTGCGAACTGATCGTCGATCATGAAGACACCGTCTTCGCCCGCCGACAGGCCGATATTGCCGCCGCGCCCCATCAACATGTGGATGCCGTTCCCTAGATCGGCAGCCTCTATCTGCACGTCCTTCATATCTTGCGCAGAGGCGGAATGTGACGCAAAGACACCGGCCACCGCGATCACCGCGCCCAATAAAACGTTTCGCATGATTCTATCCTCCAACACCTGAATCGACTTGAGGCTTTATGCCGGAGAGAGGGTCCCTCAATCCAAGCAAAACTCCGTGATCACGAAGCCACGTCGTTGACGGCGCCCGTCGGGCGGTCTCCCCGCAGCGCCTCCAATATGCTTGTCGCGGCTTCCGCTTCGATGGCCTTGCGCACCTCGACCACCGCCGAGCCGATATGCGGCGTAAACAGCGTCTTCTCGGTCAACGCGAGCAAGGATTCCGGAATGGCGCGCGGGCGGTCGGAGCGCGCCCAGTCCTCGAACTCGAAGACATCGGCGGCATAGGCGGCCAGCTGACCATCGGAGAGCGCGCCCGCGACCGCTTCCTCGTCGACCACGGACCCGCGTCCGGGATTTACCAGAATAGCCCCCGGTTTCATCATCCGCAGAGCGCTGGCATCGATCAGATGTAATGTCCCTTCCGTCAACGGCGTAGCCACGATGATGAAATCGGCACGGCAGATCAGTTCCTCGAAGCCGGTCCGCGTCAGGTCCAGGACGGCCTGGGTTACCGGGTCGAGTGGCCGGGCGTCCGCGTAAATCAGTTCGGCATCGAAGCCCTTGAGGCGCTGCGCGATGGCTTGCCCGACCTTGCCCATGCCGACGATCCCGACCGTCCGGCCGGCCAACCCGATGCCGTAGAGCGTCGGCCGCCAGCCCGTGAAGCTTCCGCCGCGGATTTCCCGATCGCCCGTCATGACGTGCCGCGCCACACCGATCAGCAGACCGATCGCAAGCTCCGCCGTCGGCACGGTCAACAGATCGTCAACGATGGTCACCCAAACGCCCTGCCGGCTGCAGGCCTCGACATCGAAATTGTCGTACCCCTTGAGCGCACAGGCGATCACCTTCAGCTTCGGGCAGGCGGAAAGAAACGCCGCATCGACGCAGTCCGGCATAAATGCCATCATCGCGTCGGCGCTCCGGCACCGCCGGAGAAGCTCATCGGGCGGAAGAGTCCCGTCGCTGTCATTGGTCACAAGATCGGTCCAATCGGCCAACATCGCGAGCGTCTCCGGAAAAACCCGGTGCGTCAGCACGGTCAGCGGGCGCTCGCCCATCGCATTCTCCTTCAAAGCAGCTGTAGTCAGTCTATCAAGACGCACGCCAGAACGTATCGGATTCTTTTAAGTGACCGACGGCGAAGGCCGGCAGGTCCGTAGTTCCCGTTTCCCCACGCGCCCTGCGACATAGCTTTGTTTCACGCTGGAAGAATTAACATGGACAGAGGCACATGGGCGGATTTCTAGACGGTAAAGCGGCAGTCATCACAGGTTCTACAAGCGGCATCGGCCTCGGCTACGCCCGCGCCCTGGCGAAAGAGGGTTGCGATGTGCTGCTGAACGGTTTCGGCGATTCCACCGAAATCGAGGCCGCGCGCGCCGCGATCGAAGCCGACTTCGGGGTGCAGGCTCTCTATCATGGCGCCGACATGCGCAAACCGGACGAAATCAAGGCGATGATCGACACCGCCGACAAGACGTTCGGCAAGATCGATATCCTGATCAATAACGCCGGAATGCAGCACCGCGCCCCGGTCGAGGAATTTCCGCTCGATGTCTGGAACGACATGTTTGCGGTCAACGTCACCTCCGCGATGCTCACCACCCAAATGGTCCTGCCGCAGATGAAACGGCGCAATTGGGGCCGGATCATCAATACCGCCTCGGTGAACGCGCAGATCACGTCGCCGAACACCAGCGGATACACCGCCTCCAAACACGCCATCATGGGTCTGACCCGGGCGGTGGCATTGGAGACGATCATGACGGGCGTGACCTGCAATGCGATCTGTCCCGGTACGGTCCGGACCAATTTGAGCGAGCATCGGATCGATGCTTTTGCGGCGGAGCGTGGAAATTCGAAGGAAGACGTGATCGACGAATACCTCGAACAGAAAATGCCCTACCACCAAGCCTTCAAACGTTTCATTACGGTGGAAGAGATCGCCGCCGCGGCGGTCTATCTCTGCAGCGACGCGGGCGACGCGATGCGTGGGGCCGCCTTCACCGTCGATGGCGGTTGGACCATCCGCTAACCGCATTTCGGAAAGAGTTTGATGTACAGGATCGGCGTTGACGTCGGCGGCACCTTCACGGATTTCACCCTGCTCGACGAACGGGAAGGCCGCCTCCACTACCACAAGACTCCCTCGACACCGGGCGATCCGTCGGAGGCCGTCGAGACGGGCCTCGCGGAGTTAATCCGGACACACGGCGTCGATCCGGGAGAGATCATCTATCTTGGCCACGGCACGACCGTGGCTCTCAATATGCTTCTGGAGCGTCGCGCACCGAGCATTGGTCTGCTGACCACAAAGGGCTTCCGCGACGTCCTGGAGATCGCCCGCCAGATCCGCCCGCATCTCTACGACTATGAGGTGACCCGGCCGGAACCTCTCGCGCGCCGGGCCCACCGGCTGGAAATACCGGAACGGATCGCCGTCGACGGCACCGTCCTCACTCCGCTCGATCTGCAAGCGGTGGAAGACGCCGCGATACAATTGCGCGACGCCGGGATTGGCGCGGTCGCGATTTGCTTCCTGCATTCCTACCAGTTCCCGGCACACGAACGCCAAGCCGGCGAGATCGTCCGGCGCATTCTTCCCGATGCCTTCGTCAGCCTTTCCAGCGAGGTGTTGTCCGAATTCCGGGAGTACGAGCGGAGCTCGACCACGGCGGTCAATGCCTATGTCGGCCCCCGGATGCAGGCCTATATCGGCCGTTTCGAAAATCGCATCTCGGCTGCCGGCATCGACCGCCCCCCCTATATCATCCATTCGAACGGCGGGCTGCTGACTGTCGACGCGGCAGCCACGTTTCCGGTACGCACCTGTCTCTCCGGCCCCGCCGCCGGCGTTGTCGGCGCGGCGGCCGTCGCGAAAGCCTCGGGACAACCCGACATCCTCGCCTTCGACGTCGGCGGCACCAGTACCGACGTCTCGCTCGTGCTGGACGGTCGGCCCCTCTTCACATCGGAGCGCACAGTCGCCGGCCATCCCGTCAAATCCCCCGCCATCGACGTCAACGCCATCGGCGCGGGCGGCGGCAGCATCGCCTGGATCGACGGCGGCGGAGCGCTCAAGGTCGGTCCGCACAGCGCCGGCGCCGATCCCGGACCCGTTGCGTACGGCCGCGGCGGCGAGGACGTAACGCTCACCGACGCCAACATCGTACTCGGCCGCCTCAATCCGGGCGCCCTGCTGGGCGGTCGCATGGCCATGGACGCGGACGCCGCCCGTAGCGCCATCGCCGACAAGATCGCCGCACCGCTCGGACTCTCCGTCGAAGAGGCGGCAATCGGTATCATCCGCGTGGCGGCATCCGGCATTGCGCGGGCAATCCGCTCCGTCGCGTCGGCCAAGGGACACAATCCGGCGGATTTCGCGCTCTTCGCTTATGGCGGCGCTGGCCCCTTGCTGGCAACCGACGTCAATGACGAGGTCGGCTGCGGCCGCATTCTGGTGCCGAGAGAGCCGGGCACCCTCTGCGCGCGCGGCATCCTCCTCTCCGACCTCACCTTCGACTTCGTGCGTACCGTGCTCAGCCGCGCCGATGATGCCGGCTGGGAAAAGGTGTCGGACGCCTTCGCCATGCTGGAGAAGCAAGCCGAAGAGTGGTTGGCCGCCGATGATGTGCCGACAGCGTCTCGCGTCTTCCGCCGCTATGTCGAAGCGCGCTACGAGGGCCAAAGCTTCGAGGTCCGGGTCGAGTTCGACCGGCCGATTTCCGATGTCTCCCTGACGACTTTCATCGCCGCGTTCCACGCCGAGCACAAGGCGCAATACAGCTACGACATTCAGGAGCGCATCGTCGAAATCGTGAACTGCCGACTGGAAGCGGTCGGCGTGGCCCCGAAGCCGCCGATGCGGAGCGCCGAAGGACAGGCGGGGATGGAAAGCGTCATCGACCGGCGGCAGGTCCACTTCGGCGCCAATGGCGGGTGGCAGCAAGCGGCGGTCCACGACCGCGCGCAACTGACGCCGGGCACAAGCATCGCCGGCCCGGCGGTGGTCGAGGAAATGAGCTCGACCACGATCGTTCCGCCCAACCACCATGCAACGGTCGACGACATCGGCAATCTGATTATGGAGCAGAGCACATGAGTACCCGGCCCGAAGAGCGTTCGATCGACGCCATCGAAATCGAGGTCTTCAACAATCGGGTGCTGGCGATCATCGAGGAAATGGGCGCCAAATTGGTGCGCTCGTCGTTCTCGCCAAACATCAAGGAACGGCGGGACTGCTCGGTGGCCCTGTTCGACGCCAAGGGCCGCTCCATCGGGCAGGCGGCGCACATCCCGATCCATCTGGGCTCGCTCAAGGGCGGGGTCGACGCGATTCTCCGGGACTATCCGCTGGAGACGATCAAGCCGGGCGACGCCTTCGTCTGCAACGACGCCTATCTCGCCGGCGGCACGCACCTGCCCGACATCTCCATCATCACGCCGATCTTCTACGACGGCACGATCAAGTTCTTCGCGGCCTGCCTCGGCCATCACGCAGATGTCGGCGGCGCGGTGCCGGGCTCCATCAGTCCCAGCGCCGCCAGCATCTTCGAGGAAGGCATTCGCATTCCCCCCGTGAAGATGGTGCGCGAGGGCGTGCTCGAAGACGGCATCATGCAAATGATCATTCAGAACACGCGCGAGCCCGAGGACCGACTGCTCGACCTGAAGGTACAGATCGCCACCAACAATCTCGGGGCGGAGCAGGTGATCGCGCTGGTTGAGAAGATGGGCAGCGCCGCCATCGACCGCGCGGTCGAGGATTTGATGATCTACACCGCGCGTCGCCTGCGCGCCCGCATCGCGGACCTGAAGGACGGCACCCATAGTTTTACGACCTGGATGGACGACGACGGCTTCGGCGGCGAAAAACTGCCGCTGGCGGCAACCGTCACGGTCGAGGGTGACCGGATGCATTTGGACTTCACGGGCTCCGGGCCGCAGTCCCGGGGCGGTTACAATATCATGCCGACCGGCGTGATGGCGACGGTCGCCTATGCCATCAAGGCGCTGCTCGACCCCGAACTCCCGGCCAACAGCGGCCTCTTCGAGGCCATCGAGTTCACCGCTCCTCCGGGCACCATCGTCAACCCGCATTATCCGGCGGCGGTCGGGGCCCGGACGACGACCTGCCAGAAGCTTTCGGGCGCCGTATTTGGCGCGTTCGCGGGATTGCTGCCGCCGGAGCAGGCGATGGCCTCCTGCCACGATGTCCTGGGGGCGATGGTGTTCTCCGGCAAATCGAAGAAGCACGACGGCACGTACGTCTATCTGGAAACGCTCGCGGGCGGAAACGGGGCCCGCCATGCGCTGGACGGCATGGACGGGGCGCATTGCCACATCACCAACTCGCTGAACATGCCGGCCGAAGCGGTCGAGCACGAATACCCGCTGATGGTCGAAGAATACGCGTTGGTGACCGATTCGGGCGGCGCCGGGCGCCATCGCGGCGGCATGGGCGTGGCGCGGGAGGTGAGAATCCTGGACGACGGCACGACCTTCTCCGGTCGCGCGGACAGCTACCTCACCTGCGCCGAAGGCTATGCCGGCGGTTTGCCGGGCGGCAATTGCCGGATCGTCCGCAATTACGGCACCAACCGGGAAGAATCGATGACGCCGAAACAACGCTTGCTGACCCTTGAAGCCGGCGAGACCGTGCGGATGGAGACGCCCGGCGGCGGCGGCCTCGGCAAGCCGCAGGATCGGGAATTGCTCGATCTGGCCCACGATCTGGAGGACGGGCGCATGAAGGAAGCGACCGCGCGGCGCGATTACGGCGACACGATGGTCGAGCGCGCGCTGGCGGAACTCCGATAAGAACTCGACCTTCGCGCCGCGGTGCGAAAAGATGGCGGCATACTCTTGAGAGCATCGGAGAGAGCAGATGGGACGAATCGCGGATATCGAGCAATTGCGCACTATCTACCGCCAGCCGAAAGGCCGGGCCGCCGTCAAGGTCATCCACAGTTTCGAAAAACACAGCCGGCGCATGATCGAGCTGTCGCCGTTCCTGGTGATCTCGACCACCGGCGCGGACGGCATTGCGGATGTGTCGCCGCGCCGCGACGGCCCCGGATTAGGGTAAGAGCAGGACGAACCGACCCTCGCGAAACAGGACCCGCCAGGCAACAAAATACTCGACACGCTCACGAACATCCTGTCCAACCCGGCCGTCGGCACGATTTTCTTCGTGCCGGGCGTCGACGAAGTGCTGCGCGTCAACGGCACGGCGGAAATCCGCGACGACCCCGAACTGCTCGCTCCGTTCGAGATGCGGGGCAAGCTGCCGGCCACCGTGCTGGTGGTGCAGGCGCAGGAAATCTACCTCCATTGCGCCAAGGCGATCATGCGTTCTGGCCTGTGGAAAGCCGAAACCCAGGTCGAGCGCTCGGCCTTGCCGACCATCGGCCAGATGATCGCCGATCAAGTCGGCGAAGAACGCCCGCCGGAGACCCAGCAGGAAGTCGAACGGCAGTACGAACAGGTGCTCTACTAGACTTCGCGGCCTAGCGCCCCTTCCAGTTCGGCTCGCGCTTCTCAGCGAAGGCCTTTGGCCCTTCGATCATGTCCTCGCTGCTGCGCAGAACCTTGACGCTCTCGTAATCCGCCAGCATGGCTTCCTCGACCGACGCATGCTCGAGCCCACGGCGTACCACGTCGAGGCTGGTACGGATCGAGACCGGCGAGCATTTCTCGATCTCGGCGGCAAAGCGCTGCGCGGCGCTGAGCGCTTCGCCTTCGGGGACCAGCTCGGTGACGAAACCGATCTCGAGGCCTTCGGACGCCGGGACATGCCGTCCTGTCAGGATCATGCCCATCGCCTTTTTCTGCGGAATGGCGCGCGGCAGTCGGTGCAAACCTCCCGCCAGGGCAGCGAGGCCGACACGCGGCTCCGGCAGGGCGAAGCGCGCGTTCTCCGCCGCGATGATCACGTCGCAGGCGAGTGCCAGTTCGAACCCGCCGCCCATCGCAACGCCATTGACCGCGGCGATCATCGGCTTGGTGCGGTCGAACCGCTCGGTTATGCCTCCGAAGCCGCTCTTCGGCTTGTCGCGAGTGCCGCCTTCAGCCTGAAACTTAAGGTCGTTGCCAGCGCTGAAGGCGCGGTCGCCGGCCCCCGTCAGGATGCAAACCCAGAGGTCCGGGTCGGCTTCGAAGTCGTTGAAGACCTTGTCGAGTTCGAAATGCGCCGGAGAATGCAACGCATTCATCCGTTCCGGCCGGTTCAAGGTGACGGTCAGGACATGGCCTTCGCGTTCGGTATAACTGAATTCGCCCATTTTCTTGCTCCCTGATATCTATTGCTCGGGTCTCATGTCTGCGACTGTCGCACCGGCGCCACGTCGAACCGTGATTGCCGTCATGATTATGACATAGCGCGACACCGCGGCGCGGGCCAGAAGAGAGGGAGACGATGCCGATTGGCCGCGCTATGTTAGTCCGCATGACGATGCAAAATGAAACAACGAACCCGCGCCGGGCGCCCCGGCGTTTGCTGGGCGCGCGGCGACGGACGCCGCCGGGCGCTGCGCCCGGCACGATGATCGCCGACCCGGCCGCCCTTCCTCCGCGGATCCGGGTGATTGCGTATGGCGCGGACAAAATCGAAGAACTTTCCTTGGATTCGCCAGAGCCGATTGCCGAAATTTTGGGCCGTCACGCCGTCACCTGGATCGACGTTTGCGGGCTGGGGGATATCGAGACGATTAACCGTATCGGCGCGTTGTTCGATTTGCACAATCTCGCGCTCGAGGATGTCGTCAATACCCACCAACGGCCGAAGGCCGAGGAATACGACGACTTCCTGTTCGTCGTCCTCAGCCTCGTCAGCTTGCAGCAGCGGCTCGAAACGGAACAGATTTCCATGTTCGTCGGGGAGAATTTCGTCATTACCTTCCAGGAGCGCCACGGCGATTGTTTCGAGCCGGTGCGCGATCGTCTGCGGCGCCAGCGCGGTCGGGTCCGCAGCAGCGGCGCGGACTACCTCGCCTACGCGCTAATCGACAGCGCCATCGACAGCTGCTTTCCGGTCCTGGAAGATTTCGGCGAGCGGGTCGAGGCCATGGAGGACAGAGTGGTCGCCCGCGCCGATTCGGACCTCATGAGCGAGATCCACGACCTGAAGCGCGACCTGCTGTTTCTGCGCCGGGCCATCTGGCCGCTGCGTGAACTCATAAACGCGCTGATACGGGACGCAAACAAGTTTGTCGACGATCAGACGCAGGTCTATCTGCGCGATTGCTACGATCACGCCGTCCAACTGATCGACATGGTCGAGACCTACCGGGAAATCGCTTCCGGACTAATCGATATCTATCTCTCGAGCATCAGCACCAAACTGAACGAGGTGATGAAGGTCCTCACCATCATCGCGACAATCTTCATTCCCTTGAGCTTCATCGCCAGCGTTTACGGCATGAATTTCGACCGGCAAATCTCGCCCTGGAACATGCCGGAACTGGGCTGGGTCTACGGCTATCCTTTTGCGCTCGCGCTGATGGCGCTGACCGCCGCCGGCCTCCTCGGCTATTGCCTGCGGCAAGGCTGGATTGACTTCGGCAAGCCGAAGCGGCGTCGGAATCGGCGAAAGAAACGGCCTCAATAACGCGCTTCTAACTCCGGCGCGCGCCCATCACCATTGCGGACGACCGTAACGGCCTCCGCCAAGTCTTTCAGATAATTCTCGCGGGCGGGCGCATGCAGCATCGACAGCATGGCGTGCATGCCCATAGGGCGCTGCGTCAGGCCCGGCACCCAACCGGCGGCCGCCATATGTTCGGCGACGCGGAAGATATCAACATCGTCCGACCCGAAGTTGATGATGCTGAGGTCGGGCTTCGCGTGCATCTTCAAACCGGGGATCGCCTCGATGCCGGCAACATAGGCGTCGGTCATTTCCATCAGCGCGCGGGCGACCTCCGTATAGCCGTCGGCGCCGAGATGCCGGAAGACCGCCCAGGCCCCCGCGATGCCGCCCGCCGGGCGCGTGCCGACCAGAGTCGATGTCGTCATCCGTCCGTAAGTCCAGGGATCGAGATCGAATATCTGTCGCCGAAAATCCTCTTCGGAGCGATACAGCACCGTCGACGACGGCTTCGGCGCGAAACCGAACTTGTGCAGATCGGCGGAGAGCGAGCGGACACCGGGCACCGCGAAATCGAAATCCGGAATATCCCGTCCCAGACGCTTTACGAAAGGAGCCAGATATCCGCCGACACAGGCATCGACGTGCAGCCAAACGCCCGCGCGGGTGGCGACAACACCAAGGTCCCCGATCCGGTCGATCACGCCATGCGGGAAACACGGCGCCGAGCCGACGATCATCATCGTGTCGTCGTCGATGGCGGCTTCGATACCGGCAGTATCGGCGCGGAAATCATCCAAGAGCGGTACCCGCTTGACCGCGATATCCATGGTGTCGCCCGCCTTGTCGAAGGCCGGGTGCGCGCTTTCGGCCGCCACGATGTTGAACGGTCCCTTGCGGCCTTTCGCGCCGCGCGCCCATTCGCGGCACGCCCGCACCGCCAGGAAGATACTCTCCGTCCCTCCCGTGGTCATGCCACCGCCGGCGCCGGCCGGGGCCCCGAAAAGATCGAGGGCCATGTCGACGACCTCGCGCTCCATCCGCCCGATGCTGTGAAAGGCGCGTTTTCCGCCGAGAGCGTTCTCACCGAAGAACTTGAAGAAAGCGTCACGGCCGACATTGTATGCGTCATCCGTCGCCTTGAAGACATAGAGCGGCACGCGCCCCTCGCGCCAGGCTTCGTCGCCGCCCGCCATCTCCGACATGAGCGGCTCTATCTCCGCCCAACCGAGGCCCTTTTCCGGAAAAGCGGTCCGCGACGTGGCCATGTCGAATGGCACCTAAAGTGCCGGAAGGCCGGCGACGGCGGAGGCGGCTTCCCCGGCCGCGCTGGCGAGTTGGCCGGAGAACCCGGCCCGAACCGCGCCGACCGCATAGATGCCGGGAACGCTGGTCGCGAAGCCCGGCCCGGTCTTCACGAAACCTTCTCCGTCGCGCTCGATCTCGGCAGGAAGGAAGTCCGAGTTCGGCGTCAGGCCGACAAAAACGAAGACGCCGGAACACGCGAGATCCTCCGCCTCGCCGCCAGCGGACGATTTCAGCCGCACGCCTTCAACCCCGTCGCTTCCCACGATCTCCGCGACTTCGGTTTGCCATTTGAACGAAAATTTCGGATTTTCCGCAGCCCGGGTCACATAGGATTGCCGCGCCCGCAGACCGTCGCCGCGCGTCACCAGGGTGATCTCGCTCGCATAATCGGCGAGATGCAACGCCTCCTGCAGCGCCGAATCGCCGCCGCCTACCACAACGACCTTCTGGTCCATGAAGAATCCCGCATCGCAATCCGCACATTGCGAAACACCCCGGCCGAGGAAAGCCTCCTCGCCGGGAACACCGAGCGTCTTCAGCCGGGCGCCCGATGCCAAGAGAACTTGGCGCGCCTTCTGATCGCCCATCCCCGTCGATACGACCTTGATCTCCCCATCGACGGCAATCCCCGTCGCGGTATCCGGGACGATCTCGACCCCCAGGTCGAGAATGGCTTCCAGTTGCGCCGCCGCCAGTTCGGCGCCCGAGACCGTTCCCATCGCGGGGTATCCGTCCACATCGCTGACATTCATCACCAAGCCACCCATGTGGCCGCCTTCGTCGATACAGGTGACGGCGAGGCCGCGCAGAGCCGCGTGATGGGCCGCCGTCAATCCCGCCAATCCGCCGCCAATCACTACAAGATCATAGGGATCGCCTGGTCGCCTCATTGCTTCTTCTCCTCGTCAATCGGTTCCCAGCCGGATGGCAGGGCAATTTCTTTCATAATACGGCAATCGGGATAACCCCAGGTCGGGAAATAGGCCTGCTGTGCGATCGGCACGTCGCCGCCCGCCACGACCAAGGTGATCTTCTCCGGATCGGCCACCGGCGGCACCGCCCCCGCCTCGATCGCCGCCTCCGCCCATGCGGGCCATTCTTTCGCCTTTCCGACGTTGCGGTAAATCCAGAGCGATTTCAAAGCCTCCGCGGAAATACGCCCGTTCTCATGCAACCAACGCCGTGCCTCCTCCTTCGACACGCCGTCCTTCGCGAGCGCCGCTGCGGTCGCCGGTGAAATCGCGGCGGTTACAATCCCACCATGCAGCCAGGAGAACGCCGAAGCCGCGGAGCCCATGACGCTCGCCACTTCTTCCAGCCCGCCGGTAACGTTGATGGCGCTTTCCGCCCGTAGCACCGTGACAATATTCTGCGCGGCATCGAAACCCTGATCGACGTGAAAGGGAGCCCACGGACTCTGCGCCTCGTTTTCCGCGAAGCACAGGGTGTAGCGGCCCGGTTGGCCCAACCCCGCGAAAGCCACGACCGCCGGCCAGCCGCCGCCGATATTCTGCATGATCAGGCGAATCGCCCTGCCGATGGTCGCGTTCGCCCGCCAACCGGGGCCGAGACATCCGAACCCGTCGTTCATGCCGATCTGCTTCGCGATGGGGCCGTTCACGAGGATCAGGGGTGTTACGTTCTCGTCCGTCGTCTGAACGCCGCGCAGGTTGAATTCCGGCTCCGCGATGGCCTGCACGACCGCCAGCACGATGGGAAAATAATCCGGTCGGCACCCCGCCATCACCGCATTGACCGCGATTTTCTCGACCGAGGCAACGCCCTTGAGCGGGTCCAGCTCGCCGATCACCACGTCGCGCGACAGCGGCGAGAAATCCAGCATCTCTTCGACCCGCCCGGTCGTCGGAGGGACAATGGGCAGACCGTCCGTCCAGCCACGTAGATCATAGAGCCGGGAAGCTTCGGCGTGCGGGTCGACGCCGCGCACGACTTCCACACGCTGGCGCGAAAAATCAGCGACCAATGGCCAACGGGACTGCATGCCGCGCTCTTCGACACGCGCACGCAAGGTGTCGTCGATCCAGGCACCGGACGCGGTCTGTCCGGCAGGGTTGAGTATCCAAAGCGGTTCGCTCATGCGGGTCGGCGCTCTCTCATCGGCACCGAAGCTGATCTATGACAAAACCACGAGCGTGACAGGGCGGGCCGCGCGTTAATCCGCGGCGAAGCGCGTGGCGCTCAATTCTTGGTCGTGGGTGCGAATGAACTGTTTGACTCTGGGCGCGATCTCGCGGCGCCATTTTCCGCCGTTGAAGACGCCGTAATGCCCGACACCCTCCTGTAACAGGTATTCCTTCTTCGACTCCGGAAGGTTGGGCGTGATTTCAAGCGCCGCCTTGGTCTGGCCGATCCCGGAGATATCGTCCAACTCGCCCTCGATGCACATGAGGGCGGTTTCTGTGATCTTTTCCGTCAGCACCGGATGCCAGCGATGAACCATCTCTCCTTTCGGCAGCAGATGGTCCTGGAACACGGTCTTGACGGTCTGCAGATAGAATTCCGCCGGCAGATCCATGACGGATCGGTATTCCTCGTAAAACGCCCGCTTGCGGTCCGCCGCATCGTCGTCGCCCTGCACCAGATGCTGGAACAATTGATGATAGGACGCGACATGCCTGTCGAAATTCATGGCGATGAAATTCGTGAGCTGGATAAATCCTGGATAAACCTTGCGGAAGGCGCCCGGATACGGCGGCGGCACGTCGACGACGACGTTGCGCTCGAACCATGCGATATCGTGCTCTTTTGCGAGCAAGTTGACTTGGGTCGGCGATTTTCTGGTATCGATCGGTCCGCCGATCATCGTCAGCGACGCCGGGACGCAATTATCGCCCCAACCCGCCATCAACGCCGTCGCCGCAAACGCCGGAACGGCCGGTTGGCAGACCGCAAGGACATGCGTGTTCGGGCCCAAGGCGTGCAGAAAATCGACCAGATAGTCGATATAATCGTCGAGATCGAAGCGGTCGTCCGCCGCCGGGATCATGCTCGCGTCTTTCCAATCGCTGACATAGACGTCGTGGTCCGGCAGCATGGCCTCGACCGTACCGCGCACCAACGTCGCATAGTGGCCGGACAGCGGCGCCAGAATCAGCAATTTCGGATCATTGCGTGCTTCTTCGCGGCGGAAATGCAGCAGGTCGCAATAGGTTCGGTCGATTCTTTTTTCGATCGAGATCGCCACCGTCCGGCCGTCGATTTCCGTGCTGTCGATGCCCCATTCCGGTTTTCCGTACCGCTGCGTGAAATGCCCGATCATATCGACCGCCGAACCCGCGATCTTGCCCGCCGGCGTATGGCTCACGGGATTGAACGGGTTGTTCAGCGCGACCTTGGCCGCTTCCGCCATGAGTTGGACCGGTGCAGCCCAAAGCCGCTGCATTTCATACAGATAATAGAGCATTCAAATGTCACCCCTGACGTGGACGTCCGGACATATTACGACGGCCACGAACGCAAGGAAACGGGTTTTTGCTGCACTGCACAAAACCCGCCGCCTCAAGGGCTCTGGGACCTGTAGCGTGATGAAAACGCGCTACTCCGCTGCGCGGCGGTCCTCTTCCGGCACTTTCTCGCGCATCGTAACGAACTCCTCCGCCGAGGTCGGATGGATGCCGATCGTCGCGTCGAAGGTCGCCTTCGTCGCACCCGCCTTAAGCGCGATGCCGATGCCCTGAATGATCTCGCCCGCTTCCGGTCCCACCATATGGACGCCGAGAACGACATCCGTCTCGGGATGGACGATCATCTTCATAAGCGTCCGCTCGTCGCGGCCCGTCAGCGTGTGCTTCAGCGCTTTAAAGTCGGACATGTAAATATCGACCTTGCCATGCTTGTCGCGCGCCTGCGCTTCGGTCAGGCCGACGGTCCCAATGCTCGGCTGGCTGAAGACCGCGGTCGGAATATTGCTGTAGTCGACCGCGCCCGCACGCGCGTTGAACAAGGCATTCGCCACGACCATGCCTTCGGCCAGCGCCACCGGCGTCAGCTGCACCCGGTCGATGACATCGCCGATGGCGTAGATCGACGGCACGGAGGTCCGGAAGGCATCGTCCACCTTCACAGCGCCCCCCTTGTCGAGCTCGACACCCGCCTCTTCAAGGCCGATACCGGAGGAATTCGGGGCCCGGCCCGTCGCATACAGAATGACGTCCGTGCGCATTTCGGTACCGTCCTCGAGTTCGGCAATCAGTTCGTCCCCGTCCTTCTCGATACGGGCGATGTTCGCGTTGAAACGAAGGTCGACTTTCTGCTTGCGCATCTCGTCCGCCAGATGATGGCGCACATCGTCGTCGAAGCCGCGCAGAAAGTGCGGCCCGCGGTAGAGCTGCGTGACATCAACCCCGAGGCCGTGCATCACACCCGTCAGTTCAACCGCGATATAACCGCCGCCCACGACGATGGCGCGTTCCGGCCATCTCTCCATATGGAAGAATTCGTTCGACGTAATGGCGTGCTCCTTGCCGGGGATGTCCGGGACCACCGGCCAGCCGCCCGTCGCGACCAGAATATATTTCGCCGTCACCCGCTTTCCGCCGACCTCGACGGTGTGCGGATCGACCACAGTGGCCCGCGCCTTGTAGACCTCGACTCCGGCATTGCCGAGCAGGTTGTCGTAGATGCCGTTGAGACGGCTGATTTCCTTGTCCTTGTTGTCGCGCAGCGTGGGCCAGTCGAAACTGCGCTCGCCGACCGTCCAGCCGTAGGCGGCCGCGTCCTCGAAATCGTGGCTGTAATGAGAGGCGTAGACGAAGAGCTTTTTCGGGATACAGCCGACATTGACGCAGGTACCGCCCATGTAGCGGTCCTCGGCGGCGGCGACCTTGGCGCCGAAATTTGCGGAGAACCGGGCCGCCCGCACGCCCCCGGAGCCCGCACCGATAACAAAGAGATCGTAATCATATTCGGCCATAACGCGCCTCGCTCGAAAAATGTCCCTGACGCCGGGCACGCCGTTCTCTCCCGTCGGGCCCGGATCGGCTACCGCCGATTTCCCCCTATATAGCGATTACCTGCAAAATTGAAACTGCGGGCGTAATGCGGCGCACGCAATCGTGACCGCGCTTCGGCTCCCAAAGGAAGCCGCTCAGAGACCCCGTTTCAACTCGATCGGCTCACCGTGCGGCGTCGCCAGATATGCGCGCCGCCACTGGTCCCGGCGCCGGTTCATATCCGCCCGAGCGATCAAACCCTTTCCCGCGACCAGCGTTTCGAGGGCATTCAGCCAATGCTCGTAGTAGGTGTCTCCCAGGTCGCGGTCGCCCGCCGACTGGGCCCGCTTGATTTCGGCAGACAGCGTGGCCGCCCATTCCGGCCAGGTAAAAGCGCCCCTTTCGTGCAGGCGCACCGCCATGGCGAAGGCCTGCGCTTCCCAGGGCTCCCGAAAGACAGGCTCGCCGCCGTCGCGCGGCAAGCCCGCAAACAATTCCAGATCGGAACCTTCGGCAATCATTCGACAGGCTCCAGATGCGGCTCCCAAAGGTCGATGCGGACCGTATCGCGCCGGTTGGCGCCGTCGCCCCAAAGCGTGGCGGCCCCGAAGGCAACGCTATAGAGATGCTGGCCTTCCTTGAGTCCCTCCGCGCTTCTGTCCGCGAAGATATGGACACCGTGATCCAGCTCGACCGTTCCGATCTTGCCGCGCGCATACCGCGGCGCCCGGGTATGGCTCGTCGGATTGATGTTCACCACGCGAACCTTGTCGCCCACGGAAAACCGCGCCGCCAAGGGTATATCCATCGTCGCCGGCCCGCCCTTGGCAAGCGCCCCCTCGACCTTGTCCGCAAGCAGGACCCGCAGGCCCTCGGCTTTGCCGGCGGGCAAGCCCGTCGCCAATTCCTCGGCGGTGACAAGACCAGATTCGACAAGCAAGGTCTCCAGACCGGCGAGCCAATTCTCGTAGTAGGAATTGCGGAGATAGTCGGCCGGATGCTGGCGTTCGCGGGCGTAGCGGCCTTGGTCGATGTTCCATTTGCCGAGAAACCCGGACGCCAGATTCAGCGCAAAGGCGCGGCGCTCCCATTCCGCGTGAAAGACGGGCTCTTCCGCCTCCGGTTCCGGATCGATGGGGCCGAGGCCGTGCATCCCGCCGAGATCGTGCCCGCCATTCATCCGGCATCCGCCTCCGCCGGCGACTTCGCGGTCTCGACACCGATCATCGCATTCCGCGTGACCAGCGTCTCGAGCGCCTCGGCCGTCCAGCCTTCGGTGCCGTCGGGCCGCCGCGGGAGCACCAGATAGCGCATCTCGGCGGTCGAATCCCAGACCCGGACTTCCATCTCTTCCGGCAGTTCCGTGCCGAACTCACGCAGCACGCCGCGCGGGTCGGCCACGACGCGGGAGCGATAGGGCGCCGCCTTGTACCATACCGGCGGCAGGCCCAGGACGGGCCACGGATAACAGGAACACAGCGTGCAGACGACGACGTTGTGACACTCGGGCGTGTTCTCCACCACTTGCATGTGCTCGCCCTGGCGGCCGGTAAACCCAAGCGATGCGATCGCCTCGGTCGCGTCCGCCATCAGCCACGCCTTATAGGCCGGGTCGCTCCAGGCCTTGGCCACGACCTTGGCCCCGTTGCGCGGCCCGACCTTATGCTCATAGGTGTCGATCAAGACGTCGAGCGCTGCCGGATCGACCAGCCCTTTCTCGACGAGCAGGGATTCCAGCGCCTTTACCCGCAGCTCCAACTCGCTCGGCGGATCGGTGTGATCGTGATCGTGCGAATGGCTCATGAGCGCGTTTGCCCCCTGTACCCCTAGAGTTCGTCCGAGCGCAGCACCATCATCTTCTCGATCTGCATCTCGTGCATCGTGAAGGGGATGCCGCCGACGCCGTGACCCGACTGACGGGCGCCGGCAAACGGCATCCAGTCGACGCGGAAGGCCGTGTGCTCGTTGACCATTACCGCTGTCGCGTCGATCCGGTTATAGACCCGCATCGCCGTGTCGATGTCTTTCGTCATGACCGCCGCCTGGAACGAGACCGGCAGGGAATTCGCCTGATCGATGGCGGCGTCGAGATCGTCGTACGCATAGACGCAGATCACCGGGCCGAAGATTTCCATGGTCGAGACATTGGCATCCGCCGGCGGATTCAACAGCACCGTGGGCTTGTAGCAGGTGTCCGAGAGCTTTTCCCCGCCGGTCAGGCACTTTGCGCCGCCGGCAACGGCGGCCTGCACCCATTCGTCGACGCGGTCGACCTCGCCGGTGCGGATCAAGGGCCCGACTTCCGTGTCTTTTGACGTCGGATCGCCGACCTTCATCTTCGCGCCGAGTTCCGCCAGTTTCGCCGCGGCTTTCTCCGCGATGGAAGAGTGGGCGAAAATGCGCTGCACCGACACGCAAACCTGCCCGGCATGATAGAAACCGCCCTTGGCGAGCCGCGGCAAGGCATCGTCGAGATCCGCATCGGCCGCCAGGATGACCGGCGCGGCGCCGCCATGCTCGAGCGCGCAGCGCGTGCCCGGCGCGAGTTTGGAGCGCAGCATCCAGCCGACCCGGGCGGATCCGATAAAGCTGAAGAATGCGTTACGCGGGTCCGACACCAGAGCGGTCGCGACGTCGAGGTCCCGAGGAACGACGATCTGGCACCATTCCTTCGGCAAACCCGCTTCGTAGAGAATTTCCACGAAAGCGAAACACGACAACGGCGTGATATCCGCCGGCTTGACGATCACCGGGCAGCCGACCGCGACCGCCGGCGTCACCTGATGGACAATCAGATTGAACGGGTGATTGAAGGCGCTGACGGCCACCACGGGACCGATGGGCTCGAACTGGGTGAACGCCACCCGTCCGGTGGACGACGGGTTCAGGCTCATCGGGATGACCCGCCCGCCCTCGGAACGCAAGACTTCGACACAATTCTCGACACCGTCCGCGGCGCGGTCGATTTCGACCAGCGAGTCCAACAGCGGCTTACCGCCTTCGCGCGCCGCCTGAAGCGCCAGTTCCTCGCGCCGTTCCTTGATGATCTCCGCCGCGCGCCGCAGGATTTCGATCCGCCGGGGTTTCGGGAGCCAACCGTCGCGGTTCCGGTAAAGGGCATGCGCCGTCGCCAAAGCGTTTTCGACGTCTTGATGCGTCGCGTCGGGTACGGAGGAAATCGCCGATCCGTCGAAAGGGGCCGTTACGGGAATATCAGTCATTGGGAAAAACCGTGTGAAGTTGAAATTTCGATCATTGCTTGCGGGACCATGCAGCCGTTGGCATATCCTCTGCTCTCAGGGTAGGAAGATATGAGCGTTTTGCCAAACGTTGAATGCCTGACGCAAAGATCCCGGCCCCGACTTGGAGTCTCGCGCGTGGAAATGACGGCCGACGATAAGCAAAAACCCTGGCTTCGGGCCTGCGTGAATTTTCGCGCCGGAAACCGCCTGCCGTCCTGCGGGGCGAAGGGCGCCAGGGAGATGGTGGCGGCCCTTACCGGCGGGCTCGATACACGCGGCATTCCATGGCGGGTGGAATCCGTGCACTGCATGGGGAAATGCCACCTGGGGCCGACGATGCGCGTCCTGCCGAACGGCCCGTACATCATGGGCGCGCAAGAGAGCGATGTGCCCGCCATCCTCGAACTGCTGGAATCCGGCCGCCTCGACGCCTTGGCCGAAGCCTTCCCATTGCCCACCGACGACCCCGATGCCTGACGCGGCCGGGGCGTATCTCCTCGATACGTTCGACGGCGCTCCCATTACGGTGCGCCGCACGCGGCGCAAGAATTCCATCGAGATATCGATCCGCGACGGCAAGGTAAACGTCCTGGCGCCGCAGCGGGTGCCGGAAGGCGAGATCCGAGCCTTGATCGCGGCGAAGCAATCCTGGATCCGCGCCAAGCTGCAAAGGCACGCGGCGCTTCCGCGGGCCGCCGCCAGAGAGTTCGTGGATGGCGAGCGGTTTCTGTTCCTGGGCGAGGCGTACCCCCTGCGGGTCCTGGACGGGCCCAAGGCGAATGCCGAATTGGAGCAAGGCACGTTCGTCGTGCACGCCCGCCGCGCCCAGACCCAGGAACGCCGGGCCCGCAGCATCCGGGCCGCCTTCCTGCGCTGGTACAAGGCGGAGGCGGCGGCGCTCTTCGCCGACCGGACCGACCATTTTGCCCGCTTGATGGGCGCCGCTCCCCGCCGGATTTCGTTCCGTGACTACAAGAGCATGTGGGGCAAATGCACCGGCGGCGGCGAGATCACCTATAACTGGAAACTCGTCATGGCGCCGCCCGAAATCGCGGACTATGTCGTCGTCCACGAGCTGGCGCATCTCCATCACCTCAATCACTCGAAGGATTTCTGGCGCTGCGTCGAGGCCGTCATACCGGATCACAAAGCACGGCGGAAGTGGTTGAAGGACTACGGACAGGCGCTGGTCATCTGATATGGCAACGGCAGGCCCTGGCATCGTCGCTATCGCGCCAATTCGAGGAACCGAAAGCGGCATCCCGATCCCACCCGGCATTGCCGAATCGAATCCGTCGGTAACGATTTATTAAACTTCTTCTACCTAAAATTTTCGCAGGTTAAGCTCGGCAGAATTCGGACCAACGATTCGCCGCTGGCGCAATGACCGCCTCTCAATTCAGCTTGGGAGAGTAAAATGCCCTTTTCATTTAAAAGCCTATTTTGGCCGTTGGTATTGCCGGTACCAGTCGTGGTGGTATTCCTATTGGTTGCCACGCTCATTTTCATCCCGCGCTGGGTCGAAACCAGCGCGCGGGAGAACGCGGTAAGCGCGGGTGAACAGACGGTCAAACAATTCAAGACGATTAGGGCCTACTATACCAACAGCGTCATCAAAAAAACGCTTTCGAACGGCAAGCCGCTCAAGCCGTCGGTCAACCATGACACAATGACCGACGGCATTCCGCTTCCCGCGACCTTCATTCACGACATGAGCGAGCTGCTGAAGAAGGAATCGACAACGGTTTCGCTGTATAGCGCGTTTCCGTTCCCAAACCGCGGAGACCGCACCCTCGACGCCTTTCAGAACGCCGCTTGGAATTACCTCCAGCAGAATCCCGGAAAGACGTTCAGCCAAGAGGAAATCAGGGACGGCAAGCAAATAGTACGGGTGGCTGTCGCCGACCTGATGGTCGCCGACGCCTGCGTCAATTGCCATAACACGATCAACGGTTCGCCCAAAACGGACTGGAAACTGGGGGACGTTCGGGGAGTCCTCGAAGTCAGCAACGACATCGGCAGAAATATCGCGGCCGGGGCCAAATTAAGCACGACAATCGTCGTCGCGGTTCTCATTTCGGGCGGCGTCCTGATCTTGCTCGCCGTATTCGGTGCGCGGCGCGTAACAGCGCCGCTAAATCAGATGGCCGACGCGATGGACCACCTGGCCGAAGGGAACACGGAAACGGAAATTCCCAGCACGGACAGGGACGACGAAATCGGCAAACTCGCCAACTCGGCACTTGTGTTTAAGAACAGCGCGATCGAACTCAAGCAACTGCTTTCGCAGGAGGAAACGCAGAGGGAGAAAAGACGAGAGGAACGCCGAAACGTCGCAAACACCTTGGCGGATAGTTTCGAAGGCACGGTCATGCAGGTGGTCGAGACCGTTGCCG
>JAYPOZ010000013.1:0-69120 GCA_038131165.1 Rickettsiales bacterium | reverse complement strand
CTGATATATAGATATACCAGATTTTTTGGATACGCACTGATCGGAGAGTTTTCAGTGAGCGTTGGGGTTCCCCATTTCTTGTAAGAAATGAGATCAGGATCACCGATAAGTTAAAGGGGGTGTGATCGTTCTCACACCAGACACCTCTTCTTTTTCGAAAAACTGTTCGGTATTGATCGGAAAGTAGATATTATAACTCTATGATTTTATGGGGAAAATGGTGTCCCGAGCAGGATTCGAACCTGCGACTTCCGGATTAGGAATCCGACACTCTATCCAACTGAGTTACCGGGACACTGTTCGGTACTCTAACAACGATCAGATGAGTTGAAAACCGATGTTCGCCAATTCCATTTCTTGTAAGAAACCAGACTTTACTTTTTACAGTCGGTAAGATCGTGGTTTACAAATCATTTACATCGGGAAAAAGTTTTAAAAAAAGAAATAAAATCAACGGGTTATAATAGACCTATTTATTAGGAATCCCGTGCTCTATCCTACTGAGCTACGGGCGCGTGCAAACGGGTTTATAACACACCCGCGACCACACGGAAGACCCTGAGTCGTCGCCTCAAGGGGATCAATCGAAGAGGCTGTTGAGCGGGACCGAATAGTAAAGCAGGGCGGTCTCAGTACCCGGATTCTCGTCGCCGATGCTGGCGTTCGAGAGATGATGCACCGCGATGCCAAGTCGCGATCGGTCGTCGAAGCGGTAGGCCAGCTCGAAACCCGAGCGAAACTCGATCACGTGCCCCAAATCCTCGCCATCGCCTTCGGCATAGGCGCCGATCGCCGTATTCGGGATCAGGACCCAGCGGCGTCCGAAATAGATATTCATCAGGAAGCCGAAATAGCCGTAGAGCGACGCGTCCGAGGTTGCGAAAGCACCCACGAACGGGCGCAGTTTCCAGAGGTCTATGTCCGATCGGTACTCGATATTGAACGACGCGCCTTGGGCGCGGTCAGCAATCACGCCTGTCGCTCCCGCGCCCAATGCGATGAACGCGGGCTCCTCATCCGCAACGGCGGGACGAACGAACGCCATAGCGATGCCTGCCATAACGGCTACTTTAATAAGCGTTTTCAACCGCCTGCTCCCTTTTTTTGGCCCGCGCATCATAATGGAAACAGCGGAAAGCGCAATCCTTAAGCGACCTCGCCTCATGTGTCGTCAATTGATTTGAATCGTTCCATCGCGGCGATGAGTTCGCTGCGGATCCCAGGTTCCATTGCCGAGTGGCCTGCGTCGGTCACGATCTGCAAACGCGCGCCCCGCCAAACTTCCGCGAGTTCGACCGCACTTACGACCGGACAGACGGCATCGTAGCGCCCTTGCACGATCACACCCGGCACACCTTCCAAGCGGCCGACATTCTCCAGCAAGGCCCCTTCCGGCATGAAGCAGTCGTTCACGAAGTAGTGCGCCTCGATGCGGGCGAGACCGAGCGCCATCGCCGGCTCCAAGAACGACGTGACCGCATCGGGGTTCGGCCGCAATGTCGAGCAGGACCCCTCGTAACGGCTCCACGCCCGGGCGGCCGGCAGATGGACTTCGGGATTCGGATCGATCAACCGTCGGTGATAATTGTGCAGGAGATCGCCCCGCTCCTCTGCGGGCAAATAGTTGGCAAACTCGCTCCAGGCCTCCGGAAAGAGGCGCCGCATTCCGGTCATGAACCAGTCGATCTCGTCCTTCCTGCACAAGAATATCCCGCGCAGGATGAGCGCCCGGCATCTATCGGGATGCGCCTCTCCGTAGGCCAACGCCAGGCTGGAGCCCCAGGAGCCGCCGAACACGAACCAGCGGTCGATGCCGAGGTGTGTCCGGAGCTTCTCCGTATCCGCGACCAGGTCTGCGGTCGTATTGCGCGTCAGGTCGCCGAGCGGGGTCGATCGCCCGGCCCCCCGTTGGTCAAATATGACAATCCGGTAATGGCGCGGATCGAAGAAACGGCGATGCGCAGGTACCGCTCCGGCCCCCGGGCCACCATGCAAAAAGACCACCGGCACGCCGTCGGGGTTGCCGCTCTGCTCCCAATAGAGATGATGAGGCTCGTCGACTTCGAGAAATCCAGTCTCATAGGGTTCGATCTCCGGATATAAAGTACGCCGCATCATACCGTTGCCATGAAGACCAACATCCATTTTCGTTTCCTTCCGATCCACGTCTCGCTGCGGGCCGCCATCGGCCTCTTTCTTTCCACCGTCTGGTGCGGCCCGGCCTCGACCGGAACACCGACCCTCGAACCCGGCGGCGATGCCACCGTGATCGAAATCGTCGACGGCGATACGCTTCGCCTGGCGGATGGCCAACAGGTTCGCCTGGTCGGCCTTCAAGCACCCAAATTGCCCTTGGGCCGGCCCAACTTCAAAGCCTGGCCGCTGGGTGACGAAGCGAAGGCCGCGCTCGCCGAGCTGACGCTCCACAAGCGGATACAGCTCTCTTACGGGGGACGCAAGAGCGATCGGTACGGCCGCTTGCTCGCGCACCTGCACGATTCGGACGGCGTCTGGATCCAAGGGGAGATGTTAAGGCGCGGTTTCGCCCGGGTCTATTCCTTCCCGGACAATCGACATCTCGTGGGACCGATGCTCGCCGCCGAGCGGGAAGCTCGTATCGCAGGGCGGGGCATATGGGGACACGAGTTCTACCGGATTCGTCAAGCAGAGCGGCAGCAGGGCGACAACGGCACGTTCCAGTTGATCGAAGGGAGGGTTCGGGATGTTGCAACCGTCCGCGGGCGCACATATTTGAACTTCGGGGACGATTGGCGCAAAGATTTTACCATCGCCGTCTCGCCTCGGGACCGGCGACGGTTCGAGAAGGCCGAGTTCGGTCTCACGGAACTCAAGGGCCGCCTCGTCCGCGTCCGGGGCTGGCTCATCTGGCGGAACGGCCCCATGATAGAGGCAACCCATCCGGAGCAGCTTGAAGTACTGGAATGACCTCTCACTCTTCGCATTTCCACCTTTCGCACCCTCTGGCGGCCTCGGTGCTTTCGCGGCGCGGCTTCACCGGGCTGGCTCTAGCCGGCCTCGGGTCGTTTTGTACCGGCTGTGCCGTCAATCCGGCCACCGGCGATCAGCAAGTCATGTTGATGTCCGCCGACGAGGAGAACCGGATTGGCGCCTCGGAACATCCCAAGATTTTGCAGGAGTTCGGCGGCGCTTACGAAGATCCGAAAGTTTCGGGCTATATCGCTGCCGTCGGCGGACACCTAGCGGCGGCGTCGGAGATGCCCGATACGCGGTTTACCTTTACGGTTCTCAACAGCCCGATCGTCAATGCGATGGCCTTGCCGGGCGGTTACGTCTATGTCACGCGCGGCCTTTTGGCTCTGGCACAGAACGAAGCGGAGGTCGCCGGCGTCCTCGGCCACGAGATCGGGCACGTGGTCGCCCGCCATACCGCGGCGCGCATAAGCCGGGCCCAGATGACCCAGTTCGGACTGATCGGCCTCGCCATACTTGGGAGCGCCGCGGGCCTGCCATCGGGTACCGGACAGCTCGCGAGCACAGTGGCCACCCTCCACTTGCAAGGGTATTCGCGAGAGCAGGAGTTCGAGGCGGATATGCTCGGCGTGCGGTATTTGGTGCGCACGGGATACGACCCGGCTGCAATGGCCTCTTTCCTGGGCCAACTTCGCGCGCATTCCAGTCTCAAAGCGCAGATTGAAGGCCGCTCGGCGGATTCAGTCGATTCGTTCGATATCATGGCCACGCATCCGCGCACACTGGACCGCATCCAACGCGCCGCCGCCAGCGTTGATTTGGCGCCTGGACACGCGAGAAATCTCCACAAGGCGGCGTATGGCAGCGCGCTTGACGGAATGGTATTCGGCAACGACCCGGATGCCGGTGTCATACGTGGCACCGAATTCGCGCACCGCGCGCTCCGATTTCGATTCGAGGTGCCGGACGGATTTCGGCTGATCAACCGTCCCGACGTGGTATTGGCACAAGACCCTCAGCTGAGAGCGTCGATCATTTTTGACCTTGACCGCCAACGCAGCCATGGCGCTATGGAAACGTATATTACGCGGAACTGGGCGCAATCGCGTCTAAACGATATCCAATCCCTGCGGGTTAACGGCTTGCCCGCCGCGACGGGTTGGTTGCGGGGCAATACGAAGCAGGGTTCCGTAATCGTCCGACTGCTGGCCATTCGCGCCGAGCCGCAAGCGATCTTCCGCTTCACCTTTGTCTCGCCGCCTTCGGTGACCGAGCGCCTGGCTGTCCCTTTCCGGCGCACGACTTACAGCTTTCGTCGGCTCTCTCAACGGGAGGCGGATGCCATTAAGCCGCGACGTCTGGTGCTTCATCGCCTCAAGCGGGGCGAAGACCCGTCATCCCTGGTCGAACGAATGAATGTGGACAGCTACCGGGAAGGCTGGTTCGAATTGCTGAATGGGTTCGCAAGCGGCCACCGACCGAAACCGGGAGATCCGGTTCGGTTGGTGCGTTAATTTCCGCCTGAGAGTGTCGCGCTAGGCTTCGATCATTAGGTCGTCGGGCCGTTCGGTGCGTTGACTGATCGATTTGCGCAGTTTGGTCAAAGCCCGATGCTCAAGCTGGCGAACCCGCTCCTTGCTGACACCGAGAACGCGGCCCAGCTCTTCAAGCGTGGCGCCGTTTTCGGTCAGGCGGCGTTTGCGGATGATGGTTTGCTCGCGTGGCGGCAACTCCCGCAACGCCTCGACAAGCCAGCGGGCCCTGGTCCGTCCGTCATGAACGCCGATGACGACTTCTTCGGAGCTTGGTCGTTGATCTGCCAGAAAGTCCTGCCAGCTATCTTCAGATTCATCCGACACGGTGGCGTTCAGCGACTGGTCGCCGCCATTCAGGCGAATCTCCATCGCTTCAACCTCGTGCACGTTCACCTTCAGTTCATTGGCAATGAACGAGCGCGATTCCTCGCTGAGCTGCTCGCCGCCGATATCGTCGATCTGAGCGCGTAGCCGGCGCAGATTGAAGAACAGCGATTTCTGTGCGGCCGTCGTGCCGGTCCGCACGATCGACCAGTTGCGCAGAATGAAGTCCTGCATCGCCGACCGAATCCACCACGACGCATAAGTCGAGAAGCGTACGCCGCGGTCCGGCTCGAACCGTTCCGCCGCTTGCAACAAGCCAACATTACCTTCCTGGACGAGATCGCCCATCGGCAAACCGTAGTTGCGGAATCTGGATGCAATGCTGATGACCAGTCGTGTATAGGCCCGAACCAGTCGATGGAGTGCTGCCTCGTCTTGTTTGTCGCGCCACCGTTTTGCGAGATCGTATTCCGTCTCTCGCGATAGCAACGGTTCTTGCATTGAGGCTTTGATGAACTTGAGATTAGCCCGCTGTGTTTGCGGATCATCTATGTAGGCCATTCCCTCCCCTTAGCGCCTTAAACCGGCGTGCTCCCTAGAGTTTTATTGATTTTAATAACTCACCATAGGGCTAGGTTATTGAATCCATAAACGGGACGCAAGAAGATTCGTCCGGACAAATTTTTTTACATAATTTAGGCCTCGAGACGCTCTTCGACCTCACCTTCGGGCGACAAACAGACGGCCAACAACGGCCCATCAAAACCACAACCGCCGTCGATAGTTAGCGTATAAGCGGTTTCCGAATAGCCGCCATGATCGGGGTCGAAGCCTCGTACGATCTTGGCGAAACTGGCATAGGGTGCGGAGATGTTCGTGAAGCTCCGGCCGGCCCACCAGAAACTATCGCTCTGGTTCTCGACTGATCGTCCGGTGTCGAGGCCGGCATTAACGAAAAGCAACTTTTCGTCCGCGGTATAGGCAGCGCGCTTCAAGGCACTCATGAAGGCGACATGACCCGCATTTCCGGCCATCGCGGACCGCACCGACCCGGTCCACTGTGCGATGGTAAGCGGCCCCGCTCGCTGCCCCAGAAGATCCTGTTGAGCGTCTCCCGCATAGGCGGCCAACGTTGCCGCCAATCCGCGCTCTCCCATCCAGACCATCACCGCAACCGGATCGACCGCGAACTGCAGCTGCAGCACCCGTTGCCACATTTCTTCCTGGCTGCCGCGCAGAAAAATAAGATCGTTTGCGTCTGTAAAAGGCGGCCGTGCCAAGAAGCGCCGTCGAAACGCGAGCAGCTCGTCCACCGTCGCTATAATTTCGGGACCGTAGCCGAGATAATTACCGAGATACACCAACCGGTCGTTGGTTCGCAGTCGGGTCTCCAGACGATCGTGCAGTTCCCTTAGCCGGCCCGCCTCGCCGTGGATCGAGCCGACGGCCCAAATCCGACCGGCTCCGTGGATAACCGCAAAGGCACTGCCGTCAGACATTCCCACCGTCGCCTTGCCGACTCGCGATCCAACCGGACTTCCGCCCGGTCGGCAACGTGATTTCAGGCTGCTTTCAGCAGATTCTCGAGTTTTTCGGTTGCCGCCACTTCGTCGATTTCCTCGACCGCTGCCAACTCGCGCGCAAGACGGTCCAAAGCAGCCTGATAAATCTGGCGTTCGCTGTAGGACTGGTCCGGTTGATCTTCCTTGCGATGCAAATCCCTCACGACCTCGGCGATTGAAACCGGATCGCCGGAATTGATCTTCGCTTCATATTCCTGAGCGCGTCGACTCCACATGGTCCTGCGGACGCGGCTGCGTCCCTTCAATGTCTTTAAGGCGCCTTTCATCTCATCGCGGGATGACAACTTGCGAAGGCCGGATTCCTCTGCCTTATTGATGGGCACGCGCAGCGTCATGCGGTCTTTCTCAAAACTGATCACGACCAGTTTGAGTTTCGTGCCCGCAATCTCCTGTTCCTCGATGCCCGTCACCTTACCGACACCATGGGTGGGATAGACCACCCAATTGCCGGTCTTGAACTCGGAATTCTCGTTTTCTGCGTTTTTCTTCTTCGGCACGTTCAACCTCTTCCTCTTTCCATTCCAGCAGCCGTGCATCCGTTGGCTCGTCGGATTAACATCGCCGATTGTGCTTTGAGCTCTGCGCGCGCCACCCTGATATCCATCGCCCGGTCACCACACCCCAAGGTCTGGCCTACAACATTGGGCAACCGATAACTCATCCGCGTTCATACGTCCTCGGCGGAGTCCGTATATCGGAAGGCTAATAAGATACCATATCAAACCCCGGGATTACAGCCTTGGCGTTGGCCGCCCCTGCTATCTCGGAACGTTATCGCTTGAAATCAACCCTCGCCCGGAGCTGGATCGAAATACTTGTCGAATTTACCGGCTTCATCCTTGTAGGTATCAGCATCCTCGGGAGATGGGGCCTTGCGCGTGATATTCGGCCATTTTTCGGAGTACTCCCGGTTCAACTCCAACCACTTCTCGGCTTCGCCATCCGTATCCGGGATGATCGCCTCGACAGGGCATTCCGGCTCGCAAACACCACAATCGATGCATTCGTCCGGATGAATAACGAGCATGTTCGCACCAACATAGAAACAATCGACTGGGCAGACTTCGACACAATCCATGTATTTGCACCGGATGCAGGTTTCGGTGACGACATAGGTCATTGAGTATTCTCCTTCGCACTCCGAATTCGCCGGTGCGGGCCAGCCCGGCAGTTTAGTCTCCGCCGGTAGGACCCTCCTACGTATCGAACCGACGATCCTCGGTCGATACACCAGCTGCTAGCAGTGAAATACAAACTCGCGACAAGGGACGCAATAGCCCGCAATCAGAATTATGTCCTCTGCTTGCCGTGGCAACGCGCGCTACCTATAAATCGCCGATGTTCGAAGATAAAAAGCAGCATGCACCGGCGACGGCCCGCAATCGCGGTCCCCTGCTCGAAGTCCTTCGTAGATTGCTGCCCGAAAGCGGAGCCTTGCTGGAGGTCGCAAGCGGCAGTGGCGAGCACGCGTGCCACTTCGCCGAGGCCCTGCCCGGATGGACCTGGCAACCGACGGACGCAGATGCGGCGGCTCTCGACAGCATCGAGGCGCATCGGCGATCGGCCGGTTTGTCCAATCTTCTGCCGGCGTTAGGGCTCGACGTGACAACCGAGGATTGGCCAAACATCGAGGTCGACGCGATATTGTGTGTCAATATGATCCATATTGCGCCTTGGCGTTGTTGCGAAGGATTGTTGCGTGGCGCCTCGAGCGTCCTCAAACTCGCGGCCCCCCTCATTCTATATGGCCCCTTTAAACGGGATGGCGCACATACCGCGCCCAGCAATGAAGCCTTCGATCTATCCTTGCGGCGCCAGAATCCCGAGTGGGGCGTGCGCGCCATCGAAGATGTGGCGGCGGCCGGCACAGGTCTCGGCCTTCGGCTTGACGGCATAGTCGATATGCCTTCGAACAATTTCTGCGTCGTCCTGCGGCGCGAATATCCAGACGCCGTTTGATCGCTATCTGCTGCGTGCCTGCAGACGGTCGAGGGCGCGCCGGTCGCTCTTCGTCGGTCGCCCGGCTCCTCGCTCTCGGACACCCGAAAGAGGCTCTCGCGGCTTCTCGACCGGCGGGCTTAAATCCTTGTAGAGGGTTTGCGCTTCGCTTGCCGGGCCGCGCCTGTCGCCCAAGGCGATCACTTCTACAACGCGGATATCCCTGCCTTTCGCAAAAGTCAGAATATCGCCGGGTTTCAAGGCATGGCCCGATTTCCGCACGATTTCTCGGTTGACCCGCAACTGACCCGCTTCCGCCACTTTTGCGGCCAAGGTCCGACTCTTGAAGAAGCGCGCATACCATAGCCATTTATCAACCCGGATCCGCGGCGGTTTGGCCGCCATATCGTCTGGTGCCATCTTACTTCGCCACCGCTAAATCCCGCAGCGACGCGAACGGCGAATTTGGGTCAATAGGCTTCTTGCGGGTTCTCTGACGGCGCCTGTTCAGCCGCTTGCGGCTCTTCAAGCGGAATTCCGTCTGGGCTCCATCCTTCCGGGCCGCATATCCAAGCGCGGCCATAATCTGCTCGAACGTCGTACCCTTTACGCCGACCAGCGACGTCATCTCGGACGTCGCCAGGAATGTACCCTGATTGGATTTCTGCCGGGCCAAGCGCGCCAACTTGTCCAGGTTCTCGAAACGTATGGCTTGGACACCGATCCGCGCATACCCCAAAGCCGCCCAATCCGCCTTTGAATAGGCGCCCGCCGGACAGGAGAAATCCCCAACGGTGATTGCCGGCGCAGATCGCCCCCTATGCGCCTCCCAGAGGATGCGGCGGATGCGCTGCGCGGCCTCCGACTGTAGCCCCTTTAAATACACGGAAGCCGGGCTCATGCGCACGCCGAGCGCGGCCAAACCTTGGCGATCCGTTTTCGAAAGCGCGTGCCATTCGCGGTCGTCCAACGCGCCCGGAAGACCACCCATATGTTCGCACAGACGATAGACCACACCGCGAGCGGGCCCCTCGAGCGCCGCCTCGCGTGCCCGCACCAAGGGTTTCAAAGCTCGGTCGATCTGACGCGTCAACCAGTCCGTCAGCCGGCTCTGGATCAGGCTCCGCATACCGTTGTCGAGCAAGTCGCTGCGCACAATGCGAATTTCCGGCGAGAGCAATGCCGGTCCGGCCGCAAGCCGCGCCACGGGTATACCCTGCCATGCAATCCGGCCGTCCTCACCAAGGGCGAACGCCGAATCCGGCTCCGAGACCAAACGGCGGACCCTTCCGGCGATATCCTGCATCGCGGCACGACGCGCCGCCGAAAGGACCATTCGCCGCTCCAGTCCCAGCGACTCCAATGGTACGAAGGCGATTCCCTGCATCTGTCCGACAGTTTGGCCCTCGACGACAACATCGCCGCGGGCGGTTACGGCCGAAAGTAACTCTGCCCCGGCGCCGCGTTTGCGATCAATCGACGCTGCGCGGCGATCAACGAAGCGATGCGTCAGCCGTTCGTGCAAGGCATCCGATAATCTATCCTCGATGGCGCCGGCGCGCCCTTGCCAATAGGCGGAATCGTCAAGCCAATCGCCACGGTGCGAGATATAGGTCCATGTTCGAATATCCGCGAGTCGCCCGGTCAACGCATCGATATCGCCGGTCGTCGTCTCGAGCCGGTTGATCTGGGCGCCGACCCAATCTTCCGGCAGCCGGCCGCTTTGCTCCGAGAGATGGGCAAAGACCTGGCCCAAAAAGGCAACATGATGGTCCGGCATTATTTTTCGGAAATCGGGAATCTGACAAACATCCCACAGCAGACGCACCAAGCTGGGGTCCGATGCACGTGCCGCCATGTCTTCGTCGCGGGTAAGAGCCGCCAGCGACATGTGATCTTCGGCTTCGCGCGCGCGCGTCAATTCGAGCCGTTCCGGAGCATGCCCCAAACTTCGAAGCAACAGCTTGGGAGAGCGGAAATCGAGATCGCGGCTCCGCCAGAACAATGTTTTTACCGGATCGAACCGGTGGGATTCGATCGCTTCGACGAGTTCGGGGCGGAGCGGCCCGTATCCAGCGGTTGTGCCAAAGCTGCCGTCGTTCATATAGCGGCCCGCCCGGCCCGCGATCTGTCCCGCTTCCACTGGCGCCAAGGCGCGCGACCGCCTGCCGTCAAACTTGCGCAGGCCGGAGAAAGCGACGTGGGTCACATCCATGTTAAGGCCCATGCCGATCGCATCTGTTGCAACCATATAATCGACTTCGCCGGCCTGATACATTTCAACCTGCGCATTGCGGGTGCGCGGCGACAATGCGCCGAGGACGACCGCCGCACCGCCGCGCTGACGGCGCACGCGCTCCGCAAGTTCGTAGACCTTGCTGACGGAAAAACCGACGATCGCACTGCGGCGCGGCAACCGAGTCAGATTCGAGGGCCCCGCGTAGGACAATGTCGACATCCGCAATCGCTCGTCGATGCGGATGTTTGGCACTAGCGCGCGCAAGATCGGCGCCATAGTGTCCGAGCCAAGGAAAATGGTCTCGGAGACGCCGCGCGCATGCAACAGGCGGTCGGTGAAGACGTGCCCCCTGTCGACGTCCGCGCAAAGCTGAATCTCGTCCACCGCTAGAAATTCAACCTGACGATCGAGCGGCATCGACTCAACCGTGCAGACGAACCAGCGCGGGTTGGCCGGGATGATTTTTTCCTCGCCGGTGATGAGAGCCACCGAAAGCGCACCTTTCAGGGCGACGATCCGGTCGTAGTTTTCGCGCGCAAGCAGGCGCAGCGGAAACCCGATCATCCCGCTCTCATGCCCGAGCATCCGGTCTATCGCAAAATAAGTCTTCCCGGTATTGGTGGGGCCGAGTACCGCCCGGACCTGACCCTCTTCCTGGGCCAGACGCTGCGACATATCGATGCTGTGGGCTTTCAGACGACCGTTCAACGGCTGGCTCCGGAGAGGCGACGCGCGCTGACGCCTCCCATCGGAACAAGTCTCACAAAATCAAATGTTCGACTTTACCCAATCCTCAAGCTGACTTTTCGGCAGGGCGCCGACTTTGGTCGCCGCCACCTCGCCGTCCTTGAAGAGCATTAAGGTCGGAATGCCGCGCACGCCGAACTGCGCCGGCGTTGAAGGATTGTCGTCGATATTAAGTTTGGCAACCGTCAGCTTACCGCTGAGATCGGCCGCAATTTCCTCTAGCGCGGGGCCGATCATCTTGCAGGGACCGCACCACTCGGCCCAGAAATCAACAAGAACGGGACCATCGGCTCCCAAGACGCTGCTTTCAAAATCCTCGTCGCTGACCATTACGGTGCTCATGCTTTGATCCCTTCGGTAATGATGCCGATGCCGCTTAATGCGGGCCGGGCATGCTCTTGCCGAGGAATCTAGGAAGCCGCCGAGTATCGGTCAAGGAGACCGTCGCAGATTGGCATCAGGGACGGTCCCTCGGTCCACAGCAAAGCACCCCGAAATTCTCGGTTCGGCCAGACACCCCGCAACAGTGCCCGATAGATCGCAAGCTGGCGCAGATACGCTGCGGGGACAACCGAGGCCGACGACGGGACAGGCCGCATCGTCTTATAATCGACCACGAATACATCCCTCTCGGTCACAACCATCCGGTCGACTTGTCCACTGACGATTTCAATTTGTCCGCCCAACGGAACGGCACCGGCAAGCGCCACTTCCGCGCGGCTGTCGGCACCGAAAATAGGGCCGAATTCAGGGTGTTCCAGGACGTTCATCACTTCATCCGCCAACTCGGCCTGGGCTTCCGGTTCGAGCGCATGCAGGGGTCTCGCGAGATATCCGAGACAGGTTTCCCGGCGCCTGTCCGCAGCCACTTCGGGCAAGAGCTCGAGCAGGCGATGGACCAGCAAACCGCGCCGGAACCGGCTGTCGCCCCTCTCCGAAATCGGCGACTGGACGGGTGGATCTTCGACACTCGGCCGGCTCGGCGCCAAAGGGGTCGGTGGGGTCGGCTCTTCGGGTGGCGGCACCAACATCCAGCCGGCCGGCTCTTCTGCTTCCCGGGTCTCCTCGATGACCGGTTTTAACGAATCGGGGAGCTCCCCCGACTCCGAGGACAAGACGTAACCGCCGCCGCTCCATCCCCCGGCCGCCATCTCGGTAAAATCGAAATCCGCCGCCGCGCCGACCCGAGCCAAACCGTGGGCCACCATACTGTACCAACAATCATCCGGCGGTTCGCTGCGCCCTTGAGCGCCGACCACATAAAGCCGGTCCTCCGCCCGCGTCATCGCGACATAGAGCAGACGATTGTACTCCTCCATATCCGCCTGTCCGGCGGCTTCGCGGGCCTGGCGCACCAAGGTGCTTTCGGACGCGCGGCGCGGCGCCCAAAGCGGTATATCGCCGGACCAGAAAATCGAGGGCCGGCCACTGCCACCGGCCTGCGGCGAGGAGACCGTGTCGGCGAGAATAACGATCGGCGCCTGCAGCCCCTTCGCTCCGTGGACTGTCATGACCCGCACTTCGTCGCGGTCGCCCTGTTCAAGGTCGCGCTTCACTTCCGTCTCTTCGGCGGCAACCCAATGCATGAAGCCTTGCAAGGACGGTGTGGCCGTCCGTTCGTAGGCAAGTGCCAGATTGAGGAACTCGTCCAGAGGGTCTTCGGCCTCCGCCCCCAACCGCGACAACATGGCTTGACGACCGCTGTCGTCCTGTACCGACGGTCGGGTCAGGACTCCGGCGAACAATTCGTAGGGAGGGACGAAATCAACCCGGGCCAGCAGGTCGCCGAGCCAGCGCCGCGCCGCCGCGACCCGCTGGTCTGTCTCGCTCGCCGCGACCATTCTTTGCCACAGGCTCAAGTCGCCCCGTCTGCTGGCTAACCGGTAGAGATCGTCATCGTCGAAACCGACAAGCGGGCCTTTGAGCACGGCCGCAAGCGTCAAATCATCGTCCGGCAGAAGCAGAAACCCGGCCAATGCCATCAAATCCATGACCGCAAGCTGCTGGGTCAGCACCAAACGGTCCACACCGGCGACCGAAACGTCGACTTCCTTCAGGGCTCGCACCAGCCGGTCCACAATTCTGCGACGACGGCGAACAAGGATCATGATATCGCCTGCCCGCACAGGCGCATCGCGCCCAGACAGCTGCTCGCTTCCGATCCAGCTTTTGATCTTGCGCGCGATTACCTCTGCCAATCGACTTTCGGGATCGTCCGTCCAGCGCCGCTCGAGAGGCAGCGTCCATGGCGCGGTACTTTCGGTCTCGACGCTCTCCACCAATGGCCAGACCTCGACCCGTCCTGCTGCCTCGTGACGATGCACATTGTGGCGAAGTTCCTGACCCGCCGGGACCACGCCGCGCCGCGCCGGTTCGGTCGCGAAGACCGCATCGACGGCGCTGAGGACGACGTCGGTAGAGCGGAACGAGGTATCGAGGCGAATGGTCCGCCATGACTGCTCGGCTGCTTCGGCGCGGGCTTGGAAATGCGCCCGCATGCGCTCTCCCGCCGCAGGGTCCGCTCTTTGAAAACTGAAGATCGATTGTTTGCTGTCGCCGACGGAGAAAATCGTCCGCACGATATCGTCGCGCGCCCCTTCGCCGGCAAAGAACTCGTCGGCAATCGCGCGGACAATCTCCCATTGATCGGGATTGGTATCTTGCGATTCGTCGATCAGAATGTGGTCGAGCCCGCCGTCGAGCTTGAACAGTACCCAGGGCGTCATATCGTCGCCCGTGAGCAGGTTACGGGCACCATATATCAGATCGTCGTAGTCGAGCCTGCTGACCGCAGACTTGGCCGCCTCGTAGGCGTCAAGCATGGCTGCGCCCAGACGCAAGAGCGCCGCCGTACTGCGGGCCGAGACGACGGATTTCAGCCGCTCCGAACAGAGAATGAGGCGCTCGGCCTCCTCCATCAGGATATCCCCGGCTTCCGGCATGGCTTCGAGGACGCTCTTCGTGGCGGGCCGTGCACGCGGCTGCCTGTCAGCCTTGCGCAGGAAAATATCGAGATAGGCCTCGAACGTGGCAGCGCGCTCGCCCTCCTCCGCGGCCAGCCAATCCGCCAACGCGCGGCCGCTCGCAACATCCGTCTTCCCGGTTCCTGCAAGCAGCGCCGTCGCGACGCGACGCAATGCCGACGCCTCAAACGCGGTTTCGCGGCAGGCTGCGGCGACGACGTTCTCCGTCGTCTCAGACGGCTCGACCGCGAACTTGGCGAAGACGGCAGCCTCAGCGCCGGCCAACCCGCCCGAGCGGTGCAACAACAGAGCCAGGCGTCCCCTATCGCGGGCAATTTCGGACATCAGCTGGGCAAACTGATCTTCTTGAATTTGTGCGGTCACTTCGGCCAGTGCCGCACCGAGGGCGGGCACGCGTTGGGCGGCGACGAGTACCGCGTCGCGAGCCGCCTGCATCAATTCGGCGGCACTGCGTTCGTCCATGACCTGGGTCTGCGGCGCGAGTCCAGATTCGATCGGAAACCGTCCCAGCAGCGATTCGCAAAAACTGTGAATCGTCTGAATCTTTAGGCCGCCTGGCGTATCGAGGACGCGGGCGAACAAGCGCCGCGCGTCCTGCAGCTGCTCGGCATCGGGTGTCTCCCCCCGCAAACGCCGCAATCGGTCCGAGAGTGCGGCATCGTCGGAGATTGTCCAATATGCCAATTCGCGAAGAACCCGGTTCGCCATTTCCGCTGCCGCCGCCTTGGTAAAGGTGAGGCATAAGATGCGATGCGGCGCCGTGCCGTTATGAAGGAGCGTAAGCACCCGGTCGGTCAGGACCTTGGTTTTTCCGCTTCCGGCGGACGCCGAAACCCAGACATTCGATCTCGGGTCCGCGGCCTCGCGTTGTGCCCGATCGGAATCGATGGGAACGGCCCGCATCATGATCCGTCTTCGTCCTGAAGGCCGGCCCATTCCGCTATGCGTGCCAAATGGGCGTAGTCGTTGAAACGCGGTGCCCTGGCCAAGTCGGGCACAGCAGCATAGGCCGTGTTTTCGTCGTCATATGCCGCCACCAAATCGCGAAGTCCCTGCAATGCCTGAGCAGCGAGCTCGGTCATATCGCCCTTGACCTCCTTTATTTCGCCGGGCGGTGCGCCACCGGAAAGCCGCCAGAATGCTAGGATTGCGACCTTATCCGCCTCCAGAGTATCGAAGCCGCCCGCCGCCGCAATGGCTGCCTCCAACGGCAATTGCGGCGCATACCCTCCCACCAGATCGGTGTTGGTCGGCGCGACACCTGTCTTATAGTCGAGGATGGCATAGCCGCCCGCCGCGAGATGGTCGATCCGGTCCGCGACCGCGGTAAGCTTGAACGTGCCGCCGGGTGCATCGATGGCGAGGCTCCCGTGCACCTCGGTTCTCGTCCCCGCGATTCCCGACCGGCGTTGCCGCTCAACCTCGACGAACCAGCTGGCCACACGTTCGAAACGCGGCCACCAGAAGGCATGAACGACCGGGTGATTTACGATGCTCTGGAAAACATCGCGTCCGATCGCCAATAGTTTCTCCTCGGCATCCTCCGGCAGTTGGCCCGGAAAGGCGCCGACGAACCGATCCAGCGTCTCGTGGATGACGGTTCCGCGATCCGCCGCCGCCGGGTCCGCTTCCAACGCGTCGAGGGCGCGCAAGCCCAGGATATGGCGCGCGTAAATCGAATACGGATCACGCATCCAGGTCTCTATCCGAGTGACCGACAGGCGCCGGGGCCGCGCGTTAACGGGTGGGCGAGGGGCGGGCGCGATAATGCGGCGCTTCTGCCGGGGCCGGTCCAGTGCCCGTTCCCAGCGGAGCCATTGTTCGGAGCGTCCGAAGGACCCATCGTGCCCGGCGGCCATCAAGACTGCTTGCAGCCGCGACAACCACCGGGAAGGGACCGTGGGCGAGCCGCCCGATTTTTCGGACCGCGTCAGCAATACCGTCGGCGCACAGACCGCGACAGCAAAATCATGCGCGGCGAGACCGATCCGCCGCTCCGGCAGCGGCAGGCCGAAGGCCTCCTGCATGGGTCGGCTCAACCAGGGATCGGGATCGGGATCGCGCGGCCAATTGCCTTCGTTGAGGCCGCCGAGGATGACGAAATCGGCATTCTGTAGCCGCGCTTCAAGCGGCCCCCAAATGTGCAAGCGTGGATGCTTGCCAAAGCGGGGGCGGACGGCGCGTCCATCCATCAGAGCCGAAAGCAGCGAAGGATATACGGCCGGGCTGACGGTCCCAAGTGGCCCGGCGGCTTGGACCATCTCGTCGACGAACGCCGCCAGTTCCTCGCCGGCCTCGCCGGACCACAGCCGCTCGGCGCGTGGCATCAGGTCGTCTTTGGCGAGCGCCTCGACAGCAGTGATATGGGCGTGCAACAACTCCAAGATCGGCACTTCGGGTCTCGACATCAATGCCGCGAATCCGCCAAGCGCCGCCTCCAATTCGCCAAGCATGGCCAAGATGGGAGCGCGTTTCCCGGCGTCGAGATCACAGGGCACTGCATGCCGGAGGCCCGCAAGACCGGGTTCCGGGCGCGGTCCCCGCAACACCCACCGCTCCCATAAGCGCACATCATTCCGAAATTGCTCGCGGGGCCGGCCGCAGTGAGCGAATGGATGTTTGAGGACCGCCAAGGTCGCCACCGGCGCGAACCGGGCCGCCACCATCTCCGCCACCAGATGCAGAAACAATCCGGGCGGCGTCTGCGACAAGGGCTGGCCAGCGGAATCGTCGATTTCCAGATTCCATCGCTGCAGCGCCGTCGTCACCCGCCGGGCGAGCCCGCGGTCCGGCGTCACGAGGGCGGCCGTCAGTTCCGTGTTTTCCAGCGCTTGGCGCAGGGCCAACGCGATGACCTTGGCTTCTTCGGCCTCTCCCGGACAATCGATGCGATCAATCCCGGAGAGCATCTCGGCCGACAACGGCGGGACTTTCCGCCAGGCATCGGTTGTCGCGGCCGGGCGCATGACTTCGTTTACCACGAATTGGCGCTCCGACAGACGTTCTGCCACCAAGTGCGCCGAACATGCGTGGGGCCATTCAGCGACGTCGCGGGGCTGCAAACCAATACGGTCCAGCAAGCGCAGCATACCATATTGCGGGTGGGTTTGATCGTCGATGGCCGCCGAGGCGGATTCGTCGTCCAAGGTCCGGTCGAATGCCGGCAGAACCACTTCTCCCCGCGGCAGGTGCGCCACACAGTCCAGCAGAGCCGCGACAGCCGGAATGCTGCCAGTCGAGCCCGCAGCGATAATACGCCGGTCGGGCGGTGATTCGCGCCAGTATTCGACCTGTGCCGCGAGGAGACGATTGCGCCGATCCGCCGGATCGAGGCACCCTTCCTTCGCGAGCACCGCCGGCCAATGGGTGGTGATGACCTGGAGTAGGGCCAATGTCCGCTGCCAATGCTCGGCAAAGCGTTCCGGCACCAATTCATCCAGGCGATCGAAGCTCAATCCTTCGGTTTGCACCTGATCGAGCAGCCGGGCCAGATCGCCTGCGAGGCGTGCCGCTTGATCGAGCGATATACCCGCCCCGTCCGGGGCGTGTTCCCGGATCAGCCTGGCCAACGACAACTGCCGCCGTAAAGTAGGAATAGCGGGTGGCAAATCCGCTGCGACGCCGTGCAGCGCATCTGCGATCAACAACTCGTCCTCATCAGTCTCGCCGATTGGACGCATTGCCGGCAGCAATAGGGGACGGCCGGCCGCAATCCGCAGAAATGCGTCGCGCAACGCCCGGCAACTGCGCCTGTTCGGCAGCAGGATCAGGCTGTCGGAAAGCAGAAAGGGATCGTCACCAATCTCATCGAGCACGCCCTCCGCCAAGGCATCGACGAAAGAAACGCCGGCCGATATCGTGAAGACCGACGGCGGCGTCATACCCGCTCCATCGATGCTTCCGCCGCAGCCAGATCCTCGGGCGTCCCGACATGATACCAGTCCGCATCATGGACAAGGCCATACAGGCGGCCAGCGGCCAATGCCTTGTCGTACAGCCTGTTAAGCGAATACCGCGCGACCGGCATTCCCGCGAACAACCTCGAATGCAGTAATTGTACCCCCATGAATACAAAGGGCGCCGGGTCGTCGCCGTGCCGTCGATGGGCCCGACCATAGGCGTCGATGGCGAAATCGCCGCTGCCTTTATACCCAACCGCCTTCTCTACCGGGGTCATAAGCAGCAAGGCGTCCATGTCCTCATCGCGCCACGACTGGAAAAGTCGCACGAGTGCCGGAACAGGCCCATCGGTCCAAACCGAGTCGCAATTGACGACACAAAACGGCTGCGCGCCTAAATGAGGCAATGCTTTGCAGACACCGCCGCCGGTCTCCAGCAATTCCGTTTCGGGAGACAGCCGGATATCGGCCATACCTTCCACATGAGCACCTATTAACTCTCCCAGGTAGTGCGTATTCACGACGATCGAGCCGACGGCAGCAGCACGGCATTTCGCCAGGGCGCGGTCGAGCAATGTCTCGCCACCGAGTTCAACAAGCGCCTTCGGTCGGGTGTTCGTCAATGGCCGCATGCGAACACCCATCCCTGCCGCCAGTACCATCGCGTGAGAAACAGCGATCATCGACCGACACACGGCGGTGCGATACGGTCCGCCTTCGGTATCTCGCGTTCGAACCAGGCGCGGAGTCTGCATAACGCCGGATGCTCAAGCCCACCCCAAAGCCAACGAAAGACGCGCGGAATATGGTGCAAATAGACGGGCTTGCCGTCACGCCGGTCGAGCCGGGTGAAGATACCGATGATCTTGGCGCTCCGTTGAGCACCCATCACCGCATAGGACGCCTGGAACACGGCTCTATCGATGTCCGGAAACGCGTCCAGATAATAGGCGATCAATCCTTGTGCCATGTCCTGCGGCACGTCTCGGCGAGCATCCTCGAAAAGAGAAACCAAATCGTAGGTAACCGGACCGATCACGGCATCCTGAAAGTCGAGCAAACCGCATGCCGCGACATCGGCGCGATTTGGCAGCCACAGCAGATTGTCCACGTGATAGTCGCGTAGGACGAGACTATCGGGAACGCGCTGAGCGACCGGCAAGACTTCGCGCCATAATTCAAGATACTCGTCGCGCAATTCGGGCGGTATGTCCGCGCCACGAAGCGCCGGCAAGAACCAGTCGACAAGAAGTGCCACTTCATCCAGTAGCCTCGCCTCGTCATAGGGCGGAATTTCAGTGCCCCGGCGAAAGCGTCGGTGTAGGGCGATCAATGTATCCGTTGCCAATCTGTACAGCGCCGTCTCGTTGCTCCCGTCCGCCAGGAGGCGGGTATAGGTCGCGTCGCCAAGGTCTTCGAGCAGTAGCAATCCTGCCGCTTCGTCGCGCGCCAAAATACGAGGGGCGCTCAAACCCAAACCGGACAAATGGTCCGCGATGGCAAGAAACGGCCTCACGTCTTCCTGAGGTGGCGGCGCATCCATCAGCATGGCCTGCGCCTCATTTTCCCGCGTCAGACGAATATAGCGCCGAAACGAAGCATCGCCGGCCAGAGGCGTGCGCTCGGCTTTGTGCCAATCATGAGCTTGCAAGAAATTCTCAATCAACCGGTCACGCATATTCGCCGCCAAATCCGGAGAGACGCTCACGCCACCTCGCGTCGCCGCAGAAGACCAGCGTGCGGGTATTATCCTCGGCCCCGCCGGAGAAGCGAATATGCAGCCGCAGGTCGGGTAATCCGTCGCCGAGCCGCTCGGGCCATTCGATAAGGGTCAGGCCTTCCGCGAAAGCCTCGTCCAAGCCCAATTCCGCCACTTCGTCCGCAGCCGCCAGCCGGTAGAGGTCACAATGCCAAAGCGAAAGGTTGGGTGTCTCATAGGTCTGAACCAAGGTGAAAGTCGGGCTCGGCACAACGGTTTTCGGCCCGCAAAACGCCCTCACGACGGCCCTTGCGAACGCTGTTTTGCCAGCCCCCAACCCGCCTTCGAGCGCGACGACGTCGCCCCTGTTCAGCCATGCGGCCAAGGAGGCCGCCACAGCGGCGGTTTCCGCCTCGGAATGGGTCGTCACCGTGACAATTTCTTGCAGCGCGTCCTCTGCCGCAGCCGGGCGTCTCATTCCGCCGCTCGTGCCTTCGCGGACGACAAGGAGGGGCCGTCGACGGGGAGCCGCGCGACAGCGCGTGTCCCACCTTCGGGATCGTTCAAAATGTCGAGCCCGCCGCCATGCAACTCGACGAGGCTCCGGGTCAGCGCCAGGCCCAGGCCCGCGCCGGTTCGGCGAACGTAGGGGTCACCGTGCTCGAACGTGTCATAAACATTCGCGAATTCGTCCTCTAGCACCAGGCCACTCATGTCGTCGACTTCAATCACAATCTCACCATTTCGGCGCCGTGCCCGCATGGTGATGACTCCGTCGTTCGATTGGAACATGACCGAATTCCAAAGCAAGTTGAAAAGCGCCTTGGTCATCCTGCTCTCGTCAACGCGCGCATTGCCTACCTCTTCGGGACAATCGATTTCTAGCGTGATGCGCCCGCTTTCGATTCTCGCCGCCGCTTGATCGCGCACGGCCCGCAGCATCGCGCCAACCTCCACTTGCTGCAGGTCCAACGCCATATACCCGGCTTCGATAGTGGCTAGGTCAAGAATATCGTCGATCAACTCCATCAATTGCCGGGACGCGGTTACGATGCCGCTGATGTATTCCTTCTGGCGCGGATTCAAGGTGCCGAACAACTCACCATCCAAAACGTCGGTGAACCCGGCAATCGTATTCAGTGGCGTCCGCAATTCGTAACTGACATTGGCGATAAATTCGGTCTTTACCTGATCCGCCATCTCTAGGGCGATGTTCCGCTCTTCAAGGGCACGTTGCACCCGGACCGTATCGGTGACGTCGACATAACTGATAAGGCACCCACCGTCGGGGAGCGGCACGCAGGCGAAATCGAGAACCACGCCGTCGAGCCTTTCGAGGCGGCCTGCACGTGCCGCCCCCTCGGTTACCTGCAGGACAAGCCCCTCTCGGCGCGCCGGCCAATCCTCCGAATCCAAGAACAGGTGCCGGGTCGCGTCGACCACGTCGGAGACATGCGGTTCCGAATCAATAAATTCCCGTTCCAGTCCCCACATTGCCAGGAGAGTCGGATTCCACAGCCGTATCCGGCCGTCCTGACCATAGACCGCGACACCTTCGTGGAGATTGTTGATGGTCTCGCGCTGCACTTCAATCAACGTGTTATAGGACCGCTCCAACACCAAGCGATCGGTGACATCCTCATATACGAACAACAACCCGCCGAAAGGATGCGGCGACACGGCACGACGCAAGGTACGGCCGTCCGGAAGATGCAACAGTTCCTCCTCGCGCTCGAGCACGGAGACAAATAGCCGGTCTTGTTCCAGCCTAAAGGCCGGGAAATCCACATATTCCGGAAGAACACGCCGTTCGCGCAGAATTTCCAGCATCTCCCCGATCAACGGCTCGCCACGCAGGAGCGTCGGTTCGATCCCCCACAGGTTGGCGAACGCCGTGTTGAAAAATTTCAGACGGCGGTCGGCCCCAAAAATCGCCATCGCCGTTGCCAGGCTTTCAAGGACCTCGCCGTGGGCGGCAATGTGTGATGCCAAATCGGATTGGACATTCTCGAGCGCGGAGACGTCGATCCCATGCCCTGCAAAACCCCCGCTATCTCCCCGCAACGGCGCTTCCGTAAAATCAAGAAGATGTCGCGTGCCGGTATGAACAACGTAGTGACTTTCACTGAGAGCCATACCTGTCTGGCGCGCGCGTTGGGCGAGGCCCCGCCCATTCTCGTCTATAGTACCGGCGCCCAATTCTAAGCCATTGCGGAGAATCGTATCGACATCCGACTCCAAGGCCTCGCAATAGGCGACATTACAGCCGAGCAGCTTTAAATCCGGCCCACGCCACCACACAGGGATGGGAATTGCATCGAGTACCGCTGCGAGTTGATCGGTCTGGCTCAATAGACGATCCGCCTCGGTAGAATGATGTATGGTTTCAGCCTGAGCTGCCTCCAACCGGGCGCGTAACGTCTGCAACTGGCGCCAGAACACAATCGCCAGCGCAAAAAAGATAAGCGAAAGCGTTCCCAAAGACCAAGATATCACGGAGCTCTCGGCGCCCGCGGCAAGCGCGGGCACAGGCGATAGGGCCAGCAGGCCAATGGCTATTCTGAGCGAATGTCGCGACACGGGGAAAGTCTATGGCTCCCCTGTGTTCCGGACAAGCCAATTGAAGCTCCGCGGCGGCGGAAAACCCGAACCCTAATAGCGATAAGAATCCGGCTTGAATGGCCCCTTTTCACCAACACCGATATAAGCCGCCTGCTCCGCGGACAGTGCCGTCAACTGGGCGCCAAGTTTGGCGAGATGCAATGCCGCGACCTTCTCGTCAAGGTGCTTCGGCAGAACATAGACCTTGCGCTCGTACTTCGCGTAGTTTTCCCACAGTTCGATCTGTGCCAACACCTGATTGGTGAACGACGCGCTCATCACAAAGCTCGGATGGCCCGTACCGCAGCCGAGATTGACCAGCCGGCCTTCCGCCAACAGGATCAGGCGCTTCCCGTCCGGAAACTCGATCTCGTCGACCTGCGGCTTGATATTGTCCCATTTGTAATTGCGCAGCGACGCAACCTGAATCTCGGAATCGAAGTGGCCGATGTTGCAGACGATCGCACGGTCCTTCATCTCCCTCATATGGTCGAGCGTAATGACATCGATATTGCCGGTCGCGGTGACGAAAATGTCGCCGCGCGGTGCGGCATCCTCCATGGTCACGACCTCGAAACCTTCCATCGCTGCCTGCAATGCACAGATCGGATCGGCTTCGGTGACGAGCACCCGGCAGCCGGAACTTCTGAGGCTTTCCGCCGACCCCTTGCCGACATCGCCGAATCCGGCCACCACCGCGACCTTGCCCGCCATCATCACGTCGGTCGCTCGGCGGATGCCATCAACCAGACTTTCGCGGCAGCCGTATTTGTTGTCGAATTTCGATTTGGTTACCGAGTCGTTCACGTTAATCGCCGGCACTCTCAGCGTCCCCGCCTTCTCCATTTCATATAGACGGTGTACCCCGGTGGTCGTTTCCTCCGAAAGGCCGCGGACGTCGTCCAGGAGTTCCGGTGTCTTCTCGTGCATGAGAACCGTCAAATCACCGCCGTCGTCTAAAATCATGTTTGGGCGCCAACCGTCCGGACCTTCGATCGTCTGGTCGATGCACCACCAGAATTCTTCCTCCGACTCGCCTTTCCAAGCAAAGACCGGCACCCCGGTGGCGGCGATCCCTGCTGCGGCGTGATCCTGGGTCGAAAAGACGTTGCAGGAAGACCACCGAACCTCCGCACCCAGCGCCGTAAGCGTTTCGATCAGGACTGCCGTCTGAATCGTCATGTGCAGGCAGCCGGCGATCCGCGCGCCTTTGAGCGGTTTTTTCGCCCCGAACTCATCGCGCAGCGCCATCAGGCCCGGCATTTCGGTCTCGGCAATCGAGATCTCCTTCCGACCCCAATCGGCCAAACCAATATCCGCTACCTTATAATCCTGAGAGTCGCTCATCTTTGCCTACCACGTTGGAGTCTTGCCCGTTCGGGCTTGGTTGAGCGGGGTATAGCAAGCGGTCACGTAGCTCACAAGCGGTGCGCGGAAAGCCGGCGGGCGGTTTCCTCAGGCAAGTGCGTTGAAATCGTCAAGCAACATCTCGATTCGCCCCGAATCCGCCTGGTCCATGATCATCTCGGCGCGCCGCGTCGACGCCATAAGATCAAGCGCCCGCACCCGTTGCTTGACGCGCGGAAGGTTCGCCGAAGACATCGACAATTCGCGCACGCCGAGCCCCAGCAACAGTGCGGTAAACCGAGGGTCGCCTGCCATTTCGCCGCAGACACTGATCGGAATTCGTGCCCGCAAGGCAGCCTGCGCGGCGAATTGAATCAACCGCAGCACCGCCGGATGCAGCGGATCGTAAAGGTGAGCGACCTGTTCGTCCGAGCGGTCGATCGCCAAAGTATACATGATCAGGTCATTGGTGCCGATGGCGAAGAAATCCGACGATCCCGCGAGGGCATCCGCCGCCAAAGCCGCGCCCGGCACCTCGATCATGACACCGATCGGCGGCAGCGCATCGCCCACCTCGACGCCGCGGCGGCGCAGGCGTTGTCTCACGCGGGCCGCGATCTCCCGCACCTTTTTCACTTCGCTGACGGTCGAGATCATCGGCAACAGCATCCGCACCGGTCCATGCACGCTGGCGCGCAAGATGGCCGCAACCTGGGATTCGAACAGTTTCGGCTGACGCAGGGAGAACCGAATGGCCCTTAGACCCAAAGCGGGATTCACCGCATCGGACATATGTTCGCCCAAAGAATAAGCCAGTTTCTCGCCGCCCACATCGAGCGTCCGGATGGTAACCGGCTGGCCTTTCATTCCTTCCACGAGTTTGCGCAAGGTGGCGTATTGCTCCTCCTCGTCGGGTGGCGTTTCACGGTTCATGAACATGAACTCGGTCCGCAAGAGACCGATGCCTTCCGCGCCAGACGACACCGCGAGATCGATCTCGCGCGGAAGTTCAAGATTTGCATGAAGCGCGATACGCGCCTCGTCCCGGGTCACCGCGGGCAAGGTACGCAGCCGCTCGAGCCTCCTCCGAGCGCGTGCCAATCGGGTTCGCCGGGCTCTATAGAACCGAAGCGTTTCCCGCGACGGATTGACGACAATCCGCCCTGTCATGCCATCGACGATCACCATATCCCCCGATTGCACGGAGGTAGAGATATCCGGGACTCCAAGTACCGCAGGTATCTCGAGCGAGCGGGCCATGATCGCCGTATGCCCCTCCGCACCGCCCGTGGCAGTCGCGAATCCGGCAATCTCGGCAGGATCCATAAGCGCCGTATCGGCCGGCGTCACCTCCGAGGCGACAATGACGCTTCCCGACGGAGCCATTTTGGATGCCTGATCAGGTGTCTTCGTCAAACTGCGGACCACCCGCGCACCTACATCGCGGATATCCTGCATCCGGGCCGCCATATAGGTATCGTCAAGGGCTGCGAATGCGCGAACGATCTCGGATATTTCGGCCTGGATAGCGGCCTCCGCATTACGTCTGTCTTCCTCTATTCTTCGCTCGACACCACGGACCAGGCGTGAGCCTGCCAGCATTTGCAAATGTGCATCGAGCAGAAATCCGAGTTCTTCCGCCACCTCAAGCGGCAAGTCACGAGTCTTTATGCGCAATTCCTCTATTTGATCGCGTGACGTGTCGAGGGCGGCGTGGAACCTCTTAATCTCCGGTTTAACCTGTTTTCGGGTCAGCTGATACTCGGGAATGCTGAGGGTCCCGCTCTCAACCACGTGCGCTGTGCCGATGGCGATGCCGGAGGCAACACCGACGCCGTCGAAGACCAACTCCCGACCTGTTTCATCGGATTTAGTCTTCATCGAAACGACCGCCCACGAGCGCCGCCAAAGCGTCAACCGCCGAGGCCGCATCGACACCTTCGGCTCTTACCGAAATGGTCGTCCCGTTACCGGCCGCCAACATCATCAGTCCCATAATCGACGTTCCACAGACTTCAGTGCCACCATGACATACGGTAATGATGGCTTCGAATGCGCAAGCGACTTTGACGAACTTCGCCGCCGCGCGGGCATGCAATCCCCGCTGATTGACTATCTTCAAGTCGCGCGCAACCAGCGTCATCCTTCTTCCCGTTCCGCGAGTAGGGTAGAGGCCACATTGATGTATTTTCGCCCGGCCTCTTGCGCGCAAGCGGCCACCTCGAGCAATGAACCGCCATCGCGCGACGTCGCCAATTTGATCAGCATTGGCAAGTTAACCCCGGCGACGACTTCCACGTTCGCCTGTTCCATGATCGAAATCGCCAGGTTCGATGGAGTCCCTCCGAACATGTCGGTCAACAAGATAACCCCGTCGCCGTCGTCCGCCTGCTTAGTCGCGTTGAGGATATTCGCCCGGCAGGCCTCGATATCGTCATCTGGTTCGATGCAAATCGAAATCATGCGCTCCTGCGGCCCCACCACGTGTTCGAGCGCGGCAACAAACTCTTCCGCCAAGCGCCCGTGCGTCACAAGCACTACTCCGATCATGTCTTCAACTCCACTTCAGCCCGCCTTTGCGTCATCAGTCGGCTCCAGATCACGATGATACAACTGAACCCGGGCGTTCTGTTTCTCGATCCAGGCGCCGAGTTGCTCAGTCAGATAGACCGACCGATGGCGTCCACCGGTGCAGCCGATGGCGATGGTTAAATAGCTTTTGCCTTCGCTCTCGAAGCGCGGCAACAACAATTCGAACATCGCCATTAGCTGCCCCATGAATGCAGCATAGTCAGGATCTTCCTCAATATAACTCCCGACGCGGGAATCGCGTCCCGTCAACGGACGCAGCGTGTCATCGTAATGCGGATTACGCAGAAATCGTGCATCGAAGACCATATCGGCTTCCCGGGGCACGCCCCTGCGGTAGGAGAACGAGGTCACCACGACGCTCAGGCCGGGCGTGTCCTCACGGCCGTACTGAGCCACAAGCTGGCGTTTGAGCATCCAAGGCGACAGTTCGCTGGTGTCGATGACCGTATCCGCAAACTCACGGATCGGAGCCAAAAGCCGCCGTTCCAAACGAATGCCGACCGCAAGCGGCCGGTCAGCGGCCAACGGATGGCGTCGGCGCGTCTCCGTGTACCTTTTCACCAGCACTTCCTCGTCGCAATCGAGGAAAATGGTCGATACCGTGTGATCGGCATCGGTCCGCAAACGCTCCAACTCCTGCTTGAAAGCGTCTCCGTCAAAGTCGCGAGTGCGGATATCGACACCGATCGCCAATTCGCGATCAGCGGCACCACCGCGGATCAAATCGCCGAGAAACGACAACGGCAGATTATCTACGGCTTCAAATGCCAAATCTTCGAAGACATTCAGCGTCGAAGAACGTCCGGCACCCGACATGCCCGTGACTAAGACAATGCGACCTCCCGCTTCGCTGCGCTTCACGCCTCGACCTCCTGCGGAGAATGGCGAACAGCCAACTGTATCTTCACCGATGCGGAGGCTTCGAACGGCGCCAGACGAATCCATGCGATATCGCAGCCCAGCACGTCGACGGCGGTGTGTTCCGGCATACGCTCGACGTCCTCCGCATCCGCCAAGTCAACGACAAGGGTGACCGGGACTTCGGGGCAGTAAGGTTGCGTCACGATACCGAGACCGCGCACTTCGAGCTTCCCGGCGATCGCTTCAGGACAGCGCGCCACAATCGAATTGTGCCGCTTCACCAATTCAACCCGGTCATCACCGACGAGAATGGCCCCCGCATCGATAAGACGCAACGCCAAGTCAGACTTCCCGCTTCCGGAAGGACCGCGTAAGAGCACGCCTTTGGAGCCGAAGGCGACAACTGTTGCATGAACTGTCTGCATTGGCGCCAGCCTGCGACTCGCTCGAAGAAGTGTCAATCGTCGGCGCGTGGCAAACGGACGACAAAGCGGGCGCCGCGCACCTTTCCATCCGCCGAGTACCGGTTCTCCGCATGAATGTCGCCGCCATGCGCTTCCACGATCTGTTTCGAGATCGATAACCCCAATCCCGAATGCGTCCCGAACTTCTCGCCTTCCGGCCGCTCGGAGTAAAACCGGTCGAAGACCGCGTCGAGCTTGCCCTCGGGCAGGCCGGGGCCGTCATCGACCACATCGATTTCGACAAACCCGTCGCGCCGCGAGACATGCATGACAACTTGCCCATCCTCAGGACTGAAGCTGATGGCATTCTGGAGCAAATTGCGAAATACCTGTACCAGACGATCCTCGATGGCGTTTACGTTGAACGGCGGTTCGCCGGCAATTTCAATCAGAACCTTTTGCGGCAACTCGCCGGTAGAGTAAATCTCGCAGAGCGCGGCGAGCATAGCGGAAATATCGACGCTTTCGCTCTCTGCCCGGCTCAGTTCGGAATCAAGACGCGAGGCGTTGGAGATATCGGTGATCAGGCGGTCGAGACGTTGCACATCTTCCTGAATGATCGTCATCAGCTTCTTTTGCTGGTCCGGGTCGGAGACACGCGCCGCCGTTTCGACCGCGCTCCGCAGAGATGTCAGCGGATTCTTGATCTCATGGCTCACATCCGCGGCGAAACGCTCGATCGCGTCCATGCGCTGGTGTAGTGCGCCCGTCATTTCCCGGAGAACGCCGGACAGATCGCCGATTTCGTCGTTTCGGCTGGTGAAGTCGGGAATCTCCTCGGTGCCGCGCCCAAGGCCCCGACGCACCCGCTCTGCCGCCGAGGCAAGTCGCAAGATCGGGCGGGCGAGCGTGCCGGCCAAGTAGAAGGACAGCATGATCGTAACTACTAAGGCAGCGGCAAATACCGCGACGACCGTTAGCCGGACATCCTGCATCGCCGCCTCTATGGCGGTATCGTCTTTGGACACCATTAACGCGCCCAGAACATGACGATACCGTTGTACCGGCACCGCGACCGAAAGAATGAGCTTACTGGATTCGGAGAGCCGGACGTATCCGGTGGCATCGCCGCCGAGGGCGCGCTGCGCCTCAATAAAATCGGCGGCGCTCTGTCGGTGCTTCTCGACATAGCGCTCGAACTTGCGCCGTTCCGGCAACAACGCCGACACCCACCCGATCAACCGCGAAAGCGACCGCAGGATCCACGACGGCTCGTCCGGCGGCGGGAGCTCTTGTACTTGAACCGCAAAGCGAGTTCCCATGAGATAGCGGCTATCGGCAATTAATTCGCCGCCCGGTGCAAACAATCGCGACCGTATCCCGGTTGGGGCGCTTAGACGCCACACGATCTGGCGGGCAATCGGCAGATTGACGAGCTGTCGGCCGGAAGGCGTGATCTCGATCGCCCCTTCGCCAATCGCGCCAGCGAAGGTGTCTGCCTGCAGACGCAACGCCTCAAGCTCCGATTCGACTAGACCGTCGCGATACGGGCCGAGATACAGCAGTCCGGCAATCGGAATCAGCAAGGCCGCCATATTGATCGCGAGAATGCGCCGGGTAAGGGGGGATATGCGGCGCCGGCGCCGCTTCTGTGGGCCGGTGCCATCCTGCTCTACAGGGGGTTTCTGACTCACGAGTCCCGATAGCGGTAACCGACCCCATACAAGGTTTCGATCTGAGCAAAATTAGAATCCACTTGGCGGAATTTTGCGCGCAGCCGCTTAATATGACTATCGATTGTCCGGTCGTCGACATAGATGCTTTCGCCGTAGGCGGCATCCATCAACTGGTCGCGGGTCTTCACGTGACCGGGCCGTTGCGCCAGCGATTTCAAAAGCAGGAATTCCGTGACTGTTAATTGCACTTCTTGATCCCCCCAGGTGCAGAGATGGCGGCCGGGATCGAGGATCAATTCACCGCGGATAAGCGTTCCTTCGCCCTTAACATCGGCTTGCGCGGAACCGTCGGCCCGACGCAGAAGGGTCCGGATTCTTTCGATCAAGAGGCGTTGCGAGAAAGGTTTTTTGATATAATCGTCCGCCCCCATCCGCAAACCGAGCACCTCGTCCACTTCATCGTCTTTCGACGTCAAAAATATGACTGGCATCTGTGTTGATTTTCGAAGTTTCTGCAGCAATTCCATCCCATCCATGCGGGGCATCTTGATATCCAATACGGCAAGGTCGACAGGCTGGCGCGCCAGCCCGCGCAACGCATCCTCCCCATCCTTATAGGTTCGTACTTGAAAGCCTTCAGCTTCAAGCGCCATCGACACGGATGTCAAAATATGTTGGTCGTCATCGACCAGGGCAATTGTCTGATGCATGGTTTTCGGTCTTCCCGCCGGGCAGTTTAGCAATTGATCGCTGCCGCCCACAATCGGAATGAGTCGGGGCAAGAATGAGGCAAGAGAGAGGCATTTCTGAGTGAAATCGTGGCAGATTCCGGACCCATTCACAGTCGTGGGAGCGATCCTCTGCGGCGATTTGTCCAATCGCGCCGCGGCAACCGCGAGGGATATCACAACCCTTGCCCCAAATGGCTGGGATCACGTCTGAATATGAAGCGTACACCAACGAGAGCCCTGATGGGCGTAATGCTGGTAGCGCTCGGCTTGATCGCCGTGGCTGCATACGTGGCCTGGAATCAGATTTCCGAGACGGACGGCACCTCGTCCATCGACGGCACCGGCTTTACCGCGAATGTCCGTATCGGCGGCCCCTTTACGCTGACGAATCACCGCGGCGAAAAAGTAACGGACTCGACCTATCGCGGGCGCTTTCTGTTCGTTTATTTCGGCTATGGCTATTGCCCGGATGTCTGCCCGACGGAACTTGCAAATATGGCGGCAGCACTGGACATGCTAGGTGACAAGGCCATCGCACTGCAACCTCTCTTCGTTACGGTCGACCCGGAACGGGATAGCGTCGAATTTCTGTCGGAATATGTCGGTCAATTTCATCCAAAGTTTGTCGGCCTCACCGGAACATCCGCAGAAATCTCTGCTGTCGCAAAGAGTTACAGGGTTTTCTACCGCAAAGCCAACGAGGACAATTCGACCGAATACTTGGTGGATCATTCTAGTTTCGTCTATCTGATGGGCCCGAACGGCGAGTTTCTGACGATGTTTCGCGGTGCCACCGATCCCGCTGCAATGGCCAAGACCATTGCCGCCTATATCGACAAGCGAAAAGCCGGAACATAGTCGTCCGACCGTTATTTGTTGGCCAAATCCCCACAATTGTAAGAAATCTTCACCAAGGTGGCAGGTCACTGTTGATTTTCGCCGCGTAACATAGGTATCAACAACGTTTATCGAGAGGGACAGCAGGGGTAACCTGCTCCGCGCGCAAGAGGGATGGAACAGTTGCAAAATCACAGTCATTTCGGCCTTGAGAATCACGGCCTTAATAATGAGGCGGCGATTCATTGGAATTTGGGGGCCGAGGCGCTCTATGAAGCGACGATACGACAAGGACGCGGTACCGTCGCCAAGGGGGGCGCGCTGGTCGTCGAGACCGGCGCCTATACCGGCCGATCAGCGAACGATAAATTCATCATCGAGGAAGAGACGACCCGCGACAATATCTGGTGGGGTGCCGTCAACAAGCCGAATACGGAAGAGCGCTTCGATCGGCTGCGGCTGCAAATGCTGGCCTATTTCCAGCGCCGGGAAATCTACGTACAGGACCTCGTCGCCGGTGCGGATCCGACCTATCAACTCAAGGTCCGAGTGATCAGCGAAAGCCCGTGGCACAGTCTTTTCGCGCGTAACATGTTCCGCCAGCCGACCGCCGAAGAACGGGCCGACTTCGTGCCGGAACTCACGATCCTGAACGCACCGTACTTCCAGACGCATCCGGAACGCGACGGAGTGAACTCCGATTGCGCGATCATGATGAACTTTAAGGAACGGATGGTTCTGGTCGCCGGCACGCAATATGCGGGCGAGATCAAGAAATCGGTCTTCAGCTATCTCAACTATGTCCTGCCCGACCGCAACGTGCTGCCGATGCATTGCTCGGCCAATATCGGGGAAAAGGGCGATGTCGGCATTTTCTTCGGCCTCTCCGGCACCGGCAAGACGACCTTGTCGGCGGATGGAACCCGCACGCTGATTGGCGATGACGAGCACGGCTGGACCGCTGACGGCGTCTTTAACTTCGAAGGCGGCTGTTACGCAAAAGTCATTAATCTGTCGGCGAAGGCCGAGCCTGAAATCTATGCGACATGCGGCATGTTTGGGACGATTCTCGAGAACGTCGTGATGGACCCGGACAGCCGCATACTTAATCTCGACGATGGCTCGCTGACCGAAAATACGCGGGCGTCCTATCCGCTGTCGTTCATTCCGAACGTGGAGATGAGCGGGGTCGGCGGACAGCCCGAGAATGTGGTCATGCTGACCGCAGATGCCTTCGGGGTCCTGCCTCCGATCAGCCGGCTTTCGGCCGATCAGGCGATGTATCATTTCCTGTCGGGGTATACGGCGCGGGTCGCCGGCACCGAACGCGGGCTGACCGAACCGCAGGCGACCTTCTCCACTTGTTTCGGGGCCCCTTTCATGCCGCGCCACCCGGCCGTCTATGCCAAGATGCTGGGCGAGCGGATCGCCAAGACGGGCGCCAAATGCTGGCTGGTCAATACCGGCTGGTCCGGTGGCGCCTACGGCACTGGCAAGCGGATGGAAATCGCCTATACCCGTGCCATGGTGCGGGCCGCGTTGGACGGCCGGCTTGCGGAAGTCGCAACCAACACGGACCCGAATTTCGGCCTCAATGTCCCGCAGAATTGTCCGGATGTGCCGAACGAGGTCCTGCAACCACGCGAGACCTGGGGCGACAAGGGTGCCTACGACACGACGGCACGCGACCTCACGCAGCGTTTCGAGGCGAACTTCAAGCAGTTCGAGGAACACGTCGATGCCAACGTGACGGCCGCGGGCGTCCACGCGGCCTGACCTGCCCGACTCACCGAATGAAAAGGCCGGTCCCGGGGACCGGCCTTTTTTTATGACGATATCCCGTCCACCACCCCCGCAACTGCGACATAACGGGCGGTCTTGCCGAGGGCGACGAGAACCAGAAACAGCGCAAAACGCACCCGAAGGATACCCGCGACGAAGGTGAGAGGATCGCCGACGACGGGCAGCCAAGCGAACAGCAGCGAAAAGACGCCGTAGCGGCTAAACCAACGCGACGCCCGCTCAAGCGCCGCCGCCGATACCGGAAACCATTTGCGATCGCGCCACCGCAAGCAATACCGACCGAGCAGCCAGTTGACGACGGCTCCGAGCGTATTGCCAATGCTCGCGAGCGCGATCAGAAGCCAGAGGTCGAAGCCGTCGCCGACAACCAGCGCGGACAAAACGGCTTCCGACGACATAGGAAGAACGGTCGCGGCCAGGAAGGCCGAGACAAAGAGCGACACATAGCCGGCCGCTTCCATGCTCATATGCCCTGATGAACTACTGAGGCTGCGGCACGAAACGGAAGACCGGAACCTCTTGGCGGACATTCTTGATGTCCCAGGAATAGACCACCAGCTGGCCCTGCGGCCGTACCTTCTTGGAGTTGTGTTTAATGGGCTGCGCGTTGGTCCAAATGCGCAGGATACCGTTGAATTCGAGGCCCGCCTCTTCCAGCGCCTTTGCATGATTCTCGTTCGGCTTGCCGCCCAGCACCGTCACCTCGCCCGTATTGCGGTTGTACTTCACCGTCAGAAACCGCGAATTCGAGCGGATAAAATCGAAGGATTTATCGAACACGATATCGCCTTCGCGCTGATAGGTGACGTCGAAGCGCGCTTTTTCCTCGTACTGCGTCTTCTTGAAGGCACTGTCGCGGCGCAGATCCCGTTCCGCCACTTCAACGCGTTTCTGCAGATCGATGCCCTGCAGATCGCCGCGCGCCATCCGTTGCGCCATCGACAAGTCCGTCAGCTTTCCGACATAGGTGAAGCGATAGCGGCCCTGGCGGTCGATCTGCAGGTCGGCCGTAAAGTCGCTCGGGAAGTAACAGCCACTGATCGCCCCGATAACCAACAGCAGGGTCGCGAGGCGCCGGAAAGCAGTCATCGCGGCACTTGCCTCCTAACCGGCGGCGCCGGGTGTCTTGGCAATCGACACGCCGATCATGCTGTCCCGCGTCACCAGTGCGGCCAGTTCGTCCTCGCTCATCGCTTCCGTGCCGGCGGGCCGTTGCGGAATGACGAGAAAGCGAAGGTCCGCCGTGCTGTCGTGGACGCGCACCTCGACATCGTCCGGCATCTCGGTCCCGAATTCCGCCAGCACCTTGCGGGGCTCGCGTACGGTCCGGCTGCGGTAGGAGCGTGACTTGTACCAATCCGGCGGCAGGCCGATCAGCGAGCGCGGATAGCACGAGCACAAGGTACAGACGACGACATTGTGAACGTTGGCGGTGTTTTCGAGACCGCGGATCGGAATATCGCCCGCATCGATATCGAGCTCGGCGGCGGCCCCGTTGACGTCGGCGATCAGGCGCTCCTTGAAGGCCGGGTCGCTCCAGGCGCGGGCGATCAGCTTCGCGCCGAAGACGGGCGAGCGGGAGTCCTGCTGTTCCATCTGGCCCCGCAGCTCGTCGGCGCTGAAGACGCCTTTCTCGACCAACAGCTCCGCCAGCGCTTCGGTCATCACCTTGTAATAGGTGATCGGCTGATCCTCGAGATCTGGCTGTTTCGGGTGGGAATGCCCGTGATCGTGGCCATGCGCATGATCGTGATGATGGTCGGTCATCGGCTATCTCCTGCTACTGGCTCCAGCCAGTTGTCGTACAAATCAACCATGGCGGTATCGACCTCGGCGCCGTCGTAATCGGGCCAGACGTCGGCCTGGCGGAACTGGATGCGATACAAGGTCTGTGCCGGCAGCCCATCCCGGCCATAGGCCAGCTCTTCGGGATTGGCGAAGTCGCCGACCACCTCCTTGACGACGCCTTGACGGCCCCGGATGAAATAGGGCGTGCGGACGTGCCCCGGCGGGAAAGCCCGGCGGACGGATACCGTATCGCCGACATTGAAACGGCCGACCATCACGTCGTCTCCGCTTCGGCTTTCAGCCGAGCTTCGACTTCGGCCATGCGGCGACCGAGCTCGTCGATCGAAATCACGCCCTTCTCGATCAGGATATTCGACGTCGACGCAGCCCAGCGCTCGTAATAGCTCATTTCGTCGTACGCCTTCGCTCCCAGCTCCTCGATGCCGCGACGCAGCTCATCGACGGTGAACATCCGGCGTTTGTCGTCCGCCAGAAGCCGGCGAATGGCATCGATTTTCTTCTCCCAGAAAGCATAGTCATGCTCGCTGGCCTGGACCGGCCCGGCGTCGAGCCCGCCCATATCGTGGTGCCGTCTGGCGAAATCGCTCATCTCGTGCTCCTCACGCATCCGTTCGGGCCAGTATGGAATCCTTGGTGGCGGCGAAGCAAGCCGCGTCCGGCATTTCGCTGCCTCAGCTGAGCGGATTCATCGCGTGCGTCTTATAGGCCGGGCGCTCACCGAGCGACGCGTACCAGCGGTCGAGGTTCGGCATCGCCGGGCGCTCCTCGACGAGGCTGTAGTAGCGGAAGGCCGCGGCCCCGGCCGGAATGTCGCCGACCGTCAGCCGGTCGCCGTTGACGAAGGCCTTGCCCTCCAGATGCCGGTCGAGCACCGACCACAATTTTCCGGCTTCGACCGCCGCCTTGGCGATCGCGCCCATGTCGCGGTCGGCCTCCGGGGTTCGCACCAACCCCCAAAAGATCGTGGTCATCGGGGCATGCAGATGCCCGGTGTACCAGTCCATCCAAATCTCGCTCAACGCGCGCTCGCCCGGGTCTTCGGCCCAGAGCGTGCCGACTCCATGCTTGGCTGCGAGATAGCGGACGATGGTTTGCGATTCCCACAGGATCAGCCCATCGTCCTCGATCGTCGGCACCCGGCCCATCGGATTCTTGGCCAGATATTCCGGCTGGTCGTTGCCGCCGAAGGCGCCGCCGATATCGGCGCGGTCGTATTCGAGCCCCAATTCGCTGGCGCACCACAACACTTTGATGACATTAACCGAATTCTTCCGGCCCAGAATTTTCAACATCCCGTTATCTCCCCTCGTCGTGAATTTCGGCGACCTTCTGACGCGACAGTCCCACCGATTCTGCGGCGGCCATCAACGCCTCCCAGGTATTCTCCTCGATATCGATGCCGTCCTTGAGCATGGCCGCTCGCTTGATCCGTTCGGGCTCGCCCGCCACGAGGACCGGTTTGGATGGATTGAAGGGCGGGGAGGCTTTCGCGTAGGCGATCATCGCGTCGACCTCATGCTTCATATAGCTGTCCTCGACGAAGCGCTTGGGGTCCATGATGACGGCGAACATGTTGTTGGTCGTGGTATCCGATGTCTGGTTTTCCGGCTGCAACGTGCCGCCCCCGGTCAGCATGCCGGCAAAGAATTCGCACACCATGGCGAGGCCGTAGCCCTTGTGATCGCCGAGCGGCATCAACGAGCCTTGTGGCTGAGCCCACATTACGCCCGGGTCTTGCGACGGCTCTCCCGCGGCGTCGATGACGTAGCCGAAATCGAGCTTCTCCTCCCGCATCATCGCAACCCGCGCCTTGCCCATCGCGATCCGGCTGGTCGCCATGTCGAGGATGAACGGCGGGTTCTCGTCCGTCGCCGGAATGGCGAAGACCATCGGGTTGGTCGAGAGCCGCGAGTCGCGCCCTCCGAACGGCGCCACGATGGCGGTACGGCCGATCACGTTGACGAAATGGATCGACGCAAAACCCGCCTCCGCGCACATCTCCCCATAGGTGCCGACCCGGCCGATATGGCAGGAATTACGCAGGCCGAGGATCGCAAAACCGTCCTTCTTGGCCTTGGCGATGCCCATCTCCGTCGCCTGGCGCGCGACCGCCTGGCCGTAGCCCCGGTTACCGTCGACAATCAGCAGGGGGCCGCTGTCGGTCACCACCGAGATTTCTTTGTTTGGCCGCAACTCGTCCCGGTGCAGGGCCTCGTAGTAGCGCGGAATCATGCCGACCCCGTGGCTTGGATGGCCCTTCAGATGCGCCTCCACGAGATGGTCGCAAACAATTTCGGCTTCATCGACGGTGCTGCCGCCGGCCTCGAGTATGGCGCGCGTGACCCGGCGCAGGGTTTCGTGATCGATCAACATCGCGTGGTCTCGTCCTTCCAGGAAACAGCGCCCGGCGCGGGCGCAGGATTAAGGTCGGCCCGCCGCCGATCCGGTCAAGAGACTGCGGCGGAACGTCAATGCGCGGCGGCCCAGTCGTCGCCGACGCCGGCGTCCACCACCAGCGGTACCTTCAGCTGCAGCGCCGGGAGGGCTGCTCCCTCCATCGTCGCCTTGATCACCTCGATCGTCTTGTCGACCTGATCTTCGGGCGCTTCGAAGAGCAGTTCGTCATGCACCTGGAGCAGCATGCGGGCCGCCAGCTTCGCATCGGCGAGGGCTTTCGGCACCCGGATCATGGCGCGCTTGATGATGTCGGCGGCCGAGCCCTGGATCGGCGCGTTGATCGCCTGGCGTTCGGCATAGCCGCGCTGGGCCGGGTTCTTGGCGTTGATCGAATCGAGGTGAATGCGCCGCCCGAACAGGGTCTCGACGAGGCCCGCCTTGCGGCATTTCTCGACCTCGCTGTCCATGTAGTCACGGATGCCGGGATAGCGCTCGAAATAGGCGTCGATATAGTCCTTCGCCTCGCCCCGGCCGATGCCGAGCTGGCGCGCCAGCCCGAAGGCGCTGATGCCGTAGATGATGCCGAAATTGATCGCCTTCGCCTGGCGGCGGACCAGCGGGTCCATGCCCTCGACCGGCACGCCGAAGACCTGGCTCGCGGTCATCGCGTGGATGTCGTGGCCGTCGCGGAAGGCCTGCACCAGGGCGTCGATCCCGGCCATGTGGGCCAGCACCCGCAACTCGATCTGGCTGTAGTCGAGCGAGATCAGCTTCCAGCCGTCGCGGGCGATGAAGGCGCTGCGGATCTTGCGGCCTTCCTCGGTGCGTGCCGGGATGTTCTGCAGGTTGGGGTCGGTCGAGGAGAGCCGCCCGGTCTGCGCGCCCGCCATCGCGTAGGAGGTATGGATGCGCCCGGTGGCGGGGTTGATCTGCTCGACCAGGGCGTCGGAATAGGTGCTCTTCAACTTGGCGATCTGGCGCCAGTCGAGCACCCGGGCCGGCAGGTCGTGGCCGCTCGCCGCCAGGTCCTCGAGCACCGAGGCGTCGGTGCCGTAGCCGCCGCTCTTGTTCTTCTTGCCGCCGGGCAGGCTCATCTTCTCGAACAGGATTTCGCCGAGCTGTTTCGGCGAGCCGATGTTGAAGGCCTCGCCCGCCAGCTCGTGGACCTCCGCCTCGAGCCCCGCCAGCTTCTGCGTGAAGTCGCGGCTGAGGCCCCGCAGCTTCTCCGGATCGACCCGGATGCCTTCCTTTTCCATTGCCGCCACGACCGGGATCAGCGGCCGCTCGATGGTCTCGTAGACGGTCACCATTTTCTCCTGCAGCAGGCGGGGCTTCAGAGTCTGGTGCAGCCGCAGCGTGATGTCCGCATCCTCGGCCGCGTAATCGCGGGCCGCTTCCAAGGGCACGTAGTCGAAGGTGATCTGCTTCTTGCCGGTGCCGACCACATCCTTGAACTTCACCGTCGAGACGCCGAGATGGGTCTCCGCCAGCACGTCCATGCCGTGCCCGTGCAGCCCGCCGTCGAGGACGAAGGAGATCAGCATGGTGTCGTCGACCGGCGTCACGTCGACTCCATAGCGCGAGAGCACCAGGGCGTCGTATTTGATGTTCTGGCCGACCTTGAGTACCGAGGGGTCGTCGAGCAGGGGCGCCAGGATATCGAGCGCCCGCTGGCGGGAAATTTGCTCCGGCGCCGCTTCGCCCGCGGCCCCGCCGTCGCCGAGATCGAAAGTGCCCTGTCCGGCCGCCGCCTTGTGGGCCACCGGAATGTAACAGGCCTGGCCCGCCTGCACCGAAAGCGAAATCCCGACCAGTTCCGCCTGCATCGCGTCGAGCGACGTGGTCTCCGTGTCGACGGCGACCGTCCCGGCCTTGCGCGCCAGCTCGACCCAGGCCTGCAGGGAGGATTCGTCGCGCACCAGCTCGTAGACGGTCTCGCTCGGCGCGGCCGCCGGATCGCCCGCCGCCGCGCCGGCGAAGGAGATGTGGCCGCTCGCCTCGATGGCCGCCAGGGTCTTGCGCAGCGCGGTCTGGCGTTTTTCCGCCGGCACGGTCTCCAGCGCCGCCTGGAAGATCGCATCGAAGGTGTTTTGCTCTTCCGCGTCGAGCGCGCTCCGCAGCTCCGCCAGAATGGCGTCGAACCCCTGGGTCGTCAGCCAGGGCACCAGCTTGGCGAGATCGTGCGGCGGCACGTCGAGTTCGTCGACCGGCAGGTCGACCGGCACGTCGTCCTTCAGGGTCACCAGCTGCAGCGAGATCCGCGCCTGGTCCGCGAATTCCAGCAGGTTCTCGCGGCGCTTGTTCTGTTTGATCTCGCCGGCGCGCGCCAGCAGGGTTTCGAGATCACCGTACTCGTTGATCAGCAGCGCCGCCGTCTTCACCCCGATGCCCGGCACCCCCGGCACGTTGTCGACCGAATCGCCGGACAGCGCCTGTACCTCGACGACCTTCTCGGGCCCGACGCCGAAGCGCTCGATCACCTCGGCCGGGCCGATGCGGCGGTTCTTCATCTCGTCGAACATCGCGACCTTGTCGTCGACCAGCTGCATCAGGTCCTTGTCCGAGGAGACGATGGTAACGTCGGCGCCCGCCGCCTTCGCCTGTTTCGCATAGGTCGCGATGATGTCGTCGGCCTCGTAGCCCTCGATCTCGATGGTGTGCAGGTTGAAGGCCTCGCTCGCCTCGCGGATCAGGGGGAACTGCGGCACCAGCTCCTCCGGCGCGTCGGGGCGGTGGCCCTTGTAGTCGGGATAGATGTCGTTGCGGAAATTGCGCCGCGCGGCGTCGAAGATGACGGCGATATGATCCGCATCGGTATCGCGCAGCAGCTTCATCAGCATCCGGGTGAAACCGAAGACCGCGTTGACCGGCGTGCCGTCGGGGCGGGTCAGCGGGCGGATCGCGTGGAAGGCCCGGAAGATGAAGCCGGAGCCGTCGACCAGATAGAGATGTTTGAGGGGCGCCGTCTCGGCCATGCCGGAATTCCTGCGTCAAAAAAACGAGCGCTCAAGATGCCCAATCGCCCGCGAATGGGCAAGCGGCGGTGCACTGCATCGCGGGCGAGGCGTGCCCGCCGAAAGACCCTTTCGGCGCATTAGCAAAAATCGAGGAACAAGCCCATGCGCCCGCGGAATGCGGTAATAGCTTACCGCCGGAGCGGCCGGACGCGGTGCCGTCGCCTGCTCTTGAATCGCTTCACCGTGTCAAAGAACGATGGACAGGTTAGCACAATAGAGACAATTTGTCTATTAAGTGTCGCCACGCACAAAGGCCCCCCACCCTAACCCTCCCCCCTTGTGGCGGAGGGTTAGGGTGGGGGTGACAACAGTTCTTTCCGAATGATCGCCAGCACGCCATCGATGTTCGCCAGAACGTCGGTGTTCCAGAACCGGATCACGCGATATCCGTGCCGCCCGAGCGTGGCGTCTCTCGCGTCGTCCCGGCAGGCGGCATGCTGGCCGCCGTCGAGCTCGACGACGAGCCGCGCTTCATGGCAGGCGAAATCGGCGATGTATCGGGCGATCGGCACTTGCCGGCGGAACCGGAAGCCGGCGAGCTGGCGCCGCCGGATCCGGGACCACAGCCTGGCTTCGGCCTCGGTCGGGTTGCGCCGCAGGGCCCGCGCGAACGCGTCGGCCATCACACCCTTCTGAAAGCAAGGGCTAAGCGCGGCCGAGGGATATTTATTGGAAGACCCCCTCCCCAGCCCTCCCCCTTTATTGGGGAGGGGGGACGGTGCCTCGAAAACCTAGTGGTGGTGGGCGGGTGCCGCGCCTTCCTTGAGGACGAAGCGGCGGCCGCAATACGGGCAATCGACCTGTCCGCCGTCACCGAGGTTCAGATAGACGTTGGGATGGCCGAGCGCGCCGCTGCCCCCATCGCAGCTCGTGCGCGTATCCTCGACTTCGATTGTCTCCGGCGGTTCCATGCTCGCTCTCACCCTGTCCTGACGCGTGTCCGCCCCAGGCGCCATTTGACCCGGCGGACGTGGGGATGATACCGAATGCGGGCTGGTAATCAACATGCGGGTTGACCGATGAGGCGGTGTTTTACTCTTTTCGCGGTGCTGGGAGCCCTCGCCGGCGGGTGCGCGCCCTTCCACACGCCGCCGGGCCCGCCCATAGCCCCGCCGCGCCTTGCCGACAGCCACCTGATCATGGCCGACGGCGCGCGGCTCCCGCTGCGTCGCTGGGGCCCGCAATCGCCCGCGGCAGCGACCGCCGGCAGACCCCGCGCCGTGGTCCTGGCGCTACACGGCTTCAACGACTACTCGAAAGCCTTCGACGGCCCGGCCCGCGCCTTCGCGAAAGCCGGGATCGCCACCTATGCCTACGACCAGCGCGGCTTCGGCGAAGCGCCCAACCGCGGCGCCTGGCCCGGGGTCGCGGGGATGACCGGCGATCTGCGCGCCGCCGCCCAGCTGCTGCGCGCCGCCCATCCCGAGACGCCGTTCTATATTCTGGGCGAGAGCATGGGGGCCGCCGTCGTCATGGCGGCACTGGCCGAGCGCCTACATTCCGGATCCGATTCCCCGGCGGCGGACCCGCCGCTCGCAGCGGACGGCTATATCCTCTCCGCCCCGGCAATATGGGCGCGCCGGGTGATGCCCGCCTGGCAGCGGATCGGGCTCGAGGTCGTCGCCCATACGATCCCGCTGTTCCACGTGACCGGGCAGGGGTTCAACCGCACGCCGTCCGACAATATCGACATGCTGCGCGCGCTGGGCCGCGACCCGCTGGTGATCAAATACACGCGGATCGACACGCTCTACGGGCTCGTCGATCTGATGGACGCGGCCCTCGACGCCGCGCCCCGGCTGGCGGCGGCCCCCATCGGCGAAGGGCACAACGGTGGGGGACGCACCCTGATCCTGCTCGGGCAGAAGGAGGACATCCTGCCGAGCGCCGCGATGCAGGCGCTGCTGGGGGCGCTGCCCGCCGGCTGCGGCGTGCAGGTGGCGCGCTACCGGGCCGGCTATCACATGTTGCTGCGCGACCTGAAGGCCGACGTGGTGCTGGCCGACCTCGCCGCCTGGATGGCCCGGCCCGGCCGGGCGCTGCCCTCGGGGGCGGACCGGGAGGAGGGGAGCGGGGAAGACACGGACCGGCCTGTCGCGGCGGCGGCGCAGGACAGGGACCCGGCCGGTGCACAAGGCTCTGGCGTCCGGACACAACTTGCCCTAAGTTGCGCCCCGCCTATCGCAGCGCGCCCGTAGCTCAGCTGGATAGAGCGTCGGCCTCCGAAGCCGAAGGTCAGAGGTTCGAATCCTCTCGGGCGCGCCAAATTTTCTCCTAGATCGAACCGATGCTATGCCCGCTTCAGCGTTGGCGTTCGCCGAACAACATCGTGATGTTGATGCGTCGATTCTCGTATCCCGCTCGAAAGTCGATGTCATCCGTTTTGTGCAATAGCTCCGAATCGAATACGACGGCGCGGTTGCAGCGGTAGGGGACGCGGACCACTTCCGCATCCGCAAGGAAGTCCATCACATCCGCGACCCGCGCATCCGAATTGTAGTCATCGAAGCGCCAATCGAGCGGCGGCATCTGATCCCACAAGAGCAGTCCGCCCGTATTCGGGTTGGCATTGGCGGCATCGGGCGTAATCCAGAAATTCAGATTCACCGCCGCCTCGTCCGCGTGCACCTCGATCCCCTTCAGGTCGCTGTCGTACTTGAAGGCCCATATCCGATCGAGCCGGTGCGGGCCGAAAATCCGCGGAAACGTAGTTTGCAAATCCTCGGCGATCTGGAGCAGCAACGGGCATACAAAACCGTCCTCCACGAACGCACCGAGATATCCGCCCGCATAGGTATCCCGAAACCAAACCGTCGACGTCAGGCAGAATTGCCGCAACCGGGCCAGGCACGCGTCGTGCAGAAAGTCATCGAAATGCACGATACTGGGCGTCCGAGCGAGATAGGCGTGTTCGATCTGTTCGACATCGAGCCCGGGATTCAAGGTCCCTCCCGTCATTCGCTCTTCGGGATGAAGGTACAAAATCTTATTCAGGTAGGGTGCCAAACGCGCGGCGGTGCCGCGGGGCAATCTGGCATATCGCTCTCCCTCCGGCAGCTGGGGAAAAGCGGCGAGCGAATCCTGCAAGGACGCCAGGATATCCGGTCCGTCTGCGGGCAGAAGCCCAAGGTCGCCGAGATAGCCAAGCTGTTCGATATCGTGCTTCAGTTTCGCCTTGGAAAGGCGCTCGGCAGGAACGCTCTGCTGCCCGGGGCGGTGCTTGAGCAGCGCCGCCTTCAGCAGGTGCGGCCCCGCCGCCGATAACCGACCGAGTTGCCACAAAGCCCCGCCCAGATTGAAATGAGCCTCATAGCTTTCGGAATCGATCGCAATGGCCTGCTGCAGATGGTCGATCGCCCGTTCCAGGTCGTTGTTTCGGTAATAGGCATTGCCCGCATTAAGATGAACCCCGGGGTATAGAGGCTCGACCTCCATTGTGCGTTCGAAAGCGGCTATCGCGTCCGCGTATCGCTCGACACCTGCATAGGCGAGACCGAGGTTAAACTGGAAATCCGGGTTCCCGTTATCGGACGCGACAAGTGTTTCGAGTATCGCCAACGCCGTGTCCGGTTTTCCGGCGGCGAGCAGGACATTGGTCAGGTTGTAACGATAGGCCGGCGCATCCGGATTTACGGAGACGGCGCGCCGGATAAGCGTTTCGGCTTCCCTGTTATGGCCGAGTTGGTGTTGCGCGACACCGAGGAGATGGAGGGCGTCGGCGTGTTGCGGGAATCGTTTCAGGATACGCCGGTAAAGTTTCGACGCCGCCCGCATGTCGCCGGATTGATGCAGTCCGATCGCATCGTTCAGCGTTTTCTCCAAATTTGCCGTCGCGCGTGCCATGGCGGGTTACCCCGGCCGGGTTGCAATATAGTCGCCGATGAAAAGAACGCGCATTCGGCTTGCGAGGAACGAGCGGATGGCATCCGCCGGCGATTCTACAATGGGCTCTCCCGCAAGGTTGTAGGACGTGTTCAGAATAACGGGTATTCCCGACAACTCGCCGAACCGTTTGATGAGATCGTAATAGCGCTGATTGTCTCCCCGGGCGACGGTTTGAACACGGGCGCTGCCGTCGATATGCGTGATGCCGGGCAAGGTGTCGACCTTGACCCGCCCTTCCCTGAGCATCACTGGAGAGGGTCCTTCGATATCGAAATAATCCTGCACGCGTTCGGCCAGGACGGCCGGCGCATAGGGCCGGTAGCGTTCGCGGCGTTTGACCAGCAGGTCGAGGATATACTTGGTATGGGGATCGATGGGATTTGCGAGAATGCTGCGGTTGCCGAGCGCCCGGGGGCCGAATTCGCTGCCGCCCTGGAACCAGCCGATAACAGCGCTTCCGTTAAGGGCGTTTGCGGCCCGGTCGATGAGTTCGTCCGGCGTCACCTTCTCGTGCGGGCATCCGGCCTCGGTGAGAGCGTCGGCAATTTCGGTATTCGTATAGGTTCGCCCGTAATATTCCCTGACAGGTGCCGTAGACCGGCCGCCCGATAAATAATGCTGGGCCGCCAGACAGGCCCCGATTGCCGTTCCGTTGTCTTCGCAAGAGCCGTTCATGTAGACCCGGTCGAACAATCCGCTGCGAACGATCACTTCGTTGGCGACGACGTTGAGCGCGACGCCGCCCGCATAATACAGCGTTCTGGCCGGCACCGATTCTTGCAGCCGGCCGAGCAGTTCGACCAGCAGCGTATTGGTTCGCTCCTGCACCATAGCGGCCACATCCGCGAAATGTTTATTGCCGCTGATATCGTTTTGTCCAAGATTGGGCTCGGTAAAGGTCTCGTATAGTCGCTCGAACGCGATCTGCAGTCGGCCTTCCGCATCCAGATACGCGTAAGTCGAGCCGTCATGGGCCTGTGGATTCCCGTGCGCGGCCAAGCCCATGACTTTTCCGGGGTCGCGGACGCTGCCGCAACAATACCAGGCCGCCCATTCCCAGAGATGGCCGAAACTCTGCATCAAACGGGCATTGTGCACGTAGCCGAGCGATTCGGGGACGCCGACCGGCGGATGACCCATGCGATAGACAAGCTCGAGACGGTCGCCGTCGAACGCGTAGCTCGACAGCGTTTCCTTGCTTTCGGGCCCGGCGAAGATACGGGCATCGTCGCGTCTGTTTTCCTGGATGGTGAAGCGAGCCCGATCTTTCTCGTAGGTGCCGCTGCCGTCGACGATGGCCACCAATCCCGGCTCCAGGTCGGAATAGTGCAAGGCGTATTCCGCGTGCGTTAAATGGTGCGGAACCGTGACAATGGGCGTGTTTGGCCGAAGCGATCCGCCGATCAGAGTCTCGAACTTTGCGGCATCGACATCGATGTGCTCCCAAGGCGTCGACGTCGCAATGGCGTCGATATCCGCGTAGTCCAGACCGCAAGCCTCCAGGCAGTAGCGCACGGTGCGCGAAATATTCTCCGCGTCGTTCTCCAGGGTCAGGAACTGTCGTTTCCGACGCGTCAGCCGTTCCGCCTGAATGCCGACCTGGACCTGCCCGTTCCGGAGGATTGACACCGCACCGTTATGGCTCCGCGTGATACCGATAATATTCATCCCCTATTCCCCGGATGAGGCGGCGTTTTGCTGATGCCAGAACTGGATTCTGATATAAGAATCAGATGGTTGGTATGGGAATGTCGGTTCATAATTACAAACCGAGGTCGGTCAGCGTTTCACGGAGTAATTCCTCCGCTTGCTCGGCGTCGGCGATGGACCGGAGGGCGAGTCCGAGCGCCGCCCAAATCCCGCCGTCCTCCGCGTTCCTTCGAAGGCCCGCGGCGCAACCGTCAACGGCGCGCCGGGCGAGCGTCTCGGCCAGTTCGAACTTCTTGGATCGAAACGCCAAGACGGCGCGCGCCGTTTGCTCGATGACAGAGTCTTCTTCCGCTGCCGGCCCCAACAATCCGCCGAGCAACGCGAAAGCCTCTTCGCTGCCGGGGCGCAGAGAGATGGCGTGGCGGATAGCGGTCGAGGCTTCCTGATTGTCTCCACTGGCGTGTAGATATTTGCCGAGACCAATTTGCACATCCGCCTCTTCCGGCGCGATAGAGGCGGCCTCGCGCGCGCCCTGGAGCGCGCCCGCCATGTCACCGCGTTCGAATGCCGAGGCGCTCGAGCGCAGCAGACGCGCGACCTTGTCTGCCCGAACCTTGCGATAGCGCTCCCGAAACAGCACGTTCTCGGGTGCGCGTTCGTGTGCCGACCGAAAGGCCGGCAAGGCACGCTCGATATCGCCGCCGTCCATGAGCAGATTGCCGAGGTTGAAATAGGGCGACGGATGCGCCGGCGCCAACTCGACGAGCTCCAGGAAACATTCGACGGCCGCTTGCGTATCCCCGGCCATTGCCAGAACGTTTCCGAGATCGTTTAAGGCGTCGAGATGATGTGGATCGAGTTGCCGCACGGTGCGCAGCGATTCAGCGGCGCGGTCCAGGTGCCCTAGAGCGATATGAACCCGGCTGAGGTTGTAGTGAAAGTTTGCGGATTGGGGCGAGAGATCGATCGCCCGGCCGATCAAGTCGGCAGCAACTTCATGGCGCCCGAATTGGTGATGGGCGACGCCGAGCAGGTGCAAGGCGTCCGTATGCGTCGGCGATTGCGCCAAAATCTGCTCGTAAATCGGCGCTGCCTTTTCCAGGTCACCCGCCTGATGAAAGCCGATCGCTCGCTCTAACTCCGCTTCAAGTGTCGTCAATCGCGCTGCAGTTTCTTGCTCAGAGGACATGGGGTTCACGCTCGGCGCCCATCATACCGGCACGATCCGTCAAGTCACGATCGCAGTGACGGTTTTTTCTTCGGAATTCTCAGAAGCCCGGACGTATCAGGAAGGACGGTCCGCCGTCCGATCAGTCGCCGAAAGAAATGGATCGGATGGTGGAGAGTATCTGGCGGCGGACTTGCGGGTTCTCGACCTTGTAATAGGCTTCCACCAGTTCGATGGTGTCGGGTTTCATCAGGTGGACGATGTTTTCGTCGTTGTCGTCGACCACGGGCGACTGATCTTCCAGCCCCTCGAAGAAGTATTGGACCTGGACGCCCAGAATTCGGGATAGATCGTAGAGCCTCGAAGCGCCGACTCTGTTGGTGCCGCGCTCGTATTTTTGAACCTGTTGAAAGGTCACGCCCAATGCGTCGGCGACTTCCGTCTGGCTCAAGCCGCACGCGTTCCGCTTATCCCGAATACGCTGGCCGACGTGAGCGTCAACGGTTTTCGCCTGTGCTCGGCTGCGTTGGGCAGCCGCACTCGTCGATGTTCTGGGCAAAGCTATTCTCCCCTCGCGCCAACAACAGATTCTGCTCTGAGGCTGCTACTCTATCCTACGTCGGTAGGATTCACAATTATTTCCACGATGGTAGCGCGCAGCCATCAAGCCTGTTTGGCGCGCGGAGCCTCGGGTTGCGGTTTCCTTCAGCGGGTCTCGGCGACGCGATCGCCGGCGCGGCGCATTTCGCTGACGGCGGAATCGAAAAAGGCATCCAGTCGAGCTTGAAGCGAGGGCGCCAACCGAACCAGTTTGGAACGCGCGTCTTGCGGATTATCACGTTCCTCGACCAGGCCCCGCCGGATCGCGGTCTCAAGATACTTTCCGGCCGTATGCGCGCTTTTGACGGCCTTCATATATCCCAACGCCTCGGTCTTGCGGACATCGCCGCGGGCCTGCCAAAGTCTCGTGAAGAGATCCCAATAGACGGCCGACCAGAATTCGGTATCGTTTTGGAATACCTTCAGCCAATGGCCGCCGACATTTTCCGTCATGCGGAGGTATTCTTCATGTTGTTCGCGGCCATACTTCATGCGGATTCCAATCCCGGGCGATCACTGCAGCCTTGAATTAAGATAACGACTTGCATTCAAAAATGCATGTTAATTCGTAAAAAATCGTATTTCCCCGATATATCGATCGCCGAGTTTTCTAAAACAATATTGTTTATCAACAAATTAGTGGGTCCCAAAAATATTTGTAGATTTACATGCAAAACTGCGCTAATAATTACATATACATGGCGTGAATGTTCCGGAGCCCGCCGGCTCCCCAATGAGAAAAACGACCATTAGAAGGGCTGGAATGATGAAAACCATAGCAAAACGCTCTATTCAAAGCATCGCCGTATCGATCATGACGGTTACCCTGGGGCTGGCCATGCCCGCGGCCGCTGGAGACCGCGCTCCGCACCATCGTTCGCACCACCAAGATCACGAATGGGCGCCGGAATACTCGCCCGATCGCCTTTTCCGCCAGGTGTTGAAAACCTTCCTGACGGTGCCGGATCGCTGGGACCGTGCGCCTGCTCCCGCCTGGAAACATCATCCGAAGAAGCTCTACCGGTCGCAATGGGGACGCGGCTACGGCGAAACCTACGTGTGCCGGGTCAAGAGAACGGTCATCACCGACCATTATGGCCGCAGTAAGCAGATCGTTCGCGAAGATTGCCGGGAAACGCCGCCGCGTCGCCGGCATCGCCACCGCTAAACCGTTGTGACGTTCGGCGGGCCGCATTGCGGCGGCCCGTCCCCCGATGCATTAGCCAGGAGACAGAACATGATCAAGTCAGTGCGCCATATGGCCGTCGCCCTCCTCATCGCCGCAACGCTCGGCGGTTGCGTCCAAGCACACAATGGCCCCAAGCAGACGGGCGGAACGTTAATCGGCGCCGGATTGGGCGCTCTGGCGGGCGCGCAGGTCGGCAGGGGGCGAGGCCGTCTCGCCGCGGTTGCGATCGGCGCGTTGGCCGGGGCCGCGCTCGGAAACGAAGTCGGGCAGTCCCTCGACCGAGCCGACCAAATGCATCTCTCAAACGCGACCGCGCGCGCGCAAGCCGCTCCGATCGGCGAGCGAATCGAATGGACCAACCCGGACAGCGGAAACCGCGGTGTCGTGATTCCCTACCGCGAAGGAAATCACCGGCGCACCGGCGCCCGGTGTCGGGAATTTCAAAATCAGCTGACGGTGCGGGGGCGCACACGCGAATATGTCGGGGTCGCTTGCCAGGCCCGGGACGGAAGCTGGACGGTCATGTAGGTCCATTTCAGCGTGCATCCGGCTTTTCCAGAACGATCAGCTTCGCGAAAAAAGCACGTTCCGCGCTGACGATGGAAAAGCCGGCCTTCTCGAATACCGCGGGGAGGTCGGCGCGGATAAACTCCGCGTAATAGGGCTCATGGAAAGCCGCCGGAAACCGCTCGAGCAGATCATCATAGTCCGGCCGATCGCCGAGTTGGATGGAATCGAGGAAGAACAATCGACCCCCCGGTTTCAGCACGCGGAACATCTCGCGGGCGACGCGCGACCTGATCTTTTTCGGCAATTCATGAAACAGGAAAACACAGCTCGCGGTATCGAAGGCTGCGTCGGCGAAGGGGATATTCTCGGCGTTCGCTTGCGCGATCAGGCGGCGCGACCAGGAGGACGTCAGCTTTCGGGCTTCTGCCAGATAAGGCGGACTGAGATCGATCCCCGCGACCCGCCATCTCGGATGGGCGGTCTTGAGAAGTTCCAGAAAACGACCCGTCCCGCAGGCGATATCCAAGTGACGAACCTCGCGTTGCGGGCTTGAGCGTCGAAATCGGCCGAGCGACGCTAACGCCTGACGGCGCATCGCATCGGCGCCGCCGACGAACAGGACCTCGACTTGATGATCGTAGAGTTCCGCGGATTCCGGTGTCAGATAGCCGCCGCTTTGATAATGGAAATTCTGCAGATAGTAACGCGGATAGCGGCGCAGGAGTTCGGGCGCGAATATCTCCGATCCGTTTTCGGCAAGCCGCCGCCGATTCACGGCGCCCAGGTCACGCAGAAAGGCGGCCGAGCGCCGAACCTGCTGGGCCAAACTTCCGCTCGACGGTTCAGGCGCGGGATAGAGGCCCTCTTCGACATTCCGCCAATCCCGTCGCATCAGGTCATTGAGGTCGGCGTAGACGGCCTGCCAGCCGGGAAGACGTCCGGCCTCGAGATCGTCGATCCGCGGGGCCAGCCGCATGGCGGTCGCATAGTGCGCCGAGTACCACAGCGAGCGCGCCCTTTGCGTGGTCTCGAAGATCAACTTTTCGAGCGGTGATGGCATGTGGAATTCCCGTGCAGCTTCATGAGTTTGGGGAGCCTCCTCCTGCCATTCAAGAGATTTGATTGCTCCGGAATGCCAAATCGGGTAGTCCCAAGCGAAAACCGAGGAGGCCGAATGTTCAAGACTCTGGATGAAATCGACTGCCGTGGACGACGGGTCATTCTGCGCGGCGATCTGAACGTGCCGATGCGAGAGGGACGGATCACGGATACCACCCGGCTCGACCGTTTCGTGCCGACATTGCGGGAGTTGAGCGAGAAGGGCGCCCGCGTTGCGGTGATCTCTCATTTTGGCCGTCCAAAAGGGACGGTTGCCCCAGAATTGAGTTTGCGGCCCGTCGCCGCCGCGCTTTCGGACGCGCTCGGCGGCCGGTCGGTGGGCTTTGTCGACGATTGCGTCGGTCCGTCCGTCGCTGCGGCGCTCGACGCTTTGCCGGAAGGTGGCGTCGCTCTACTGGAAAACTTGAGGTTTCATGCGGGGGAAGAGACCAACGACCCGACATTTGCTGCCGCGCTAGCAGCCAATGGCGATCTTTACGTGAACGACGGGTTCTCCGTGTCTCACCGGGCGCATGCCTCGACCGTGGGCATCACCGCCCATTTGCGGGCTTATGCCGGGCGCGGGATGCAGGCCGAATTGGAGGCGCTGAGCGCGGCATTGGAGACGCCGCGCAAACCTGTCGCCGCTCTCGTCGGCGGAGCGAAAGTCTCAAGCAAACTAACGGTCCTGGGCCATCTCCTCGAAAGGGTCGATTCATTGATCATCGGCGGCGGCATGGCGAACACGTTTCTCTTCGCCCTCGGCACCGATGTCGGCACCAGTCTGTGCGAGCCCGACCTTGCGGACACGGCCCGCGAAATCATGGCGCGGGCGGACGGATCGAATTGCAGGATAATTCTGCCGAGCGACGTGGTGATCGCCGCCGCACTGGAAGAAGGGGCCGCGACCGAAACAGTGCCCATCGCGGGTGTTCCTCCCGGACGCATGATTCTGGACGTCGGCCCGGATTCCGTGGCCGCGCTGAACCGGCATCTGACCGAATGCGGCACCTTGTTGTGGAATGGACCGCTGGGGGCCTTCGAGGTGTCGCCGTTCGACGCGGGCACGAATGCGGTCGCGCAGCAGGCGGCCGCGCTCACGGCGGCCGGATCGCTCGTCTCCGTTGCCGGCGGCGGCGACACGGTATCGGCCCTCCGCCATGCGGGCGCAATCGACGGCTTCAGTTATGTCTCCACGGCGGGCGGCGCCTTCCTGGAGTGGCTCGAAGGCAAAGAACTGCCCGGCGTCGCGGCCCTGAACGCTTAACGATTTAGTCAGGATTGGCGGGTACCCTTCAACCGATCCTTAACGCAAATCGGAATCAACCATGGTCGAATCGGCTTCAGGCATTTACGCACCCTCCCGGCCACAGCCTTCGGTGACACCGAGGCCGTCGGCGCAATCCAAGCCGTCGGAATCCCGCGTGGAGAGCGAAAAGCCGCCGGCCACTGCGGCATCGGATTCGGAGATACAAGCGAGTCTTGAAGCCCTGGTGGCGAGTGGGGAGACGCCACCGCGCGGGTCTTTCCTGAATATTCTCGTCTGACAGGTTTCTGCAAAATGGCGCTTGTCGCCGATGAAAATGGCCGCCAAATTGGCGGCATGACACCACCTGCCGACCAGACTGAATCCCGCGATGGCGGCCCGCGCATTCGCGAAGTGCCGGAGGGCGACAATCGCGAGCGGCTCGTGTGTCCCGACTGCGGCTTTATCAATTACGAGAATCCGAAGATCGTTGTCGGCGCGGTCATCGGCCATGAAGGTAAAATTCTCCTTGCACGCCGGGATATAAACCCAAGACGCGGCTACTGGACCATTCCGGCCGGATTTCTTGAATTGAACGAGACCGCCGCCGCAGGTGCGTGCCGCGAAGCCCGGGAAGAGGTCTGCGCCGATATCGCGATCGACGGCGTCCTTGGCATCTATAACGTGCCGCGCATCAGCCAGGTCCAGATCATCTATCGAGCCACGCTCAGGCAACCCGGTTTTGGCGTTGGCGAGGAGACACAGGAAGTGGGTCTATTCGACTGGGAGGATATTCCGCGCGATGGAATCGCCTTTCCTTCCGTCCATTGGGCCTTGGACCATTACCGCTGTGTCGAAGGGGTCGCGGCTTTTGCGCCGTACTCGAATCCCGAGGGCGAAACCGGCAATTTCTAAGGCTCGGCGTCGCGCGGTGTATCGTCTTCGGGAATATGATAGCGTTGGATCATCGGCACCTGGGTCATGATGAACATGAAGGTGAGGCCCATCAGGCCGAAGACCTTGAAGTTCACCCAAACGTCCGTGGTCTGCGTGCGCCACACGATTTCGTTGAGCGCGCCGGACACGGCGAAAAATATCCCGAACCTAAAGGTGAGTTTTCGCCATCCTTCATCCTGCAGATTCCAGGCGCGCCCGAACAACGGTTTCAGGACTGGTTTATCGAGGATCAGGCCGCCGAACATGACGGCGGCAAACAGGGCCTGGACGATGGTCGGCTTCATCTTGATGAAGCGCTCGTCGTCGAGCGCCAAGGTGAGGCCGCCGAAGACAAGAACCAGGCCCGCAGTGACCAGCGGCATGACCGGGACCGAGCGTTCCAACACATAGGAGAGGACAACGCCGAGAGCGACGGCAATCATCAATCCCGCTGTGGCCGCGTAGAGTCCCATTTGCCAATAGGTCAGCAAGAAGACCGCAAGCGGCGCATAATCGACAAGGGGTTTCAGCCAGGGGCGCGAGGAAGGTTCCATGGCCGCGGTTATATCGCTTCCGACCCGGTAAACGAAAGGCCGGATGTCATGGGACCAGATTCAGACATATGGCGCCGGCGGCAATGAGCAGCGAGGCGAAGAGCCGCCTGAGCCCGAACGTTTCTTTGAATACCAGAGCGCCTAAGACGGCGCCGAAGATCACCGCGGTCTCCCGCAGCGCCATCACGACTGCCACGCGTTCCTGGCTGAAGGCCCACATGGCCAGGCCGTAGGAGGCGCCGATCAACAGGCCGCCGAGGAAGAAATTGCGCGCCTGCCCACGGCGCAATCCGTTCAGGTTTCCGCGGCGCGACCAAGCGACAAACGCCCCGAACGGAAGTGCCTGCACGACGATGAGCCAAGGAATGTAAGACAAAGGCGTACTGGCGACACGAACGCCGATTGCGTCGGTCACGCTGTATCCGGCTATCGTGGCCGCAATGAGCAGTGCGAAGAGAAAGGCCCTGGGACCCCCTCCTCGACGGCCGCTCAAAGCCAGCACGAAGAGACCGGAACAAACGATGGCGATGCTGAGCAGTTGGTAGGGAGACAGGAACTCCCCGATCAGCAGCGCCGACAAGGCGGCGACCAGAACCGGGCCGCTGCCGCGTGCGACCGGGTAGACGAAGCTCAGGTCTCCGATACGGTAACCGCTCGCCAGGGCGGCGAAGTATCCGCAATGAATCACCGCACTGAGCACAATGTAGAGCCATGCCTCTCCGGTTGGAAACGGCACGAACGGTAGCAGCGGCAAGGCATAGGCCGCGCCGCCCAACACCACCCAGCCTTGCGTCGCGAGTCCGTCGGCGCTGCCTTTGACGACTGCGTTCCAACTGGCATGCATGAGCGCCGAAGCGAGGACGACGAGGGTGACGGCTGGATCCATTGAGACGGCTTCCGATAACCGAAGTATGAGTATAAGGCTACGTCGCCAGCGAGTCGGGAACAGTTGCCGATCCATAACTTGCGGTATTATGATCCGGCATGCCTTCTGAAGGACCCCGTATTCCGCCCGCTGGCTCCGGCGCCGGTGCCATTGGCCAAACCAGACCGCGCGATCAAGGCCCGCGGCCTTCCGCATCGGTCTCGCGCGGGCTTATACGCCGGTATTTCGTCGATCCGCACGATATCGAAGCCGCCATAGAACGGCTGACCCAACTTCTGGCGGCCGATACGGACGGACCGCGAATGGATGTACCGCCTGGCTTTTATCTCAATATTCTGGTTTGAGGATATTCACGCGAGGCTGACAAAGAAATTTACCTTGTGTCAGGTTCGTGAAAAATTAACGAATTATGGTATATGACTACCCGGTCCGCTGGGACCGCAGCAACCGAATCGTGAGCGACCATGGGTTATGATTTCAGTCGTATGTCCTGCCTGCTGGTGGAGGACAACAAGTTCATGTAGGGCGACTTGCGGATCGTTATGGATTCCCTGGGCGTCCGGAACTACTACTTCGCCCAAGACGGTAAGGAAGCCATCGAAATCCTGCAATTGCGCTCCGGTACTCTGAAGGCGGTGGGCAGTGGCGGTATTGATGTCGTGATTTCCGATGTGGTGATGCCGGGCATCGACGGGAATATGTTGTTGCGCTGGATTAGGCGCAGTGAAAACTCGCCCGACCGCTTTGTCCCCGTCGTGATGATCAGCGGCATGGTCGACCGGAAATGTCTGACGACCGCACGCGACGCCGGGGTCAACGAGTTTGTGGCCAAGCCGTTCTCGCCGGATATCATCTTTAAGCGGGTTCAGAAAGTCATCGAAAGTCCGCGCCAGTTCGTCTATACGCCGACCTATTTTGGCCCCGATCGTCGCCGCAGCCGCGGATTTGTCGAAGAAGATCGGCGCAAACTGAGCGAATCGGATTGCGAAATCGTTTACTCCGGCAAGGACCCCGGCAAATTCCGCAAGGACAAGCCACCGGTGTGGCTGTTCCGGATGCCGAATCGGTTGAAGGAAAAGCTTTCCGGGGGCGATTTTGAATTCGCTTCCGATGGCGGTCTGGCGGATACGGATATTCTGGAAGCGGCAAAGGCCCAGATTGCCGAAATGGCGGATGATTATACCGACTGGGTGAAGGAGACGATCACCGATTTGGTGAATGCGCATGAGGAAGCGCAAAACAGTTTCGGCAAGGCCGAAGAGCAAATGAAGATTGCGATGGAAAAATTGAATCTTCTAGCTCACGAGTTGCGGGGCCAGGGCGGCGTTTTTGGTTACCCCCTGATATCCGAATTCGGAAAATCCCTCTACAATTGTTCCGGTGCCAGCGCCCGGGTAACCGAGAATCTATTGGAGTTCGTCAAGACCCACATCGACGGCATTACCGCCGTGATAAACGGGAACGTCAAAGGCGATGGCGGCCCTGTCGGCAAGGAGCTGTTGAAGAGTCTCGAAGCCGCGAAGAAGAAATATTCCGGCGATTCTGCAAAAGCCGCTTAAGGCGCCGGATTTTCCGGCTCCAGCCCCATCAGGTTGCGGGCGTATTCTCGGGCCGAGAAGGGGCGAAGATCGTCAATGCCCTCGCCGACGCCGATGGCACGGACCGGCAGGCCGAACCGGTCGGCCAGCGCGACCAGAACGCCTCCTTTGGCCGTCCCGTCGAGCTTTGTGACCACCAATCCGGTGATGGATACCATTTCTCCAAACGTCTCGACCTGGGCGATGGCGTTCTGGCCCGTGGTCGCGTCGAGTACCAAGAGCACTTCGTGCGGTGCGCTTGGATCGAGTTTCCGGATGACCCGCTGTATTTTCTCAAGCTCTGCCATCAGGTCCGTCTTGTTGTGCAGTCGGCCGGCCGTATCGATCAACAGCATGTCCGCGCCGATGCTGCGGGCTTTCTCCACCGCCTCGTATACCAGGCCCGATGCATCGCTGCCGATCTTGCTGGAGATCACCGGACATCCCGTGCGCTCGCCCCAAACGCCAAGCTGCTCGATTGCCGCGGCGCGAAACGTGTCACCCGCGGCAAGAACCACCGAGTGCCCCTCATCCACAAAGCGCTTTGCCAATTTACCGATGGTTGTCGTCTTTCCGGTTCCGTTGACCCCGACCACCATCACCACATGGGGTTTATGCTCGGAGGCGATCATGGGCTCGACGGCAACGGGCGCCAGAATATCCGCAATATCGTCGGCGAGCAGCGCCCGGATCTCTTCGGCGTCGACTTCGCGGTCGATTCGCCGGGCGGCCAGACCGCCGGCCAGGCGCGCCGCGGTGGCAGGACCGAGGTCGGCGGAGATCAGCACGTCTTCGAGTTCCTGAACAGCCGCGTCATCGAGACGGCGGCGCGTGAAGACGCCAGCAATGCCGTCGACCAGCCGCGAAGAAGATTTGGCGAGCCCCGCTTTGAGCCGACTGAGCCATCCGCCGCTGCTCATGCCGCGTCTCGCTTGGCAGCGGTTGCGCAGAGCGCGCCTTTCTCGACCCGGTCGACCTGCGCCGCGAAGATTGCGCCGGGCCGGTTGGGCACTTCCAGGCTCACGGGTGCGAAATGCGCGGTGCGACCCGTCTCCGGTGTCTCGACGAGGATTTCTTCGATCGTCCCGACACGGCTGTTCAGATAAGCTTGCTTGGCGGCCTCGCCGGCCGCGCGCAGGCGGGCGGCCCTGGATTTCCGTTCGGCTGCGGCGATCTGTGGCATGCGCGCCGCCGGCGTGCCCGCGCGTTCCGAATAAGGAAATACGTGCAGCCAGGTCAGGCCGCAGTCTTCGATCAATGCGAGCGTATTCTGGAACATGGCGTCGGTTTCCGTCGGAAAGCCGGCGATGATATCGGCGCCGAAAACGATATCGGGACGCAGCCGGCGCAGCTCGTCGCACAGCGCGATGGCCTCCGATCTTGAATGCCGCCGCTTCATCCGCTTCAGGATCATGTCGTCGCCGGACTGCAGCGAAAGATGAAGATGCGGCATCAGCCGCTCTTCCTCGGCGAACAGCCGCTTGAGCTCCGGATCGACTTCGATGCAGTCGATCGACGAGATCCGCAGACGCCGTAATTCCGGGACTTGGGCCAGCAGGCGGCGGACCATCTGGCCGAGACTCGGCTGTCCGGGTAAATCTCCGCCATAGGAAGAGATATCGACGCCGCTGAGGACGATTTCCGCATAGCCGTTGGCCACCAGGGCCCGGACTTGGGTCGCGATCTGCCCAATCGGAACGGAGCGGCTGTTGCCGCGGCCAAACGGTATGATGCAAAACGTGCAGCGATGATCGCAGCCTTGCTGGACCTGGACAAAGGCCCGGGCGCGTTCTTCGAACCCTTGGATTAGATGGTTGGCCGTCTCCCGCACCGACATGATGTCGTTCACCAGGATCGGCGCGTCCGATGTGTAGCTGGACGGCTCGAGTTTCTCGCTGTTGCCGATCACTCGGTCGACTTCGGGCATATCGGCATAGGTAGCGGGATCGATCTGCGCCGCGCAGCCGGTGACGATTATCTGCGCTTCTGGGCGCTCTCGACGCGCGCGCCGAATGGCTTGGCGGGCCTGTCTTTCCGCCTCGCGGGTGACGGCGCAGGTGTTGACGATCACCATGTCCGTGGCGCCGGCCAACGCCGCATGACCGCGTATGACCTCGGATTCGTAGGTGTTGAGGCGGCAGCCGAAGGTAATGATGTCGGGCACGCGTTTCATCGTGTCTTTGCTAGTCATCGAACGTGCCGCGGAAACTTGTCGCCACGGGTCCGGTCAGCATCACGGTGCCGTCTTCCTGCCAAGTCGCGGCAAGCGTGCCGCCATCGGCCACGATCTCCGCGGTTCGCCCGGAGAGTAGGCCGCGGCGCACGGCGGCCACCGCGACAGCGCAGACGCCGCTGCCGCAGGCAAGGGTTATGCCGACGCCGCGTTCCCAAACCCGCATGCGCAGTCGCCCATCGGGCAACGACGAGGCGAACTCGACATTCGTGCGCTCCGGAAACAACTCATGCCGCTCGATGATTGGCCCGATGCTGTCGACATCGATTGCCTCCGCATCTTCTACGAAGAAGACACAGTGGGGATTCCCCATGCCGACCGCGGCGGGGTCCGCTACCGGGCCGATGGCGATCGGCAGATGGAGCGTATCCACGTCGCGCGCGAGCGGGATGCCGGTCCATTCTAGCCGCGCCGGACCCATATTGACGGTAACGGCGCCGGTATTGCCTTTATCGGCCTGTAAGAGGGTGGTGGCCGTCTCGATCGAGAGTGTTTGCCGCGCTTCGTCTTGCATGACTTTCGAAGCGGCACAGCGCGCCCCGTTGCCGCAGGCGCCGGCTTCGCTTCCGTCTGCATTGTAAAAACGTAAGCGGATATCGGCGCTATTCCGTGCCGATTCGATTAAGACGACCTGATCGCATCCGACGCCCTTGTGACGGTCGGCGATCGCCGCCAACTTCTCATCCGTCAAGTCGAGCGGCGTGGTTCGCAGGTCGATGACGACGAAATCGTTTCCCGCACCGTGCATTTTAGTAAATGGTATCGCCGACATTTCTTCCGCTTAGCGACAGGGCGCTGTGGCTGCCTGGGTTTCCGGTATCCTGGACGCCTTATAGGGCGATGGAGGTGACGCTGTCCACTGGTTTGCGGCAGGCAGACCCCTAGTCGTCGTCCGAAATCGTGCGCAGCAGGCTCAGAAAATTCTGGCGGAGTTGTCGGTCGGGAATCGCGTAGTACGCCTCGATGAGCTTTTCACACTCCTGGTCGATGCCGATCGATGTAATGTCGTCGACAATCGAGCTGGCCGAACTCGGCAATGTGGTCGCCGGCGCGAGAGCGAAGAAAGTTTCAACATCTGTTTTCAACGCCACCGATATCTCATAAAGTCTGCCCGCGCCGATCCGGTTTGCGCCACTTTCGTATTTTTGAACCTGTTTAAAGCTGACCCCGATCTCATCGCCTAACGCCGTTTGACTGAGTCCCAATTCCCTTCGGCGTGTCCGGATCGACTGACCCACATGATAATCGATCGGATCCGGTTTTCGCGTCACATTCCGCGCCATCTGCTCCACCCATGTTATAGGTAGCGTAAAGACACCTTTACACTACTCATGTTTGTATCATATGCGGCGCGTCGGAACTGACAAGCAACTTAGGTGATTGATGCTCGCTCGTTAAGGGCTCCTGGGTTGCATTCCCCTGCCTGTCCATTGCTTGACTTAGCGGCGGCACGGGCGTAAAAGCCCTTCGGTTTTCAAAGGTAGTGTATCTATCGGCCCCGAGGGGCTCCGTCAGTCCGCGAGTGTTCGCGCACTGGCGCGTTTTTGTTTTGAGGTTACGACCCGGGTATGTTCGACGCATTAAGCGACCGTCTAGGAGGCATTTTCGATAGCCTCACCCGCCGTGGCGTCCTGAAAGAGCAGGACGTCGATGAGGCGATGCGCGAAATTCGCGTGGCGCTGCTTGAGGCGGATGTCGCCCTTCCGGTGGTACGGGACTTCATCGGCAAGGTAAAACCGGCGGCACTTGGCCGCGAGGTCCTGCGGTCGGTGACGCCGGGGCAAATGGTGGTCAAGATCGTCCATGACGAGCTTGTGGCGATGCTCGGCGACGATAGCGATTCCGCAATCAGCCTGGCTGCTACCCCGCCGGTGCCCATTCTTCTTGTCGGCCTGCAGGGTTCCGGTAAAACGACGACGGCGGCGAAGCTCGGGGCGCGACTGAAGACCCGCGATCGCCAGAAAGTCCTCATGGCGTCGCTCGACGTCTATCGCCCGGCGGCGCAGCAACAACTCGCGGTTCTCGGCGAGCAGGTGGATGTCGCGACGCTGCCGATCGTCGATGGCCAACAGCCGGTGGATATTGCCAAACGCGCCATGCAGGCGGGTCGGCTTGGCGGCTATGACGTTGTCATTCTGGATACGGCGGGTCGGCTGCATGTCGACGAAATGCTGATGGACGAGGTCGCTGCGGTTCGCAGTGTCAGCGAGCCGCACGAAGTCTTGTTGGTCGCCGACGCGATGACCGGCCAGGATGCGGTCACGGTCGCGGAGAGCTTCAACGAGCGCGTGGGTCTCACGGGCATCGTCCTGACCCGTGTCGACGGCGACGCAAGAGGCGGCGCGGCGCTCTCCATGCGGGCCGTGACCGGCTGCCCGATCAAACTGATCGGTGTCGGAGAGAAGCTCGACGCCCTTGAGGAATTCCATCCCGACCGGATAGCGAACCGTATCCTCGGCATGGGCGATGTCGTCAGCCTGGTCGAAAAGGTCTCGGAGGCGGTCGAGACCGAGAAAGCCGAAAAGCTGGCGAAGAAGCTGCAAAAGGGCGAGATGGATCTCAACGATCTCGCCGATCAGCTTGACCAACTGCAGAAGATGGGTGGTCTCGGCGGGCTGATGGGCATGCTGCCGGGTGTCGCCAAGGCGCAGAAGCAGATGGCGGAAGCCAAGATCGACGAGGGAATGATCCGCCGTCAGCGCGCGATTATTTTCTCGATGACCGGCGACGAGCGCCAGCGTCCGAAAGTCATTCAGGCGTCGCGGAAGCGGCGTATCGCGGCCGGGTCAGGCACCTCGGTGCAGGAAGTCAATAAGCTGCTCAAACAGTTTCAGACGATGAACAAGATGATGAAGAAGGTCGGCAAGATGGGGAACAAGGGGCTGATGCGCCATGGACTTCCCGGAATGCCGCCGGGATTCGGTTGAGCCCCACCTTCTTCGAAGACCGCTTTAACCAAGTTGGAGAAACGACACCATGTCATTGAAGATCAGACTAGCGCGCGGGGGAGCCAAGAAGCGTCCTTTCTATCGCATTGTGGTCGCCGATTCCCGCATGCCCCGGGACGGGCGCTTCATCGAACGGGTCGGCACCTACAACCCGATGCTCCCGAAGGAACATCCGGAACGCATCGAGTTGAAGACCGAGCGGATTCAGCATTGGCTCTCCGTCGGCGCGCTGCCGTCGGATCGTGTCGCTCGCTTTCTCGGCGGTGCCGAGATCATCGCGATGCCGACCTATCGCGAGCAGCCCAAGAAAAGCAAGCCGCGCGCCAAGGCATTGCAGCGGATAAAGGAAGCCGAAGAAAAGGCCGCTGCGGCAGCCGAGGCGGCCGCGGCACCGGCGGAAGAAGCCCCCGCCGAGGAAGCGCCGGCCGAAGAGGCTGCCGCGCCTGAGGCGGAAGCTGCCGCCGAAGAGACCAAAGAAGAGAGCTAGGCGGGAAAGACGTGCGCAACGAGGCGATCGATATGTCCGACCGCAAACTATGTGTTGGGGTCATTACCGCCCCGCATGGGGTGCGCGGCCAGGTCCGGGTGAAGAGCTTCACCGCGGCGCCGGACGATATCGCCGCCTATGGGCCTTTGTCGGATGCAGCCGGCGAACGGCGTTTCCGATTGGAGATCGTCGGTCACGCAAAAGGCGTCCTGCTCGCGCGCATCAAGGGCATTTCGAGCCGCGAGGCGGCGGAAGCCCTACGGGGCGTGGAACTGTACGTCGATCGGGACATTCTGCCCGAGCCCGAGGACGAGGACGAGTTCTATTATGCCGACCTGCTGGGGCTTCAGGCCGTCCTGCCAACGGGTGAGCCCTACGGCCGAGTAAAGGCGCTGCACGATTTCGGCGCCGGCGACATGATCGAAATAGCGGTCGCGGGAAGCGGCGATATTTTGTTGCCCTTCACCAAGGTAACGGTCCCCGAGATCGACCTCGATGCGGGCCGAATTGTCGTCGACCCGCCGGAAATGTACGGCGACCCCGAACCGAGCCAGCCGGAGAGCGCCGAAGCCGGGGAGGATGCGGTATGACCGTTTGGACGGCCACCGTATTGACCCTGTTTCCGGAAATGTTCCCCGGTCTGCTGGGGCATTCCTTGCCGGGCACCGCATTGTCGGAGGGCAAATGGGCGCTTGAGGCGCAGGATATCCGCGCGCAGGCGAAGGACCGTCACCGTTCCGTCGACGATACGCCCTTTGGCGGCGGCCCGGGCATGGTGATGCGGGCGGATATCGTCGATGCGGCGTTGGACGCCGCCGAAAGCCGCGGCCGGCCCGAGATTTACCTGTCGCCGCGGGGCCGTCGCTTCGACCAGTCGCTGGCCGAGGAATGGGCGTCGGGCGACGGTGTCGTTCTCGTGTGCGGACGCTACGAAGGGCTCGACGAGCGGGTGATTGAAGCGCGTGGCATGCAGGAAGTCAGTCTCGGCGATTTCGTCATTTCGGGCGGCGAGGCGGCGGCGATGGCTTTGATCGATGCCTGCGTCCGGCTTTTACCGGGCGTGCTCGGCGCGCCGGAATCGCTGTCGGAAGAAAGTTTTCAAACGGGGCTGCTGGAGTATCCCCAATATACGCGCCCCGCAGAGTGGCGGGACAGAACGGTGCCCGAGGTATTGCTCAGCGGGCACCATCAACGGATTCAACATTGGCGTCTATGCCAGGCCCAGCAGGTCACACGCGAACGACGTGTAGACCTTTGGTCCCGGTATGTCGCCGGACTTAACGACGCGAGGATTTCGTCATGAATATCATCGAACAACTGGAAGCCGAACAGATCGAAAAGCTGACGGCCGTGCGGCCCGTGCCGGAATTCGGACCGGGAGATACCTTGCGTGTGAACGTAAAGGTCGTCGAGGGCACGCGAGAGCGCGTCCAGGCTTTCGAAGGCGTTTGCATCGGCCGTCGCAATGCCGGCGTGAACAGCGCCTTCACCGTGCGCAAGATCAGTTATGGCGAAGGCGTCGAGCGGGTATTTCCGCTCTATAGCCCGCGCATCGAATCGATCGATGTGGTCCGTCGCGGCGACGTGCGGCGCGCCAAGCTTTATTATCTTCGCGGCCGTCGCGGCAAGAGCGCCCGGATCGCCGAGAAGGCGACGCGCCGGGATGTCGAGGTACCGATGACCGGCGCCGCGCAAACGGTGCCTGCGCCCGAAGCGCCGGCAAGCGAGGATTGACCTCCAGGCCGGCCGATAGAACATTCTGAGTCTGACAATTCGATAAGGACGGAACATGGCGAAGCCCCGCACACTCCTCGACAAGATTTGGGAATCGCATCTGGTCGACCAGCAAGAGGATGGCACCTGCCTGCTCTATATCGACCGGCACATCATCCATGAGGTGACCAGTCCGCAACCGTTCGAAGGGTTGAAGCTGGCGGGCCGTAAAGTCCGGCGGCCGGAACTGACGCTTGCGGTAATCGACCATAATATCGCAACCGATCGCGACGAGGATATCCCGGAAGACTCGCAGCTTCAGATCGACACTCTGCGCCGCAACTGCGCGGAGTTCGGGGTCGAACTGTATGAAGTAGACGATCCGCGCAACGGCATCGTGCACATCATCGGCCCGGAACAGGGCTTCACCCTGCCCGGCGTGACCTTGGTCTGCGGAGATAGCCATACGGCCACCCACGGTGCGCTCGGGTGTTTGGCCTTCGGCATCGGCACGTCGGAAGTCGAGCATGTCATGGCGAGCCAAACCTTGATGCAGGCACCGGTCAAGAACATGCGGGTGACCGTGAACGGCGAGTTGCCTGCCGCCTGTACGGCTAAGGACCTGATCTTGGCGCTGATCGGCAAAATCGGTACCGGCGGCGGCACCGGCCATGTGATCGAGTACACCGGACCGGCGATCACCGCGCTCTCGATGGAGGGCCGCATGACGGTCTCGAACATGAGCATCGAGGCGGGCGCGCGGGCGGGCCTGATTGCGCCCGACGAGAAAACGTTCGCGTATCTGAAAGGCCGTCCCTATGCGCCCACCGGTGCGGATTGGGATGCGGCGGTCGCCTATTGGAAGACGCTGCCGTCCGATCCGGGCGCGACCTACGATACGGAAGTCATCCTGGATGTCGGCGATATCGACCCGCAGGTGACCTGGGGCACGAGTCCGGAAGACGTGGTGCCGATCACCGGCGTCGTGCCGGATCCGAAAGATGCGCGCGATGCGGACAAGGCGGCCTCGATCAAGCGGGCACTGGAGTATATGGGCCTGCAACCCGGCACGAAGATGACCGACATCGAGATCGATACGGTTTTTGTCGGCGCCTGCACGAATGGTCGGATCGAGGACATCCGTGCCGTGGCGGAAGTGGCCAAGGGGCGCAAGGTCAAGGAAGGTGTCCGCACTTTGATCGTGCCGGGCTCCGGCCTCGTGAAGCAGCAGGCCGAGCAAGAAGGACTGGCGCAAATTCTGATCGATGCGGGCTTCGACTGGCGCGAGCCGGGCTGTTCGATGTGCCTTGCGATGAATGTGGACCGGCTGCAGCCGGGCGAGCGGTGCGCCGCGACGTCGAATCGAAATTTCGAAGGCCGGCAAGGCCGCGGCGGACGCACGCATTTGGTGAGTCCGGCGATGGCTGCCGCGGCGGCGATCACGGGCAAGCTTACCGATGTCCGCGAGTTGACGTGATGGGAAAACGCAGTCCAGCCGGAAACGGAACGGCAAAATTAACCGGCGTAGACCATCTGTTTGGACGCGACCTGCGCCAGGGCGGATGGTTCGTGGATGAAGGCCTGGCTTCCGCCGGGCGCCGTCGGCCGTCGTCGCGCAGCGACGAGCGGCCCAACGAGTATGGCCCCGACCCGGCGATCATCTGGGCGCTGAGAAATCGTCGGCGCGGTTAGGGAAGGATCACACGATGCAAAAATTTACCAAACTCACCGGTGTCGCGGCGCCGATGGAACGAATCAATATCGATACGGATCAGATCATTCCGAAGCTTCACCTGCGCACCATCAAGCGTACGGGCCTCGGCAAGTTCGCGTTCGAAGAAGCGCGGTACGATGTCGACGGCACCGAGAATCCAGACTTCATCCTCAACAAGGAGCCGTATCGCAACGCCAAGATCATTGTCGCGGGTGATAATTTCGGCTGCGGTTCTTCGCGCGAGCATGCGCCCTGGGCGCTCACCGATTTTGGCATCTGTTGCGTGATATCCACCAGCTTCGGCGATATCTTTCATAACAACAGCATGAAAAACGGGCTGGTGCCGATTCGGGTCAATCGCGAGGAACTCGACGCCCTGATGGCGGATGCAAAGGATGCGGAGAATCCCGAGTTGACCGTCGATCTCGAAGCGCAGGAAATTCGCCGGCCGAACGGTGCCGTGATTAAATTCCAGTTCGACGAGTTCCGCCGTTATTGCCTGCTCAACGGCCTCGACGATATCGGTCTTACGCTGCAGAAGGACGACGCGATCTCTGCCTTCGAGAGCAAGCGGAAAGGCGAGTTGGGCTGGGTGGAACGCGGTACCGGCAGTTAGGCCGACTTCGGCCGGTCTCACATAGGACTAAACGAATATCAGTGGGGGAGAGCATTCGCATGCCCGCAAATAAGAAACTCTTGGTTCTGCCGGGTGACGGCATCGGCCCGGAAGTCATGGAACAGGTCGTCCGCGTCGTCGATTGGTTTGGCGAAAAACGCGCCGTCGGCTTTGACGTGAAGGAAGGCCTTGTCGGGGGTGCGTCCTACGATAAGCATGGCACGCCACTGACCGATGAAACCCTGGCGGATGCCATGGATGCGGATGCGGTGCTCTTCGGCTCCGTCGGCGGGCCGCAATATGACGACGCGCCCCGGGATAAGCGGCCCGAGGCCGGTCTTCTGCGGTTGCGCAAGGAGATGGACTTGTACGCCAATCTCCGCCCCGCGATGACATTCGAAGGCTTGCTCGACGCGTCGTCGCTGAAGGAAGACGTCGTCCGGGGCCTCGACATTCTGATCGTCCGCGAGCTGACTTCCGGCGTCTATTTCGGCGAGCCGCGTGGCGTCGAGACGATGGCGAACGGTAAGCGCCGCGCCTTCGACACGCAGACCTATACCGAGGATGAAATTCGGCGAGTCGCCGCGGTCGGCTTCGAGCTGGCGCGCGAGCGTAACCACAAAGTGCATTCGGTCGAAAAGGCCAATGTGATGGAGACGGGCGTTTTCTGGCGCGAAATCGTCACCGAGCTGCACAAGAAATCATATGCCGATGTCGAACTCGAGCATATGTACGCTGACAACTGTGCCATGCAGCTGGTGCGGAATCCGAAACAGTTCGACGTCATCGTGACCGACAATCTCTTCGGCGACATCCTGTCGGATTGCGCGGCGATGTTGACCGGCTCGCTCGGCATGTTGCCGTCGGCATCTTTGGGGTCCCCGGACGAGACCGGCCGCCGCCGCGCCCTTTACGAGCCGGTGCATGGCAGCGCGCCCGATATCGCCGGCCAAGGCAAGGCAAACCCACTGGCATGTCTGCTCAGCTATTCGATGATGTTGCGCTACTCGTTCGGCCTCGGCGAGGAAGCGGATTTGGTCGACCAAGCGGTAGCGAACGTGTTGCGCAGCGGTATCAGAACGGCGGATATCATGGGCGACGGAAATACGTCCGTTTCGACGGGTGCCATGGGCGACGCCTTGTTGCGGGAACTCGACGGGCTTTCCGGCTAAGTAAAAAGACATTGCCGGTCCACCCGGAATGCGACTAATATCCGGGTTCTGCGTTTTGGAGGATAGCGATATGGCGAAGATTCACGCTTCCCTGCTTGCTTTTGCGGCAGTGCTGTCATTGTCGACCTCTGCGGTCGCGATGGGCGATTGCGAAGACGGGCATACGGCGACCACGTCGCAACAATTGGTCGACGCGACCGGCGGCCAGACTCCGATGACGCCTAAACCGACCACCGGCTCTGGCGGCTAGACGCACTTTCCTGACATGCGTATGGCCGCTCCCGCACCGGGGGTGAGCCGCACTTAGACGCCCCGGCATCGGCCTTGCCCGGTCGCCGCGTGTCGTCCGGATTTCGAATACTGCTTGCAATCCGACTTTAAGAACCATAAGTCAACGACTTGAATAGAAACGAGTATCGATCCATGGGTTATAGAATTGCCGTCGCCGGCGCCACGGGAAACGTGGGCCGCGAAATCCTGAACATCCTGTCGGACCGGAACTTTCCCGCCGACGAGATTATCCCGCTGGCGTCGCAGGCTTCGGTCGGGCGCGAAGTTTCATATGGGGAGGACAAAGTCCTTAAAGTCCAGGTACTCGACAGTTTCGACTTCAAAGGCACCGACATCGGCCTGTTCTCGCCAGGTGGCGCCGTGTCGGCAGTACACGCGCCGCGGGCCGCGGCTGCCGGATGTGTCGTCATCGACAACACGTCGCATTTCCGTATGGACCCGGATGTGCCGCTGGTCGTGCCCGAGGTCAATCCGCAGGCCCTCGATGGCTACGCCCAGCGCAACATCATCGCCAATCCCAATTGCTCGACCATCCAAATGGTGGTCGCGTTGAAGCCGTTGCACGATATGGCGAAAATCCGTCGGGTCGTTGTCAGCACGTACCAATCGGTCTCGGGCGCCGGACGGGCGGCGATGGACGAGCTCTTCAATCAGACCCGTCAGGTCTATGTAAACGATCCGATAGAGCCGGAGCTGTTCACCAAGCGGATCTCGTTTAACGTCATTCCGCATATCGACAAGTTCATGGATGACGGCGCCACCAAGGAAGAATGGAAGATGGTGGTCGAGACGAAGAAGATTCTCGATCCTGCCATCGATGTGATTGCAACCTGTGTGCGCGTTCCGGTGTTCGTCGGCCACGGCGAAGCCGTCCACGTCGAGTTCGAGAATCCGATCGACGAGGACGCGGCGCGCGCGGCTTTGTCGGCCGCGCCGGGTGTTACCGTCATCGATCATCGGGTGGACGGCGGCTATGTGACGCCCGAGGAAAGCGCGACCGAAGACGACGTCTATGTCAGTCGGATCCGCCGGGACCCAACCGTGCTGAACGGTCTTGCGATGTGGGTGGTTTCCGACAATCTCCGCAAGGGTGCCGCGTTGAACACGGTGCAGATCGCGGAAGCATTGGTCGAGCGCCATCTGCAGAAAAAAGCCGCCTGATCGAGGCAAACGCCGATGGCGGGCGAATTGAAAATCGCTGCGCCGCAGGCGTCGCAAGCGCCGTCGACCTTAAGCGAGCTGTTTGCGAAGGCGATCGAGCAGCATCAGGCCGGCCGCCTCGACCGGGCAATCGAACTCTACCGCCATCTCGTGTCCCAATATCCGGGCTATGGGCCGGCGTGGAACAATCTCGGCGTCGCGTTGCGGGCGACGGATCGCTTCGCGGCGGCCGCGAGCGCGTTGCGTCGGGGCACGGCCCTTAGCCCGGAAGACGCGGGCGCGTGGTCAAATCTCGGCAATGCGCTGCGCGCCTTGGGTTCCTACGAAGACGCTGCCGCATGCCATGAAAAATCGCTGCAACTGGACCCTTCGGCCGGCCGCGTCCAGTACAATCTGGCCCTGGTGCGACGCGATCTGGGAGAGTTGGATACGGCGATGGCGGGATTTGCGAAAGCCGAGTCGCTGGGATTCAAGTCTTCGGAGATGTTTTGGGACCGGGCGCTTACTTATCTTGTGTCCGGGGATCTTGAACGCGGTTTTCGGGAATACGAGTGGCGCTGGCAATTGCCCGAAAGTCCGCCCCGCTATACGGAGATAGAGGCGTGGGGCGGCCAGCCCTTTGGCGGTAAGACGCTGCTGGTTCACACCGAACAAGGGTTCGGGGACGCCATTCAGTTCCTCCGATACCTGCCGATGGCCGTGGCTCTTGGCGGCCGGGTTCTGTACGAATGCCCGGCACCCCTAGAGCGGCTGGTGCGCAATAGCCCGATCTCGCAGGGCGTTGAGTTGATCGCCCAGGGAGAGCGGGCCCCGGCGGCGGATTATCAGATCGCCTTGCTCAGTCTCGCGCGAGTCTTCAAAACGACATTGGAGACAATCCCGTCGACGGGTCCCTACTTCACGCCGCCCGCCGACGGCCCGACCCTTCAAATCCCCAGCGACGGTCCGCGCATCGGTCTGGTATGGGCAGGCAAGCCAACGCACAAGAACAACCGGAACCGATCGATTTCGCTGGAGAGCCTGCTTCCGCTCCTGGAAATGCCGCAGGTGCGGTTCGTCGGTCTGCAGAAAGGCGATGGGGCGGATCAGCCCAAGGCGTTGGGGGCGGATGCCCTGGTCATAAATATCGGCGAGCGGATGCGCGACTTCGCCGACACCGCCGCCATCCTGCGGCAACTCGACCTGTTGATCTCCGTCGATACTTCGGTCGTCCATCTTGCGGGCGCCGTCGGGGTGCCCGCATGGGCCCTCATCCCCTTCTCGCCCGACTGGCGATGGCTCTATGGGCGCGACGATACGCCGTGGTACGACAGCGTGCGGCTTTTCCGGCAGGAATCCCCCCGGGACTGGGCAGAAGTCGTCAACCGTGTGCGGCATGCGCTCGAAGAATTCGCCGCCTCAAAATTCAAGCCATAAGCGCACTTATTAAAACGGCTCCGCGTTGAACGCGGATGCAGGATTGGCGATAAAATCGAACCCTTCGGCCATGGCCATTTCCGCCATCGATCGCG
>JAYPOZ010000012.1:9820-69883 GCA_038131165.1 Rickettsiales bacterium | reverse complement strand
TAACCAAACCCTTCGAGCAGGTGCGGGAAAGTCATATTCAAGCCCACGAGGGCACCGGGTTGGGCTTATACCTCGTCAAATCTTTGGTTGAAGCCCATGGCGGAACGCTGAGCATCGAAAGCGAGCCGGGAAAAGGCACGCGGGTGACCGTCGCATTCCCGGCTTCCGCGAACCCGGCGGTGGGTATCGGGACTATCTAACGGCGAAGCGATAGGTCGACGTTGAAGGTTGTGCCCTCGCCCGGCTTGGTCTCGAAACCGATTTCGCCCCCGTGATGCTCGACAATGGCCTTGCAGATGGACAGGCCCAGTCCGGTGCCGCCCTTGCGCCGTGTGTCGGAGGCGTCGGCCTGCGTGAATTTGTCGAAAAGACGCGGATGATACTCTTCCGGGATGCCCGGGCCATGATCGATGACCGATATCCGAACCGTGTCCCCGTTCGGTGCCGCAGTAATCTCGACTTCGCCGCCCGGATCGGAGTACTTCGTCGCGTTCGAGAGGAGGTTGGCCATGACTTGCAGCAGGCGAGCCCTGTCTCCTAGAACGGCTTCGCGATCGCAGGTCGAGCTGATTTTGAGCGTCACGCCATACTGATCCGCATAGCCTTGGTGCGCGGCAACCGCCTCTTCCAGAAGCACCGAGACCGATACGTCTTCCATCCGATACTCCATTTGACCGGATGCCAGTCGTTCGAGATCGAGGAGGTCGTTGATGAGGTCCAACAACCGGGCACCGTTATTGTGCGCGATCTTGAGCAACTCCGTACCCTTGGGAGGGATGCCTTCGACGGCGCCATTCGCCAACAAACCAAGGGAGCCGAGAACCGAGGTAAGCGGCGTTCGGAGCTCGTGACTGACGGTCGAAATGAATTCGTCCTTCATCCGCGCGACGGCGCGCTGCCCCGTGAAATCCCGGAAGATGGCGATGTAGCCGCCGGACGGTATGGGATAGCTTCTGATCTCGACCCAGCGTCCCGTCGACAATTGCTGTTCCCAGACAGCGGGGCCGGAATTGCGGATCATTGCTTCGTGTTCGGCGACCCGTTCTTCCGGATTCCCAGGGCCGTACTCGCCCCGTGCGGCCATCATATGCCGGTAAGCCTTGGCGGGGCTGTCGGCCTCGACGATCGGCGCTCGGTCCAGCTCCAATATCTCGAACAGCCGGTCGTTCCAACTGATGAATTCGAGGTTCTTATCGAGGACCACCATGCCGTCCGGCATCGCGCGGAGCGATGTCTCGATGATATTGGTCTGTTCGGCGGCGGCGGCCTGCGAGCGTTTCATTTCCGTGATGTCGCTCGAGATGGTCAGTGTCGATCCGTTTGGAAGCCTTTGCTCGTTGATCAGAAGCCATCGTCCGTCTTGCCGTTCCATTTCGAACGTACCTTTGGGATCGCGATGCCACCCGATGCGTTCCGCCAGCCAATCTTCTTCGCGGCCACGCGCATCCGGATACAAGCCTTGCGCAAGACCGGCCCGGATATGGGTCTCGAACAGAGTGCCGGGTTCGGTGGTCTCGATGGTGCGCGCGTTGATCTCGCGAAAGCGCTTGTTGCAGAGAATGAGGCGGTCGTCTGGTCCCCAAAGAACGAACATTTCGGAAAGTTGCTCGACGGCATTGGCCAATGTTTCGGTGCGATGTTCCGCTTCAATCCGCGCCGTAATGTCCGATGCGACGCCCCGGTAACCCTTGAAGTTGCCAGCGGCATCGAACACGGGTCTGCCCGTGGTCTGCATCCATTTGACACCGTCGGGCGCCCGCCGGGCGAACACGAAGGAATCGAACGGCTCGTGCCGGTCGAGCGAATCCAGATGGGCATGCCATGCTTCCAGATCCACCATATGGGGGACGCCGATTTCCCGGCGGGATTTGCCGTAATGCCATTCGGGGCGAACACCGGTGATGGTCTCGACGCTGTCCGACATATAGATGAATTTATGGCCGGCATCGGTTTCCCAAAACCATCCGTCGACGGCCGAGGCAAAGCTCTCCAATCGCTCGCGGGACGCATCCGTATCGGACTGGTTGTTTCGGGTCATAGATCGGTCGTCGCGAGGTGACGGTGGCCTGTCGCTTTCCAGCCCTTCGTATTCGGTGCTGCGCCTATGCGCCGGTCTATTACTATCCATGAAGTCATGGGCGACACTTATACTTAAAAATCGTTAACTAAGTCCTATCATAATCTCGCGCGGCGGCGTCGCGCGTCACGTAGCCATCGGCGATATCCGATTCGATATCGGCGATGCGCCTCTTTCCGGGGTCGCCGTAGCCTCCGGCGCCGGACAGGCGGATGCTGACGACGTCTCCTTTCGCGATCTCGCGGATCTCCTTCGACCCCAAAGGCTCCGCATTCCGATGGGGATTCAGGACGGTCTCGGCTTTTTGGCCCGACCGACCGCCGAACAGGCCGTAAGGCTGATAGGCGTGGCGGTCGCCCAACAAGCTGAGCGTGGCGGATTCGTTCAGCAGTTCGATATCCTTGCGCACGCCGCAGCCCCCGCGATGCCGGCCGGCACCGCCTGAATCGGGAATGAACTCGAAGCGTTGAACGCGGATTGGATTGTGCGTCTCCTGGACTTCAATCGGGATGTTGGAGCAATTCATCACCGGGCTCATGCCTTCGACGCCGTCGCGGTCGCTCAATCCGCCATAACCGCCGAGGATGACGTCGTAGGCGACAAAGGGTCTTCCGGTGCGGTCGTCGATGCCGCCGATGTTCGGATTGCTCCAGTGGGAGAAGGCGCCCATCGCGCGCTCCGGCATGGCCTGCGCCATCGCACCGTTGATGGCGTCGAATATCCGGATCTGCAGAATGGCGCGGCCGCCGCTCGGGGCCGGGAATTTTGGATTGAAAAAACTGCCTTCCCGGGCGACGACGTTGATCGGGCGCATGCCGCCGGCGTTTTGCGGAAAATGCGCGTCGCAGAAGACCTTGATGCCGAAGACCGCATAGGCCCGCGTGTAGTTGATATAGGAATTGATCGCGGCAGGGACCTGATCGCTGCTGCGCGAAAAATCCAGGGTCACGGAACCGCTGTCGAACGAAATGTCGACCGCCACTTTGATCGGATCGGTGCCCGCGCCGTAGTCGTCCATATAATCCTCGAAGCTGTAGGTGCCGTCCGGGACTTTCGCCAAAGCCGCGCGCATGTGCGCTTCCGTACGGTCGAGGATGAGGTCGTGCGCCCGCTCGACCAGCTCGGTGCCGTGATCGCGGTGCAACTGGCAAAGGCGGTCGGCGGCGGTGAGATTTGCGCCGTGCTGCGCGCCCAAATCTCCCCGCACCTTGTCCGGCATCCGCACATTGCCGAGGACGATCCGCATGATTTCTTCGTCGAAGGCGCCGTCCTTCACCAAGCGGACCGGCAGAATGCGGAGCCCTTCCTGATAGGCTTCCGTGACCCCCTGCACTTTCTGCGAGCCGGGTGCCGCGCCGCCGACATCGACCTGATGCGCCGAGTTTGCGACATAGCCGATCAGGTCGCCGTCGAGAAAGACCGGCATCACCTGAAAGACGTCCGGGAAATGCCCGGAGCCCATGAAGGAATCGTTCAGGGCGACGGAGTCACCGGGCCGTAGGGTCTCCTCGGGGAAATAGTCACGGACGTGCTGGACGACATAGGGCATCGAGCCGAGATGTCCCGGGCTGAAATTGCCTTGCGCGATCATCCGGCCCTGTCGGTCGAAGACGGCGGTCGAGAAATCGTCTCCTTCGCGGACCCCTTCGGAGAAGGCGGTATGGCGCAGCGTGATTCCGAGTTCCTCGGCGATGGACATGATCCCGTTCCAGATCACGGTCAAGGTGATGGCGTCCACGTCCTTGTCGCTCATGGCGTTTCCTTTGTCTCGATGCGGATCAGAAGATGACCGCGCGGAGTCACTTCAATTGTGTCGCCGGGCGGGACTACAACGGTCGAATCCGGGTCTTCCACGATGGCGGGACCCGGCAGGGACGTTCCGGGTACGAGATCGCCTCTGCTGACGATTCGGGTTGGAAGCCAACCGCCCGCATCCGGGAAATAGGCGTCGCGCTGCTGGCCGCCGGCTGCCCGAGCGGCGAGCGCCGCGGCGCTGGTCGTTTGTTTCGGAGTCTCGACGGTGGCAACGAGATACCAGTCGACGGCTTCGACCTCGGCGTCGGCGTCGCTGAAGCGGTGACGCTCTGTATAGGCGGCGCGGAATGCGGCTTCGGCCCGAGAGGGATAGTCGTCGCCGATCTCGCCCGATGGCAGGGGCACGTGAATTTCGAAGCCCTGTCCCGAGAAGCGCATATAGGCGAAACGCGACCAGACAGGCCGGCCGGGAACCGCGAGCCGCGACAGGTCTTCCCGAACCCGTGTTTCGAGCGTTTGGTAAAGGTCCCGGATCGTGGCACCGTCGGTCGCGCGCAAACGCAGCAGGCGCGTGACCGAGGCATCGAGCCGGGCGTCGGCGCCCAGCAGGCCGATGGCCGAGCCGACGCCGGCATTGCGGGGAACAATAACGGTCGGGACGCCGATTTTTCGGGCCAGTCTCGCCGCGTGCAAGGGGCCGGCGCCGCCGAAGCCGATCATCGCGTAACGGCGCGGGTCGCGACCGCGCTCGACCGAGACGATGCGGATTGCGTGCTCCATGTTATGGGTTGCCACGAGATGGATGCCCCAGGCCGCGTCTTCGGTGGACAAATCTAGCGGATTGCCGATGCGCGACGCGATGGCGGCGGCGGCGGAGTCTCGGTCAAGCGCGAACGCGCCATTGTTGAAATAATCGGGGTTGAGATAGCCCAGAATCAAATTCGCGTCGGTGACCGTGGGCTCGGTGCCACCGTTTCCGTAGCAAACGGGACCGGGCGCGGCACCCGCGCTTTCCGGGCCAACCACGATGGTGCCGAGTTCGGCCCGCGCGATGCTGCCGCCGCCGGCGCCGATTTCCAGCAACTCGACTGCCGGCGTGTTGATCGGCAGGCCGCTGCCGCGTTTGTAGCGGATCGGGTCGATCTCGAAGGTCGGCGAGATTGCCGGCGCGCCGTTATCGACCGCGCCCAGTTTGGCGGTCGTCCCTCCCATGTCGAAGGCGATGACGTGATCGAATCCTTCCGCCGCACCCGCGTCGCGCGCCATCAGAACGCCGGCTGCCGGGCCGGATTCGACGATGCGTATCGGAAATTCGCAGGCGAAGTCCGGCGAGATCAGGCCGCCGCTCGATTGCATGATGAAGAGTTCGTTCCGGAAGCCTTTGCTCGCCAGCGCTTTCTGCAAACGGCCGATATAGCGGGCGACGATGGGCTTCACATAGCTGTTGGCAACCGTGGTATTGGTCCGCTCGTATTCCCGGAACTTCGGCGAAATGTCGGATGAAATCGATATGTCGATTTCCGGCAGGGCCTCCCGGATGAGGTCGCGGATCCGCCGTTCGTGGCTGGGGTCCGCGTAGGAATGCAGAAGCGAGACGGCGACGGTGTCGTAACCGCCGTCGCGGAGGGCGGCGATGACCGGCGAGAGTGATCCCTCGTCGAGCGGCGTCACCGTCTCGCCGTCAAAGGCGACCCGTTCCGGCACTTCGTAGATGTCCCGGCGTTGGATCAGCGGCGTCGGCTTGTCCATATAGAGGTCGTAGGTCTCGTAGCGCTTCTGGCGGCCGATGATCAGGATATCGCGAAACCCATCGGTGGTGACGAGTGCGGTGCGGGCGCCCTTGCGTTCGATGATGGCGTTGGTGGCGACGGTCGTGGCGTGCAGCACGACGTCGAGCGCCGAAGTTTCCAATCCAGCGGTCGCTTCAAGCTGGGAGATGCCTTCCAGCACGCCGCGCGCAGGGTCGTCCGGAGTCGTCGGCACTTTCAGGACATGGATGGCCTTGCCATCCTCGAAGACGAAATCGGTAAAGGTTCCGCCGATGTCGAAAGCGAGCCGCTTCACGGTACGACGACGCCGGGATTCATGATTCCGCGCGGGTCGAGGGTTCTCTTGGCCGCGGCGAGGGTCGCGCCGAACAACTCCGGGCGCTGTCGGCGATACCATTTCATATGGTCGCGGCCCACTGCATGATGATGGGTGATGGTGCCGCCTGCCGCGATTACCGCTTCCGAGGCGGCGTCCTTCAGATCCTGCCACTGCGCGAGCAGGTCGCCCGGCCGCCCCTCGGCATGGAAGCCGAAATAGGGGGCGGGGCCGTCCGGATAGGCATGGCTGAAGCGGCAGGAGACAGCGCCGGGTTTGCCGGTCACCTGTTCGATGGCCTTGGCCGTCGCTTCTTTGATCGCGTGGTAGAAATCCTCGAAACGGTCCCAAGTCGTCGAAGTCTCGAAGGTATCGCTGATGATGCCCCGCGGGGTCAGCAGTTCCCGGTTATAGGGCATCCGGATAAAGGCGGTGCGCCAGGCCCCGGCCGGGCCTTCGAGATGGGCCTGCGGATTGCCCCGCCAATCGGGCTCGAACGATCCGCCGTGATCGGCGCAGCATTCGAGCGCGCGGTCCATCCAGGTGTCGACCGGGTGGTCGGCGGATTCGAACGAGACCACGAGCAAGGTATAGGAGCCGTCGTTGACGCCGTTCGCCATCAGTTCGACGCCGTCGACGATGCGGACGTTCGCCGGATAGAGCCCGGCCTGCGCGATGGCGCGAACCGCTTGAGCGGCCTTGAAGAAATCGCGGAAGGTAATGCTGGCCGTGCCCTTGAAGGTTGGCCGGCCCTGGAGGCGCATCCAGGCTTCGGTGATGACGCCGAAGGCGCCTTCGCCGCCCAGCATGAAGCGGTCGGGGCTGGGGCCGGCGCCCGAGCCCGGCAATCTCAGACTTTCCATCGGACCCGACGGCGTGATCATGCGGATGCTCTCGGTCAGGTCGTCGATATGGGTGTAGAGCGTGGCGAAATGTCCGCCCGAGCGCGTCGCCAGCATGCCGCCGAGGGTGGCGAGTTCGAATGATTGCGGGAAATGCCGCAAGGTCATGCCCGAAGGCTTGAGCTGGGCCTCGAGGCCGGGACCCGTCGCGCCCCCCTGGATGCGCGCGGCCCGCGAGACCGGATCGATTTCCAGCACCTTGTCGAGCTTCCGGAGATCGAGCGAGACGGCGCCGGTATATTGCTTGCCGACCGTCGCCTCCACCCCACCGACGACACTGGTGCCGCCGCCGTAGGGGATCACTGCGGCGTCGCGCCCTCCGGCCCAATCCAGGATGCGCGCGACGTCCTCTTCGGTCTCCGGGTATGCGACGATGTCGGGCGCCACACGGAAGTCGCGAGCGAAGGTCCGGGCCGAATCCGGGAAAGACTGCCCATAGGTATGAAGGGCGCGATCGTAGGGCGCGGTCGAGCAAATGCCCGCCAGAGACGCGGGCGCGTCGAGACGCGGCGGCGCCAGTTCGAGATCGTCGAGCGTCGGCACGGCCACCGGCTCGGCGAGGGCGAATCCCAGCGTGCGCCCGAAAATATCGAAGAGTTTGGTTTGCTCGGCGGCATCCAGGCCGTCGCCTTCGTAGCCCCATCCCCAGAATTTAAGCTTTCGCGTCATGTCATTTCGCCTGTATTCGGCTCAGGTTCGTTCTGTCGGCGGCCATGCTAGCACGTACCGCCGCGCCCGGCGATTGCCGTGGGTGGCCGCTCACAGAAAGGTTTGTGGTAAAGTTAGCCCATTCCTCCTATATCGGGTCAATCTTTGACACAGACCGAACTGCCGAATGACCCTCGATACATCGAAATCCGAAGGCCGTGCCCACGCCATTCAGAGCCATCAGAGCGCCGATACCTATGGCATGGATTTCAAGCCCTACGAAAAACGCGTGCGGGTCGAATTCGGCGGAGAGGTCATTGCGGATTCGACGCGCGTCATGGTGCTGCGCGAGACCCGGCACCTGCCGTGTTTCTATTTTCCGCGCGCGGACATACGCATGGCGGCGTTGAGCCGGACCGAACATGTCACCCACTGTCCGTTTAAGGGGAACGCCAGCTATTGGACCGTCAAGTTTGGTGAATCGATAGCGGAGAATGCCGCCTGGAGTTACGAGGCGCCGTTCGAGCCGGCCGTTGAGATCAAGGATTACATCGCCTTCTATCAAGACCGGATGGATGCCTGGTACGAAGACGGCGAGCAGGTCTTCGCGCGCGAAGATGCACCGGCCTCGGCGCGGGAGAGCCCATTCATCGATTGGCTGCTGCGCGAGGCCTGGGAGGCCGCCACCTCGCGCGAGCTGACGCGCCGTCTCGTCCAGTGCATGCATCAGGCCGACATCCCGGTGCGGCGGCTGCGGGTGATCATCCGCACGCTGCATCCCCTGCTGGCGGCGACGAATTACTCCTGGTCCGAGAGGGAGCCGGAAGTGACCCGGTTCGAGATTTCCCACGATTTGGCGCAGAGCGATGCCTTCATGAACAGCCCGTTGCGCGGTATATTCGAGGGCATGGGCGGGGTACGGCGCTGGATCGGCGCCGAGGGCGAGGACGATTTTCCGGTTCTGGCGGACCTCCGTGCCGAGGGGATGACCGATTACGTCGCCATGCCGATGATCTTCTCGGACGGCCAGACCAACGCAATCACCATGGCGACCGACCATCCCAACGGGTTTTCGACGGCCAATCTGGGGCACGTCCATGAAATACTGCCGGTGTTGAGCCGGCTCTACGAGGTGCACGCGAAGCGCCGCAACGCGGTGGCGCTGATGCAGACGTTTCTCGGCCGGCGCACCGGGGAGCGGGTGCTCGAGGGGCAGGTGAAGCGGGGCGACGGCGAGGACATCCACGCGGTGATCTGGTTCTGCGATTTGCGCGATTCGACGCCCATTGCCGACGCGATGGGGCGCGAGAATTTCCTGCGTTATTTGAACCAGTTTTTCGATTGCATGGCCGGCGCTGTGAACGACCACGGCGGCGAAGTCCTGCGGTTTATCGGCGACGCGGTGCTGGCGATCTTCCCGATCGCGCGCGACGGTGCCGGCGGCGACGGCGCCCGCGACGCGGAGGCGGCGGCCGAGGCGGCGGTCTCGGCGGCCATTCAAGCCTCGGACCGGATTGCGGTCCTCAACGGCTCGGCCCGGGCGGGCGGGCGCGAGCGCATCGGCTTCGGCATCGGCCTCCATGTTGGCGACGTGACTTACGGCAATATCGGCATTCCCGAGCGTCTCGAGTTTACGGTGATCGGCGCCGCCGCCAACGAAGCGGCGCGGATCGAGGCGATGACCAAGGAACTCGGCGTATCCGTCGTCATGTCGGCGGAGTTTGCCCGGCTTTATTCCGGCGCGGTGAAGCCCCTCGGAGCGCACGCATTGCGCGGGGTCGGCCACAAGATGGAGGTCTTCACTCTCGCCGATTGAGATTTTCGGTCGCGGTGAGTTTACCGCCGGGTTTGGGTGAAAATGCGCTATACTGGCGCTTCCAATCCAAATGACGGGAGAGACACCATGACGACCGATCTGTTGATGCTCGCCTATACCGCCACTCTCTGCGTGATCCTGGCGTTTCCCTAAACCTTGGCCTTGATCGCCAAAGTCGGCCCGCTCAAGGCCGTGAGCTACCCGCAACCGAGCCATGACGAATGCGCCGACTGGGTGCACCGCGCGAAACGCGCGCATATGAACTTGGTGGAGAACCTGCCCGTCTTCGCGGCCATCGTGCTGGTCGCGCATGTCGCGGGACTGGCGAATGCGACGACCGCGTTGGGCGCGCAAATCTTCTTCTGGGCGCGGATCGCCATGGCCATAGCGCATATCGGCGGTATCCCGGCCGTGCGTTCCGTTTCCTGGTTCGTCAGCCTTGCTGGTCTCGTGATGATTCTGCTCCAAATCTTCTAGGGTTCGAGAGCGGATCAATCAGGGAGCAAGCCATGCGTTGGGTGCGGTTCGAGGATATGGGAGAGGCTGTTTACGGGATCGTCGAGGGCGATATGGTGCAGCCGGTGCGCGGGAATCCGTTCGGCGGCTACGAGAAACTCGGCGAGCCGCAAGCGCTGGACGGCGTGAAGCTGCTCGTGCCGGTGGTGCCCAAGGTGTTCTATGCGGCGGGGCTTAACTATGTCGACCACATCATGGAGCATGCGGCAAAAACGGGCCATGAGCCCAACATTCCGCCGGAGGCCGATGTCGGGTATCGGGCGAACAACGCGCTGATCGCCCATGGCGAGACCATCGTCATCCCCAAGGACGCCACCGAGAAGGTCGAATACGAGGCCGAACTGGTGGTCGTCATCGGCAAGAAGGCGAAACACCTGACCGAGGCCAACGCGCTCGACTGCGTGCTGGGTTACACCATCGGCAACGACATGAGCGAGCGGACCTGGCAGAAGCAGGACCGCACCCTGTGGCGCGCGAAGAACACCGATACGTTCAAACCGATGGGCCCCTGGATCGAGACCGACGCCAATCTGGAAGACATGCAGACGACGGTGCGCCTGAACGGCGAGGAGACGATCTCCTTCAAGACCAATAACATGCTGTTCAGCGTACAGACCTTCCTCGCCCGGATGTCGAAATACATCGAATTGCAGCCGGGCGACGTCGTCTGGATGGGCACCGAGGGCAGTTCGCCCCAGGTAAAGCACGGCGACAGGATCGATATCGAGATCACCGGGATCGGTACGCTTTCCAATCCGGTGATGCGGGAGAGCTAGCGGAAACCTTCCGTAGTCGGTACCGGCCGCGCGCTATTCGGCCGCCGCACGTGTCTGGAATTCCGGCGCCACTTTTTCCATGAACAGTTTGACGCTGTTGTTGGCGACCTCGGCGGCCATCGGGCCGAGGCGGAAGGTCATCATGATACCGCCGACGCCGATCTTGTCGATCTTGGCGAGGCGTTCGGCGACCGTGGCGGGGGAGCCGTAGATCAACCCGTGCGCCGGGTCGTTGCGGGCGATGCCGGCTTTCTCTTCTTGCAGCAGCACGCGCTGCTCCTTGTAGACCCGTTTGCGCATCTCGGCGCGGAATTCGTGCTGGCGGACGAAGGCGGGAACGCCGATGCGCTCGGCTTCCTCATCGGTCTCGGCGACAAAAATGTTCCGCCAGACCCAGCTTTCGCCGACGCGCTCTGCGACCTCGGCCTCGTCGTGGCCGGCCTCGGACAGCGTCTTGCGGTAAAGGTCCATGCGCTTCTGGGTCACGTCGTCCGACTGCACGTTCATCATGAACGGCCGGCCCTGCTTGGCGAGATCGACCATCGAATGTTCGGTGGAAGACGCGCGGATGATGACCGGATGCGGCTTGGTGTAGGGGGTCGGACGCAGCTTTGGCAGTTTGATGTTCCAGTACTTGCCCTCGTGCACCAGGTTTTCCGTCGTCCAGGCCTTCAGCATGATTTCTTCGGATTCCAGCAGGCGTTCCTGGGCCTCGTTCGGATCGATGTCGTAGCCCTGATAGTCGTAAATGTTGTAGGCGGTGCCGCGGCCGAGTCCGACCACCAGCCGCCCCTTGGAGAGATGGTCGATCAGGTTCATTTGCTCGGCGAAACGAACCGGATGGTGCAGCGACATCTGCGCCACGGCAAAGCCGATCTTGATGTTCTCCGTGCAGGTCGCCAGTGCCGCGGCGAAGCTGACCGGATCGACATAGGCGCAAATCCCGTCAAAATGGTGCTCCGCCAGCCAGACCGTATCGACGCCGAGCCGGTCGCAGAGCTGCGCTTCGGCAACGGACTCGCGGATGACGCGGCCGTCATCCTTAGGGTTTTCGGCGGCGGGGAAGATGAAGTTGCTGAATTTCATGGCCATTTTTTTGCCTTCTCGTATCCGCAAGCAGCGTGCGTATCGGTGTGCACTATCCTTCAGAGAGTATAGGGTGAGCGGCGCTTTCCGCCCAATGCGATATGCAGTCCGACAGCAATGCACTGCCCGTTTCGTTCGGATGCAGGGCATCGCAGAATAAGGCGTCGCCGGTGTGAAATCCCGCGTGTTCGGACGTCTCGAGGTAGGTGCCGCCGACCGCCTCGACCGCCGCCTTCAGCCGCCGGCAATACTGCTGCCAGCGTCCGCGGTTCGCCGGGTCCTCGACCAGTTCCGCGTAGTCCGGATGGCGAACCCGGTAGAGGGAGCAAAGCCGTTCTTCGGACTCGTGGAACGGCTTGCCGGTCCAGGCGAGTACCGGCGGATGGCAGAATAATAGGCGGCAGTCGTCCAATTGCCGGCACTTGGCGGCGAACATCGAGATATTGTCGCACATCCATTCGGCCGTTCGCTCGAAAGCCGCGTCGATACCGAGCGCGCCGTCCCGTCCCTCGGGATTGACCGGCCATTCGTAGGAGACGTTGTGGACGGGTGGGTAGGGGGAGCGATCCGCTTCCGCCAACAACGAGAACAGGACATTCACCGTGCCGCTGATGACGACGCAGTAGCGTGTCTCGGCAGGTGCGAACAATTCGAACAGGAGGCGCTGCTGGAATATCTGGCTGATGGGCGCCGCGAGGGAATACCACGTCGCGCCGCCGGCCCGTCGGGCGGTCAGATGTGCCTGGATTGTCGCCTCGTCCGGTATGCCGTAGCCCAGTGCCTGGCTGGCCCCGCAGACGATGCCTTTCGGGCCGGGAAGGGCGGCGAAGGCGTCGTAGCCGATTTCCTCTCCTTTGCTCTTGAGACATCGGAACCCGTGCCGGTCGGTATTGAGCGTCGCCGAACGGTAATTCGGCGCGCCGGTGCGCTCCACATAGGGTCGGAGAGCAAAACCCATGCGGTCGAAATCTGCTACCGCCGGATTCAGTTCCCACATCGTCTTGGTGGCGGCGCCGCGGTCCTCGCTCTCGCCGCTGTCACCTTCGATCTCGGCGGTCAGGGACACGAGCCGGCCGGCGATTTCGTCGTTCTCCGGGTCGAGGGCGGCGGCCCGCTTAAGGGCTTCGATCGCCGCGTGTGGCCGGTCTCTCTCCGCGAGGGCGCGGGCGAAATTGCTCCAAATTCAAGGTTTTTCGGGATCCGCGTCGGTCGCCAGGCGGTAGCGCCGGAGCGCCTCGTCGTGCCGGCCCATCTGTCGTAGCAGCGAGGCTGAATTGTTGAGCGCCGACGCATGTTTTGGCGCGTAACGGAGCGCCAGATCGTAGAGCGTCAGGGCTTCCTCCGGGCGGTCCTGCTGGTGAACCGCATGGGCCAACAGAAACGTCGCTTCGCCCGCTGCGGGTAGCAGTTCAAGGAGTTTGCGCGCCTCGCGTTCGGCGGCATCGTGGCGACCTTCCAGCGATAGCTGGCGGATGATCTGAAGCTTGTCTTGATGATCGCTCATCACGATGATCCCGTTTCCTCGAAGCCTCTCAAACTTGCGGACCGGTGACAAGCCGCCGGCCGGACGCAGGGCACCTTGGCCGTTCTTTGCCGCGGGGTACATCTATCAACGATGGGATCGGGAGGAGACGCCGTCATGCAGGCTCGATTTGGCATTATCGAAATTCCGCGCGGTATCGAGAGCGCGCGCGAGAATTCTCGCCTCGCGGAAGAATGCGGCTTCGATATGGTCGGGGTCGCGGATTCGCAATCGCTGTTCCGCGAACTCTTCGTGACGCTGAGCGTGATCGGCGGCGTAACGGACAAGGTGGCCCTGGGGCCGAGCGTCACCAACCCGTTGACCCGGCATCCCGCGGTCATGGCGAGCGGCATGGCCTCGATCCAGGAAATTTCCGGCGGTCGGGCATTCCTTGGCATCGCGACCGGCGACAGCGCGATCTATAACCTGGGAGAACGGCCGAAGGGACTGGCAGGCCTCAAGGAATACATTCAGGCGCTGCGGCATCTCTTCGCGGGCGAGAACACGGAATTCGGCGGCAAGCCCATTCACACGCGCTGGATCGGCGGGCTCGATCAGCCGCCGGTGCCGGTCTATATCGCCGCCGAGGGGCCGAAGACCCTGGAATTGGCGGGAGAGATCGCCGACGGCGTTTTCTGCGGCATGGGTTTTTCCCCGGACGTGGCGAAGCTTACCCTGGAGCATATCCGCATCGGCGCGGAGCGCGCCGGGCGCACTCTGGACGATATCGACATCTGGGCATTGGGCCGCGTCAATGTCGGCGCCGATCGACATGCCTTGGTGAGCGAGATCCGCATGGAATTGGCCTCGACCGCGCATCATGCGTTCCGCTTTACGCAGGAAGGCAAGCTGGTACCGCCTCAATTCGCCGACGGCATCCGCGCCGTGCAGCAAGGCTACAAACCGTCGCATCATGAAGACCTCGGCGAATCGCCGAACGCGCAATTGATGCAGGATCCCGAATTGCTCGCCTACATGGTCGACCGCTTCGCGGTCTTGGGGACGCCGGAGGAATGCGTGGCGCAAATCCAGCGAATTCGCGAGGCGGGCATTCACCAAATCCTGTTCACCGGATTTGTCGACGACCGGAAAACACTGATCGAGACGCTGGGGCGCGAGGTTTTCCCGCGCTGCCGTAACTAGGAGATGCGCAGGATATGAAACTGTTTTGGACACCGGCCTCGCCCTTCACCCGCAAGGTCTGTGTCGCCGCACGTGAGCTGGGGGTGTGGGAGCGGATCGAGATATTGCCGACCACTTGGTCGCTCGATTGGGGGTACCGGACGGTACCGTTTACGCCGGGGCTCGCGGAAGCCAATCCGGTGGCGCGCATCCCGACGCTGATCACGGATGGCGGGGATGCCCTTGGCGATTCGACTCTGGCCTGTCTCTATCTCGACGAGATGTCGGGCGGCCAGAAACTGATTCCCGAAGGCGAGGCCAAATGGCGGATGTGGTCCCTCTACGCGGTCGCGGACGGCATGCTGGAGGCGCAAATCCTGATGCGGGCCGAGCATCTACGGCCCCGCGACATCCGCTCCGACAGCTTTCTGGAGAAACAAAAGGATCGGATCGTTCGTTGTCTGGATGCGATGGAGGCGCGCGCCGGAGAATTGGACGGCCCGCTCGATCTGGCCCAGATCACGACCGCGATCGCCTGCAGTTACCAGGATTGGCGGGAGTGGCTGGACGATTTTCGGCCAGGCCGCCCGAAACTTGCGGAATGGTATGCGCGGTTCTCCGAGCGTCCGTCGATGCAGGTGACCGAACCGCAGGAAACGCCGGAACAATAGCCAGGGGAGGAAACGGAGATGGGGCAGGCATCGGATCATATCGTTCTGGTCACGGGGGCTGGGGCCGGCATCGGCGCTGCGACCGCTCGCCGATACGCGAGCGAGGGCGCGCGGGTGATCGCCGCGGACTATCAGGCCGACCGGCTGGCGGCCGTCCGGGAGGGATACGAGCAGAGCATGCGCGGACTCACCCTCGACCTGCGGAATTCGGATGCGGTCTTCGCGGCGATCGAGGCCTTGCCGGACGATTTCCGCGATATCACGATCCTGGTGAACAATGCCGGCGTCGGCCCTGGCACGGAGCCCGCGCACGAGGCCAAGCTCGGCGATTGGGAAGCCATTGTCGATACCAACATCAAGGGCCTCCTTTACTGCACCCGCGCCATCCTGCCTGGCATGGTCGAGCGCAAGCGGGGCCACATCGTCAATATTTCCTCGACCTCGGCGACCAATAATTACAAGGGCGGCAACGTCTATGGCGGGAGCAAGGCCTTCGTGCGTCAGTTCTCTCTCAACCTGCGCTGCGACTTGCTGGGCACGCCTGTCCGGGTCTCCAGCATCGAGCCGGGGATGACAGAGACCCGCTTCACCGAAGTCCGCTACCGCGAGGATGCGAGCAGGACGGCGGAGCACTACAAGGGTTTGGTGCCGCTTTCGGGCGACGATCTGGCGGACGTGATTTTCTACACCACGATGTTGCCCGCACACGTTAACATCAACACGCTGCAGGTTACCCCCATCAGCATGGCCCCCGCCGGCTATGCGATGCATCGGGAAGACGACTAGACGCGAAGGAGGTTGGAGAAATGACGCTTGAAATCAATCCGCTGCACAAGTTGTTCGGGGCCGAGATCATCGGCGCCGACCTGACCCAATCGCTCGACGACGCGATCTTTGCCGAAATCCGGGATGCGTTCGAGACCTATTCTGTGATCGTGCTGCGCGGACCGGTGATCACGGACGAACAACAGATCGCGCTCAGCGACCGGTTCGGCGAAATTCAGGTGGCCTTTAAAGCCAATCAGACCGGCGGCTCGATGTTCTCGCGGCAAAGCAACATCGATTTCGAGACCGGGGATATCTTTCCGCCGGATCATCCGCGGTTGACCTATTTGAAGACCAACATGATGTGGCATTCGGACAGCTCCTATATGGCGCCCGAGACCTTGTGCTCGATGCTGTCGGCCCGCGAAATCCCGCCGGTCGGCGGCAATACCGAATTCGTCAGCACCCGCATCGCCTGGGACCAATTGCCGGACGAAATGAAGACCCGGATCGAAGGACTGACCGTGATCCATGACCTGAGTTACGCGCGGGACAAGATGGACAAGACCATTCTGACCGACGAGCAGCGGGCGGCGGCACCGCCCGTCAAACATCCGCTGATACAGGTCAACCCGGCGAACGGCCGTAAATCCATGTTGATCGGCGCCCATGCCGCCTTCATCGACGGCTGGTCGGAGGCGGACAGCCGGGCGCTGCTCGACGATTTGGTCGAGCGGGCCTCGCCGCCGGAGAATATCTATTCTCATGCCTGGCAGGAGGGCGACGTGCTTGTCTGGGATAACCGCTGTGTCCTGCACCGGGCAACAACGTTCGATTCCTCGCGCTATCGCCGCCATTTGGAGCGCACGACGATCAACGTGCGGCCGGCGGATCGGTCTGAGAGAACGGCCTAGTAGGGTTTGGTGCCTCGGACGACGGTGCGGTAGAGGACGCGGCGCTCTTCCTCCAACCTGTAATTTGCGACCGCGCGGTGCATCAGGCAGCGGTTGTCCCACATCAGCACGTCGCCGACCCGCCACTGATGGACGTGGACGAACTGGGGCTGCGTTGCATGCTGGATCAATTCGTCGAGCAGCGCACGGCCTGCCGCCTGCGGCATCTCCGCGATATGCGAGGTGTGAATGCCCATGTAGAGGGACTTCCGCCCCGTGTCCGGGTGGGTGCGGACCAGGGGGTGCGTGACCGGAGGCCGGAGCCGGATTTCCTCTTCGGTGGCGGGGGTGTCGCCGGCGTTGAGGCGGCTCGCCTCCCAGCTATGGACGACATGCAGCTTGCCCAGCCGTTCCTTCTCGCTCTCGGGTAGCGCCTCATAGGCCAGATGCATATTGGCGTATTCGGTGTCGCCGCCGCTGGACGGAACCTCGGCGCCGTAGAGGACCGTGGTGAGCGAGGGAATCTCGTAATAGGACTTGTCCGTATGCCAGAAATAATTGGCGACGGGATTGGGCTTCGAGGTCGGTTTGCCGTCGACGCCGATGTTGGAGACCAGATGCACGTTGGAGGCGACGTTGCCGTCGTTCAGGCGCACGATATTGTCTTCCAACTCGCCGAATTGCCGCGCGAAAGCGCCGAGCTGGTCCATGTCGAGAGATTGGTCGTGAACCACCACGAGGTGGTGTCGCAGGAACAGGTCCAGGATGGCGTCGACCGCCTCCGGCGGCAGCGGTTGCGAGGTGTCGATTTCCTCGACCTCCGCGCCCAGGCCCGTCGAGAGCGCGCGGGTTTTCACGATAATCCCACTACAGGCAAAGAGGCGCCGTGAACGGCGCTCGCTTCATCGGAACAGAGGAACAGGATGACATTCGCGAGCTTCTCGGGCGAGACCCACTTTGCCGGATCGGCATCGGGCATCGCGGCCCGGTTCTCCGGCGTGTCGATGATGCTGGGGAGGATGCAGTTCACGTTGATTCCCTTGCCGCGCAGCTCGGCCGACATGCTTTCGGTGAGGCGGATGACGGCGCTCTTGGCCACGATATAGGCGCTCATCTCAGCCATGCCTTGGCGCGCCGCGTTGGCCCCGATGGTGACGATTTTGCCGCCGGCGCCATGGCGTAGCATTTCCGGTACCACCGCTTGAGTCGTATTCAAAAGGGTGCGGGCGTTCAAATTGAGCATCAGGTCCCATTTGTCGGGTGGCAGCTTGTGGACCGGTTCGCCCATGTGGAAGCCACCGGCAAGCGCCGCCAGCGCGTCGACCGCGCCGAACTGCTTGCGCGCCGCGGCGACAGCGCCGGAAACGGCCTTCGGGTCCAACAGGTCGACGGGACATTTCAAGGAATGCGCATCGCTGCCCGGATAGGCCGCATCGAGAGCGTCGGCGTCGAGGTCGACCAGGACCAGGTTGGCGCCCCGCATCCCGAAGGCGGATGCCACGGCGCGGCCCAGGTTGCCGGCGGCGCCGGTGATCATGACGGTGCGGTTCTTGAAGTCGAGCATCGGTCTTTCATCCCTTCCTGCACGGCAACGGCAGTCTGTAATATATCATATGAAATGTTTCGCGGTGGCCGCTCGACAATTCATGGCAAAATCTTAAATTTATACTTAAGGCTGCGCGTGTTTTAAGTATTATTTAATAATATTGAAAGTATTACATAAATGAACAAAAAATCTTCTTTGAGCGGGATTCGCGTTATTGATGTGGCGACAGTAATCGCGGGGCCGACAATCGGCATGTTATTGGGCGATTTTGGCGCCGACGTCATCAAGGTCGAACATCCGCGGGGCGACGTCTTGCGCGCGACCGGGCATCAGAAGGACGGCGTCGGGCTTTGGTTCAAGATGGCGAACCGCAACAAGCGGGGCGTCACGCTGAACTTCGGCAAGGCGAAGGGGCAGGCGCTTTTCAAGGAACTGATCAAGACCGCCGACGTGCTGATCGAGAATTTCCGCACCGGCACGATGGAGAAGTGGGGTCTCGGTTGGGAAGACTTGAAGGCGATCAATCCGCGTCTGGTCATGGTCCGGGTCACCGGGTTCGGGCAGACCGGGCCCTACAAGAACCGGCCCGGCTTCGGCACGGTGGCGGAAGTCTTCAGTGGGTTCGCCCATATGACGGGGGAAAAGGACGGCCCGCCGACCCTGCCGAACTTCGGCCTTGCGGACGGCATCGCCGCTGCCTACGGGACCTTTGCCACCATGTTCGCGCTCTATCACCGCGACGCGCAGGGGAGCGGCGAGGGTCAATTCATCGACCTCAGCATCTACGAGCCGATCTTCCAGGTGTTGGGCCCGCAACCCTTGGCGTTCGATCAGTTGGGCGTCATCCAGCAGCGTATGGGCAACCGCTCGGAGAATAACGCGCCGCGCAACACCTACGAGACGCGGGACGGCAAATGGGTCGCGATCTCGACCAACTCCCCGGCCATCGTCAAGCGGGTGCTGACGCTGTGCGGCGGCGAGGCGGCCGCGAACGACCCCCGATTCCAGACTCCGCAGGATCGGGTGAAACACATCGACGAAGTCGACGGGCTGGTCGCCGGCTGGATCCGGCAACGCGACCAGAAGGAGGTCTTGGCCGCTTTCGAGGAAGCCGAGGCCGCCATCGGACCGGCCTACGACATCGCCCAGATTTTCGCGGACCCGCAGTATCGGGCGCGCGGCGATATCGTGGAACTCGACGACGAGGATCTCGGCAAGATCCGCATGACGGCGGCCTTTCCTTTCATGTCGGCGACTCCTGCCGAAATCCGCCACGCCGGCCCGCGCAAGGGCCAGCACAACGAGGAGATACTCTGCGGCGAACTGGGCGTCGATCGGGCGGACCTGGCGGCGCTGGCGGACGAGGGCGTGATTTAGACCGGAGATGCGCTGGAAATCGCGGCGGATCGCGCTCAATTAGCTTACAGACAGACATCCTAGAGGATGACATTCAATGGCGACGAACGACGCTTGGCTGGCTCAGGTCCAGGAAGACATTCTTGAGCCCGATCTCCCGATTTGCGACACCCATCATCACCTCTGGGACCAGCGCGAGGGCCGGGTCGACAGCCGCTACCTGATGGACGAAATCCAGCAGGATCTGCAAACGGGCCACAATATCGTCTCGACCGTCTTCGTGGAGTGCCGCGCCATGTACCCGGCCGGCGGCCCGGAAGACATGAAACCGCTGGGCGAGGTCGAATTCGTGAACGGCATTGCGGCGATGGCGGCCTCAGGCCTGTACGGCGCGACGAAGGTCGCGGCGGGCATTATCGGTCACGCGGAGCTGCTGCTCGGATCGCGGGTCAAGGCGCTGCTCGAAGCTCAAATCGCGGCGGCGCCGAACCGCTTCCGTGGCATACGGCGCACCGGGGCCTGGGACGACGATCCCGCCATCAGCCGGGGCCGCGGCGTCACCGGACCCGGCCTGTATCTGGATGCGGCATTCCGGGAAGGGTTCGCCGAGCTGGGGCCGCTTGGGTTGGTCTTCGAAGGCGTATGCCGCCATCCGCAGCTTGCGGATTTCGTCGATTTGGCGCGTGCCTTTCCCGACACGACACTGGTTCTCAACCATCTCGGCGGCGTCGCCGGTGTCGGTGTCTATGCCGGCCGGCGGGACGAAGTCTTTGCGACCTGGCAGGAGAGTATCGCCGCATTGGCGGAGTGCCCGAACATCGTCATGAAGCTCGGCGGCATTAATATGGAATATTGCGGCTTCGGCTGGCACGAGAATGCAAAACCGCCGACGAGCGAGGAGTTATGCGCGGCGACACGGCGCTATTACGAGACCGCGATCGAGCGTTTCGGCCCCGAGCGCTGCATGTTCGAGTCGAATTTTCCCGTCGACAAGGTGAGCTGCAGCTACCCCGTCTTGTGGAATTCCTTCAAGCGCCTGACGCAATCCTATTCCGCGAGCGAGCGGGCGGCGCTGTTCCACGATACCGCCGTGCGGGTCTATCGGCTGTAGCGCTCGGGCGAGCGTTATTCGGACTCGATTCCCGACCGCCAGGTCGAGGGTTTGCCGCCGAAATCGGCTTCCGTTCGCTTCTCGAGGTAGAAGCTGTAGAGCGGCGGCACCATCGAATAGGGGTCGTCGATCCCGAGCTTCGTCGCCGCATCCATCGGCCAGTTCGGATTGTTGAGCATTTCGCGGCCGATGGCGACAAGGTCGGCCTTTCCGGATTGCAGGATTTCCTCCGCCTGATCCGCATGGATGATCAGGCCGACCGCCATGGTCATAACGTCCGCGCGTTTCCGCACCCCCTCCGCCAGCGGCACCTGATAGCCGTAGCGCGCCGGATTGCCGGTATTCACGATGGATCCGCCCGCCATGCCGCCGCTGCTGCAGTCGATGACGTCGACGCCGTGGGCCTTGAGCGCGCGCGCGACCTCGGCGCTGTCCTCGATGCTCCAGCCGGCCTCGTCGACGGCGGAGAGACGGACGAAGAGCGGCTTGTCCTCCGGCCAGGACTGGCGCACGCGGTCGACCACATCGAGCGCGAAGCGCATGCGGTTCTCCGTCGAGCCGCCGTATTTGTCGGTCCGCTGGTTCGCGACCGGCGACAGGAACTGGTGGATCAGATAGCCGTGCGCGCCGTGAATCTCCAGGACGTCGAAACCGGCCTTCTGGACCCGCTCGGTGGCGGCGCCGTACCCCTCGATCAGCTCCTCGATATCCGCGATCGAGAGGGCCCGCGGCGCCGCGAAGGCGTTCGAATGGGCGATCTCGCTCGGCGCCACCAATTCCCATTCCTCGCCGTGGTCGAGCCCGGGGTGGCTCGCCAGGGGTGCCCGGCCTTCCCAGGGCACGGAACGGCGCGCCTTGCGGCCCGAATGGCCGATCTGGATTCCCGCTGTCGCCCCATAGGCCTTGATGGTCGAGGCAAGCTGCGCCAGGCCCGGGATAAAATCATCCTTCCAGATGCCGAGGTCTCTTGGCGTGCTGGCACCTCGCGGATCGGCTTTCGTTGATTCGACGAACACCAGCCCGGCGCCGCCATAGGCCAGTTTGCCATAGTGGAGAGTGTGCAGATCCTGCGTATAGCCGTTCTCCGCGGCGTAGGTCAGCATGGGCGAGACGACGACGCGATTGCGGAGGCGGACGCCACGCAATTCCATCGGCGAGAACAAGAGACTTTTCATCGGGGCACCAAAATTGCGGAAACGATGGACCAGAAACCTAAGGAGATATTGTTCCGTCGGCGGTGAAAGCAAAACGCGGACATTGGATCGACGTTAGTCAATCGGGCGACCCGCCGCCTTGATCATGTCGGCGGCTTTCTCGGCGATCATGAGGACGGCGGCATTGGTATTGGCGGACGGCATCAACGGCATGACCGATGCGTCGACGACGCGCAGGCCCCGGAGGCCGTGGATGCGCAGCTCCGGGTCGACGACCGCATGTGGGTCGTTGCCCATCTTGCAGGTGCCGACCGGGTGGTAGACGGTGGATCCGGTGCGGCGCGCGAAGTCCAGTAACTCGTCGTCGCTCTGCACGTCCGCGCCGGGAACCGTTTCCGCGTCGACATAGCGCGCCAATGCCGGTTGCGCGAAGAGCCGCCGCACATATTTGAGTGCCTCGATCGTCGTGTTCTGGTCGATGCTGTCCGCGAGATAGTTCGGCCGGATGCTGGGCTGCATCTCGGCGTCGGACGAGGCGATATGGATCGAACCCCGGCTTGCCGGGCGGTGCTGCCAGACGCCGCAGGTCATGCCGGGGAAGTCGTCGAGCACGCCGAGTTGACCCTCCACGTAGCTTGCAGGCGCAAAGGCCATCTGCACGTCCGGTGTCGCCATGCCGGGCATGACCTTGACCGAGGCGCTGACATTGCCGGGGGCGGTCGTCAGCAGGCCGGTGCGGGTCGCGGCGTAGCGCAGGATTTCCCAGCCGAGCCGCCAGCCCCGCGCGCGCTCGTTGAAGGTCTCGATTCCTTTGGCGCGGCAGCAAAAGCGCGAGACGTAATGGTCCTGCAGGTTTTCACCGATGCCGGGCAAGTCGTGGACCACGTCGATGCCGAGCTCGCGCAGGCGGGCGCCCGCGCCGATGCCGGAAAGCTCCAGAATCTGCGGCGAGGCAATGCTGCCGGCGGACAGAATGACCTCGGCGCCTGCATGGGCCTCGCGCTCGACCCCGTCATGCTTGAAGCGGACGCCGACGGCGCGGCCGTCCTTTACGACGATCCACTTGGTGCGCGCCTTGGTCATGACTTTCAGATTGCGGCGGCTCCGGGCGGGTTTCAGGTAGGCCCGCGCCGTGCTCATGCGGCGGCCGTCGCCGAGGGCGTATTGGAAATAGCCGACCCCTTCCTGGGTTGCGCCATTGTAGTCGGCGTTGCGCGGGATGCCCATTTGCTCGCAGGCCTCCATGAAGACACGCGTGAGGGGGTGCTGCTCGATCGGCTCGCGCACCTTGATCGGCCCGTCCCGGCCGCGGATGTCGCCGTCGCCGACCTCGGAGGATTCGAATTTTCGGAAATAGGGCAGCACGTCGTCGAAGGACCAGCCGGTGTTCCCCAACTGCCGCCAGCCGTCGTAGTCCTCGCGCTGGCCGCGCACGATCAGATGCCCGTTGATCGAGGATGAGCCGCCGAGGACCTTGCCGCGCGGCCAGGAGATGTTCCGGTTGCCGGAACTGTCCTCGGCCTCCGTCGTATAGAGCCAATTGACCTTCGGATTGCTGATGGTCTTGAAGAACCCGGCCGGAATATGGATGAAGATGTTTCGGTCCGCGCCGCCGGCCTCGAGCAGCAGGACGGTTTTGTTCGCGTCCTCGCTCAGCCGGTTGGCGAGTACGCAGCCGGCCGACCCGGCGCCGACGACGATGTAATCGAATGTTTCCATATCCGCAGCTTTCTATTTTCCACTCAAATCCTCTGGGGCCAACTGCCGCCTCATGATGAAATCGGCGCATTTCTCGCCGATCATGATGGTTGACGCATTGGTGTTGGCGGACGGCATGGTAGGCATTATCGACGCATCGGCGACGCGCAGACCTTCGAGCCCGCGTACCCGCAACTGGTCGTCCACGACGGCGGTCCGGTCCGTCTCGGGTCCCATGCGGCAGGTGCCCATCAGGTGGAAGGTGGTCGTCGCGTTCTGGCGATAATAATCCAGCATCTCGTCGTCCGTCCGCACGTCGGGGCCGGGCAGTTCCTCGCGCTCCACGTGCGGGGCGAATTCCGGCGTCTGGACCAGGTCGCGCGCGATCTTCATTCCGGCGATGGAAAGCCGGCGATCGGTCTCGTGCGCGAAGTAGTTCGGCTGAATTGCGGGCGGCTCGAACGGATCGGCGGATTTCGCGCGGATATAGCCGGTGCTTTCCGGCCGCTGCACCCAGGGCGCGACGGTGACGCCGGGAAAATCGTCGAGCTGCGACTGCACGCCTTCCTTGTAACTCGCGGGCGTGAACGAGATTTGCAGGTCGCCGTTGTCGAGCGCCGGATCGGATTTCCAGAAGATGTAGACCAGGGTCGGCGAGAGGCCGAGGACGCTCGGCTGGCCGGTGAAGTATTTGAAAGCCTCGGCCATCAGCGGCAAGCCTTTGACCCGCTGGTTGATGGTGTCCATGGTTTTGATGCGCGACACCATTCGGAGGACGAAGTGGTCGCGCAGGTTTTCCCCGACTCCGGGCAGTTCGTGATGGACCGGAATACCAATGTCTTTCAGGAGGCCCGCCGGTCCGACGCCGGAAAGCTGCAGGAGTTGCGGCGAATTGACGGAACCGCCCGAAAGGATGACCTCGCGGCGCGCGCGGATTTCCACGGTCTTTCCGCCGCGCCGGTATTGGATGCCGACGGCGCGTTTCCCCTCGAAGACGATCTTCGTGGCGTGGGCCTTGGTGCGGAGTTCGATGTTCGGCCGCTTGAGGGCGGGGCGCAGAAAGGCGCGGGCCGAACTGACGCGACGGCCGCCATAGATGGTTCTTTGAGTGTAGCTGATGCCCTCCTGGACGGCGCCGTTGTAATCCTTGTTTAGCGGAATGCCGTAATTCACCGCGCCCTTGATGAAATCGTCCGCCAGGGGGTGGCGGTAATCGATGTCGGTAATGACGAGCCCGCCGTCGCGCCCGCGGAACGTATCGTCGCCATCGCCGATCCGGCGCTCGGAGCGCTTGAAATAGGGCAGCACGTCGGCATAGCCCCAGCCGCGGTTGCCGCGCTGCGCCCAGCCGTCGAAATCCAGGCGCTGGCCGCGGCTGTAGATATTGCCGTTGATCGATGAAGATCCGCCGAGCGTCTTGCCGCGCGGCGCATGGATGCGGCGTCCGGCCGTCCCTTCGCTCGGCTCCGATTCGTAGAGCCAGTTCACCGCCGGATTGACCAGTGTCTTCATGAAACCCGCCGGAATATGGATATAGGGATTCCAATCGCGTCCGCCGGCTTCAAGCACGCAGACGGAATTCTTCGGGTCTTCGGAGAGCCGTGCCGCCACCGTACCGCCGGCGGAACCGGAGCCGACCACGATATAATCGAATTCATCCATCGTCCGTTCTTCCCCGCCTTTTCTTGCTTATTCTTGTTTCCTTTGCTCTCGGAGAATCTCGCACGCTGACGCGAAAGCGCAAGTCTGCGGGATGGTTTGCACTCCCGGATGGCCTCATGTCTGATAAGGAGCGATGACGGCAGAGTGAATGCAGGAGAGAAGTCATGTGGCGCGGTATAGGGATATTTCTGATCGGCGGCATTTTCGGGACAGCATTTGGAGTTGCCGTCGGATTTTTGCTGTTTCCCATTGTCTTTCCGCCACCGGAAGCAATGGAAAGCCTTGCCGTGAAACAGGACGAGCGGCTGGTGGCGAAGGGCACGTTCATCCACGCCAACCCTTCCGATCCAATTCATTACGGCAAGGGCGGTGTATCCGTTTACGAGCATACCCTTTTCCTCGAAGACGATTTCGAGGTCGGACCCGGTCCCAAGTTTCACGTCTATCTTGTACCGAAGGCATCGGTCCGGCAGAGCGCCGACGTGGAAGATATGATGTTTGTCGATCTGGGCCGGTTGCGCGCGTTCAAGGGGAGCCAGAATTTCAGCATTCCGGCCGGACTCGACCTGAGAGATTATAAAAGCGTGGTGATCTGGTGCGAGAAGTTTGGCGTTCTGATCTCTCCCGCCGACCTCGCCTTCAACTGACGCGGAATATTTTCCGCCACCAAGCCGCCATTTGGCGCGGCTGAACTCGATATTCGAAAGGAAACGCCATGGCGACGATGGATATGAAAACCTGGCGCACGGGCATCGCCGAAGTGGTCAGCACGGATACAGAAGAAGAGATTTTGGTGCGCGGGCACAAACTCTCCGAACTCACGGGCTCGATCTCTTTCGCGGATATGATGTATCTGATGTTCGCCGGCACCTTGCCGACCAAGGCTCAAGCCCGTGTGATCGACGCTTTGCTGGTCGCGTCCGTCGAGCATGGGATTGCCCCGCCCTCGATGATCGCGCGTTGCTATGCCTCCTATGGCACATCGATCCAGAGCGCCGTCGCCGGCGGCGTCATGGCATTCGGCGACCGCATGGGAGGATTGGGTGAGCAATTGGCGAAGCTGATGTCGGAACGCCTGACGGCGATCTCGGACGACCCGCAATCGATCCCGGAGGAGCGGTTGCGCGACGTGGCCCGCGATGTGGTCGCCGACGCCCAAACGAAGGGCGAGCGCGTACCGGGCTACGGCATTCCGCTCCACGGCATGGACCCCCGGGCACCCAAGGTGATGGGCATCGCCAAGTCGGAAGGCACGTTCGGCGTCTTCGGGCGCCTCGGCGAGTTGATCGAGGAGGAACTCGCCGATCAGCGGGGCGGGCGGCGGGTCCCGATGAATCTCGACGGCGTCGGCGCGGTCGTTGTGCTCGACCTGGGACTAGACTGGCGCACGACCAGAATGTTCCTGATCACGCCGCGCAGCGTCAGCATGGGTGCGCATTTTATCGAGGAGCAGGACCAGGACACGACCTGGCGGCATATCCCGGCAGATTGGATCGACTACACGGACTGAGTCGTTATTTCCGGCCTTCTTTCGGCAGTTTGTTCGGCTTCTCAGGGCGGTCCGGGCCCCAGAGCTTCGAGTAGTAGCTGTCCGCGAGATTGAGCGCGCCGACGGGATTGTGCGCGAGCACGCGGTCCTTAGCGACCAAGGTGGTCGCCAAGCCGTCGGAATGTCGGAAGAGCAGGCTGTCGTGGCCGACGCAGAGACCGAGCACGATATTGAACTCGCATCCGGCGCGGTTGAGCAATTCCGCCTGCGAGACAGGATTGCACATGGATTCGTGACCGCCCGGCCGGATTTTTTCGATGTCTTCCAGGCCGATCCTCTCCTTGGCGACGCCGCCGTGCTTACACGCAGCCGACGCCACTTCGAAACCGTGGCTCTCCAGAATTTGGCTCAATGTATTGGCATGATCGACAAAGCTGATGCAGGTAGCGATGCCGAGTTTCTTGAAACCCATCTTCTTGGCGAATTGGACGACCTCCTCCACCCGCGTCCATTGGCAATAGCCTTCCGATTCGACCCGCGCCGATTCCTGTGCGACCCGCCGGGTGAAGGGGTCGCTGTACTTCTAGTAGGCCGCGTCGATGCCGTCCTGAGCGATTTTGGAGGGGCAGAATCCGGGTCCCCGCGTTTTGCCTTCGCCGACGCGGCAGGCCCGGACACTGGGCGGACAGTAGGCACAACCGGGATCGGTATAACGTGGCATCTTGGGATTGGGTTTGGCGGCAGCGTTTGTCTCTGACATGTCGGACATCCTCGACCGGTAACTGTTGGCTGAAGAGGATAGAGCGGCGGAAAGGAGGACCGCATTGATCCATATCACTTGTCGTTCCGCGCGAAAGTCCGTGTCGACGATTGGCCAAGGTTTTAAAACACGCCGGCCTTCTGTATCAGTAGCGGCATAAACTCGTGTGCCCGGAAATTCGATCGTCAATTGAGCGGTTCTGTCTTGGATTTATCGTCATACCTCTTCCGATACCGCGGCGCGTTTTCTGTCGCAGTCGGGCTCTGCATCGGGCTTGCGGTACCGCTCTCTCAGATCGGTGTCGCTTATACGACAATTCTGTCGGCGGTTGGGGTCGGCATTGCGGTCCTCCATCCGAAACGCCGGATTTGGATTGCCGACATGGCCCGGTGCCTGCGCTCGCCGGTCGGCATCGCGTTGGCCGTACTTTTTCTCGCCTGGGTTCCCAATCTCTTCGTCTCGCCCGATCCCGCGAAATCGCTGCAGGTCTGGGTGCGCACGATTGCCTATCTCTCGCTCGGCGCGATGCTCTGGGCGTACCTGCGCGAGGACAGGGATGCGCTGGCTCTTACCGGCAAGATAATCATCATCGGCGCCGCCTTTACGGTGGTGCTTGTCGCCGTCAATTTTCTCGGCGGCACGGAGTATATCCGAGCCCTCCGATTGAAAGAATTTACCGAGGGCTACCCGCCGAAGGTCATGAAGCACTATGCGTCGCCGGCGGCCTGCATGATTCCGGTATTGCTCTATATCGGTTGGCGTCTTGGGCGGAACTGGTTCGTATTGGCGGTCGCGGCGTGTATCGGCTTCGGGGCTTTCGCCTATCTGACGGGAAGCGGGGCCGCGGCGGCCGGATTCTTGGTCGGCCTTTATTGCGCGGGACTCGCTTGGTGCGCCAAAGGTGGATGGAAACTACCGCTGGCCGGTGCCGCCGTATTGGCTGTCGGGGTCGTAGCGGGATTCCTGTGGTTGGGTGCGCAAGAGGTCCCGACCCGTGGAAACTTTGAGGATTACCCGGTATCCCACTATCTTCTCGACCGGCATCGTCAGCTCATCTGGATGTTCGTCTTGGAGAAGGTCCCGGATGCCCTTTGGTTCGGCCACGGGATCGATGCAATCAACAAAACTCCGGGTGCCGATACGCAAATTCCATTCCTCAAGGCTGAAGTCCTGCCGTCGCATCCGCATAGCTGGGCGCTGGAAATCGTCGCGGAGACCGGAGTCCTCGGCGCGTCGGCGATGATCTTTGTACTCGGACTTGTCTTTATTCGTGCCTGCCGTTCCTACCCGTCGGCGCCGGGCGCCGCGGTGACGCTGACAGCGCTACTCGGCATCTACTTCGGGTCGGGCCTGTTCAGTTTCTCGTTCTGGGCGTCGTGGTGGCAATTGGTGCTGATCATCTTGTGGGCTATCGTGTCCGCTGAAGGAGACCGATCGGTATTGCAATCAGATGAGAGAGATCATGAGAGGAGAGCGCGGTAGCGTCGGCGGCGATGCTTCGCCGCATTTCCGGCGCCGAGCATCCGAGCATTTTATTGCCACGCGACCGCTTTCGGCAGCGGCAAAGAATGCTTGCGTTTGGCGTCATTTCGAATCGTCAACGCGTTTTTCCTTTCCGCAACTTGCGAATGTGAGCGTTTGATGCTCTCGCGCGAGGCGGACCGGCATCTCGCGGAAGGGCGTATCGAAGCGGCGATTGGGCTCTATCAAGAAGCGCTCGCGCTGGACGCACGGGATGCTGCCGCCGTTCGCGGTCTTGCTAGATGCGCGGACCTCCTTGGATTGCATCGGGAGGCCGAGATCGCGTGGCTTCAGCTTCATACCCTCGATCCGGAGGACCGGGAAGGGTTGATGCATGCCGGTCTGCAGTATCAGCGGCTGGCACGCTACGGGGAGGCCATCGACTGCTTTTCGAAGGTGATCGACCAAACGCCCGAGGACCATGCGGCGCAAACGGCGCGCGTCCAATGCCATCTCTATAGCGATACGGCGAGCGCCGAAGAGCGGGAGGAAGCGCAGTCGGCGTGGGGCGGTTTATCCTCGGGGCATGGTGAGACCGCCATGGCGCAAGTAAGTTCTTTCGAGCCGGAGCGGCGGCTTAGAATTGGATATCTGAGCTCGGATTTCCATGCCCATCCTGTCGGCATGGCGGTACTGCCCGTGCTGCATTTTCACGACCGCCGGGCTGTTGAAGTGTATGCCTATGCCGACGTGGAACGCCCGGATGCGGCGACGGAGCAGTTGCGCGCCCGGTGCGACGGCTGGCGCGACATATCCGGCCTCGACGACGGCGCGGCGGCGCGGCTGATGGCCGAAGACCGGATCGATATTCTGGTGGCGCTTACCCCGCATATGGATCGCAACCGCCCCTTTATCGCCCGCGCCCGTACCGCTCCGGTCCAAATCGTCTTTCACGATCTCTGCAGCACCGGCATTGCGGAGTTCGATTATTTTATAGCGGATTTCATGATCGCGCCGCGAGGGTCCGCCGAGCGGTTCTCGGAGCGGGTACTGCGCCTGCCGTGCTGGACGGTGCAGGCGTTTCCCGCCGAAGCGCCCGATGTTGCTTCGCCCCCGTTCGAGCGCAACGGGGTCGTCACCTTCGGATCGTTCAACAATCCGATGAAGTTAAGCGAGACGACGATCCGGTTGTGGAGCCGGATCTTGCAGGCCGTGCCGGACTCGCGGCTCAGCCTCAAGTATTTCGATTTCTACAGCAACCCGCCGGTGATCGAGCGCATTCAAGGATCGTTCGCGGCCAACGGAATACCCACCGACCGGCTTTTTCTGCTGGGCGAGGCAGACGGGCGGTCGAACCACTTGGCGCATTACGGCGAGGTCGACATCGCGCTCGATCCGACGCCGTTCAACGGGGCCACCACGACCTTCGAGGCTCTCCTCATGGGCGCGCCCGTCGTGGCCCTGCTCGGCGACCGCCTCGTTGCCCGTTCGGCCGCCAGCATGCTCTCTGCCGCCGGCCTGTCGGAACTTGTGGCGCAGGATACGGACGCTTATGTCGAGATCGCCGCCAAGCTCGCGGCCGACGGGGCCCGCCTCGCCGCATTACGGCGATCCCTGCGCGACCGGGTCAAAGCGTCCTCCGTCTTCGACGCGCGGCGCTATACCCGGAACCTGGAGCGGTATTACCGCATGGCGTGGCGCAGACGGTGCGCGCAAACGGCGGCCGAAGACGTTTGAGTGACTGAAAAGCCCCGTCCGGCGCTGGGCCGAACGAGGCTTCTGAAACTGGTGGCGGATCAGGGACTTGAACCCCGGACACATGGATTATGATTCCACTGCTCTAACCAACTGAGCTAATCCGCCGCACATGCTCCGTGGAGCGGGAATGGAGATACGGAGTGGGCGGCGTCCTGTCAAGCGGCGAGGACGCCGCTTTTTGCGGCTTTTACGTTTCCAGGTCGAGACGGCGGTGCCAGTCGGCGATCGATTCGTCGGGATAGCCTTCGAAACGCTTGTCTTCAGGCTGGCTCGCCACCGGGACCCAATTGGCTTTCGAGCCCAACATCAGGTGGGTGCGGGCCGGCGGTTCCGGCAGGTCCGTGTCGATCGCGGAGGCAAAAGGGTGTACCAGTTCCGGCCAGCGCGGGTCCCAGACCCAGAGCCCGCTGCCGCAAAGCGCGCAGAAATACCGCTCGGCGGGGCTGTCGGAGCCGTCCGGCAATTTCGCGCGGTAGAGCGAGAGCCGATCCCGCCCTTCGACCTCCAGGGTTTGGAAGTCGCCGGACAGATTGATCGCGGCACCGCTGCCGCCCTGGGTCTTCCGGCAGATCGAGCAATAGCAGACATTGAACGGATAGGGATGGGCCGATTCGAGGCGGAACGCGACCGCCCGGCAGTGGCAGGAACCTTCGAGACGCATGGCGCGGGTCGTCCTTTCTCAGGTGGCGGTCTATCTCATCATATAGCATCGCAACGGGAGACGGACGATGGAACGGCGTTTCGAGGGAAAGTCAGGGATCATCACGGGCGGCGCAAAGGGGATCGGGCGCGCCACGGCGATACGCTTCGTCGCCGAAGGCGGGCGGTTGGCCGTGATCGACAAGGAGAGCGAGGACAGCGAATTCGCGGAATCCCTCCGCGCCGAGGTCGCCGATGGCGCCAACCGGTTGCTTTATCTCTCCGCCGACGTGACCGACGAGGATGCGGTAGCGCAAGCGGTTTCCCGCGCCGAGGCGGAGATCGGTCCCGCCGATGTGTTGGTGAACGACGTTGGTTTTGGCGCCAACCCGCGGCCGCTCGAAGACATCCCGCGCGCGGAATGGGACAGTTTCATGGCCGTCAACGTGACCAGCGCCTTCCTGGTGACCCGCGCCGTCCTGCCCGGCATGCGCGCGCGCGGCTACGGTCGAATCGTCAACCTTTCTTCCAATGCCGGCCGCAGCGCCAGTGCCATCTCCAACGTGCATTACTCGACGTCGAAGGCGGCGATCATGGGGTTCACCCGCAAGCTGGCGTTCGAGGAAGGCCCCAACGGGATTGCCGTCAATGCGGTGGCTCCCGGCATCGTCTATACCGACCGCGTCCGCGTGCGATACGAGGCGTTGGAGGCCGAAGAGCGCGAACGGCGGATGGCGGAGGTCGCGCTGCGGCGCCCGGCCCAGCCGGAGGAAATCGCGGCGGCCATCCTGTTCCTCGCTTCCGACGACGCGAGCTACATGACGGGCGTGGTGATGGATGTGAACGGCGGCCGACTGATGGCCTAGGTGAGGCTTGCCCTAACGTGTCTCTCGGGCCTTCGTGAACAGGATTTCGACCCGCCGATTGGCCGCTTGGTCGGCGGGGGTGAGGCCTTCGTTCACGGGCCGGCTGTCGGCGAAACCCTGTGCCAGTATCCGGCCCCGTTGGATAGTGCTGTTCGCGAGGAGATATTCGACGACAGCGGCGGCGCGCGCGGCCGAAAGCGCCCAGTTCGACGTGGACCCGTCGCGCGCAGCGGATCTATCCGTATGGCCGGAGACGACGATCCTGCCGTCCAAGTTCGAAGAGGCCTCTCCCAAAGTGGTCAGTATGGCGGTTGCCCGAGGCGAAAGCCGGCTGCTTCCCGACGCGAAGGCGGTGTCTTCGTGGAGCGTGACGATGACGCCGTCGACCGCCCTTTTGACGGCAAGGCGGCCATTCTGAATCTCGGCGGACAAGGTGCGCTCCAGCATATCCAGCGTGTCCAGAATCCATTCAAGGTCGTGGTCGCCGAATTCATCCTGCGGTTTCTCCGAGGTCGACGGGACCGGCGCGCCGAGCTGTAGCCGGGTGAAGGGAATCTCATCCCGTTTCGAGTTGAAGGCCTCGGCGATCGGGCCGGTATTTTTCATGAACCGGTCGACATCGAACTCGGCAAAACTCAGGATGAGGACGAACAGCGCGACCAGCAGCGCCATCAGGTCGGCGAAGGTCAGCATCCATGACGGCGCGCGCTTCTGGTGCTGCTTCCGTGTATCTTCCATGGACATCGGCGATCACGCGGCCTTGGAGGCAGGGCGTTTGCCGCGGTCCGTATAGCTCTGACCGCCACCGGGCGGCGGGCGCTTTTCCGGGAGAAAGGGCTCAAGCACCTCCTGCATCGTTGTCGGATTCTGCAGTTGCTGGATCTGGAAGACGCACTCGATAATCAAGGCCCGGAGCATCTTCGAGTGCTCCGCCTTGGCGGCCAGCTTGTCGGCAATCGGCAGTGCCACGAGATTGGCTATGAGAACGCCGTAGAGAGTGGTCAGGAGCGCGACTGCCATGGCGGGGCCGATACTCGTCGGATCGGTCATGTTGCTGAGCATTTGGACCAACCCCACGAGAGTGCCGAACATGCCGAAGGCGGGCGCCGATTCGCCGATGGCCGTGAAAATCCTGGCGCCCAGCTCTTCGCGCTGAATCGCTTGCGCCATCTGCTGAGTGAGAAGTTTTCGGATGTACGGAATATCGCGGCCGTCGGCGCAAAGTTGTACGCCGCGCTGGAAGAACGGGTTGCGGAGCTTGATGTTGTCGAGCGCGAGGAGACCCTGTTCGCGACCGATCTTGCTGAGCTTGATGGCGTCGCGGATATAGTCGCGCGGACTGTCTTTCTCGTTCGTGAAGGCGGCCTTCAGTCCCACCGGCAGGGCGATGAATATGCCTGACATCGGAAACTTGATCATGGTCGCGGCCAGGGTTCCGCCGACGACGATCAGGAAGCCAGGTAAATTCAAGAAAATCCAGAAATCGGAACCGGTGAGGATCGCAAGGGAGACCACTGTCAGGCCGACGATAACGCCAGCGATGGTTGCGAAATCGAGCATGTGAATTGGCCCCCTAGGCACACTCGTGCCGCCAAGAATGTTATACGCAGGCGCGGATGCCGAGGCCGTTTTGCCCGTCGCCTTCGGCATGAACACCGCTCTGTCTTTGAGCGAGTTTATTCTTAGGCGGGGCGCCTTAAGATATCGTTAAAGGGATAGGGCGGCATGTACGCCTTTGGTACAACGCCGCCCCGATGGATTTCCCGTCGCTGAAGGGACTCAGTCCTTCTCGATGATGTCCTTGAGTACCGCCGGATCGACCTTGATGTCGACACCCGCGCGCTCGGTCTGCAAGGCCATCGCAACGCGAGAATCGCGCCGTTGCCAGCCGCGATTCATCGCCTCGGTCATCTCCGCCAAGACGGTGTGTGAGAGTTTCATAGGCACCTCGAACTCCCGGCCGACCTCGCAAGCGAGGGCCACGTCCTTGCGCGCCAGTTCAAGCGCGAAATCCGGCGGGTCGAACCGCGCCGGGAGAAAGTTGCGCTGCAGCGTGTCGAATGTTCGCCGCCGGCCGAGCGCGCCCTGGCGGACCGCCGCCCACAGCGCGTCGGGCTCCAGTCCCGCCTTCACTCCCATGGTGAAGGTCTCGGCGAGCGCCGTCTGCAGCAGATAGCCCGAAAGGTTGTGCACGAGTTTGGCGATGGAACCGGCGCCGATCGGACCGATATAGCGGGCGGCATCGCCCATCGAATCGAGCACCGGCTTGAACTTGTCGAAGGTTGCCTTATCGCCGCCGACCCAGATCGCCATCTTGCCGCTCTTGGCACCGTCCGGACCTCCGCTGACCGGCGCGTCGAGGACTTCGATGCCTTTCTCCTGCATTGTCGCGTGAAGGCGGCGCATGACCGTGGGAGAATTGGTGCTGAGATCGAAATAGGCGGACCCGCTGGCAAACCCCGCCATCAGACCGTCCTCGCCCAAGGCGACCGCCTCGACCTGGGGCGGCCCCGGCAGCGAGGTAAACACGACTTCGCTTTGCGCCGCGACTTCCTTTGGTGAAGACGCCCATTGGGCGCCGATGTCGAGATGCGGTTTGGCCGCTTCCTGATTGATGTCGTGGACGACAAGCGAGTGCTGTCCCTTGATGGCATTGAGGGCGATGCTGGCCCCCATCGTGCCGAGGCCGATAAAGCCGACTTTCATTTCTTGCTCCCGGAATTTCAAAACGCTACCCAGACTAAATTGGGGCAGCATTGCCGGATGGCGACCGGGCAGTCGTTTGCTCGGAGCGCGGCCCCTCGGAGTCTCGAGACGGCCGCGGGAGGTCGCCGGCCCAAGTCAGCCGATCTGCGGGTCGAGGTCCCAGGTGAAAATTCTGTCCGCACCCTGTGGCGTGACGAGCGCGATGTCTTCCAGCCAGAACCGCTCCTTGGCGCCGCCCGGCACCAATAGGTGGATGGCGATGGCCATTTGATCCGCGAGCGCCCAATCTCCGGTGGCGCTGCCTTCGACCTCGCCGCCGATTTCCTGGTCTAGGTGACTGAGGCCCAGCCCATGGAAAAACAGCAGGCAATTCTCCGGGTCGGGTACGCCCGATTTGCGATAGGCCTCGCGCCCGATCTTCTGCAGTGCGCTGACGGTGACTCCGGGCCTGAAGTGAGCCTGAATTTCCTCCATGGCCGATTTCGTGCCTCTTGCTTCGGGGCATTCAGCATCCTCGGGTTGGCCGTCGACGATCCAGGTCTTGCCGCCGTCCCAGCAATAGAGGTCGCGGGTGCCGTGGCAGTCGAACATGATGCGCATGCCGGGCTCGAGTTCGAAATCGTCATACTCCGAGGTGAAGGCCACGGATGCGTCCCGGCCGCGCGGGCTGGCGAGAACCAAGGCGCCCGGATCGTGCACGAAACCGCCGTTCTGCGCGGCGGCGACGTTGTAGGCGTGGTTCAGGTCGAACCAAGTCATTCCCGGCGTATACTGTGCGATGGTTGCCTCGATGGCGGCCTGATTGACGGCGGTCGCCGCTCTCAGAAGGTTGATTTCCGTCGGCGTCTTCACACTCCGTGCCGACATGAGCAAACCGTAGCCGTCGGCGATGTTGGCGGCATTGTCGGCGAGACGCAGCCCGAGACGCGCGTCGTCATAGGCGATCCGCTTGCCGCCCAGACCGAGGTCCTCCAGCGCTTTCCGGAGGCTTACGATCATGCTCTCCGCATAGGTGCCGCGGGCGGCGCCGATCCAGGGTAGATCGGCGGCCCTTTCCGGTATGAATCGTTCCAGGTCGCTGGCCTGAGACGGCCGGTCGAGCGGCGAGATCATCGAGCGGTAGGGCCGGATATCCTCGATCCAACTGCCCTGGCGGGCCATGGCGCCCATGTAGTATTCCGGCATGACGAGAACCGGCGCGTCCGGCGCGTGGCGGGAAACAATCACCGCGAAGGGGCGCGGCTCGTCCGATTTCTGCGCGACCGCGTTCAGGCTCGAGAGGTAATAAAGGTTTTGGTGGGAACAGGCGACGACGCCGTCGATCCCGCGCCGTTCCATGATATCCACCAGCCGGTCCACATCGACCAGTCGCGGGTTGGGAGTCACTCGCCGCCCGGCGGGGTTTGCCATCTCTGTCTCCCTAGTAGGACCGCGGCAGGCCGAGCACCCGTTCCGCCAGATAATTGAGGATCATTTGTGGGCTGATGGGAGCAATCCGGTGGATCAGCATTTCGCGGAAGTAGCGCTCGACGTGGTACTCCTTGGCGTAGCCCATGCCGCCATGGGTCTGGATGGCGTTCGAGCAGGCTTTAAAGCAGGCCTCACCGGCCAGGTACTTGGCGGCGTTCGCCTCGGCGCCGCAATGCTCTCCCCGGTCGTATTTCTGCGCCGCCGTGAAAGCCATCAGGTTCGCTGCTTCGAGTTCGGCCCAGCTTTCAGCCAATGGATGCTGGACGCCTTGGTTCATGCCGATCGGCCGATCGAAGACGATCCGCTCCTTGGCGTAGTTCGTGGCACGCCGCAACGCCGCGCGGCCGAGCCCGACCAGTCCCGCCGCCAGCAGGATACGCTCGGGGTTGAGCCCATGGAGCAGATAACGGAAGCCTTTGCCTTCCTCGCCGATCCGGTCCTCCACCGGGATCGGCATGCCGTCGAAGAAGACGCTGTTCGAATCGACGCATTTACGTCCCATCTTCGGAATTTCCTTGATCTCGACATACTTGCGGTCGAGATCCGCATAGAACAGCGAAAGGCCGTCGATGGGGCTGTCGGTCTCCTCCTTGGGCGCCGTCCGCGCGATCAGCATGATCTTGTCCGCCACCTGTGCGGTCGTCGTCCAAATTTTCTGGCCGTGGACCAGGTAGCGGTCTCCGTCGCGCACCGCGCGGGTGGTGAGCTGGGTCGTATCGAGACCGGCGTCGGGCTCGGTCACCGCAAAACAGGCGCGCTCCTCTCGCCGCATGACCGGCGGCAGCCAGCGCTGTTTCTGCTCCTCCGTGCCATAGCGGACAATCGGGTTGACCCCGAAGACGTTGATCGAGACCGAAGAGACGCCGCCGTTGGCGGCACCGGATTCCGAGATCGCCTGCACCATGACCGCGGCCTCCGTGATGCCGAGGCCGCTGCCGCCGAACTCTTCCGGCATGGCGATGCCGAGATAGCCGGCCTCTGCCAGCGCCAGGCAAAAATCCTCCGGAAAGACGCCGTCTTCGTCCCGCGCCAACCAATAATCATCGTCGAAATCGGCGCAAATCCGCAACACGTTCTCGCGGATCATCTGCTGTTCTTCGGTGAGCGGAAATACCATTGGAAACCCTCTGTCTGCTTGAAATTGAGAGTAGCCCGTCCTTTCGGTAATTCGAGGTCCGGCCGCGCCAGTTGGCTAGCCCTGACGGGGCCAAGTGTCGCTGAGCCGATACCCTTGCGGCCACGGGTCGTCGGGATCCAGCATCAGCGTCCGCATGCCGCTGATCCAGGCACGGCCGGCAAGGGATGGTATAATGGCGGGCCGGCCTCCCATCGTGGCGGTTTCCTCGATGACGCAGTCGAAGGTCGAGCCGATCAGCGATTCGCCAACGTACCGCTCCCCGACCGTCAATTCACCGCGTGCATGGAGGACGGCCATACGCGCGCTGCACCCGGTGCCGCAGGGCGAACGGTCGATCTTGCCGGGACGGATCGCGACGGCGTTGCGGCCGAACTTGACGCCGCTGCGCCGCTCGACGGGGGCGGCGATCTGACAGAACGAGACGTGCTTCCATTCCGGCAACTCGGGATGGGAGAACCCCAATTGAGCATTTGCCGCCGCAGTGATCTTCATGCCGGTCGCGGCAAGATCGCGGGCTTCGTCCGGCGTCAGGGCGAAGCCGAGCGCGGGCGCGTCGGCAATGACGAAACTGTCGCCGCCGAATGCGGTGTCGACCGTCAACGTGCCGAGGCCCTCCACTTCGATCTGCGCGCCGAGTTTCTCTGCAAAGGAGGCGATGTTTCGGACCCGGATCGACCGGACCCTGCCGTCCGCGCAGCGCGCCGTGACCCGCACGAGACCGCCCGGCGCTTCCAGGGTGAGCTGCGTCTCCGGCTCCGAGATCGGCAATATCCCGGTCTCCAGCAGAACCGTCGCGACGCAGATCGCGTTCGAGCCCGACATCGGCGGGGTGTCCGCCGGCTCCATGATGATGAAAGCGGCGTCCGCCGCCGGATTCTTCGGCGGGACGAGAAGATTTACATGCCGGAAGACGCCGCCGCGCGGCTCGTTGAGGACGAAGTTCCGCAGGGTTTCGTCGCTGGCGATGTGTCTGGATTGCGCCCAGACGGTCTCTCCCGGCGGCGGCGATACGCCGCCGACAATCACGTCGCCCACCTCGCCTTCGGCATGGCATTCGACGATCCGGATCGCGGTCGTGATGCGCATTCAAGCGGCCTCCACGCCGAGGCCCGACAGGCGGGCGATCTCACCGGCATCGCCCGAATCCGGCAAATTCCAGCAACGCTCCAACAGATCGGCTGCGCGCGCCGTGCCAAGGAGGGGAAGAACCTGTGCCATGAACTTGTCCGACAGCTGTTCGTCGGTCATCGGATTCGCCGGTCCGCCGATGCAGTGCTCGACATGTCGGCTGTGCACCGATCCGTCGGCGAGTTCCACGCTGACATATGCCTCGTCGTCCCGGATGCCGTCCTCGGCGGTGCTTTCGACCTTGGCGCGCAACGCGGCCAAGGCTGAATCCGTCATCGCCGCATCGGTGATTTGGTCGAGTCCCGCCGCACGATGCAGCAAGGCTGCGGCGGCCCAGTACTGGACGCTGACCCGCGCTTCGTAACTCGTTGCCGGATTCGGCCGGTCGACCAGGCGCTGCGTCATCGGGCTGACGCGGACGACGACCCGGCGGATGGTGTCGGGATCGGGGCCGACCTCGCCCGCGATCGCGAGACAGCCGTCGATTGCCGGGTGAGTGACGAAGCCGCTCGGATAAGGTTTATAGCTGTTGCCCAGTATTTCCCATTGAGTGCCGAGGCTTTCGGTGGCGGCCGGAAGGTTCGCAGCGTGCGCGAAGACTTGGCCGAAACCGTTGACGCCTTCGAAGGCCTGCTCCGAGCAGGTGAAGCCCTTGCGTGCCAGCAGCGCCGCCGAGACACCGTCGCGTGCGGCCGCCGCCGGTGCATAGCCGACGCACATGTTCGAGAGCGCTTGCCGGAACCCGCCGCTCCGGACGGCGGCGATGGCAAGCGCGTGGGCGGTTTGTTCCGTGTCGAGATTCAGCAGGCTGGCCGCTGTCGCCGCAGCGCCGATGCCGCCGACGAGGCTTGTCATGTACCAGCCGAATTCGCGTTCGGCCGGCGGCAGAAAGATCGACCGCGCCAGGCGGCACTGTACATCGATGCCGAGGATGAGGGCCGTCAGGAAATCGTTGCCCGGGATCCTTTGGCCTTCCGCTAGCGCCAGCGCCGCCGGTCCGACGGTGCAGGTCGGGTGGACAACGGTCGCGAAATGAGTGTCGTCGAAGGCCTGGGCGGAAGCGGCGATACTGTTGGCGAGCGTAGCGTTGAGCGGATCGAGCCTTTCATGTCGTCCGATGACGGTTGCCGTGCGCGGGCCGGAAAATTCGTCCGACAAGGCAAAGGCGATCGCTGAGGCTTCTTGGTGAGTGCCGCCGAAAGCGCAGCCGAGGAAATTGACGAAACTGCGGATACCCTCATGCCGTATGTCAGCCGGTATCGCCGAATTGGCCGTCCCGGAGACGAATTCCGCCAAGGTCAGTGTCAGTCCCGCCATGGCGTGCGCCACCTCCGGAGATTCTGTATAGAGTGAGTCATATAGGGCATTTCGCGTTTCTCGCCGTGTTCGTGTAATATCCGGACAAGTTTCGCAAATGGGAAATCACATCAAGGAACTGCTTATGAACCGGGTTTTCATTTCGCTGCTTGCCGTCATGGCACTGGTAGTGGGCCTCGCCCTTCCGCAAACTGCGAAGGCCGCCGACGATTTTTATACGGAAAACGAAATTCTCAATGCCGCGCGCGGCTTTTTCGGGGAGACGACGGGCGGATTGGCTGCGGCGGTCGAGAAGGTCTTCGGCGAGTTGGGCAAGCCGAACGGGTATATCCTGGGCGAGGAAGTCGCCGGCGCGTTTTTCGTCGGGCTGCGTTACGGCAACGGCGAGTTGAACATCAAGAACGGGCCGAAGCGCAAGGTCTATTGGCAGGGACCCTCGGTCGGATTCGATTTCGGCGGCAATGCGGCGAAATCAATGACCTTGGTCTACGGAATCAAGAGCGCCGACGAAATCTTCAAACGCTATGCGGGCGTGAGCGGTAGTTTCTATTTCGTCGCCGGCGTCGGCGTGAACTACCAGCAGAATGGAGACGTCATCCTGGCGCCGATGCGGACCGGCATGGGCCTGCGGGCCGGCGCCAATGTCGGCTATCTCCACTACGGCCCGGAACATTCCTGGATTCCGTTCTAAGACAGGGCAGCGTTTCCCGGAACCGCGCCGGGGAACGGGCGAGGAAGCGGTCCGCTACAAATCGAGATCGCCCTTCAACAGCCGTTGCGCGATGGTACGGTTGAGGATTTCATTGGTGCCGTCGGCGACCTTCACGATCCGCAGCGCGTGCCAGGCATGATAGAGACCGAGTTCGTTGGTGAAGCCCATGGCGCCATGGGTCTGCATGGCGCGGTCGACGGCCTTGTAGCCGACCTGAACGGCGTAGGCCTTCGCCATCGACAGCTCTTTGATCGCCGGTTCGCCCCGGTCGAGGAGCATCGCCGCGTTCAGCGCCATCAGATGCGCGGCATGGAGTTCGGTGGCGCTTTCCGCGAGCGGGAAGGTGACGCCCTGATACTCCGAGATCGTCTTGCCGAAGGCCTCGCGCACGCTGGCGTATTCCAATGCCTGCTCGAGCGCCCAGCGGCCATAGCCGATGCCGCGCGCGGAATTGTAGATGCGCCCGAGCGAAACACCGTAGAGCGCCGCCGCGAAGCCCTTGTTTAACTCGCCGACCAACTGCCACGGCTCGACATAGATGTCCTCCAGCCGCAGTTCCGCTTCGTCGCCGCCGATATGGCCGAACAGTTTGACGATGCGCTGGATTTCGAACCCCGGCGCGTCGGTCGGCACGAGGAAGGCGGAGATGCCGCCCCGGACCTCGGGATCGGTGACGGCGAAGACGACGCAATAGTCCGCGACCGGAGAGTTCGACGTCCATATCTTGCGCCCGTTGATGCGCCAGCCCTCGCCGTCCGGCACGGCGCGCGTTTTGATCGCCGCCGCGTCCGAGCCGGCACCCGGCTCCGACAGGCCGAAACACATGGACTTCTCGCCCGCCATCATCGGCGCCAGGATTTCGTCGCGGGCACGCTCGGTAACCTTTTCCAGCATGCGGCTGGGGCCGAACGCCCAATGGCTGATGGCGTAAAGCATCAGCCAGTTCTGCGGGCCGCACATGTGGAACAGTTCCTCGAAACCGACGAAATAGGCGAGATGGCCGAACCCGCCGCCGCCAAGTTCCTCGGGCACGCACATCTGGTAATAGCCCGCCTTGGAAGCGGCGCGGCGAACCTCGCCGATCAGGGTAAGCAGCTCGTCGGAGAATCGCCCATCCTCCCGGTAGAGCCGTCTTTGATTCTCGAACAGTTCCCTGTGGGTCTCGTGGCGGGGCAGAATCTCCGCCTTGGCGAAATCACGCAGGCCCTCGCGCATGGCAAGGATGTCTTCCGGTATATCGAATGCAATGGCGCTCATCTCGGTTTCCCGCATCTGGTCGTTGTCAGGAGAGAACGTAGAGCCGCCGCCGGAGAGTCCCACCGCGTAAGCAGTGGCTGTCCTCGTGCTCGGACTGTGGTACACAGCCCGCTTCATGTCGCAACCGCCCTCAAACGGATATCTGAGATTCGCCCTGGAGAACCGGCGCCTCTTGGCGTTCGGATTCCTGATGGCGCTCGGCTCCAGTTTTGGACAGACCTTTTTCATCGGGCTGTTTAGCCCGAGCATCGAGGCGGCGTTCGAGCTGAGCCACAGCCAGTGGGGCTCGATCTATATGGCGGGCACATTGTTGTCCGCGGCGACGCTGACGTTCACGGGGCGCTGGATCGACAGACTGAAGCTCAGAACCTACGCCCTGGCGGTCTGCGGCTTCCTGGGGGCGGCCTGTCTGGCCGCTGCGTTCTCGCCGGTCGCCTGGTTCCTGATCCCGATGATTTATCTCCTGCGTCAGGCGGGGCAGGGATTGGCCAGCCACACTGCCGTAACCGGCATGGTAAAGTATTTTCGCCGCGATCGCGGCAAGGCGGTGGCGATTGCGACGCTCGGGTTTCCCATGGGTCGGGCACTTCTGCCCGTGGCGACGGTGGCCGCCATCGCCGCTTTCGGATGGCGCGAAACCTATGTCGGCTGCGCCGCTTTGGTTCTGCTGTTGATGTTTCCCGCGGTCGCCCTCCTGCTTGCGAATAATGCGGGCGGGCACCTGACGCCGGACAGCGAGCCCGAACGGTCCGATTCCGTGGGCCAGATCGGGGCTTCGACGGAAGCGCGCGGCGACCGGTCTTTGCGCGATGTCTTCCGCGACCCGACATTCTACCTCTTCCTACCGGCGATCCTGGCACCGTCGTTTTTCGACACGGCGCTGAGTTTTCATCTGCTGTCGGTGGCGGCGCTTAAGTCGTGGACACCGGAATGGGTCACGTCCGGCTACGGGGTCTACGCGCTTGCGACCATTATGGCGTCGATGTGGATGGGCAGTCTGGTGGACCAGCTGGGCGCCGTGCGGATGTTCGTCTTCTCCCTGGTGCCGTATGTCGTGGGGACACTCGTACTCGGCTGCTTCGAAAATCCCGTTTGGGCCTGGGTTTATCTGGCGCTCTACGGCGTCGGTTCGGGGGTCAAGGCGACGCTGATACCCGTTCTGTTATCGGAGATATACGGCACGCGGCATATTGGCGCGATCCGCAGTTTCGTCGCGACCCTCAGCGTCTTCGCATCGGCTCTCGGGCCGCCAGCGCTGGGCATGGCGCTCGATCTGGACGCCACGGTGATGGCGATGACGTCCGTCTCCTTGGCGTATTTCATCGGCGCCAGCATGTTGATGTTCATGGGCGGCAGGCATTGGAAATGACGGATCCCAAGTCGCCAGGCTATCTCGCTTTCGTATTGAGGAACCGGCGCGTTCTGGCCTTCGGCTTCCTGATGGCCTTCGGTTCGAGTTTCGGCCAAACCTATTTCGTCGGTGTCTTCAGCCCCAGCATCGAGGCCTCGTTCGCCCTCTCGCACACCGAATGGGGTGCGATCTATATGGCGGGCACCCTGATGTCGGCGGCGCTGCTGCCGCTCTCGGGCCGCCTGATCGACCGGATGCCGGTGCGGACCTACGCGGTTATTGTGGCCGTTGGAATGGCGGTTGCCTGTCTGTCGTTGGCGCTGGCGCCGGCGGCCTGGATGCTCGTCGTCGTGATTTTCCTATTGCGCCAGTTCGGCCAGGGTCTCTGCCAGCACACCGCCGTCACCGGGATGGTCAAATATTTCGAGCGGGACCGGGGCAAAGCGGTTGCGGTTGCGATACTCGGGTTTTCGGCGGGCCGCGCATTCCTTCCGCTTCTCGCCGTGGCCGCCATCGGGGCGATCGGCTGGCAATCCACCTACGCGCTCTGCGCTCTGGCGGGGCTGTCGATGATCCCGCTCATCCTGTGGCTCCTGCCGCGCGAGACGAAAAGGGACCCGGTGTCGGCCGGCGAGTTGCCGCCGACGACGGACCGCCGCCTCGGGCAAATGCTCCGCGATCCGTTTTTCTTCATGATGCTGCCCGCATTGATGGCGCCGGCCTTGCTGGAGACGGCGATGAACTTCCACCAACTTACCATCGCCGGCATGAAGGGATGGTCGCTCGAATGGGTGACCGGCGGCTACGCGATCTTCGCGGCGACCACGGTTGTCTTCTCGATGTATGCGGGCGACCTCGCGGACCGTGTCGGCGCGACGCGGTTGTTGCCGTTTGCCCTGCTGCCGTTGGCGGCGGGTGTCCTCGTCGTTGCCTATCTGGATCATTACATCTGGGCCTGGGTCTATCTCGGTCTTTTCGGCGTCACGTCCGGCCTGATGGTCACCTGTATTCCGTTGCTGTTGGCGGAGGTCTACGGCACCCGTCATATCGGGGCGATCCGAAGCTTCGCCGCCACGGTCAGCGTCTTCGGATCGGCCCTGGCGCCGCCTTTGCTCGGATTGGGCCTCGACGCCGATGTCTCGCTCGGCACCATGGGGGCCATTGCCGCGCTCTATGTCGTGATCGCGAGCGCAATGATGGCCTACGCCTGCCGGCAGGAAAACAGGCGGCTGACGCCTGGAAGATAGGTATATTCGCTCTACTGATTATTGCGGAGACAGAAAATGCCGAAAATCCTGACAGAAGGCCAAATCGCGCAGTACCGGCGGGAGAATTTTCTCGCGCCGCTGGAGGCGTTGACCCCGGAGGAGACGCAGCATTACCGCGCCTGCCTGGAACGCTACGAGGACGAGCAGGGCGGCGCGCGGCTCGAACCCTGGCAGTACCGTAAGGTTCACGTGCGCGAGCCGTGGGCGGCGGAATTGGTCCGGATACCCCGCGTTCTGGATGCGGTGGAGGATTTGATCGGCCCCGATATTCTTATCTTCAACGCAACCTTCTTCATCAAGGAGCCGGGCGAGGATCAGATCACGGCCTGGCATCAGGACTCGACCTATTTTGGGATGCAGCCCTACGAGCACGTGACGGCCTGGATCGCGCTGTCAGACGCCTCGGAGGAAGCGGGATGCATGGAGTTCGTCGTCGGCAGTTCCGGATTCGGGCAGCTCTATCACGCGCCGCAGACCGTCGTCGGCAGCGTCAATCACGGCAGCCAGGCCATCGCGGAGCCGTTCGACGACAGCCACATCGCCTCGGCGCCGCTGAAGGCGGGGCAGTTCTCGTTCCATCACACGCTGGTCGTCCACAGTTCGGCCCCGAACCGCTCCCGGGACCGCCGCATCGGCTACGGCATCAGTTATATTCCGGCGCATGTGCGTCATGTCGGCAGCTACCGGATGGGAGCGAGTCACGCGCGGGGCGAGGATAAATACGGGCATTTCGAGATCGAGCCCGATCCCCGCGAACATGGCGCGGCAGAGGGACCAGCCCATCATGAAGCGGCCTACCGGCGCTATCGCGAAGGCTACGAAGAGCAGGTCGCCGCTCATAAGACGGCATATGGTAACAGGGAAGGAAGAGCATGAAACGCCTTGAAGGGAAGGTCGGGATCATCACCGGCGCGGTGCGGGGCATCGGACGGGCCACCGCGGAGCGCTTCTGCGAGGAGGGCGCTTCGTTGGTCATCGCGGATATCGACGGGGCGGGGATCGAGAAGACGGCGGCGGAAATCGCCGCGGCCGGCGGGAAGGTCGTCGGCCAGCGATGCGATGTCTCCGACGCGGAGTCCTGCGCGGCCACGGTGAAACGTGCGGTCGACGAATTCGGCGCGCTCCACATCCTGATGAACAATGCCGCCTATTTTATCGGCAGGAACACGGTCGAGGAGGTCGATATCGCCGAATGGCGCCGCGCCATCGACGTCAATCTCACCGGCCCTATGCTGATGAGCAAATACGCCATTCCGGCGATGCGCGCGGCGGGCGGTGGCTCCATCATTCACGTCGCCTCGCAGCTCGGCAGTGTCGGCAAGCCCATGCGCAGCGATTATTGCTCCGTCAAAGGCGGGCTGATCCAGATGGCGCGCTGCATGGCGGCCGATCATGTGGGCGACAATATCCGTGTCAACTCGCTCTCGCCCGGCCCGATTGGGACCGAACGCATCTTCGAACGCTCCGGCAGCGAGGAGGCGGCCCAGCAGGAATCGGGCTCGCTCACTTTGATGGGGCGGGTCGGCCTGCCGAAGGAGATTGCAGCGGCAGCGCTGTTCCTGGCGTCGGACGAATCGTCTTTTATGACCGGTGACGACCTGTTGGTCGACGGCGGCTACAACGCGCTCTAGTTACCGGCGGCGCGGCGCATCGCCTTCTGGGATTTTTTCAGTTCCTGGATATAGGGGACGTGCTCTTCCTCGATGGTGTGGCGGGGCGAGTCCTCGTAGTTCTCCTTGACCCAGGCGTTCTTGGCGGCGATGTCGGCCCACATCTCTGCGTTCGTCGGCAGTATCGCCTCGCCGAGCTCGATGTCGCGCACCCAGCGGGCCTGATACTCATAGACCATGTTCAGGGCCGAATCGAGGTTGAAGAACCCCATGAGATAAAGGCCGGGCCAGCCCGGCTGCGTCATCCGCTTGTAGAGCTCCAAGCGGTTGTCGTCCAAGGGCACGATGTCGCGCGAGACGAACGGCAGGTCGATGAGGTAGCCGGTCGCGGCGATCAGGACGTCGAATTCCTCGGCCGTGCCGTCGACGAAATGGATGGTCTTGCCCTCGATCTTCTCGATCCCGTTTTTCACTTCGATGCGGCTGTAGGCGACGTCGGTGATAATGGTGCCGTTGCTGGTCACATGCGCCCGCTTGCCGACCAGCGGCTTGAAGCCGAGCTTGGTGATATCGCCATGGGCCAGCCAGGTCAGCCAGCGGGTAAAGCGCCGCCGGAGGGGGGCTGGAATCCATGGACGCTGGATCTTCCGGGTGATGTCGGTGAAAGGCATGCCGAACAGAAGTTTCGGCAGGATCAGGACGCCGGAGCGGGCGACCAGCACGCAGCGCTTCGCGGTGGCGCAGACATCGCCCGAGATGTCGCAGGCGGAATTACCGACGCCGACGATGCAGATGCGCTTGCCGACATAGGGCTCCGGCTCGCGGTAATAATGCGCCTGCACGTATTCGCCCTTGAAATCGTCTCTGAACATCGGCACGTGCAATGGTTCCGACAGGTGGCCGGTCGCGGCGATTACGGCGTCGAACCGTTCGGTCGTGCCATCTTCGAAGACGAGTTCCCAAAGCGGCGGCTCGGTCTTCGGGTCGAACGCCGGACGCACGTCCTTCACCGCCGTATTGAAGCGTATGAGCTTGGCGATGTCGAAATGCTCGGCGTATTTGACGAGGTATTTGTGCATGTCCCAGTGATCGGGGAAGAATTGCACGTCTTCATCGAAGTCGAGGTCGTGGAAGCGGGTGACGTCCCGCGACGTGTTGATGTGCAGGGTGCGGTAAGCGGAGGAGCGCCGATTGTCGTTCTCATAGCACCACATTCCGCCGATCTGCGAGCCGATCTCGAAAATCGTCACGTCGAGGCCTGCTTGGGTCAGATACTTGGCGGCACAAAGGCCGCAGGCACCGGCGCCGATCACGGCAATGCGTTTTGCCTTCGGGTCTTTTTTTGCGGCGGCCGGCTTGGCCGCGGAGGAAGCATCGGTCATGGGAACAAGTTTAAGCCGTTACGCCCGCGGGCCAATATCGCAGAGCTGCGGCGAAGCCGCGCAGTCCCCGTTTCGGTGGAGGGCAATGACACCGCCCTAGCCGATCTCCTCGCCCAGTCCGACATAGCCGTCGATGAATTTCAGCACTTCGCCGCGCTCCCGGTTGGGCAGACCGACAATGGCGCGGGTGAAACCGGCCGCACGGAACCGTTTCAGGGCGTCGCGGTCGCGGCCCCGTTGGCAGAAGGCGGAGAGTTCGATCTCGTCGGGATCGCGGCCTTCCTCGCTCACCACCTGGCGCATCTTCGCGACCATGGCTTCCGGGTCCTTGAGCAGTACGTCAATGGGCATCCAGCCGTTGCAGTATCGGGCGACCCGCTTCAGCGACATCTCCGTGGCACCCCCCATGAAGATCGGCGGGTGCGGGTCCTGAGCCGGCTTCGGATTGGTAATGATGCGATCGAAATTGACGAACTCGCCCGTATAGCTTGCTTCTTCCTGCGTCCAGATGGCCTTCATCGCCTCGACCCGCTCGCGCAGCAGCTTCCAGCGTCGGTCGAAGGGGAAGCCGTGGTTCTCCATCTCTTCCTTGTTCCAGCCGCCGCCGATGCCGAACAGGAACCGGCCGCCGGAATAGTAATCGAGGGTGGCGACGGATTTCGCGAGCGCGATGGGATCGTGCTCGACCACCAGGCTGATCCCGGTGCCGAGCTTGAGCTTTTCCGTCACCGCCGCGGCCATGCCCAGGGTCACGAAAGGGTCGCTCATATGATAGTAGGGCTTCGGCAGGTCGCCGCCGCCGGGAAATGGCGTCTCGCGGCTCGCCGGGATATGGGTGTGTTCGCCGACCCAGAGAGAGTCGAAGCCGCGCGCTTCAAGCTCGCGCGCCAGATCGTCGGCGCGGATGCCGTATTCCGTGTTGTAGCTGAAAAAACCGATGTCCATGGCAAGCCCTCCCTGTCCCGCGGCGCGGTTGCGCCTAACTGTATAGTAAATCTGGGGCCAGACAGACGGTAGCAAAGAGCCATCATTCCCGCGAAGGAGAGTGCGAAACATGCCCATTCAAATGCCCGCCATATCGCTGGCCGCCGTGCCGACGCGCCGACACCGGATCATCGAGTTCGCGAAAGAGGCGGAGACGCGCGGTTTTGCGGGCATCTATATGCCGTCCCTCGGCGACAACATGGCGCTGGCGACGGCGCTCGCGGTGGCGACCGACAAGATCGAGTTCGGCACCTCGATCTGCCCGATTTACTTCCGCGCCCCTCTCGATTTGGCGCAGGCGGCGGCTTTCATCCACGAGGTCTCGAATGGACGGTTCAAATTCGGTATCGGCGTTGCCCATGCGCCCTCGCATGCCCGTTTTGGGGTCACCGTCGGCAAGCCGCTCGCGGACACCCGGCATTTCGTCGAGACCGCGCGGAACGCCAAGATGATCGGCGATCTGCCGCCAATCGTACTCGCGACCCTGCGCAAGAAAATGATCGCACTGGCTGCCGAGATCGCCGACGGGATGGTGTTCGCCAACGGCTCGCGCTCGCACATGGCGGAGTCCCTGAGCGTCGTCCCGGAGGCGAAACGCCAGGACCCGAATTTCTTCATCGGCGACATGATCCCGACCTGCATCTACGAGAACGAGGCGACGGCGGCGGCGGTCAACCGCAAGACGCTGGTCCATTATGCCCAGCTGACCAATTATCGGAATTACTGGAAGGAAGCGGGCTACGAGGAGGAAATGGCGGGGGTCGAGAAGGCGATGGAGGCGGGCGGTGACCCGGAAGCCATCGGCAAATGTCTGAGCGAACGCTGGCTTTCCGACAATACGCTCTACGGCCCGACCTCCAAGGTGCTGGAAGGGCTCGAAGCTTGGTATGACGCCGGTATCAAGACGCCGATTCTGGTGCCCTCCTCGGCCCAGGGCAACCAATTCAAGGCGATCGAGGAAGTGTTCGAACTCTGTGCGAGGCTGAAATGAAATTCGGAGTCAGATACTGCAACACGGCGCGCTACACCAAGCCGGAAAACGCCGTCGAACTGGTGCAGGCGGCGGAAGCGGCGGGGTTTGAATCCGCCTGGACCGTCGATCACGTGGTCGTGCCGGAGGGTTATGAGTCGCAGTATCCCTATACCGACGACGGCAAGATGGCGGGCGGCAAGAACGACATTCCGCTGCCCGATCCGCTGATCTGGATGACCTATGTTGCGGCGCGGACGGAGCGGATCAAGTTCGGCACCGGTATCCTGATCGTGCCGCAGCGCAATCCGGTGGTCACCGCAAAACAGGTAGCGACGCTGGATTACATGTCGGGCGGGCGCGTGCTGCTCGGCATCGGCGTCGGCTGGATGGAGGAAGAGTTCCGGGCCCTGAACGCCCCATTCGAAGCGCGCGGGCGCGCCACCGACGAATATATCGGCGCGATGCGCGAACTTTGGTCTGCCGAAAAGCCGAACTTTCACGGCGAGTTCATCAATTTCGATGGCGCCCACTGTCAACCGCAGCCGCCGAACAAGTCCGTGCCGATCATCGTCGGCGGCCATTCGAAGGCGGCGGCCCGGCGCGCCGGGCGTCTCGGCGACGGGTTCTTTCCGGCGCGGGGCGTGCCGACCGATCTGTTCGATCTCGCCAAGCGGACGGCGGAAGAGAATGGCCGCGATCCCGACGCCATCGAATTCACCGTCAGCATGCCGGAGGACCTGGACGAGCTGCCGAACCTGGCGAAGGCTGGCGTCGACCGGGTGCTGCTGCCGATTATCCCGATGTTCGGCCTCAAGAGCACCTCGGCAAGCGGGCCCGGCGATCTCGCCCGCTGGAGCGAGATCATCGATAAGTATCGGGATGCATGAAGCCAGGCCGGATTTTTAGGTAAATGAATTCGACGACCTTTTACATCGAGTATTTGATAAATGGATCGGTTGCGTTGATCTGGATTTACCTCGGTTTTGCAGACGAAATACCGAACGATATCGCGATAAGTTTTTCGGCAGGGGTCGGTGCTTTCGCGCTGGTGCCAATCGCCTATGTGCTCGGCATCGTCGTTGAAGCCGTCGGGGCCGTAATATTTGAGACGCCGTTGCGGAAACTTCTGAGCGACAAGGATGACGCGAAGGCTAACGATTCATTGAATGCCGGCGATAACGGCAAGCCATCCGAGACGGCGAAATCTTCGCGGACAGTATCCATATTCAAGGCGAATAGAGACGTCGGCCTTCAACTCCACCTGCGTCGCAGCAGAGATCGCATTGTGCGTGGTGCGATCGTTAATCTCGCACTGATTTGGACGTTTTACAGCGTAACTCTAAGTACGAATTGGAAGGTACACACTCTTTTGGGTGTTTCGATATGTGTGCTAATGGCGGCCTGGATTATTTTTCATGTCGGCACCAGAGATTTTAAGGCGGCGGCATTTCGTCAATTGAAGGATGAGAGCGAATGAAATTCGGACTGCGCTATTGCAACACGCGGCAATATGTCGAGGCGGGCCCGGCGGTGGAACTGGCGCAGGCGGCGGAGGCGGCGGGTTTCGAATCGCTCTGGACCATCGACCACGTGGTGGTCCCGGAGGAATACGCGCCCACGTATCCCTATTCCGAGGACGGGCGCATGAGTTCCGGCACGCCGGCGAACCCGCGGCCCGATTGCCTGATCTGGATGACCTATGTCGCGGCCAGGACGACGACCCTGAAGCTCGGCACCGGCGTGATGGTGCTGCCGCAGCGCGATCCGGTGGTCACCGCCAAGCAGGTCGCGACCCTAGATTACATGTCGGGCGGGCGGGCACTGCTCGGCATCGGGGTCGGCTGGCTGGCCGAGGAATTCGCGGCCCTCGGGGTGCCGTTCGAGCGGCGCGGCAAACGCACCGACGAATATATCGAGGCGATGCGCGAGCTTTGGTCCTCAGAACGGCCGACCTATCACGGTGAATTCGTCAATTTCGACGCCGCCCACTGCCAGCCGCAACCGGCGAATAAGAGTGTGCCGATCATCGTCGGCGGGCATTCGAAGGCGGCGGCGCGGCGCGCCGGGCGTCTCGGCGACGGTTTTTTCCCGGCGCGGGAATATGTTACGGAGCTGGTCGATCTGGTGCGCCGGTCGGCCGAGGAAGCAGGCCGCGATCCGGACGCGATCGAGATCGTCACCAACATGCCGGAGGATCCGGAGGAGATGGAAGGCCTCGCAAAATCGGGGGTGACCCGGATGATGGTGCCGGTCGTGGGCCTTGCCGGGGTCAAATCGCGCGGCATCGAGGGGCCGGAAGACGTGCTGAAATGGCGCGAGACCATCGAGCGATACGCGGATCTGTAAGGGCGGGGCTGTCGCTTTCCCACGACGTCCCGGGAGCGATATAATCTCTTCTCGTCCGAATTATCCCTTCTCCCCGATGGGGGAAGGTTAGGATGGGGATGAAAATACGGACCTTCGAACAAGGGAGCGGAAGAACTATGTCGGCGGCGATGCAATCGGAAAAACAGTACACCCGGATCGAAGTGGTGCCTTTGGCCGGCGCTCTCGGCGCGGAGATATTCGGCGTCGATATCACCAACGTGGATCAGGAAACCTATGCCGAGATCCATCAGGCCTTCCTCGATCACAGCGTCATCTTTTTCCGCGATCAGGACCTGACGCCGGAGACACAGATGGCGTTCGGCCGTCTCTTCGGCCCGCTCAACCGACACAGCTACGTGAAGGGCATGGACGACTACCCGGATGTCTTCCGGATCGTGAAGGAGCCGACAGATGTACACCATTTCGGCAACGCCTGGCACTCCGACCTTGCTTATGAGGAAATGCCGGCGCTTGGGACGATTCTCTACGGCATGGAGGTGCCGGAGGCGGGGGGCGATACGATGTTCGCCGGTCTCTATACCGCCTACGACGCGCTCTCCGACGGAATGAAGCGGATGCTCGCCGATCTACGCATTGTCTTCACCAACGCCAATACCTACGGCAAGAACGCCAACCGTTTCAAAGTAGGCGTCGCCAAGGACATGACGGTGGCCCAGGCACCGGAGGAGCGCGAGGTGATGCATCCGATCGTGCGCACCCATCCCGAGACCGGGCGCAAGGCGCTCTATCTCAGTACCACGCATTTCAGCCGCATCGAAGGGATGACGGTGGAGGAGTCGAAACCTCTGCTCGATCAGCTGTCCGCCCACGCGGTGCGGCCCGAGTTCACCTGCCGCTTCAAGTGGCGGCCCGGCTCCGTCGCGATGTGGGACAACCGCTGCACCATGCATTACGCGGTGAACGATTTCCCCAACGCGCGGCGGATCATGCAGCGGGTCACGCTGCAGGGCGACACGCCGTTCTAGGGGCCCAGCGCCCGTCATCCTTCGACAGGCTCAGAATGACGGAACTTCCAATCGGTTATTCCGGCCAAGCTGCGCAGGGCTCGAATGGCGGAAAGTGACCAGAACCCTAGAAAACCGAATACCCGGTCTTCTCGGCGAATTTCTCCAGGGCCATCGTGCCGACAAAGGAATTGCCTTGGGCGTTGAGGCCGGGCGACCAGACCGCGATGCCCATGCGGCGCGGCACCACGGCGACAATGCCGCCCGCGACGCCGCTCTTGCCCGGCAGACCGACGCGGAAGGCAAAATCGCCCGAGGCGTCGTAATGGCCGCAGGTCAGCATCAGTGAATTGATTCGCTTTGCCCGCTGCGGCGCCACGATCTGCTGCCTGAGGATCGGGTCGGTACCCCGGCCCGCGAGGTAAAGCACCGCGCGCGACAGCTCGCGGCAACTCATGGTGATCGCGCATTGTTGGAAATAGGTGTCGAGTACCGTATCCACATGGTTGGTCAGGTTGCCGAAGGATTTCATGAAGTTCGCCATCGCGACGTTGCGGAATCCGGTCTCCGCCTCCGAGCGCGCGACCTCCTTGTCGACCCCGACCTCGGTGCTGCCACTCCGGGCGCGCAGAAAATCGACAATCTTGTCGATCGGCTGCCCGCTTTGGCAGTGGGAGACGTTGACATCGGTGACGACGATAGCGCCCGCGTTGATCAGCGGATTACGTGGAATACCGTGCTCGTGCTCGAGTTGGACCAGCGAATTGAAGGCGGTGCCGGAGGGCTCGCGCCCGACCCGGTCCCAGAGTTCTCCGCCGACCTCGCCGAGCGCCATGGTCAGGCCGAAGACCTTGGAGATACTCTGGATGGAGAAGCGCTCATCCGCGTCGCCGACCGTGAAGACGTCGCCGCCGAGGGTCGTCACCGCCATGCCGAACTTCATCGGATCGGCCTTGGCGAGGGCCGGAATATAGTTGGCGACTCGCCCGGTCCCGAGATTGGGGCGTACTTCCGCGGCAATCTCGCCCAGGATCGCATCGATATCGTCCGTCATGCGCTGCTTCCCGTCTTTCAGGAGTGTTATTACAGCGGAATATGAGCGCGCCGGCGGCGCCGGGCAATACGCATAATGGGAGAGGCTCTCTCCTTCGACAGACGCAGGATGGCGGAGGCCGAGGCCAAGGTCAGACGCAGAAGACGTCGATCACCGCGGGGATGTAATCGTTCATCAGGATCACCTTCTTTCGGGTGATCTTCCATCTGCCGTCGAATTTCTTCAGATCGTGTTCGTAGCGCCCGAAGAAGGCGTGCTGGGAGCGGTCGCGGAGCGAATAAGTATGGCAGGTCCATGCCGAATGGAGCGTCATCTCCGTGTCGCTCGGCGGGTTGTCGAAGACCGAATTCGTGATCGTGTGCGTGGTGCGGGCCAGCGGGAAGAGGGCCGGGGCTTGTTTCGTGTTGATGCGCCAGACCCGGTCCTCGATCCCGGCGCGGGTCTCGAAATAGAACAGCGAGATTTCGCGCTTGACGTTATCGGTCAGCTCCTCGTCGTTGCGCCATGCGGGCGCCCAGAAGACCGCGTCCTCGTGGAACAGGTCGATCCATTCCTCCCAGCGCCGCATGTCGATGTAGAGGGCTTCGCGCGACAGCACGTCCACGCCCTCGGCGAGCAGGTCTCTCTCGGACATTGGCGGGCTCCTCTATTCGGCGGCGAGCGGTTGTTCGCGGTTGTGGCCGGCGCGCATCAGGCGCGACCATTCCCGGTAAGGACCGTGATAGGAAGTCTCGCCCTGATTGAGGAAATTCCCGTAGAGACTGGTCTCCGGCACCATGCCGAGTTCCTTGGCTTCCTCGTCCGGGCCGTGGATCATGGTCGCCATGCCGCGCTCGAAGCTTTGCAGATACTCACCCGGGAAGGAGAGATAGCCCTCCTGACAGTCCGCGTAGCAGATCGTGTCGTCCGGCGTCGCCATGCCGCTTGAGTTGAAAAAATCCTCGTGCTGGCGCACCCGCTTGGCGCGCAACTCGTCCGGCTCGTTGACCGGCGCGAAGCTGTAGACCTTCATCTCGGTGCAATCCGGCGCATGCGGGATATAGGTGCGCAGCACCAGCGAGGTCGAATCGTTGAACTGCAGGTTCGGGAAGATGGTGATGTTGCGCGAGCGCGCCATCCATTTGGCGCGGACATCGCCGACCTTCGGGCGGACCTTTTCGATCATGCCCCAGAACGGCTGCGTTTCCGGCTTTGGATGTTCGTTCCAGATCATGCTGTGGCCGTTCTTGAAGGTATACATGCCGGCGGCCATGGCGAAGCGGTCGCGGAAGTCCGGCGATTGGACCTGCTCGTTGACGCTCTCGCCGTCCTGGCGGCGCTGCACGACCTTCATGAAGGTCGTGTGCGTGGAGGTCAGATGGTAGGGGTCCATCCCGTTGTCCATCTGCAGCTTCCAGTTGGCATTATAGGTATAGTCGGAGCGGCCGGGCACGACTTCCATCCCCTCCGGGCTCTGTTCCGCCACTAGGTCGAGCAGAATCTTCGCCTCGCCGAGATGCTCGTCCAGCGTGGGCACGTCCGGATTGAGGCTGGCGAAGATGAGGCCCTGATAGCTGTCGAAGCGCGGCAGCGGGATCAGGTTGTGGTCCTGCTCGTCGAAGGCTTCCGTATAGCAGCCCTGTTCCTTGTCCTTGATGTCGATGTTCTTGCCGGACGCGTCATAGGCCCAGCCGTGATAGTTGCAGACGTGGTACTTGGCATTGCCCGTCTCCGTCTGGCAGAGCGTGGCGCCGCGGTGCCGGCAGGTGTTGAAGAAGCCGTGCAGCTTGCCGTGCTCGTCGCGCGAGACGATGACCGAGCGCCGTCCGATCTTGGTGCAGTAGAAGTCGAACGGATTCTTGACCTGAGAATCGTGGCAGAGATAGACCCAGGTCCCCTCGAAGATGTTCTTGATCTCCATCTCGAAGATCTCGGGATCGGTGTAGACGTCGCGGTGGACGCGGAAGACGCCCTTTTCGGGGTCGTCCATGACGTATTGTGACGGATCGGCGAATCGCATGTCTGAAGTCCTCGACGCTATGAAGCTCAAGCGGTTTCCTCCAAGAGATATTAACGCATTCCGGCGCGGAGGGAAGCGTCCGCCTTCACCGGGCGGCGGCTCAATCCGCTGTCGCGTCCTGTGCGGCCGCCAGGTCCCGTTCGATCCGCACCACCCCTTCCTCGCGCGAGACGATGCGAAACCCAACGCGCCTTGCCAGAGCCAGCATGCCGAGATTCTCCGAAAGCACGTCGGCGACCATCTTCCGGGTGCCCTTGGCGCGGGCGTAGTCGATCACCTTGTCCATGAGAAGCCGCCCCAATCCTCTGCCTTTGAGGTCCGAGCGCACGACGATGGCGAACTCGCATTCGATATTGTCGGGATCGGCGATGACCCGCACCACGCCGAGCGTCTCCGGCGCCCCCGCCGCGTCGCGGCGGCTGGCGATGAAGGCCATCTCCCGGTCGTAGTCGATCTGCGTATAGCGTGCCATTTCCGTATGCACGGGCTCGCGGATTCGCCCGAAAAATCGGAGGCGGATGTCCTCCGGGCTGAGCCGTTGGAACAGCGCCCGGTGCTGCGGCTCGTCTTCGGGGCGGATCGGCCTAATCTCGACCTTCCCGCCGTCGATCTCGACCGTCTCGCGCAATTCGTCGGGACAAGGTCGGATCGCCAGGCGGTTCGCGCCCCCGTTGGGGCTGCGGGCGATCCGGATGCGGGCGTCGAGCGCCAGGACACCGTGGGCGTCGGCCACGAGCGGATTGATATCGAGTTCGGCGATCTCCGGTATGTCCGTCACCAATTGGGATACCTGCATCAGCGTCATATAGATGGCGTCGAGGTCGGCGGGCCGTTCCTTGCGGAACCCCTGCAGCAGGCGGGATATTCGGGTGCGGGAGACCAACTGACGGGCCAGGGACATATTGAGCGGCGGCAGGCCGATCGACCGGTCGCCGATCACCTCCACGCCGGTGCCACCGGTCCCGAACAGCACCACGGGTCCGAAGACCGGGTCTTCGTGAGCGCCGACGATTAATTCATGGGCGCCGGGCCGGCGCATCATGCGCTGGACCGTAAACCCGTCGAGCCGGGCTTTCGCGTCGAAACCCGCCAGCCGCGCCGCCATCGCCTCGGCGGCGGCCTCGACGGCGTCGGGGGAGCCGAGGTCGAGGACGACCCCGCCGACATCGGATTTGTGGGAGACGTCGGGCGAGAGGATCTTGACCGCGACCGGAAACCCCAGTGCGGCGGCTTCCCGGGCGGCGGTCTGCGGAGTCGAGGCGATCCGGGTCTCCACCGTCGGGATATCGTAGGCGGCAAGCACTTGCTTCGCCTCGGCCTTGCTCAGCATGTCGCGCCCGTCGGCGAAGACCCCGTCGATCACGCGGACGGCCGTCTCGCGGTCCCGTGCGAAACCCTCGGGGACGGCGGCGGGGGTTTCCAGCAGCATCTCCTGATTGCGCCTGTAATTGACGATGTGCAGGAAGGCGGCGACCGCCTGCTCCGGGGTCTCGTAGGTGGGCGCCCCGGCGGCCCCGGCGAGGCGCCGGGCTTCCGCGACCGCATCGCCACCGAGCCAGGAAGTGAGCACCAGGCGGCGGGCATCGCGGATCAGCGGGGCCACGGCCTCGGCGATCTCGGCGCTCGGGACGATGGCGGTCGGCGCGTGCAGGAACAGCACGGCGTCGTTCCCCTTGTCCGTCAGCAGGACCTCGAGCGTCTGCCGGTAGCGTTCGGGCGGCGCGTCGCCGATGATGTCGACCGGGTTCGCCCGCGATCAGAGCGGCGGCAGGACACCGTCGAGCCTTGCCAGGGTTTCGTCCGACAATGCGGCGAGCCGTCCGTCCTCCGCCAGCAAGGCATCGGTCGCCATGACCCCGGCGCCGCCGCCGTTGGTCATGATGACCAGGCGTTCCCCGGCGAGCGGTTTTGCGCGGCCGAGCGTCTCCACCGCGTCGAACAGATCGTCGATGGTGTCGACCCGCAGCATGCCGGCGCGCCGGATGGCGGCATCGTAGACATCGTCCGCTCCCGCGAGCGCGCCCGTATGCGACGCCGCGGCACGCGCCCCTTCCGCCATCCGTCCTGCCTTCACCACGATCACCGGTTTGTTGCGGGAGGCCGCGCGCGCGGCGGACATGAACTTCCGCGCCTGGGTGACGGCCTCGATATAGAGCAGGATGGCCCGGGTATCGGGGTCGCTGGCGAGGTAGTCGAGCACGTCGCCGAAATCCACGTCGGCGCCGTTGCCGAGCGAGACGAAATGCGAAAAGCCGATGCCGGTCGATTTGGCGCGGTCGATGACCGCCGTCGCCAGCACCCCCGACTGGGTTACGAAGGCGAGCTTGCCGGGCAGGCAGGTCGTATGCGCGAAGCTCGCGTTGAGGCCGATCCCCGGCACCACGAGGCCCACGCAGTTGGGGCCGAGAAGGCGCATCAGGTGGGGCCGGGCGGCGTCCAGCATGGCCTGTTGCAGCGAGCGGCCATCGGCATCGGTCGCCCGGTCGAGGCCCGCGGTCAGGACGACGGCGGCTTTCGTGCCGCGCGTGCCCAGTGCCGCGATCAGGCCCGGAACCGTCGGTGCGGGGGTGCAGATGACCGCGAGGTCGGGCGTCTGCGGCAGGCTTTCCACATCCGGATAGGCGAGCACGCTGGCCACGGCGGCGTGTTTCGGATTGACCGGCATGATCGGGCCGCCGAATCCGTCGGCGAGAAGGTTTCGCATGACCGTGGCGCCGAGCGAGCGCGCGCGGTTGGACGCGCCGATCACCGCGATCGAGGTCGGCCGGAACAGATGACTGAGGTTGCGAATGCTCATCGTTGCGGGGCAGCATACCGCGTCCGCATGACAATATGAAGAAATTGGATGGCGTCCGCTTGGGGACGCTATAGGTCAATGCTCGAAGAACCGCAGACAGGGATCGCAGAGATGAAAATTACACGGGTCGAGGCGACGCCGCTTTATATCGAGCTCAACATCGACGTGCTCGACATCAACAAGACGAACGGGTTGAGCGTCGTCTTCGTCGAGGTCGAGACCGACGAAGGTCACCTCGGCCACGGCATCACGGCGATCATGGACGAGGATGTCGTGGCGACCGCGATCAACGAGCTGGCCGGGCCGACAATCCTCGGCGAGGACCCGATGGCGACCGAGCGCATCTGGGAGAAGCTCTACTGGCAGCTGACCCCGCGCGGGCAGACCGGCTACGGCGGCCACGCCATCGCCGCCATCGACGTGGCCTTGTGGGACATCAAGGGCAAGGTGCTGGGCCAGCCGGTCTGGCGCCTGCTCGGCGGGGCGCGAAAGACCGTGCCGGTCTACGCCACTTTCGGCTTTGGCTTTTTCGACCGCGAGCAGATCGGGGAGGCAGCGAAGCTCTGGCGGGCGAACGGCTTCGACAAGCTGAAGATGACCGTCGGGATGAACGCCCTGAAGCGCCGCGACGACGAGCGCCGCCCGCTGATGGAGGCGATCCGGGAGGACCGGATTCGGGTGCGCAACGTGCGCGAGGCGGCGGGCGAGGATGCGGAGCTCTTCGTCGACGCCAATTGCAGCCTCGATCAATATCATGCGGTGATGCTCGCCAATTGGATAGAGGAGTACGACATCTCCTTTTTCGAGGAGCCGATCACCCACAACAACGTGGTGCAAATGGCGGAAATGCGGACCCGCACCAAGGTCCCCGTCGCGGCGGGCCAGACCGAGACACTGGCCTACCGCTTTCGCGATTTCATCACCGAGCGCGCGGTCGACGTCCTGCAGCCGAACGTGGTGATCGGCGGCGGCTACACGCAGATCCTGAAGGTGGCCGGCATGGCGGCGGCCTTCAACGTGCCGATCGACAACGGCGGCGCCTTCCCGTTCCACAATATGCACCTGCACGCCGGCGTGATGAACGGCGGCATGGTCGAGTACCACCACGTCTCGGTCGAATGCTGCAAGGCGTTCCTGAAGAACCTGCCGGAGCCGAAGGACGGCTGGCTGGAGTTGCCGGAGACGCCCGGCCTCGGCTTCGAGCCGGACATGGACGCGGTCCGCGAATTGGCGAAGGCGCCGAAATCGATGGGGCAGGGGAAGGGCTAGATCACGCCCTCCGCCTTCAGCTTTTCGAGTTCTTCCGCACTCTTGCCCAGCAGCTCGCCGTAGATCTCGTCGTTATAGGCGCCGATCTCCGGGCCGGCGAAGGCGATGCGGCCCGGGGTGTCGCTCAGCTTCGGGATCACGCCCGGCATGACGATGTCGCCTTCGTCTGGGTCCGTCACCGT
>JAYPOZ010000012.1:0-9810 GCA_038131165.1 Rickettsiales bacterium | reverse complement strand
CCAGATTCTCGCGCGCCGCGTAATGCGGGTCGGTCGAGATGTCCTCCGCCGTGTAGATGCCGCCAAAGGGCACGTTGGCGTCGGCGAAACGCTTGTCGATGTCGGCGAACATCTGCTGGCCGACCCAGTCCGCCAGCAGCGCTTCCAGCTCGTCGGCCCGCGCAATGCGCTCGCGGCTGGTGCTGTAGCGCTCGTCCGTCGCCAGTTCGGGCATGCCCATGGCCTCCGCCAGACGCTGGAAGACGTTGTCGCCGCCGGCCGCGATCTGCACGTATTTGCCGTCCTTGGTCTCGAAGGTGCCGGCGGGGGAGAAGGTCGGGTTGCGGTTGCCGATGCGCTCGCGGTTCTCGCCGGTGCGGAAGAATTCCGGCATCATGTTCGCGGTAATCCGGAAGGTCGGCTCGTAGAGCGCCAGATCGATCATCTGGCCCTCACCGCCCGTCATGTCGCGCTGGTAGAGCGCGAACATGGTGGCGAGGGCCGCGAAGGTGCCGGTGTTGTAATCCGCCGTCGGGAAGGCGGGGCGCACCGGGAAACGGTCCGGAAATCCGGTAGGATACATGTAGCCCGAAAATCCAAGCGCGATGCGGTCGTAGCCGGAGCGCTTGCGGTAGGGGCCGACCTGCCCGTAGCCCGAGACCCGCACCATGATGATCTTCGGGTTGATCTTGTGCACTTCCTCCCAGCCGAGGCCCCAGCGCTCCAGCGTGCCGGGGGTGAAATTCTCGAACAGCACGTCGGCGTGTCGGATCATCTCCTTCAGGATGTTCTGCCCCGCTTCGACCCGCAGGTTGAGGGTGACGGATTTCTTGTTGCGCGCCTCGACCAGCCAGTTGGTGGAGCGGTTCGCCTTGCCGTCCCGTGGCGTGCCGCGCAGCGCATCGCCGCGCCCCGGCTGCTCGACCTTGATCACCTCGGCGCCGAAATCGCCGAGCATGGTGGCGCCGAACGGCCCGGCGATCAGGGTGCCGATGTCGAGGACGCGGATACCGTCGAGGGGAAGCGGAGTGCTCATCTGCAGATTCTCTTTTCTGTTGCTCGCAGGTTTACGGATAAGATAGCCCCCGCGCCCCAAATCCCCAGTTTTTTAGCGATAGCCATCGCCGCCGCCGCAACTAGATCAATGGTGGCCGGGCGCAGTCCGGCCAGCGTGTTTGCGAGGACGGACAAGGGCATGATCGACAAGCGGGTAGAGACGATAGCGGCGGCGCTGGAGGGGCTGGGCGACGGCGCCTCCATCATGGTGAACGGGTTCGGCGGCACCGGCGTGCCCTTTGCGCTGATCCGGGCGCTGGAAGAGATGGACGCGCGGGACCTGACCCTGATCCTGAACGGCGTCCGCTTCGTCGACGGCTTCGCGCCCGGCATCTTCAACGCCAAGCGGGTCGCCAAGGTGATCGTCAGCGCGGCGCGGAGCCGCGGGCCCGACACCTCCAATTACGAGCGCCAGTGGCTCGACGGCGAGCTGGAGATCGAAATGGTCCCCCAGGGCACCTTCGCGGAGCGCATGCGCGCCGGCGGCGCCGGCATTCCCGCCTTCTTCACGCCGACCGGGGCGGGCACGGACCTCGCCGCGGGGAAGGAGGAGCGGATGTTCGACGGGCGGCCCTGTATTCTGGAGCATGCGTTGACGGCCGACTTCGCGCTGATCCGGGCGGCGCGCGTCGACCGCTGGGGCAATGTGCGGTTCCGCGGCACCCAGGGCAATTTCGGCCTCGCGATGGCGATGGCCGGGCGGGTGACGGTGATCGAGACCAGCGACGCGTCGGACGCGCCGATCCCGCCCGAAGACGTGCACGTGCCGGGGATCTTCGTCGACCGGGTGTTCCAATGCGAGGACATGAGTCCCGCCAACGCGGGAGGGCTTTGATCATGCAGTCGTTGTCACGCCATCAGATCGCCTGGCGCGCCGCGCAGGACCTGCAGGAAGGCACCTATGTCAATCTCGGCCTCGGCATGCCGACCTTGATCGCCAATTACAAACCCGCCGACCGCGACCTGATGTTCCATTCCGAGAACGGCATCGTCGGCGTCGGCCCGGTGGCGCGGGAGAACGAGGAAGATCCCGATTTCGTCGACGCGGGCAGCCAGAAGATCACGCTCAATCCGGGGGCGGCGCTGTTCGACTCGTCGATGGCCTTCGCGATGATCCGGGGCGGGCATCTCGACGTGACGCTGCTCGGCGGCTTCGAGGTCTCGGAGACCGGCGATCTCGCCAATTGGGACGCCAAGATGACCCATAAGGGACAGCTTGTCGGCGGGGCCATGGACCTGGTCACCGGCGCCAAGAGCGTGCGCGTCACCATGCAGCACACGACCAAGGAGGGGGCGCCGCGATTGGTCGAGACTTGCAGCTATCCGCTGACCGGCGTCGGCACGGTCGACCGGGTCTACACCGACCTCGCGGTCGTCGACGTGACGCCGGAGGGGTTCCTGGTGCGGGAGATCGTCGACGGGCTGTCGCGCGAGGCGTTGCAGGCCAAAAGCGGCGCCAGATTGAATTTTGCGGCGGATTGCGGCGTGTTGAGCGCGCCTGAGCTTTAGAGGAAAAGACCATGAACTGGATGGAAGTCAATGGCGTGGCGCTGCGCTACGCGGTCACGGGCGGGGGGGCCAAGAACCTCGTGCTGGTGCACGAGTTGGGCGGCGCCCTGGAGAGCTGGGACGATGTGCTCCCCGCGCTGGAGAAAGAGTACCGGGTGCTGCGCTACGACCAGCGCGGCTTCGGCCTCTCGGAGAAATCCAAGGGCACGCTCGACATCGACGACATGACCGGCGATATCGCGGCGCTGACATCCGCCGTCGGCATGAACGGGCCGTGCCATGTGGCCGGGACCGCAATGGGGGCGGGGATCGCCATGGCCTATGCGATGGCCTATCCGGAGCGGGTCGACCGGCTCGTCCTGACCAGCCCCGCGACCGGCACCACCGCCGACCGCCGCGCTCAATACGAAGACCGCGCGAAGCTGGTGGAGGAGAGCGGTATGCGCGCCTCGGTCGAGGCCAGTCTCGGGCGCTCCTATCCGGACATCTTCCGCAAGGACGCCGCGAAATTCGCCAAATACCGCTGCCGCTGGCTCGCCAACGACCCCTACGGCTTCGCCTCGATCAACCGCATGCTGGGCACCATCAACCTGACGGAAGAGGGCGACCGGGTGACATGCCCGACCCTGGTGATCGGCGGAATCCACGATGCCGTCCGCCCGCCGGAGACCGCCAAGGCGGTCGCGGACTCGATCCCCGGCGCGACCTATATCGAGGCCGAAACCGGCCACTTCATGGCCGTGCAGACCCCGGAGCTGTTCCTGGAACTGGTACAGCCGTTCTTGCGCGGATAGCGTTCGGCCCCGTTCGGTGGCGCGCGGAGGCCCACCCGCCCGGTGCCGAGCCGATGACGGGAGAGCGCTGTCGCCCTATTAGCATTTTTCGGGGAACGGCCCCATGCGCCCGCCAATCGCGGTAATAGCATACCGCTGATGCCGTCGGGGAGGACTCCCGCCGGCCCTTGATAAAGGTTCACGATGTCAAAGAACGGGTGGGAGCATAACACAAATTAGACAATTTGTCACCACCGGACTGAAGCCCCTCGGGCGGCGTCAGCCCTTCAGCCGTTCGGCCGTCGCCGCATCCGCCGCGACGGTCGCGGCGTAGGACGGCAGCGCCGTCACCCGGTCGAAATAGGCCTGCAGGGTCGGGGGCAGTGTCTCGGTCACCATGCGGCGGTAGCCGCGCATGGCGTAGCAGATGCTCAGGTCGGCGGCGCTCATCGTCTCGCCCAGCAGATAGGACCGGCCCGCAACCGCCGCGTCGAGGGCCGCGATGCAGGACGTGGCCCGGCTTTTCATTTCCGCGACGACGGCGTCGAGTTCCGGTTTGAATTCGCGTCGGTGGTTGACGATCTCGCCGAGCGGCCGGGCGAGGGTCGCCTCCGCGAACCAGCACCATTGCAGAAAATGCGCGTAGGTCGGGTCGTCCTTGGCCGGTTGCAGCCGCCCGTCGCCGTAGCGGTCCAGGACGTACTGCATCATGGCGCAGGACTCGAACATGGTCGTCTCGCCGTCGACCATTACCGGCACCTTGCCGACCGGGTTCAGCGCGCGCCATTCCGGCGTCGCGCGGTACTCGGCGGCGAAATTCACCGGCACGATCTCGTAAGGGACGGAGAGTTCCTCGCACACCCAGATGACGCGAAAGCCCCGTGTTCCGGGAGAGTGGTAGATTTTCAGCATGATATGGCGTCCTGTATTTAGGTTATGCCCCGATTCTCTGCAGAGGTGGTCAATCGCGGGGGCGCACTTAGGTCATATCCTAACATTTATATCCGAGTCATCGAGTCAAGGAGACAGCACCCATGGCCCTCAACGAACAATATGTCGACGTCACCACGAAATACGGGCCTTGCCCGTCCTTTGCCGTCTGCCCGGACGACGGCGGGGTCTATCCCGGGATCATCTTCTACATGGATGCGCCCGGCTACCGCACCGAGCTGGAGAACATGGCGCGGCGCATCGCCAAACAGGGGTATTTCGTGCTGCTGCCGGACATGTACTACCGCCTCGGCACCTGCCATTTCGATATTCCGCGCCGCGACGAGGGCATGTCGGCGGTGATCATGGCGGCGATGCGCCACCTGACGAACGAGCGGGTGGCGGAGGATACCGGCGGCTGGATCGCCTGGATGGACGGGCAGGATCAATGCGCGAACGGACCGATCGGGATCGTCGGCCATTGCATGAGCGGCCAATACGTGACCACGGTGGCGGCGCGCTACCCGACGCGGATCGCGGCCGCGGCCTCCATGTACGGGGTCGGCATCGTCACCGACAAGGAGGATTCGCCGCACCTGCGCCTGAACGACATCAAGGGCGAGATGCTGTTCAATTTCGCCGAGGTCGATCACGCGGTGCCGGACGAGGACGTGGTCAACCTGAAGAAGGCGCTCAAGGGCTCCAAATGCAAGGCGACGGTGAAGGTCTACAAGGGCACCGTCCACGGCTTCCAGTTCTCCGAGCGCGACCCCTATCATCCGGTCGCCTCCGAGGAGGCCTGGGACGCGATTTTCGCGCTCTGGAAGCGGAATCTGAAGAAGGGCAAGTAACGTCGCCCGGATCCCGGCGTCCCGCGCCGCGACCTCGCGTCGCGGGGCGCTGGTGCACTAAAATCCGGACATTGTTTGTGCCCTCCGCGCGAATACCGTAGGGTTCCGTCCTGAAGAAACCAAGAAACGGTCCCTGCGGCGCATGTTTTACGATACCGAAAAGAACGATCACGGATTGCCGTTCAATCCGTACAAGTCGATCGTGGTGCCGCGCCCGATCGGCTGGATCAGCTCGCTCGACCCGGACGGAAACGCGAACCTCGCGCCCTACAGCCAGTTCAACAACCTCGGCTACGATCCGCCCTATGTAATGTTCTCGGCAAGCCATCGCCCGGACACCGGAGCGCCGAAGGATTCGGTCGCCAATATCATCCGGACGCGCGAATTCGTCTGCAACCTCGCGACCTACGACCTGCGCAAGGCGGTGGTGAAGAGCGCCGAGAATTTCCCGCCGGATGTCGACGAGATGGAGGCGGCCGGCGTGACGAAGGAAGCGTCGCAGCTCGTGAAGCCGCCGCGGGTCGCGGAATCGCCGGTGCATCTCGAATGCAGGCTCTACACGGTCCTCGTGCTGCCCGGCTACGCGCATCAGAACACGACCCATGTGGTCGTGGGGCAGGTGGTCGGCGTGCATATCCGCGACGACGCCCTGACGGCGGACGGGAAACTGGATGTGGCCCGCCTGCGCCCGCTCGCCCGCCTGGGATATCAGGACTATACCAGCGTGACGGAAATCTTCGATCTGCCGATCGGCGGGCCGATGGCCGAAAACTTGGTCGCCGGCCTCGGCGGCGAGGCGAAGGGCAAGCGCTAGGCATATCGCACGATTCCCCCCACCCTAACCCTCCCCCACAAGGGGGGAGGGGAGAGAATAGATGGTACAGTCTAATTCCCTCCCCCCTTGTGGGGGAGGGTTAGGGTGGGGGCGGTGCGATGGAACCGGGCTAGCCGGCGCCGTTCGAGAACCGCGGCATGACCTTTTCGCTGAAGAGTTCGAGCGAGCTCATCACCTGCTCGCGGGTGTGCAATCCTTGTGGGATCAGCAGGAAACATTCGTTGATCGGCACGGCCTTGGCGGCGGCCTCGATCTCGCGCGAAATCGTGTCCGGCGAGCCGACGAGCAGTTTCGGCAGGCCCTGGCCGAACTGGATCGGCCATTTCTCCCAGAACCAGTTCATGTCCTCGAACCAGGCCTCCGCCTCGGCGTCGGTCTCGCAGCAGATCATCAGGCCGCCCCAGCCCGCCTCGTCGCCGGCCGCGATGTCGTGGCCGTGCGTTGCCGCTTCGTCGCGGTAGACGGACCAGATCGTGCGGCAGAAATCGAGGTCCTCGGCAAGCACGATGGGACGTCCCGCATAGCGCGCCCAGAACTTCGCCGTGGTCATCGAGGCGGTAAAGCCGCCGTAGAGCTGCGGATGCGGGCGCTGCAGGGGCCGGGGGGCAATGCCGATCTCGCTGACCTTCATGTCCGGCGCCACGCCCCGGCCGTAATCCGAATAGACCGAGTGCGGGTGCGGGTTCACGAAATCCTTGGGCGGGAAATCCCAGAACTTGCCGTGATGGGAAAAGGTCTCGTTCTTCAGCGCGGTCACGACGATCTCGACGAATTCCTCGAAATACTCGCGGTTGAGGGTGTCTTGCTCGGAATTCTTGTTCCAGGGCCCGACCGCCTGCAGGTCCGGGCGGATGCGGAAATTGTCGACCCAGCGGGCCTGGTATCCCCGCACGATGCCGACGCCGAACCGGCCGCCCAGCATATGGTCCATGGTCGCGATGGCCTCCGCCGTGCGCAACGGATTGTGCGCGGTCGAGACGAAGCCGCAGGTGATGACCTTCAGCCGTTCCGTATGCTGGCCCAGCCACATCGACATCAGGGTCGGATCGTTGGCGATCTCGAAGCCTTCGATCTGGAGGTGATGCTCCGGATGTCCGAAACCGCCGAAGCCGGCCTTGTCGGCGAAGCCGGCGTACTCGGCGATTTCCGCGAGCATGCGCTGGTAAAGCTCCGGATTGTGCCCCGCCATTCCGGCTTCGAGCTCGGCCCTGCGGCCGATCGTGCAGTACATGAAGAGGTTGAAATCCATTGCGGTCCCGATTTCCCCGGCAAGCGTTCCTTAAACTTTATCTAGACGGGAGAAGGCAATCTTAAAGGCGCGTTGATCCGCCTCACACCACGCCGCGGTCGTGGAACGCGGCGATTTCGGCCGCGCTGTACCCGAATTCGCCGAGAATTTCGTCCGTATGTTCGCCAAGCCGCGGCGCGGCGCGTTCGGTGCCGGGCGAATCTTCCGAGGCGATGAAGGACGTCCCCGGCAGGCGCAGTGTCCCTTCGTCGATTCCGGTCGGCGAGGGCACGTCGATGAGAAATCCCCGTTGCTTGGTCTGTTCGCTGTGCAGCGCCTCGCGCAGCGTGTTCACGGGCGCCACCGGAACGCCCGTCGCTTCCATGATGGGCAGCCATTCCGCCGTCGTTTTCCGCGACAGGGTTTCGGTGAGGATCTCCTGGATGATGTCCATGTCGTCCGTGCGGCCCTTGCCGGAATTCCAGCGCGGCTCGTCCTTCCATTCGGGATGGCCGAGGGCCTCGCAGAGGCGCAGCGCCATCTTGTCCGTGAAGACCGAGACATTGAGAAAGCCGTCCTTGGTCGGGAAGACCCCCGAGGTGCCCTGAAAGGTGGGGGAGTTGTTGCCGAGCAATTCCGGCTCGTCTCCGGCGACGGTGTGGCGGCTGACCGTGTAGTTCATCAGCGAAAGCACCGCATCCGTCATCGAGAGGTCGAGGTACTGGCCCTGGCCCGTCGCCTTCTGGCGGTAGAGCGCGCTGGAGAGCGCGAAGGCGGCGTTCATGCCGGTCGTCATGTCGGCGACGGGGAAGCCCACCCGCAAGGGGCCGGTCTCCGGCGTGCCGGTGGCCGTCATCATGCCCGAGACCGCCTGCACCGCGCCGTCATAGGCGCCCGCGCCCCGCATCGGTCCTTCCTGTCCGAAACCGGAAATGGCGCAGTAGACGATGTCCGGCTGGATGCCGCGCGCCCAGTCGTAATCGAACCCGAGCCGGTTGAGGACGCCGGGTTTGAAGTTCTCGGCGATGGCGTTGGCGCCCTTGACCATGCGGCCGATGATTTCCTTGGCCTCCGGCGATTTCAGGTCGATGGTGATTGAGCGTTTGCCGTAATTTACCCCCATGAAGGCGGGGCCGGATTTATGCTCGGCCCAGACGCCGCGGGCCGAGAGCATGCGCATCTGGTCGCCGGTTCCGGGTTGCTCGATCTTGATCACATCCGCGCCGAGCAGCGCCAGTTGCGCCGTCGCCATCGGGCCGCAGAGGACCTGCGTGAAATCGACGATACGGACGCCTTCGAAAGCTTTGGCCATGGGATTCGATCAATCTCCGTAGATGTTGGAAATACCGGAATGATGCTCGAGCGCGGCTTCCAGAACATCGAGCCGCTCGCGGTAGAGCCCGGTGCCGGGCGCGGCGGTGTCGCCGAAATCCATATAGGGCTCGCCTTTTGAGGCGTAGGGCCGCCATTCCGGCAAGCCGTCGCCGTTCGGATCGCCGGTCGCCGCGAAATTCACCCAATAGCTCATTATCGCGTCGCTCAGGTTTCGGTCGGCCGGGTCGTCGGCGCCATCGGGGTTGAAGGCGCCGCAGCGGATTCCGCCGCCGAAGACATACGGAATTTCGGCGCCGTGATGCGCGCCCATCGCGCGGCCGCCCCGCCAGGGCGGAATGCGGGAGAGGCAGTAGAGATGAGGGCTCCGGCCGGCGGCTTCGAGCCAGCGGGCCTGTTTCCGGGCCGGCTGGGTAAACCACATGTCCGTCCGCAGATCGTTCCAGGCACCTTGCGCATCGGCATCTTCGGCGACCTTGTAGACGGCCAGAACGCGCGCGGCGGCGGCGCCGAATTCGCGTTCCACGATGGCCTTGAACTTCGCGGCCGTATCGACGGGCGTCTTCAGCCGCATGGCGAAGAGACCGGCTTCGTGGGCGTTTGTGCCCACGAGCAGCGGCTTGTCGTGAACCTTTCCCTCGGCGTAGAGCTTCTCCGGGGTGTCAGGCACGACCCAGCCGTCGACGAAGGGGTTGCTGTCGAAGTCGACGGCCTCGGCGAGGTCTTGCCACTTCGCTGCCCTCAACGCATCGAGCGTCTTGCAGCCCAAAGCCTCGGCGACCGCGACGCCTTGGCGTTCGCGCTCCGCCAGCGTGCCCCCGGTGTCGCGGAGCGCGCCGCTTTGGCAGATGCCCTTGTGAAATAGGTCCCGGGCGAGCGGCGAGAGCATCAGCAGCGAGACGCTCCGCCCGCCCGCGGATTCGCCGAAGATCGTGACGTTGCCCGGATCGCCGCCGAAGGCGGAGATGTTGTCGCGCACCCATTCCAGCGCCGCGATCTGGTCCATCAGCGCGTAGTTGCCGGAGGCGCCATGGCCGGACTCCGCCGTCAGCAGCGGATGCGCGAAGCCGCCGAAGACGTTGAGCCGGTAATTGACGGTGACGACGACGACGCCCTTCTCCGCAAGCCGCACCCCGTTGTACATCGGATGCGCGCCGTGGCCGGTGCGGAACCCGCCGCCGTGAATCCAGACCATCACCGGGCGCTTTTCGTCCCTCGCGGAAGCCGGCGTCCAGACGTTCAGGGTGAGACAGTCCTCCGATATGTCATCCCCCTCCTGTATGCCGAACATGGAGAGCGAGGGATCGATCGATTGCG
>JAYPOZ010000011.1:0-72753 GCA_038131165.1 Rickettsiales bacterium | reverse complement strand
AATCTTCCGGCGCGCGCCGCGCCGTCAGCCGAGAATGCGTCTCCTCTCTCCCTTGTTCGTTGCATGCGAATTTCGGGTGCCAGACACGGAGTTCCTCCCCGGTATGGGTTATTAAACGGATGCTGGATTTCCGCCTGCGCGGGAATGACGCCACGTGAAAGAACGGCCACCTTCTTCAAATCAACGACAGTGACATTTTGTCTAATTTGTGCTATGGTGCCGCGCGTTCTTTGACATGTGAAGTTTCGATTCAACGGCGCGGAAACGACGCCTAAACCCGGATCAGCGGTATTGTAGTACTGTGCATGGGGTCGTTCCGCGTTATTTCATAAGGCCTTCCCTCACCCTCCCACCGCTTCGCGGCGGGCCCCTCCCTCTCCCGCCGGCGGGAGAGGGGAAGATTGTTCCGACCTTCGCTCCCTCTCCCGCCCGCAGGAGAGGGCCGGGAGTGAGGAGTTAGGCCTTACCCACCTCCGCCGTGTGCACGGTGCCGTCGTTGCGGCCGGAGAGCTTGCGGGTGAGGTCGAGGCTGAAGACGTGCCGCATGGCGATGTCGATGTTGGGATTGCGCCGCAGCAGTCCCCTCAGCGCCTCCTCCGGCCAGAACACGTAGCGGCACGGCACCGCGGCCGTCACCGTCGCCGAGGCGTCGCCGCCCTGGATAAAGGACATCTCGCCGATCAGCGCGCCGTCGCGCGCGCGGCCGATCTCCTGTCCGTCGCGTCCGACCGCGACCTCGCCGCTGAACAGCAGGCGCAGCCCGTCGACCGGCCGGCCTTCATGGGCGAAAATCTCGCCCGCGGGGGCGTCGCGCCATTCCGCGATGCGGATGAGCTTCATGAACTCGACGGCGGCGAAGTTGCGGAAGATGGTCTCGTAGAGTTCCGTCTCGTCCTCGTTGAACTTGATCGAGTAGCGCTCGGTCAGGATGCCGACGATCCGCCAGACATTGATCGCCAAAAACACGCCGAGCCAGAAGATCGGCAGCCAGAGCGGCCCGACATCAATGAAATAATTATAGGCGATGCCGACGACCGCGCTGACGACGGCGAGGAACCGCAGCAGCAGCATGTCCTTGAGATAGAACGAGACGGCCGTCAGGAAGAAGGCGAGATGGCCGATAAACTCGATCAAAGTAAGGCTCATGCGATCTTCCCCGGCGGTTGCGCCCCAATGTCGGATTCACCCTAGCACTGCAGCCTTGCGAAATCCTTAAGGCGCACGCGCCCCACGCCCGGCCGCCGCGAAAAAATATCGCCGCAAATGCCCCTTGTAACGGGCATCGGCGATATCCATTGTCTGCCGGAGTGTTTCCCTCAAGCATCTTTTTTCCAACATTCCAAGGTCCCAATCGCATGAGTCCGCTCGACCGTCAACATAGAGCCAAGTTCGGCACCCTGCTCGGGACCGGCCCCGGCGGCGTGACCGTCCATTCGTCGGATTACGCGACGGTCGACAAGGCCGAGCTGCCCGACCGCCAGGCCTACCGCCATCACGTCGACGGCGTCTTCACCGGCCACAAATGGCAATGCGTCGAGCTGGCGCGGCGCTATATGTACCTCAACCACGGGTACGTCTTCGACGATGTCGCCATGGCCTACGAGATATTCCGGCTGCGCGACGTCCTCAAGCTCAAGGACGGCAGCCGCCTGCCGCTGAAATCCTTCCGCAACGGTGCCCGGCGCCATCCGGAGCCCGGCTGCCTGCTGATCTGGAACGAAGGCGGCGAGTTCGAGATCGCCGGCCATGTCGCCGTGGTCACCGAGGTGACGCCCGAATACGTGCGCTGCATCGAGCAGAACGTCGAGGACAAGGTCTGGCCGGCCGGGCAATCCTATTCCCGCGAATTAGCGGCAAGCGTCCTGCCCGACGGCGCTTACCGCATCGAGTGTTCCTACGACGATGCGGAAATACTCGGCTGGGTGATCCAGACCGACGACGCCACCCATGCGGAGACCGTCGCCGACCCGGACCCCAGGCTGTTCGCGGTGCGGGGCGGCGCGGTCGAGAAGCGCGGCCAGGAGACGGTCGCCTGGCTCAACCCCGCGGCTCCCGCCGAGGCCGCCTATATCGAGATGATGGGCGGCTGCAAGCTTTCCAATTACGACAACCGGCAACACAGCTACTACCGGATCAGCGACACCGCGCTGAAGGAGCTTAAGCGCGCCACCAACGAGCTGCATGCCATGTTCATGCACGCCACCCATTTCGTGCTGAGGGACGATGCCTTGCTGCGGCGCTTCAACCTGCCGCCGGCGCTGTGGCCCCGACTGCATCAGTCCTGGGACAACCGGCGCAACCAGATGATCACCGGCCGGTTCGATTTCTCGCTCTCGGAGCGCGGTCTCAAGGTCTACGAATACAATTGCGATTCCGCCTCCTGCCATATGGAAACCGGCTGGGTGCAGGGCCGCTGGGCCGAACATTTCGGCTGCACCGAGGGCCGTTGCCCGGGCGACGAGCTGCACCGGAACCTGGTCCGCGCCTGGCGCCAGTGCGAGGCAGAGGGTCCGCTCCACATCATGCACGACGAGGACCCCGAAGAGATCTACCACGCGGAATATATGAAGACGGCGCTCGACGCCGCCGGCATCCCGACGAAAACGATCGTCGGCCTCGATGGGCTGAGATGGGGCCCGAACGGCATCGTCCTCGACGCCGACGGCGAGCCGGTCGACTGGGTCTGGAAGACCTGGGCGTGGGAGACCGCGCTCGACGATATCCGCGAGCAGATATCGGAAGACGACGAGAACCTGCGTCTGCACCGGACCATCGACCGTTCCGCCCAGCCACCGCGCCTCGTCGACGTCCTGCTGCGCCCGGAAGTCATGGTCTTCGAGCCGCTCTGGACGCTGATCCCGAGCAACAAGGAGATCCTGCCGGTTCTCTGCGACCTCTATCCGCACCACCCCTATCTGCTCAACACCCATTTCGAGCTCGATGCGGAACTCGAGAAGAGCGGCTATGTCGCAAAGCCGATCGTCGGTCGCTGCGGCGCGAACATGAGCATCTTCGATCACCCGAACGGCCTGGTGACGGAGACCGACGGGAAGTTCACCGACCGGGACCAGATCTTCCAGGAGCTGTTCCCGCTGCCGAACGTCGGTGGCGACAACGTGCAACTGTGCACCTTTACCGCCGCCGGCAGCTACGCCGGTGCCTGCGTGCGCTCGGACCCCTCCGTCATCATCACCACCGACAGCGACATTCTGCCGTTGCGGGTTGTCCCGGACGAGGAATTCGGCGCCTAGCCGCGGATCAGGTCACCGAGCACGCGGGCGTCCGCCAGCGTGTCCAGCGACCGCACCGCATCGATGACGGCTTGGAAACTGTCCGGCGCCACCGACATGCCGGCGATGTTCCGCGCTTTGGCCTCCAGCTCCGCCGCCGTCATCGGATTGCCCGGCGACCCGCGGCAGTCGCGGATCAGCGCTTCCTCGACGCTGCCGTCCTTGAACTTGATCGTAACGCGCGCGCCCAAAGTCTCCGGAAACCAGGACTGAACCTCCTTGTCCGTGTCGGTGAAGATGCGCTCCGCCAGGGACACGATCTCGGGATCCTTCAGGTTCTCCTCGATATAGGCGTCGAAATCGTTGCTGCCCTTCACCACCTGCAGCGCCAGGGCATAGTTCATCGAGAACTGGAAGCCGAACATGTCTTTCGGCATCCGGATCGAACCGACCTCGTTGACCGCATGCTGGTTCGAGCCGACGTCTATGCGTGTCACATCCGCCGCCGCAAAGGGGCGGCGGGCGCGGATCTCCTCGATTCCGTCGACCGGCGCGTGGATCATGCCGTTGCAGCTGTATTTCTTGGTCCAGATGTCGGCGACGACGAACTTCTCGCCGAGCCCGTCGGTGATCACTTCCGGCGTATAGGTATCGCTGAAGGCGCGCATGCCGAGCGGGCCTTCGAGTACAGTGGCGGGGCCGGTGAGGCCGAACTTCGCCAGCATGGCGGCGCGGATGCCGCCCTGGGCGCCGATGCCGCCGTGATAGCGTTTCACCTCGCCGCCGGATTTATAGCATTCGGTGACGCCGGAGCAGAAACTGGCGCTGACCGCCAAAGCGTGGACCATCGTATCCGCGTCGAGCCCCATCAGCTTTCCGGCCGCCGCGACCGATCCCAGCGGACCTGCCGCCGAAGTTGGGTGAAAACCTCGGTACAGCTGCGAGGGGGAGAGCGCATAGCCGCAGCGTCCCATGACTTCGTAGCCGGCGACCACCGCGAGCAGCAGGTCCTTGCCGGAGCAGCCGTCCCGCTCCGCGATGGCGAGGGCCGCCGGGACGACGGCAGGTCCCGGATGCGCCAGTGCGGCGGCATAGACGTCGTCCATTTCGAAGCCGTGGCCGAAGGTGCCGTTGACGAAGGCGGCGTTCTCGGCCGAGACCTTTTCCGGACAGCAGGCGATGCTCGATTCTGGCTTGTTGCCCTGGGTCATCACATAGTCGACCGCAAGCTTCAGCCAGGGTTTGCGCGAGACGCCGATCTGGATGCCGAGCTGGTCCAGGATGTGATCCTTGGTCCGCTGGATCAGATGCGGGGTCAGGTCGGAGTAATTCAGGCCGGCGACAAAGTCGGCGACCGCCCGGGTTGCGCTCACGGCTCAGCCTCCGACCGAGCGCATCAGCCGCTCGTGACGCTTCTGGATCAGCATTCGGGCCTCCTCTTCGTGGCTGAAAACATAGAGCGCACCCGCCTCGATCCCCGCAAGAACCTTGGCCGCGACATCCGAAGGCTCCATGACGTTCGCGGCGACGCGCCGTTCCGGCACGATATCCTGCCCCTCCTTGCGAAAGGCCGCCGGCCGGTTGGTATTGGTGAAGATGCCGGTCTCGACCTGGCCGGGACACAGCATCGAGACGCCAATTCTGGTGTTGCGCAGGTCACGCGCCAGGCTTTCCGTCAGACCAACCACGGCAAATTTCGACGTGTTGTAGACGCTATAACCGTCACCCGCGAAATGTCCGGCTTCGGACGCCGTGTTGACGATGTGCCCTTCGGCGCCCGACGCCACCATCCGCGGCACGAAGGCATTGACCCCATGGATGACACCCCAAAGATTGACGCCGAGTATCCATTCCCAATCCGCGCGCGCCGCCTCCAGCATACTGCCCCGGATCAACACGCCCGCGTTGTTGCACACCAATTGCACGCCGCCGAATCGCTCCCAGGCCGCGTCGGCCAGCGCCTCTACCTGTGCTTCCTCGGTGACATCGGTCGCGACCGCAATGGCCTCTCCCCCCATTGCCGCGACCTCCCGCCGTGCCGCCTCGAGCGCCACCGCCTCGACATCCGCCAAAACGACATTCGCGCCCCGTTCGGCGAAGGCCAACGCCAGCGCCTTCCCAATACCGCTGGCGGCACCCGTGACGACCGCCGTCTTCCCGTTGAAGTCTTTCATGAATTCCCCGTTTTCCCCCTTATCAGTTCAGCTTCCCGTCCGCCTTCAGCTTCTCGACCGCGCCCTCGACGCGGGTTCCCTTGAAGAAATCGGGGTTCATGCCCGCATGCAGGCGGGCCGGATTGGTGAACATGAAATCCTCGAAATCCGCATCGGTCAGGTGGCCATGCTCGACCAACTCGTAGGCTTCCGAGACGCACTCCCGCATGTCTGGCACATCCCAATGCGAAATGTCGGAGCTAAACATGGCGTTGAAGTGGAGCGACTTGTCGCCCTGGAAGGCGCTCGCATTGATCTTGTCGTCGGCCTCGCAGCCGAAGAAGAAGTTGCGGAACTGGTCGCGGATGTCGTCGCGGGTCTCGCAGCCGCAGGCCGCGAACTCGTCCAATTCTTCGGGGTTCTCGAAATCAGCCTTCAGAGTCGCCAGATACGCCGTGAACGTGTCCTCGCGTCCCGCGATCATCTCCGTGCCGAGTTCGCGGAAATAGTCCGCCAGCGCATCGACATCCAGGTTCTTCGGATCGAAGTTCGAAATCGCGTCTTTATTACGCTTCTCCCAATGCTCCGTGATGTCGGCGAGCAGGTTGACGGCCCAACCGACCCCGCCTTCGAGGTAACCGAACTTCAGGGTCGGGAAGCGCTTCGCCACCCCACCCAGGAACACCGCCTTGCAGAAGGCGTGATTGGCGTGATTGAAACTGCCGATGTGATTGTAGACGTAGCTTGAGATCGATTTCATGCTGCCGATGCCCTGATGGCCCGCATGCGACGTCGGCGCCACCTTATGCTCCACGCATTTCGCCCAGAACGGGTCGTAGTCGTACTTGCTGTCCATCGCCATGTGGTCGTACCACATCGCATGGCGCGCCCATTCGGGCGCCTCTTCCTCGACCTGCGGCACATGCCGGTGGACGTTGCCGGAAATCATGATTCCCTTGAGGCCCAGCTCGCCAATGGCGTAGTCGAGTTCGGAAATTCCTTCCTCGGGCGTCGTCGTCGGAATGGCGGCGACCGGCGCCATGCGGTCCGAGAATTCGGCCCAGACCGCCGCATTCATCTTGTTGAGGGCGCGGCACGCCGCCTGCCTGATCTCGTCGTTCTTGATGAACAGCATGTCGAGTCCGAGGGTCGGGTAAAGCACGCTGAAATCGACGCCAAGCTCGTCCATCCGGCGGTAGAGGAGTCTCGGGATCATCGATGTGGCGCGGTCCTGCACCAGTTTCGTCGGCAACGCGTAGAACGGACGGCGCCAGCGCAGCTGATGCTGGCGCTGTTCGCGCGACATGTTGTGCCAGCGGGTCGGCGTCAACCGGCCCTCGCCGATGTGATTCCGGCGGAAGGTCTCGACCATCTCGGCGCCCGCGACCTCTTCGACGAAATCGAGGTAATACGGCATGAACTCGATGTAATGGCCGTCGCAATCGACCACCGGGTGATTCAATTTGGCGCGGATCTCCTCGGACGGCGAGATTTCTGTGGCGGCGCTCATCACACTCTCCCAATCAGGTTTTAATCAACCGTTATTTAGTGATGTTGGGGGAAGCACTGTCCGGGCAAGGCCCGCTGGGGCTGGCCAACGCGCCCGTTCCGCCGATGTTAGTTACGATACAGGGTTCAATCGGGGGAATAGAACATGGTGGGCGAAGTCTGGCAGATCGGCGATGTAAAAATCACCCGGATCGTCGAAATCGAAGCGACCGGCGGCATGAGCCGGATCATACCCGGCGCCAAACGGGAACTGGTGCGCGAGATCAAATGGCTGCAGCCCCATTTCGCCGACGAAGACGGACGGCTGCGCGGCGCGATCCATGCCCTGGTGGTCGAGACTCCGGACCGGCGGATCGTCGTCGACACCTGTATCGGCAACGATAAGGAGCGGGACGTGCCGCCCTGGAACAAGCTGCAGACCGGTTTCCTGAAGGATTTGGAAGATGCGGGCTATCCGCGCAACAGCATCGACAACGTCATGTGCACGCATCTGCACGTGGATCACGTCGGCTGGAACACCATGCTGGTCGACGGTAAGTGGGTCCCGACCTTCGAGAATGCCCGATATCTCTACGGCGAGGTCGAGTTCAATCACTGGCGCACCCATGACCGAGAAGGGTTGGATCAGTTGATGACCGATTCGATCCTGCCGGTCTTCGACGCGGGCCTCGTGGACCTCGTGCAGCAGGATCACGAAATATGCCCGGAGGTGCGCCTGGTGCCGACCCCGGGACACACCCCGGGACACGCCAGCGTGTTGATCGAATCGAAGGGCGAGAGCGCGCTGATCACCGGCGATTTTCTGCACCACCCATGTCAGTTCGCGCATCCGGAGTGGAGCTCCGCCCCGGACAGCGACCCGGCACAGGCGATCGCAACCCGGCGCTCGATGTACGAACGGTTGGCCGGCTCACCGACATTGGTCATCGGAACCCATTTCGCAACGCCGACCGCGGGCCATCTGAAGAAGGACGGAGACGCCTGGCGGCTCGACGTCTGACATGGACCCGTCGGCAAAGCGCAGGGTCGGCCGAAGCCGCCTCGAGGTCACGCAGCTCGGTTTCGGAGGTGTGCCGTTGGGCGACCCGGATGGCGCCATTCCGGAAGACCAAGCCCAGGCCACCCTTGCCGCTGCGTATGACGGCGGCATCCGGTTCTTCGACACCGCCCCCTGGTACGGCAACACCAAGAGCGAACACCGCATCGGCCATCATCTGCGGCAGCGCCCGCGCGGCGATTTCCGGCTGAGCACGAAGGTCGGCCGCGTCTATTCACGCCCCGCCGATCCCGCCACCTTCGACTTCCCGCGCTGGAAAGGCGGCCTGCATTTCGAATTGCGGTTCGACTACACGCGGGACGGGATACTGCGGTCCTATGAGCAGAGCCTGCAGCGGCTTGGCATCAACACGGTCGATGCGTTGGTGATCCACGACCTGGACTGGCGGCATCAGAAGACCGAGGACGGCGTGCAAGCCGGATTCCGGCAGTTGATCGACGGCGGCGGCTATGCGGCGCTGGCCGAGTTGCGGGCATCGGGCGAGATCGGCGCCATCGGGGCCGGGATGAACTTCACCGGCCTGATCCCGCGCTTCCTCGAGTATTGCGACCTCAATTATTTCCTGATGGCGATGCCTTATACGCTGTTGGATCAACCCGCTCTCGACGAGGATTTGCCGCTGTGCGCGGATCGCGGAGTCGGGATCGTCATCGGCGCGGTCTTCGCGTCCGGCATCCTCGCGACGGGACCCAGGGACGGCGCTCTCTACGCCTACCAACCGGCCGAAAGCGAGATCATGGCCAAGGCACGCGGCATCGCGGCGGTCTGCGCGCGCCACGGCGTGCCATTGTCGGCCGCCGCGCTGCAGTTTCCGTTGCACCATCCGGCGGTCGCCTCGGTCATCCCGGGAGCCAATCATCCGGACCAGGTAACCGCCAACGTCGCGGCAATGCGCCACGATATTCCGGACGATGTATGGGCGGAGCTGAAAGCGGAAGGCCTTCTCAGGGAAGACGCGCCGACGCCCTAACCCGCATCCGGCGCGGCCTCTGTTTCATAATAGTCGGTGACCGTGGCACTCAGGCATTCGTTTCCGCTCGCCTGGTCCGTCAAGCGGACATCCAGGGTCACGAACGTGCCCGCCGCCCGATTGCGAACCTCTATAATCCGTATCGAAACACCGATCGCAGCGCCTTCGCTCACCGGATGGCGAAAGCGTATGGCCGCGTATTTTACCGTCAGGCACCGCGTGAAAGTCTCCGCGACGAGACAGCTCTGTATCATGCGCGGAAGCAAGGCGATCAGAAAATTTCCGGGCACGATCCGCCGCTCGGCGCCCGGGCCATGTATCCATTGGCGGTCGCCGGAAATTTTCGTGAACGCATCGATTTCACGACCCGAGATTGTTACCGCCTCGGCGCCAACGATGGTCTCACCGAGATGAGCGGCGCAATCGGCCGGTGTGGGGACGCGGATCAAGTCCTGTCTCCCGCCGCCAAAACCAACGCGCTCCCGAGACCGCCCGCGGCCGCAATCGCCGCGAGACCATACCGGTCGGAATTCCCGCGGCGCAGATCGTGGAACAAGCGAACCGCCAGAATCGCTCCCGACGCGCCGATCGGGTGCCCTCTCGCCAAGGCGCCGCCGCGGCGGTTGACGCGTTCAAAGTCCAATCCGATCCCCTCGATACACGCCATGGCCTGCACGGCGAAGGCCTCCATGATCTCCGCGACATCGATATCCCGCGCCCGCAATCCGGCGCGCGAGAGCGCAGCGTTCGCGGCGGCAATCGGCGCCAGCGCCGGGCATTCCGGATCACCTCCGCGCGCGTCCGCCGCGAGAATGCCGACCTCTCTTCCCGTCACCGCCAGCGTTCTCAGAACGCCATCGGCGACGACCACCACGACCGCGGCCGCATCCGCTTCGACGGCCGTCGTCGCGGCCGTTACGCCGCATGTCTCCTCTCCCGCCAAGACATTCAATCGCGCGCACAGGGCCGGCGTGAGATGTCGCGTAAATTCATCCCGCGCCACGTCGCCAATCGCGACGATCTCGTCCGGACCGAAGAGATCGTCGCGGGCCCGGCGATGACTGAACACGGCATATTCCGCCTGCCGCTCGCGGCTGACCTTGAGCCGCAACGCCAATGCGGCTGCCGCTTCAAGCATGTCGGGATCGCGTTCCGGCCACGGCGTAAAGGGCGGTCTCTCATAGGACTGCGGCGGCTCCAGCGGCGATCTCGGGCGGCGTTGGCGTATCGGCGCACGGCTGTAACTTTCGACACCGCCGGCGATCACGACCTCCGCCTGCCCCGACAGTATTTGCGAGCGCGCGAGCGCGATCGCATCGAGGCCGCTGCAACACTGGGTGTCGACCGTCATCGCCGCTACGGATTCCGGCAGACCCGCCGCCAGGGCAGCGACCCGTGCGGGATTGCCGCCGCCATAGAGGGCATTGCCCAGAATGACCGCATCGACCCTGTCAGGTTGAATGCCCGCATCTCTCAGGGATTGCGCCATCACCGGCCCCGCCAAATCGGCGATTTCCGCTTCGGCGAATTTTCCGCCGCGTACCGCCACCGGCGTCCGGCGCCCTGCGGCAATGGAGGCCTTCATCACGATATTTCCGGCAACTTGCCGGCCTTCACCAACGAACGGAGCACTGGCAGGTTCGTCTTATGCGACGCTGTCAGGGGCCAATCCGAACACTCCACGTACACCATCGGCACCTTGTAGAGCGGAAGTCTCTCGCGGCACCAAGAAATCAGGTCGCGCCGCAGGTCGGGCGGAGCCTCTGTTACCCGCAGGACCGCCAGCAACCGGCTTCCCCTTCTCGGATCGGAGATACCGATGACCGCTGCGGCCGCTATCGAAGGATGGCCGATCAGCACATTCTCGACCTCCTCCGGATAGATGTTCTTTCCCGAAGAGATAATCATCCGGTCGGACCGGCCGACGAGATAGAGATACCCCTTGCTGTCGAGGTACCCGACATCACCGACGCTGATCGCCTCGCCGACCCGTACCAGGGCTGGGTTGACCGCGAGTTCGTAGTCTCGAAACAAGAGCGCGCTCGAGGCGAAGACGTGTCCCGTCCCGCCCGTCGGCTGGGCGTGACCGGAGGTGTCTCGGATTGAGATATCCACACCCGGAAAGGCCCGTCCTACGGAGCCGAGAGGCGTTTCGCCGTCGCGCGCAACCGTCACGTAACTCTGTTCGGATGTGCCGTAAAACTCGCAAATCTCCGCCTGCGGAAACACCTTTCGCAATCTTTGCTTCAATGCGCCCGGTAGTTTTGCGCCCGAAGAAAGCACGATGCGTACCGTGGGACAGCGCGCGCCGGAGGCCTCCGCGACCGACGCCATGGCATCGTATTGGGTGGGAACACCGTAGACGACGCTGCCCCGTCGTTCGGCAAGACGTCGGAGAATTCTGTCAGGACGGAATTGACGGAAAAACACTGTCGTTCCACCGGCATAAAGTCCCCGCAAGACCGCATACAGAAACAACGAGTGCGCCAAGCTCCCCAAAGCGACGAAGACATCATCGGGCGTGAAGGAAAATTCGACATTGTCGCCACGAAAGCTGTCGATCCAAGATTGTTCGCTCCGCTGGAAACCTTTCGGCGTCCCGGTAGAACCCGATGTAAACCCGGTATAGAAAATCCGGCTCGGATCGCCGGGCGGCAACGCTTCGAATGCTGCCCGTCCGTCGCACCCCAAACCCGTCAGAATTTCGTCGATTGCGCCATAGGGGTCGATGCATTCGCCCCCCTGGATACCGACATTGGCGACGATCGACTTCGGCTTCAACGTTTGGAGAACCGGTTCCCGAATGTCCGGCGGCCAATCCGGATCCAGGACCTGAACCTGCCTCGACGCTCGGATGGCACCCAGGATCAACAATACGAGGGCCTGTGAATTCGGCAGGGACAGCGCGATTTTACCGCCCGCGTCGATCGACGCAAAACGATCCCCGAGCCTTTCGACCGCAATGGCCAGCGCCTCCCAGGACATCTCCTCACGATCGAAGACAAGCGCCGTCTCGAGCGACCGAGAACGCGCGTGGTTTCGAATTGCGGCGGCGATACCGCCAAACGCGATATCGCCACCGTCACATGTCTGAATGTCCATGTCCCCGATTCCCGGTGCCGTCCCGCTCGGGCAATCTCTTGCCCGCCGGCCAACGCCTCATACGGAATGTTTCGAACCCGACTTTCCTCGACTCCCTCCGGGATCGGAGACCGCCGCCTAAGGTCAGGCCAGGTCGTTCAGCGCGGCAACCGCGTGCCCCTCCGCATCCTCGACCTCGTAGGCCTTCGTGACCTTGCCGTCGGGGCCGATGTGGATTCCCATGCGTTTCGGGCGTTCCTGATCAGCGTTTTCGGCAGCACCGTAGGCCATGGCAACGGACTTATCGGTGTCGCAAAGCAATTCGCTCGGCAATCCGACCTCGTCGCGCCATTTCTTCAAATCCTCCGTCGGGCTGAAGGTAATCCCCAGAACAACGGCGTTCTTCTCGGCAAATTCCTGGGCTCTAGCACGGAACCCGTGGGCTTGCTTGGTTCAATTGTTGCCGAAAGCGCGTGGATAGAACCACAGCACGACGTGTTTGCCGGCATGGTCCGACAGACTCACGTTCTGCCCGTCTTGATTAGGCAACGTGAAGGCCGGCGGCACACTGCCGATTTCCGGTAAGGCCATCGTTTCCTCTTTTCTGGTTGGTTGTCTCACAGTCTTCAAATCTAGCGCCCCGAGAGCGCGCCGCAAGCCGTCATTCCGCCGCTGCGGCAGCCGGCAAAGCGCCCATGAGCCGCCCCCGGATGATTTCCTCCGCCTCGCCGACGATACGCTCGATCAGTTCCTTCACGCTCGGCACGTCGTGGATCAAACCCTGGACCTGTCCTGCCGTCCAGATGCCGGCGTCCGGATCGCCGCCGTCGTAGACATGCTTGCCGCGCTTGCCGGCGACAAGATGGCGCAGATCGTCAATCGTCGCTCCGCCCCTGTTTTCGATTTCGACGACTTCGCTGCTCACCGCATTCTTGGCGACCCGCGACGAATTCCGCAGCGTCCGCAGAATCAGCTTGGTGTCGCGTTCGGTGTTGGCAACGATCTGCTGCTTGATGTTTTCATGAATGCAGCTCTCCCGCGTGGCCATGAAGCGCGTGCCCATGTTGATACCGTCGGCGCCGAGTGCGAGCGCCGCCACCAGCCCCCGCGCGTCGCCGAAACCGCCGGATGCGATCATCGGAATCGATATTTTGTCCGCCGTACACGGAATCAGGATCAAACCCGGTACGTCGTCTTCGCCCGGATGACCGGCGCATTCGAATCCGTCGATGGAGACGCAGTCGACGCCAATCGATTCGGCCTTGATCGCGTGGCGCACCGAGGTGCATTTGTGGACGACCTTGATATCCGCGGCCTTGAAGGCCGGCAGATGGTCCTGCGGGTTGTTACCGGCCGTCTCGACGATCTTCACGCCGCCTTCGATGATCGCTTGGCGATATTCCACGTAAGGCGGCGGATTGAGCGAGGGCAGGATCGTCAGGTTGACGCCGAACGGCTTGTCGGTCAGGTCGCGGCACTTCGCGATCTCGCGGCTCAAATCCTCCGGCGTGGGCTGGGTCAGCGCGGTGATGAAACCGAGGCCGCCCGCATTCGCCACGGCCACGACCAATTCCGCGTATCCGACCCATTGCATGCCGCCCTGCACAATCGGATAGTCGATCCCGAAGGTTTCGGTGAATTTCGTCTTGAGCATGGCATCGCCCCATTTCCGCGTATTGGTTTCGCCATTATCTAAGACGACTTGCCGGGCGGGGAAGCACTTTGCCACCCCGGAATGCCGCTCCATGTGATATTATGACGAGGTATTGCTTGGAGAGTGGAACATGCCCGAAGGATTGGCAGCACGCAGCGACGATAGCTATTCCCGAATTTCCGTGACACCGCTGGCCGGGGCGCTCGGCGCCGAGATCGGCGGCGTGGACCTGACGAATCTCGACGACGCAACCTTCGAAGAGGTGCACCGCGCCTGGCTGGATCACCACGTCATTTATTTCCGCGATCAGGACATGACGCCGGACGACCACCTCGCCTTTGCGCGGCGATGGGGCGAAATCCACATCCATCCTTTCAACAAGCCGATGGACGGCTATCCCGAAATTCTGCAGCTGCTAAAGACGGAGACGGCCGAACGCAACAACGGCAATCTCTGGCATTCCGATCAGATGTACACGGCGGAGCCGGCCAAGGCGACGATCCTGATCGCCCGCGAAATGCCGCCTTTCGGCGGCGATACGATGTTCACCAACCAGTACCTCGCCTATGAAAGCCTGTCGGACGGCATGAAGGCGATGCTGAACCGCCTCAAGGGCGTGAACGACGGCAATAGCCGAAAGAATTTCCGCGGCAAGACCCGCGCCGAATTGCAGGCTGCCGGCCAGGCCACCACGCCGCAGAAGGAACCGGACCCCGACGTGCAGACCGTCTCCGTCCATCCGCTCGTGCGCACCCACCCGGAGACCGGCCGCAAATCGCTCTATGTCGGCGCCCATACGGTGCAGATCGACGGCATGACGGAGGAGGAAAGCGCGCCCCTGCTGACATACCTGATGGCGCATTCGAGCCGGCCCGAATTCACCTGCCGCGTGCGCTGGCGGGTCGGCACCTTGACCATGTGGGACAATCGCTGCTGCCAACACTACGCGCTCAACGATTACCAGGGCGTGCGCCGCTGTGTGCACAAGATCACGGTCAAGGGCGACAAGCCTTTCTAGATGGACCTGCAACCGCAGAGCCACGGCCTCTGGGCCGCCACTGCACCGGCACCGCCGGGTGCGGGAAAATTGGCCGAGGAAGTACGGACCGACGTCGCCGTTGTCGGCGGCGGCTTCACCGGAATCTCAGCGGCCCTGCATCTGGCCGAGGCGGGCACGACAGTCGCCCTGGTGGAAGCCAACGAAATCGGCTTCGGCGGCTCCGGTCGCAATGCGGGGCTCGTCAATCCGGGTTTCTGGCTGCCGCTTCCGGAGATGATCCGAAGATTGGGATCCGAGGCGGCCGAACGCATGATCTCGGATTTGGGCGAGGCCCCCTCGGTCGTCTTCGACCTCATCGCAAAACACAGGATCGCGTGCGAGGCCATTCGGAACGGCAATCTGCACATGGCCCACTCTAAGCGAGGATTTGCCGATCTGGCTGCCCGAACCGAAGAATGGGCCAAGCGCGGTGCCCCGGTCGAACTGCTGGATGCCGCGGCGGCGGCGGCGAAAACCGGCACCAAGGCCTATCATGGGGCGCTGCTCGACCACCGCGCCGGCACCATTCAGCCGCTTGCCTATGTCCGGGGCCTCGCCCAGGCCGCCGTGCAGGCGGGCGCCCGCTTGTTCACGCAATCTCCGGCGCGCTCGATCCGGCGTCTTGGCGATGCCTGGCGGGTCGAGACGCCCGAAGGCGCGCTGGTCGCGGAGCGTCTGCTCGTTGCGACCGGCGGCTATGGGCAGGATTCGGAGGAAACGCGGCGGCGAACCGTGCCCTATTTTTATTTTCAATGCGCAACAAAGCCCTTGAGCCATAATATCTTGGCGGAAATCCTGCCGGAGAAACACGGCGCTTGGGACACGCATCCGGTCTTGAAGTCTTTTCGGCTGGATGCGGAAGGGCGGCTGATTTACGGCAGCATCGGGAAGCTCGACGGCGGCGGAGGGCTCCACCAACGCTGGGCCGCGCGCAGTTTGAAGACGGTCTTCCCGCAGATCGCGGAAGACGCCTGGGAACAGGCTTGGTATGGCCGGATCGCAATGACCCTGGATCACCTGCCGCGGTTGGTGGAAATCGGCCCCAACGGGCTATCCCTCTATGGTTATAACGGCCGCGGCATCGGCCCCGGCACGGTCTTCGGCCGCGCTATCGCGCGTTATTTCCTGAGCGGGGATGCCGCCGAACTCCCCTTCCCCTTCACGCCGAATCCAAAGGAGCCGTTCGCCGCCCTGCGGGGCCTCGCCATCGAAGCCGGTGCGCGGGCCTTTCACCTCATCGACGAGCGGCTCTAGCCCCTCACCAATCCTGCGTATCGTAAGTGAAACGGAAGCCTTTTTCCTGAGGTTTGAAACCGCCGCAGGACGGCAGCGGGAAGTGCATCATGCACACCAGCGTATCGGTCTCCGCATAGCTTTCCATGAATTTGCGCCGCGTGTCCTGAGCCTGTTTCGGATCGAAATCGGGCCGGGCACGCCATTCCGGATGAGCGCATTGCACGGGGCAATGCATCAAATCGCCGCCGACCACCGCGCCGGTTCCCTTGGACGCCAGGCGCACCGCGAAATGGTCCGGCGTGTGGCCGGGCGTCGGCTCCAACCAGACTTCGTCGTCGAGGGCATAATCGCTGGCAATCAGTTCCGCTTGTCCGGACTCGACCACCGGCAGCACGCTGTCGATCAGGGAAAGCGATGCCGCCGGATCTTCCTGGGCTTTAAAGATTTCTAATTCTTTCTTAGACATCAGATATTTGGCGTTCGGAAAGGTCGGGACCCAACGGCCGTCCACCAATTTGGTGTTCCAGCCGACGTGATCGTGATGCAAGTGCGTACACATCACATAGTCGATGTCTTCGGGCTTCAGCCCGGCGGCGGCGAGGCTGGTCATATAGGTATCGTCGCTCTTCAAATGCCAGCCTTCCCGGTGCGGCCGGTTCTTGTCGTTTCCAACGCAGGTGTCGATCAGGATATTATGGTGCGAGGTGCGCACGACATAACTCTGAACCGGGAGCACGATATTGTCGCCCGCCGGATCCAGCGCCTTCTCGGCGATCAGCCAGTCCTTGTGAGGCGCCCAATCTTCCGGGGTCGTATCCGGAAAGAAGTCCCCCGTCGGCACGCGCAGAAACAACTCGTGCACGCGCGAAATCTGTAAATCCCCGACCATGCGATTTTTCATCTGATCCTCTCCCTGAAAGCGCCCGTTTACTCTAGACTGACGGACACTGCATTGACGGCATTGCTTGCAAGAGAGCATAGAAGCTTCATGACAGGTAACAATCCCCGCCACGCGATCCTGATACAGGGTGCCGACTCGCTCGGTTTCGCCGAAGACACCGCTGAAGCCTTGAGACGAGGGTTTTCGGTCCAGGAACCGACCTTGCCGCCCTTTAGCGGCCACCCCATCGATGCCCGTTGGGCGCATTTCGATGCCGTAGGCGATATCGTCAGCCGGACAATCGACAAAATCAGGGCGGACGCCCCCGCGGCGCGCATCGCGGCGATCGGGCGCAACAACGGCGGCGGACAGTTGGCGTGGGCGGCAGCACGCGGATTGGCGATCGATGCCATGGCGTTGGTCGGCGCCATTCCGGAAATCAGTCGCTACCGCCGAGAAAGCAACGCGCCGTCCGCCCAAAAGTTCCGCCAATCACTGGCGGGCGAAGCGGAATGGGCGCGCATATCGGAAATGCGGCCTCTCGATATAATTACGATATCGAAATTTATTAAATGTCCGTGTCTTCTTCAATTCGGCCGAAACGACCCCTTTATCGACGAGACGGCGACGGAAGCCGTGGAAATCCTGGGAAAAAGCTTCCCGGTCGAGTGGCTCGACGACGATCACGCAATGGTCTCGCCCGACGCCCTACGGCAGAGATGGGACTTTCTCGAGGGCGCGCTGACACATGGGTCGACAGGCCCACATAAGAAACGAGGACGGGCGGCGTAGGCACCGCCCCGAAGCCGGCGCTCTAGACGTCGAAGAAAACCGTCTCTCCGTCGCCGCCTAGCCGGACATCGAAAGTATATACGGGCCCCTTCTTGGTATCTTTCCGCCGGGCAATCAGGGTGCCGCGGCGCGCATCGTCCACCGACGACAGAACGGGATCGATCTCGTTGGCCTCTGTCTCGTCAGCGAAATAAAGCCGGGTGAAGAGGTGCGAATGGATCGCCGCCGCGAACAGCGTCAAATTGATATGCGGCGCCTGCGGTGCGTTCCCGCCGCTTGGAACGGCGCCAGGCTTAATTGTTTCGAATTCGAATTTGCCTTTATTGCCGGCGGATACCCGGCCAAACCCGGTAAAACTCTTATCGAGTTTGATTTCGCTGCGGCCGTCTCCCGGCGCGTTGTAGCGGCCCGCGGCATTGGCCTGCCATATTTCCAGCATCGCGGCACGCAAGGGCTTGCCATCGCCATCGAGAATCCGGCCTTCGACGCGAATACGCTCGCCCTTGGTCTTCTTCGCCGCCAGCTTATTGTCGGCGATCCCCTTGCGGCCATGATCTTCCGGCGTGATGACATGATGGAAGAACGGACCGATGGTGTTGGAGGCGGTCTGTTTCTTCATCTCAACGCTCCATCGGAGTGGCGTTACGTCCGCGCAGGACAATGTCGAACTCATACCCCACCGCGAAGCCCTTCTTCGTGAATTCCGGCGAATATTTGACGATCAGGCGTTCCCGTGCCGCCTTGTTGGTGACGGCCTGGAAAACGAAATCGTCGGCCTGAAGAGGGTCGCCCGGGAAATAGCATTGCGTGACGAGCCGTTGGGCGAAACTGCCGCCGGTGATCGAATAATGAATATGCGCCGGCCGCCAACGATTGCCGAGACGGGTAATCGGATAAGCGCCGGGACGGATCGTCACGAATCTGTAACGGCCATCCTTATCGGTCACGCAGCGTCCGGTACCGAAGAAATTGGGGTCGACGGGCGCGTCATGCTGATCGCCCTTGTGACCATAGAGCCCGGCCGCGTTGGTCTGCCAAATCTCGACCAGAGAGTTGGCAATGGGCCGGTCGGCTTCGTCGGTGACGCGCCCGGTGATGATCAAGCGCTCGCCGATCGCTTCCTTGCCCTTCTTGGCGGCGTTCTTCGTCAGATCCGCTTCGATCTTCTTCACGGCGTTGTGGCCGAAGACCGGACCAGTCAGCTCCGAAAGGGTCTGAGTCAGCGGGACCAGCGGCTGCGTGGTCGAAGCCGCCGGATGGAGCGTCCAATCCCTTTTCTTCACCTGTGCCAGGGTTGCCATGCTTAGTCTCCCGAAATGGATTTTCCTTATTAAGCCACGAGTCGGCTTCTAGCCAAGCGCGCGAAATACCGCATCCGCCGCATCCAGAAACCGCTCGTCGCCGCCCAATTGCCCGATGAGCTGCAGGCCGATCGGCAGTCCCTGTGGCCCTGTGAAGAGCGGCAAGCTGATGCAGGGCACGTGCAGCGCTGTCCATACCCGGTTAAAATGGGCTTGGCCAATGGTGGTGAGGTCCGCCGGAGCCTCGCCGTTGGCGCTCGGCGTGATCAGCAGGTCGAATTCCTCGAAGTCGGAATTGAACCGAATCCGGTAGTCTTTCAATGCCGCCAGACCCGCGCGATAGGCGTCGTAGGTCAGGCTCCAGCCGAGCTTGAGCCGCCCTTCCTTCACCCGCTCGCTCAACAGCTCTCGATGATTGTGCCATTCGTAGGCCAGCGCGCGCGAGAATTCGAACGCGCTCACGGTGTCGAACGCCTTCTCGTGCGCGGCAAATCCCGCCGGCAGTTCAAAGTCCGAAACGTCCGCTCCTAATTCCGCGAGCCGCTGAGCCGCCGCTTCGACATGTGCTTGCGTCGCGGCATCGGCCTGCTCCCAATGAGGTGTTCTGCAGAAGCCGATCTTGAGATCACGGAGCGGCGGCGGGACTATCTTTCGATAGGGCAGTCCCATGGTCACTGCGCGCATCAGCGCCTGGTCCTCCATCGTCCGGCTGAGCATGCCGAGCGTGTCGACGCTGCGCGTGTTGTCATGCACGCCGAGCGGGTTGTAATCGCCATAGCTCGGCTTGTAGCCGATGCAGCCGTTGAAGGCGGCGGGACGGACGATGGAGCCTCCGGTTTGCGTCCCATATGCGACAGGGACCATGAAATCGGCGACCGCCGCCCCGGAACCACTAGAGGAGCCTGCAGGGGAATGCGCCGGGTTGTGGGGATTCCGGGTCTTGCCGGGCGTCATGTGAGCGAATTCGGACGTCACTGTTTTGCCGAGAATGAGACCGCCCTCGGCACGGCACTGCGCGATGCAGGGCGCGTCGTAGCCGGGATGGTTCTGAGCATGGATGACCGTGCCGTGCCCGGTCGGCATATCCTTCGTATCGATGATGTCCTTCACGCCGATCGGCACGCCGCGCACCAGACCACCGGTCGGCCCTGCATCGATGACCCGCGCATCCGCCATCGCCTTGCCGCGGTCGAGATATATCCAGGCCTCGACCTGCGGCTCGCGGGCGGCGATACGCTCGAGGCAAGCCGCGGTCACCGCCTCGCAAGTGGTCTCGCCCGCCTCGATTTTTCGGGCGATCTCGCTCGCCGATATTTCCCATAGTTCCGGCATCGTCTTCCTCTCCGCATTGCTCCGTTGGCTTTTGGCGCATAGATTTACGATGTGAATTCAAGTGTGGGCTTCCGAGCCCGGGACAAGCGGAGACTATTCAATGAGCGCCAAGGACATCACCATTCGGCCATCGGGCGGAGGCGTCGGCGCCTTCGTCGAAGGCATAGACCTGGCCCGGGACCTTTCCGACAATGTCGTCGGAACCTTGCGGAGCGCCATCGGCGAGCACGGCGTGCTGTTCTTCCGGGATCAAGAACTCTCGCCGGAGGGTCACATCGATTTCGCCGAGAAGTTCGGCCCGATCAACGTGAATCGATTCTTCGCTCATGTCGACGGCTACGAAAAGATTGCCCAGGTGCTGAAAGAGCCGAATCAGAAAAAGAATATCGGCGGTGGCTGGCACACCGACCACACCTACGATACAGAGCCGGCGATGGGCTCGATCCTGGTGGCACGGGAGACGCCGGAGTTTGGCGGCGACACCATGTACGCCAGTACCACCCGGGCCTACGAGACGCTTTCCGACGGCTTCAGGTCGATTTTGAAAGGCCTCAACGGCGTGCATTCGAGCCGCCAAGTCTTCGGACCGCAGGCGCGCTACGTGCAGAAGGGCGAGGATACGGCGGGTCGGCTTGGCAATAACGAAGCGGCGACCCAGGATTCAGTCCACCCCCTGGTCATCCGCCATCCGATCAGCGGCCGCGCGTCGATTTACGTAAACCCCGGTTTCACCGTCGGCATCGAGGGATGGGACGACAAGGAAGCGGAACCGTTCCTGAAAATTATCTACGATCACATCGCCAAGCCGGAGCACACCTACCGCTTCCAGTGGGCGCCCGGCTCCGTCGCCTTTTGGGACAACCGCGCGACCTGGCATTATGCGGTCAACGACTATCACGGCGCGCGCCGCTTGATGCACCGCATCACCATCGAGGGCGAAGCGCTGGCGGCGTAACAGCCGGCCGCACTGCACCTCCGGATTGATCGGCCGTCTCGCCGTCAAGGCGAAGGCACTCTCGTCCTGGTCGCGCGGGGCGTCTTCCCGGCGGGCGCATCACTCCCCGCGGTAATCGAAATCCAGCGCCCGGATGAACATGTCGACGGTGACCCCGTCGCTCGCCAGTGGAATGTTGATTCCCTCCACAGCGACGTAGGGCTTGTAAATGTGCGCCATGTTCCCCGTCGTCCTCAGCGGCGCACGGTCCACGATGATGCTCGAGAAGTGCGCCTCGATGTGACGGTAATAATCCGGCGCGTAGAGTTCATCGAAATACCGTCCGGTGGAGTCGCGCCCAAGCGCCTCCACGTTTCTGGTACCCACCAGACGATAGCGAAACCGCAACGGTTTCCGCTCGACAACGATCAGCGCGACCCTGCCGCCGAAGCCGAGGAACTCTTCGACCGTGAAGTCGGCGCGGGACGGCAGGGCGCCACCACGGCGCTTGCTTTCCCAGAGTGCGAGAAGGCGTCCGAGGGGCTCGGAGACCAAAGCATTCGTCGGATCTGCATGCCACCAATCCACATAGGGTCCCGTTTTCGACATGCCTTTTCCCCGTCCCGCAACAGTGACCGCGAACCGCGCCTACCCCACCGTGTACCCGCCGTCGATCACCAACTCGGCGCCCGTCATCCAGCCGGATTCGTCGCTGGCGAGGAACAGGCATCCATTGGCGATGTCGATGGGCTGGCCGAAGCGCCCCATGGGGGTCTTGGCGAGGCGGGGGATCGAGAGGACGGGATCTTCGTTGACGTCCCGGTTCATCCCCGTGGTCACCATGCCGGGATGGACCGAATTCACCCGGATGTTCTCCGCCGCATATTGCAATGCCGCCGCTTTCGTCGCCAGACGCACCGAGCCCTTGGAAGCGTGATAGGCCGCGCTGTGGGGCGAGCCGACGAGACCGTAAATCGACGAGATGTTGACGATCGACCCGCCGCCCGCCTTCCGCATCTCGGGGATCGCGGTCTTCATGCCGAGGAAGATGCCGGTGGAATTTACATCCATCACCCGGTTCCAATTCGCGAGATCCTGTTCGTCGATCATGGTGGAGCCGCCGTCTGAACGGCGGCCCGGCACGCCGGCGGCGTTCACCAAGATGTCGAGGCGGCCGTAGGTGTCGACGGCCCGTTTGACCACGGCCTGCCACTCTTCCTCGCTGCGGGTATCGAGATGAGCGTAGAAGGCGGCGGCACCGATCTCCCGCGCGACGGTGCCACCCTTGGTGTCGTCGACGTCCGTCACGGCAACCTTGGCGCCTTCGCGCGCGAAGACTCGCGCCGTCTCCGCCCCAATGCCCGAGGCGCCGCCGGTCACCAACGCCACCTTGCCGTCAAGCCGTCCCGCCATGGTTTCGTTCTCCTGTTTGGTTCCCCGGACACGCGAAGACGATGTCCGCGGTCTGATTAAATCGCCCGAGACGGTTCTGCGCTCTTTCGGGTCGCGGTGATCGGGCGTACCCCCAAGCAAGTGGCGAAATCGCCGCCTACCCCGCCGTCATGCCGCCGTCGATCACCAGCTCGGCACCCGTCATCCAGCCGGATTCGTCGCTGGCGAGGAACAGACAGCCGTTGGCGATGTCGACGGGCTGGCCGTAGCGGCCCATCGGGGTCTTGGCGAGACGGGGGGCCGACAGTTCCGGGTCGTCGTGGACGCTCTGGGTCATCGGCGAGGTGACGAAGCCCGGATGGACCGAGTTCACGCGGATATTCTCGGTTGCGTATTGCAGCGCCGCCGATTTGGTGGCGAGGCGAACCGCGCCCTTGGAGGCGTGATAGGCGGCGTTGTGAGCCGAGCCGACGAGCCCGTAGATCGACGAGATGTTGACGATCGACCCGCCGCCCGCCTTCCGCATCTCCGGAATGGCCGTTTTCATGCCGAGGAAGATGCCGGTCGAATTGACGTCCATCACCCGGTTCCAGTCCTCCAGGTCCTGCTCCTCGATATTCGGCGCGGTGGTGCCGTCGGGACGGCGGCCGGAGACGCCGGCGGCGTTGACGAGAATGTCGAGACGCCCGTAGGCGTCGACCACCCGTTTGACGACCGCCTGCCACTCCTCCTCGGAGCGGGTATCGAGATGGGCGTAGAGCGCGGCGTCGCCGATCTCCTGCACGACGGCATGGCCCGCATTGTCGTTGACGTCGGCGATGGCGACCTTCGCGCCTTCGCGCGCGTAGACCCGCGCCGTCTCCGCGCCGATGCCGGAAGCCCCGCCCGTGACCAACGCCACTTTGCCGTCAAGCCGTCTTGCCATGGCTCGCTACTCCTGTTCTGCTTCCCGGACGCGCGGCCGCGTTATCGGGGAGCCGGCTCAATCCGGCGAATGCGCGCCCGAAGCGGCTCCCACATCTCTCTGCGCCCGCCGGAAAACGGCGCTTACTGCCCGAAGAAGACGCCGTCCTTGAACACCACCGGCACCGTCTTGTTGGCTTCGGAATCACCGCCCATTGGATTGCCGTCCCGGTCGACGCGGTCTTCCTTCGCCTGCTTCTGGAAGTTCGGCGTGCCGATCCGCAGCATGACCAGGCACTCGTCCTCGCTGGTCGCGTAAAAGCGGTAGAGCATGCCCTTCGGCATCATGATGCCCTGATTGGCGCCGAGATCGACCTCTTCGTCGTCCGGCCCGAAGAAACGGGCGCTGCCCTGCAGGATGACGAAGACGTGGTCCTCGTCGATATGGGCGTGCAGGCCGTTCTCGCCGCCCGACGCGTAGACCTTGAGGCGCACGGAAAGATCGTCCGTCGCCGCCAGCACCGTGTCGGTGCGTCCCTGGTCCAGCATCTGGGCCTTCAGGCTGAAAAGGGTCACCTCGTCGTTCTTGGTCGCCGCGATCTGATCCTTGGCGATGTCTCCCGCCGTCATCGACGGTTTCGGAAATGCGATGTCGTTCATGGGTTTCTCCTACCTCTAGCAAACCTGCCATCCCCGCGCAGGCGGGGATCCAGGAAATTAAATCGAGCCGACTGGATTCCCGCCTGCGCGAGAAGGACGGCTGTGTCTATTGCCGTGCCAGCGGGCCGCGCAGCAATTGGCCCGGCAGCGCGCCGGTATGCTCGTTCTCCTTCAGCACCATCTGGCCGGCCACGATCGTCGCCAGCATGCCGTCCGCATACTGCTTGAGGCGCTGCGCGCCCGACGGCAGGTCGTAGACGACTTCCGGCATGCGCGGCACCACCGTGTCGGGATTGAAGACCGTGATGTCGGCCGTCATGCCTTCGCGCAACAGGCCGCGATCGTGGAAGCCCCAGTTGGTCGCGGTGTCGTAAGTGATCTTGCGCACCGCCTCTTCCAGCGTGAAGGCTTGGCGCTCGCGCACCCAATGGCTCAGCAAATGCGTCTGCAGCGAACTGTCCATGATCTGCGAGACATGGGCGCCCGAATCCGAGAAGGTGACGTTGGCCCGCGGATGCTTCATCAGCGCCAGCGCATCGTCCTGATTCTCGTTCGCCAGCGGCTGGCGGAAGAAGGCCTTGAGGTCCTCCTCGATCGCCACTTCGATCATCGCCGCCGCCGGCGTGATGCCGCGCTCCTTCGCGATATCCGCGATGCTCGGATGCGGCAGGCGAATCTTGTCCATGTGATAGAACATGTCCCACTCGGGCGGACGCGCCTCGGCGCCAACGATCTCCGGCCCGTCATAGGGACGGTCGGCGACGTCGATCAGTTTCTGCTTCAGCGCCGCGTCGTTCTTGAGTTTCGCCAGTTGCTCGTCGAGCGGCAGTTTGCGGAAGTCCTTCCAGACCGCCCAGTTGTCGAACGGCGTGTGGGTCTCGAAGGAGAGGATCGAGTTGATCTCGCGGCTGTGGACCTGGGTCCAGATGCGCGCGCCCTGCTGGTTCTCCTCCTCGATGATGTCGTACAGCGCCTTCCACTGCCCCGGATACTTCTTCCGGCTCAGGCTGCCGAAGGTGATCGGCCGGCCGCTTTTCTTCGAGAGGTCGGCGAGGCTGCGGTAGACGCCCATCATCTTCTGCATCTCGCCGCGCTCCATCGCGAGCTGGAAGATGCCGGCGCCGGTCTCGCCCATCGCCATGACGATGTCGCGGACCTCTTCGTCGGAGCCGATGCGGCTGGCGACGAAACGGTCGTCGGAGGTCAGATGGCTCGGGCTGCGCGAGGTCGAGAAACCGAGGGCACCCGCCTGCACGGCTTCCTTCACCGCCGCCTTCATCTTCTCCATGTCGTCGTCGTTGGCCTCTTCCTCGAACGCGCGTTCGCCCATGACATAGGTGCGCAACGCCGAATGGCCGATATAGCCGGCGTAATTGATGCCCTTCGGCATTTTATCGACGGCGGCCATGTACTCGGGATAGGTCTCCCAATCCCAGTTGATGCCTTCGAGCATGGCGCTGCGGGAGATGTCCTCGGCGCGCTCCAGATTGCGGAAGACGAAGTCGGCCTCGCTTTCCTTGCAGGGCGCCAGGGTAAAGCCGCAATTGCCCATCACCGTGGTCGTGACGCCATGATAGCAGGAGCAGCTGCCGAGCTTGTCCCAGAACACCTGCGCGTCCATATGGGTGTGGCCGTCGACGAAGCCCGGAGTCACCACGTGGCCTTCGGCGTCGAGCGTCTCTTCGGCGATTTCGCCGTCGAGCTTGCCGATCCGCGCGATCTTGCCGTCCTTCACGCCGACATCGCCCCGATAGCGGGCACCGCCGGAACCGTCCACCACCATGCCGTTCTTGATAACCAGATCGTAGCCCATTTCCCGTTTCCTTCCCAAAACCGCCGGTCCCGAGCCCCCGGGACCTCCAATAGCGTTACCCAATGATATGGCCTATTTGACCTTCGGGTCTATCAGCTTGCAGATGCTGCTCATATCGAGATCGCCGTGCCCGTTGTTGACGTGCTGCTGGAAGGCCGCCGTCGCCGCGGCGCCGATCGGTGTCGGCGAGGCCGCCATCTGCGAGGCCGCCTGCGAGAGCCGCAAATCCTTCAGCATCAGCTTGGCCATGAACCCCGGCTTGAAGCCGTTGCTGGCTGCCGAGCCCGGCACCGCGCCCGGCATCGGACAGCCGTGCTGCACGACCCAGGAACTGCCGCTCGAGGTCGAGATCACGTCCTGCAGGACCGACCGGTCGACGCCGAGCTTCTCGCCGAGCGTGAAGGCCTCCGCGGTCACCAACATGATGGAGCCCGCGATCATGTTGTTGCAGATCTTCACGACCTGTCCCTGACCCGGCCCGCCGCAATAGACGATGTTCTTGCCCATGCCCTCGAGGATCGGGCGCGCCTTGTCGAAGACCGCCTTCTCGCCGCCGCACATGAAGGTGAGTGTCGCCGCATCCGCCCCGGTGGTGCCGCCGGAGACCGGCGCGTCGATCATCTGGAAGCCTGCTTCCGACGCCGCCTCGTGCACGGCGACCGCGCTTTCGACGTCGATGGTCGAGCTGTCGATAAAGACCGTGCCCGGGTCCGCCGCCCCAATGACGCCGTCACCGAGGAACACCTCGCGCACGTTGGCGCCGACCGGCAGCATGGTGACCACGTAGTCGACGCCCTTCGCCGCGTCCTGTACCGAGGCCGCGCGCTCCGCCCCCGACTGCACGAGGAAATTCACCGCCTCCTCCGACAGGTCGAACACTTTCAGGCTGTGTCCCGCCGTGATCAGGTTCCGCGCCATCGGCCCGCCCATGTTGCCGACACCGATAAATCCGACTTTTGCCATTTTACTGCTCTCTCTTCGCTGTTCTGCGCGACGTCACCCTTCGACAGGCTCAGGATGACGAAATCGGGTTTTCCAATATACCAAGTGCGTAATCCTGAGCCTGTCGAAGGGTGACGCGCGGCGCGGCCTTCAATCGTTCCGCTTCCGCTTGGGGCACGGCCGCACGACCTTGGCCTCCGGGTCGTACTCGTTGCGGTTGGTGATCGCGAGGCTCTTGCCGTAGATGTGCAGCGAGACCGACGGCACCGTGCCCTCGTTGTGGACGCTGTGGATGTCGTCCGGCAGCAGGGTGCAGACATCGCCGTGCTTCATCACCATCTCGTGGTAATTCTCGAGATCGGCATAGCCTTCCTTCGAGCCGTCGTCCCGGCGCAGCCAGGTGACGTTCTTCTCCGCTCCGTCGATGCCGACGACGCAGCCCCAGGTCTTGTGGTCGTGCGGCAGCACGCCGCCGCCGGGCGACCAGCACACCGTCTCGACCAGCAGGTCCTCCGGCTCCTCGTGGATGATCGTAATGCCGATGCCCTGGGATTCCTCGACCCGGTAATGGCTGTCGTTGACCCAATCCTTCGCGTCGGCGATTTTTTTCGCGAGCGGCGCGACCTTTTGCAGGATTTCCTTGGGCTCGGAGTGCTGGGCCTGTACAGCTTTCACATCGGCGATGAATTGATCCATCGAGTACGCAGACATTTTATTATCGCTCCTTAGAATTTCGAGAACAATGAGGTGAAGCCGCGGAACTGGTCCTTGATGCCGAAGGACCGGAGCGCGTGCCAATAGGTCACGACGTTGATGCTGATGACCGGCTTGCCGAGCCAGCGTTCCGCCTCGTCGGCGATGCGCGCCCCCGGCAGGTTGGCGCCGAACTGCACCAGGCATTCGACCGAGGGGTCGTCGATCTCGCGGAACGCGTTGACGATCTCCGCGTCGGTTAGGTGGCAATAGGTGTTGGGGCTTTTGCCCTGCAGGTGGTTGTATTTGACGATCTCGTAGCCGAGCTCGCCGAAGATGCCCTCCATCTTGGGCTCGATGGTCTTGTAGTACGGCTCGACGATGGAAATTTTCTTCTTGATGCCGTGCAGCTTCAGCGCTTCGCGCACGCCGTCGACCGCCGTGGTGACGCCGATGTCGCGCCCGGCGCGATCCTTCATGCGACGGCGCAAATCCTCGACCGACGCCAAGGTCCCGCCCCAGACGGACAGCGCCGAGATGCCGAGCACCAGATAGTCCGGATCGCAGGTCATCACCCGCTCGACCGCGCCGTCGAGCCCGGCGTCGATCAGCGAGATGCTGCGGTCGAAACTGTTGTCGTCCGTGGTCGGAATGTTCTCGATATGCATACGGCCGAGATGGTTGGTGACGCCGGGCGGACGCATGTCGTCGTATTCGGGTTGCACGACCGTGTTGGTGGACGGCGTCGTCACCCCCATTTTCGCGCGGTATCCGAGGTAGTCGACCATCTTCCTATCCTTCCGGGGCAGCGGTAGCGAGTGATATATGGCCCAACCACCGCGAGCGTAGCCCCGCCTCGCCCCTCGCGCGGCGACAGCGCCACGCTGTCGGAGACATTAGCAAAAACCGAAGAATCACCCCACGCGCCCCGAACTTTGCGGTGATAGCGTACCGTCTTTGCGAAGCGGGCGGTCTGTTCCAAAGCCGAGTCATCCGATCAGCATAGCACAAATTTACCAAAATGTCGATATTTGCTGGCGGGAGCGGGAGAACGGTTTAATGCTCGATCGTCCCCCTTCGACAGGCTCACCCTTCGACAGGCTCAGGGTGACGGCGGGAGTAGAATATATTACGCTCCCCTCTAGTCATCCTGAGCCTGTCGAAGGATGACGCCGGACGCGGGCCGGAATTCGATATAGAATTCCGGTGACAGGATACGCAATTAACCAGTCTTGTGAATTTAGTTTCCTGTCACCGATTTAGGTACCGTTTCCCGGAATCGCTTCAGCGATATCCGGGACCCAGTTCGATCACTTACCCTCGCGGCTGAACTGGGCCCCGGCTCTTCGGCCGGGGAACGAAACGCGCCAGTCACACGGGGGACGGTATACCGAGTTGCGATCCCTGCGAGTCAGAGCCGTCCTGCGCCCTTCGACAGGCTCAGGGCGACGCCGTGTGTGGGGTGGTTGGCGGATAAACCGCGTCGTCCTGAGCCTGTCGAAGGACGCCGTGCCCCTACCCCTCGTACCCGTAATCCCGCTTCGCGCCTTCGGCCGAGATATAGCCCGCCTTCACGTCGCGGGCGATGTCGTCTGCGGCGCGTCCGGCCGGGTCGCCGTGGCCGCCGCCGCCGGGCAATTGCAGGTGCACGACCTCGCCGATCTTGAAGGGGAATTCGGGCGAGCTGGAGGGGGCGATCGGTTTGTCGTCGACGGCGATCCGCGCGAGCGCGCCCGGCTTGCCGCCGCCAAGCCCCTGGGGCGGGAAGCGCATGCGCCCGGCGGCGCCGGAGAAGACCAGCGGCTGCTTCGGCGCGGTGCCGGGCGCGTAGGCCTCGAAAATCAATTCCTGGCCCAGGCCGCCGCGCGAGGTCCCCGGCCCGCCCGAATCCGCAATCAGCTCGCGGGCATGGTAGAGTATCGGCGTCTCGTGCTCCGACCATTCGATGGAGACGTCGCGCACGTTGTAGGGGAAGCTGACGGCGGAAAGCCCGTCGCGGCCGGGCCGCCCGCCCATGCCGCCGAAGGAATGCTGGTGCAGGGCATAGGCCTCGCCGTCCGGCTTGTTGCCGGTGACGTAGAACTGCCAGGTCGGCAGCGAGCCCGATTCCGCCGGCACCCGGTCGGGCACGATCCGCGCGAAAATCTTGAACATCAGCTCCGCCACCAGCATCCCGGCGCTGAGGCGCCAGAAACACGCCGCCGGATATGTGGGATTGAGCAGGCTGCCTTCGGGCGCCGTGAGCGTGATCGGCCGGTAGGTGCCCTGATTGTTCGGCAATGTGGGATCGCAGATCATCTTGACCGGCACCGCCACATAGGCGCGCGAGAAATTGATCGGGCAATTGACCGGGCGGCGCACCTGCGGCGCGGTGCCGGTAAAATCGACGTAGATCTGATCGCCCTCGATCTTGACGCTGACGACGAGGGGTTGCGGCTCGTCGATGCCGTCGATGTCCATCATCATCTCTTCGCGCCATTCGCCGTCCGGCAATTCGCTGAGACCGGCGCGGATGCGCTTCCGTGCGGCCCGTGATCTCGTCGGAGACTTCCCGCAGATCGCCGAATCCGAACTCGGCGCAGAGCCGCTCCAGCTCGCGGCAGCCGGCCCAGCCGGTCGCCACCTGGGCGCGGAGGTCGCCGATCATCTTCTCCGAATAGCGCACGTTGCGGCGGATCAGGCCGAACAGCTCCTCGTTCGGCTCGCCGCCCTTGTAGAGGCGCAGCATCGGGATGATCAGGCCCTCCTCGAAAACCTCCTCGGAAAGGCCCGAGCCCTTGCGCCCGCCGATGTCCACATGGTGGATCGTATTGACGGCAAAACCGATCAGGCGGCCCTTGTGAAACGCCGGCGTGGTGATGAAGACGTCCGCCGTCTGGCCGTTGCAGAGCCAGGGATCGTTGCAGATGAAAACGTCGCCCGGCACCACCGTCTCCGGCGGGAAGGCCTCGACGAGATTGGCGCCGAAGGCGGGCATGCAGCCGGTATGGCCGGTGGCGCCGAGCCAGGTCTGCGCCATCAGATGGCCGCGGTCGTCGAGCAGGCCCGTCGACATGTCGTGCACCTCGACCACGTCGTGGCTGAAGGCGGTGCGGAACATCGTCGTCGCCATCTCGTCGGCGATCGCGATCAGGCGCGGCCAGACCACGTCGAGCGGCAGTTCGGTATTGCGTAAAGGCATGTTGTCAGTCTCCTCCAAGCTCAAACTCGGCCCCAACCCTCACCCCGGTCCCTCTCCCGCCGGCGGGAGAGGGGGCGCGTTGGGTGTCGCCGGTCTCTACCCTCTCCCGCCCGCGGGAGAGGGAGGGGCCCGCATCGTGGGAGGGTGAGGGCTTTGCGCCGCACGTCGGCACGCTCACACGCCTTCCAAAGTCACGACCAGCGAGCCGTAATCGTCGATCTCGACCGAGCCGTCGCCGTCGACGATGGTGGTCGAGGTCACTTCCTCGACAATTGCCGGCCCGTCGAACTTCATGCCGGGGCGCAGCGTCTCCCGGTCGTAGACGGCGAAGGGGATCATCTCGCCCCGCGACGGCGAATAGGCCGGGCGCTCGCCCGTCGGCGTGGCGGCGCCGTCGCCCTTGGGCACGGTGGTCAGCTGCAATCCGGCGCCGGCGATCTCGCCCAGCACCCGCAGATTGACGATCTCCGCCGGCACGTCCTCGTAGAAATAGCCGTACTTGTCGCGGTAGAGCCGGGCGAAGGTCTCGAACACGCTGTCGCCGTCGGGGGCGCCGTCGACCGGCACCGTCACCTGATAGCTCTGGCCGATATAGCCGACATCCATGGCGCGCCGGAAGCGCCGCTCGCCGGACGCCTCGATGCCGTCGAGCAACGTGTCGATCTCCGACGCCATGGTGTCCATCTGCGCGGTGATGTCTGCAGCGTCGAGGGTGCGGATCGGCGCCTTGTAGGTGCGCACCATGTCGTAGGCGGGCGGCGCCACCAGCAAGCCCAGTGCGGACAAAACGCCCGCGCGCAGCGGCACGATCAGCTTTTGGATATGGAGCTTGCGCGCGAGGTTATAGGCATGCACCGGCCCCGCGCCGCCGAACGCCACCATGGTCGCGGATTCGGGATTGCCGCCGCGCTCCGTCACATGCATGCGGACGGCGGCGGCCATGGTCTCGTTGATCACGTCGTGCACCGTCCAGGCCGCCTGCAGGGTGGTGCGGCCCTGCGGCCCGCCGATATCGCGGTCGAGGCCGGCGGCGGCTCCCGCATCGTCGAGCGACATCGTGCCGCCGGCGAAATTGCCGGGGTTCAGATAACCCAACGTCAGGTCCGCATCCGTTACCGTCGGCCGCTCGCCGCCCTGGCGGTAGCAGATCGGCCCCGGATCGGCGCTGGCGCTCTCGGGACCCACCTGCACGATGCCCATCTGGTTGACGGCCGCGATGCTGCCACCGCCGGCGCCGATCTCGATCATGTTGACCGCCGGCACGCCGACGGGAAAGCCGCTCGACTTGGTGAACCGCTTGGAGCGCGCGACCTCCAGCTCGTCGGTGATCGGCAGCGCCTGGTCGCGGATCAGGCAGGCCTTCGCCGTGGTGCCCCCCATGTCGAAGGAGAGCACGTCCTGGATGTTCATCAACTCCGCCAGCTGGCGGCCGACGATGGCGCCCGCCACCGGGCCGGACTCGATCAGCCGGATCGGGAAATCGCCCGCCGTCTTGGTCGAGCCGAGGCCGCCGTTGGAGAGCATGATATGCAGGGGCGCCTTGTAGCCGTTGCTCTGCAGGCCGGCGTCCAGATTGGCGAGATAATGCTGCGCCAGCGGTTTGACGTAGCCGTTGACCACGGTGGTGCTGGTGCGCTCGAACTCCTTGATCTGCGGCAACACGTCCGAGGACAGCGTGACCGCGATCTCGGGGGCCAGTTCACGCAGGATTTCGGCCGTCGCCCGCTCGTTCGCCGGATTGACGTAGGAATGCAGGTAGGCGACCGCGACGGAGGTCACGCCCTCGGCCCGCATCACCTCGACCGCGCGCTCGATATCCGCGCGGTTGACCGGCTTCAATACGGCCCCGTCCGAGAAGACCCGCTCGTCGACCGGCAGCCGCAGCCAACGCGGCACCAGCGGCTCGGGCGGATCGGCGAACAATTCGTAGGTCGTCACGCGGACGTGGCGGCGCAATTCCAGGATATCCCGGAACCCCTTGGTCGCGAGCAGCGCCGTCACCGCGCCCTTGCGCTCGATCACCGAATTCGCGACCAGGGTCGTCGCATGGGCGATCCGGCGCGTCGCGTCCACATGCCCGGCGCAGGCCGCGTCGAAGGCTTTCACCCCGGTCAGGATGCCGACCGACGGGTCGGTCGGCGTGGTCAGGGATTTCGCGATATGGATTTCGCTGGAGCCTTCGTCCAACAGGACGAAATCGGTAAAGGTGCCGCCGACATCGACGCCGAGGCGATACTGTTTATTTTCGCTCACGTTCCCTCCGAGATCACTGGCGGCTCGTCCTACCTCACAGCTATTGAGCTTGCTTGCGCTTCCGATCCGTCAAGCAGCGCTACTCGTACGGCCGCTTGAACAGCCGCGCCTCTCGCGGCGTGGGATCGGCGGGAAGCCGCGAATTGCGGAATTCCCGCACCGCTTCCTCGATCAAATGGGTGAGCAATTCGGTGAACAGGAACGGCGGGTCGGCGGCCTCCCACAGGAAATAACCGAACGACCCGGGGCAGGGATTGACCTCGTTCAACCAAAGCTCGCCGGTCGCCGCATCGCCGAGGAAATCAATGCGGGGCGCGCCGGTGCCGCCGATCGAACGGAACGCCGCCGCCGCCCAGTTCCGGATGTTCGCCTCGAGGGCGGGGTCGATCTCGGGATTGATGTCCCGGGTCAGCGAGAGCATGCCTTCGCTCGCGGTCCCGGGGCTCTTCGCGCCGCCCTTCTTGCCGCCGCCCGACATGTACTTCTCCTTGAAGTCGAGCAGTTCGGAGACCCGTTTCGGCCGTTCGATCGCAGAGGTGCGGATTTCGCCGTCGAAGGCCGATACGGAGACGTTGTATTCCACCAGATTGGGGACGAAAGGCTCGAGGATCGCCACCGGATCGAGGCGGAAAATGCCGGGCAGGACCTCGCGCAGGGCCTCCATGTCGTCGACCTTCGCGACGCCGATGGAACTCCCGAGGTGGCACGGCTTGACGCAGGCCGGGAACTTGGCGTTGCCGACCGCATCGGCCAGCGCCGCACCGGTCAGCACCACGCCGTTGTCCGGCCGCCGCAGGGCGACGCAGTCCAACTGGGGAATCTCCTGTCCCGCCAGCAGCCGCTTGGTCACCGCCTTGTCCATCAGCGCGGCGGACGCCATGGTCCGCATCCCGGTATAGGGGATGCCCGCCATCTCGAACAAACCCTGGATCTGGCCGTCCTCCCCCTGATTGCCGTGGAAGGCCAGCAACGCCACGTCGAAGGCGACCGGCTTGGCGCCCCCGAAGAATCCGCTCTTGCGGGGCATGAGCCGGCCTTCGCCCTCCGCCGTCGCGTCCAGGGTCACTTCTGTCAGTGCACGCCGGGTATTGTCGTCGGGCAGATAGTTTCCCCGCTCGCGCAGCGCCTCGCCGACGAACCAGTCCCCCTGGGTCGACAGATAGACGGGAAAGGCGTCGTAGGCGGCCGAGTCTATGGCGCCCAGCGCCTGCAGGCCGCTGACGATGCTGACGTCGTGTTCCGGCGACCGTCCGCCGAACAAGACCGCCACTCTGCGCTTTGCCGTCATGGAAATCCTCTGTCCTGATTCGCTGTTCCGTGGCCCATCGCCGCCCGTTCGGCACCCGACGCTCGTGCGGATTCGCGTCCCGAACATGGCGATGGGAGGGCATTCTGGTGAAATTGGCGGGCGGGTTCTTTCAAGGTAGCGCGATTTCGGTTAAATGCGGTCTTGGATTATCGTCGATTTCACGGCGGCGACGCCACCATCGAGACTGTGCGAAACGGGTCCGGATGTCCACACTTTCCCGGCGATTCGAGCATGACGGCCAGGCAATTGCCTATTGGACGCTTGGCGACGAGGCCGCAGGGCGGCAGATTGTCTGGGCGCACGGCTGGGGACAAAGCCATGCGGCGCTCCTGCCGCTCGCCGAGTCCTGGACCAACGCCGCCTGTAATATGCTCGTCGATTTTCCCGGCTTCGGCGAGTCGCCCCGGCCCGCCACCGACTGGGGCACGGCGGAATATGCCGATGCCTGCGCCGCCTTCCTGAAGACGCTGCCGCGCGGACGGCGGGTTTGGGTCGGACACTCGTTCGGCTGCCGCGTCGGCCTGCAACTCGCCGCGCGCCATCCCGATTGCGTCGACGCGCTGTTCTTGATCGCCGCCGCAGGCCTGCAGCGCAAACGCTCGCCGGTTTCGAGACTGCGCGTAAACTCCAAGATCGCGCTCTATAAATTTCTGAAAATCCTGCCCCTCGGCGACAAGGACCGCCTGCGCGAGAGGTTCGGCAGCACCGATTACCGCGCCGCCGGCGCCCTGCGCGGTATCCTCACCAAAGTGGTGAACGAGGATCTCGCGGACGCGGCACGGCAGATCCGCTGCCCGGTGCGCCTCGTCTTCGGCAGCAAGGATACCGAGACGCCGCCCGAGATCGGCCAACGGTTGGCCCAGCTGATAGCGGATGCCCGATTTATCCAGTTGGACGGGCTGGACCACTATTCCGTCCTGGCCGAAGGACGGCATCAAACCGCCTATCAGCTGAAACAGTTTATCGACGAGTTGGAGACGCCGACATGAGCGCGCCACTTTGGCTTTTTATCTGGATCATGTTTCTCGCCTTCGCCTGGCGCCGGTTGGTTCTCTACCTGCACGCTTTCCAGCAGGAGGAATACGACCCTCTCCGATTCCTGAAATGGGTCTTCAAGACGCAGAATTACGACCGGCGCCTCAGTTTCGGCATCCTGATGCTGGTGGTGATCGCCTATTTCCTGCCGCGCATCACCGGCTGGGTCGCCGTCGCGATCGTCGGCGGTCTCTTTCTGTCCTCGGCCTGGCGCGAGCGCAATCCCCGGAAGACCGCGAAGAAAAAGCTGGTCCTGACGGCTCGGGCGAAGCGCATTCTCGCCATCGCGTTTCTCTACGCGGCCGTCGTCGGATTCGGCTTCGCGTCGCTCTATCTGGAACCTGTCTGGTGGCTGATCCCGGTGCACGCGATGCCGCTCATGCTGGTGCTCGCCGTGTGGACATTGGCGCCGCAGGAAGCCTTCGTGCAACGCCGCTATTGGCGCGAAGCCCACGAGAAACTACAGCGCCTGGAGCCCACGGTCATCGGGATCACCGGGTCGTTCGGCAAGACCTCCGCCAAGCATATCCTCAGCCATGTGCTGGAGACCGCCTCGACGGGCCTGGCCACGCCCGGCAGCGTCAACACGCCAATGGGCATCGCCCGCATCGTGCGCGAGCAGCTTCGCCCGGGGCACCGGTACTTTATCGCCGAGATGGGCGCTTACGGGCCGGGCTCGATCGCGCGGCTCTGCGAACTGGCGCCGCCCGACCACGCGGTCATCACCGCCATCGGCAAGGCGCATTACGAACGGTTCAAGTCACTCGACACCGTGGCCGCCGCCAAGTTCGAGCTCGCCGAAGCGGCGGTGGCGCGCGGCGGCAAGGTCATCGTGACCGAGGACGTCCTGGCCTTCGGGCCGGCGCGCGCGTTCGCGGACCGTCATCCCGACGCCATGGTCGTCTGCGGCACGGGGGAAGGCTGCGCGCTCCGCATCCATTCGTCCGCCCAGACATCGGAAGGGCTGACGTTGAGCGTCGACTGGCAGGGCGCCAGACACGACCTCGCGGTGCCGATCTTCGGCACCCATCAGATCAGCAATATCGCGGTCGTCTTCGCCGCCGCATGCATCTACGGCGCCGACCCCGAAACCGTCGCGCTGGCATTGAAATCAACCCCGCAGATCGTGCACCGTCTCGAAGTGAAGGCGGGCCCGAACGACTCGATTCTGGTCGACGATGCCTATAACTCCAACCCCGCCGGCTTCGCCTCGGCTCTGGAAGCGCTCGACATTCTGGTCGGCGACGGCGGCCGGCGCATCGTCGTCACACCGGGCATGGTCGAACTCGGCGCCGCGCACGATGAGGAACACGCCCGGCTCGGCGCCAAAGCCGCCGACCACGCGGATGTCCTGCTCGCCATCGCGCCCAGCCGGATCGAGCCGTTCGTCAAAGCCTTCAGCGAGACGGCCGGGGACCGCGCGGAGACGCGCCGGTTCGAGACCTTTGCCGAGGCCAACGCCTGGATTGCCGACAACGCCGAGCCCGGCGACGTCATCCTGCTGGAAAACGATCTGCCGGACATCTACGAACGGCGCCTCGGCATTTAGCGCCCGCCCCCGCGACCGGAAGCCTCTTGCCAGGGCCGACCGATCGAAATATTTTGTTTGTCTACATACAAATTAATGTCCTGACGAGGCTGTATTGTCCCACTCCGCATCCGACCATTCCGTCATCGCCGGAATCGACGTCGGCGGCACCTTTACCGACCTGCTGCTCGTCACGCCGGAAGGTGTCCGCGTCGTGAAAACGCCGACGACCGTCGAAAACCAGGCCTTCGGCGTCCTCGCGGCGCTGCGCGAGACGGACGTCGACCTCTCCGCCATCGGCGCCATCGTTCACGGCACGACGACAACGACCAATGCGGTGCTCGAACGCAAATTGTCCAAGACGGGCATGATCACCACGAAGGGCTTTCGCGACGTCATCGAAGTGGGCCGGCGCACGCGCCCCCAACCCTACGGCATGTCCGGCGTCTTCGAACCCGTCATCCCGCGCGATCTGCGCCTCGAGGTGGCCGAACGCATGGACGCCGCGGGCAATGTCGTCATCCCGCTCGACGAGGACGGGGTCGCGCAGGCCGCCCGCGAGCTTCTGCGCCTCGGCTGCGAATCCGTCGTCGTCCATTATCTGCACGCCTATGCGAACCCCGCGCACGAGCAGCGGACAACGGAAATCCTGCGCGGCATCTGGCCCAACGACTACATCACCGCCGGCCACGAATTGCTGTCCGAATACCGGGAATACGAGCGCGGCGTCACCGCCTCCGTCAATGCCGCCGTGCGCCCGATCCTGCATCGCTACATCGACCGGCTGCAGAACGAGCTCACGGCCGAAGGGTTCGGCCGCGACCTGTTGGTGATGAACGGCAACGGCGGCATGGTGTCGGCCCGCCTGGTCGACCGGGAAGCCGCCAAAACCGTCATGTCGGGCCCGGCTTCGGGCGTCATGGCCGCGGCGCACGCGGCGAAACGCGCCGGCATCGACAATCTGATCACCTACGACATGGGCGGCACCTCGACCGACGTCGCCTTGATCCTGGACGCGGTGCCGGCGGTCAGCAACGAGCTGGATGTCGAATATGCCATGCCGATCCATGTGCCGATGGTCGACGTGCGAACCATCGGATCGGGCGGCGGTTCAATCGCCGGGGTGACCGATGCCGGCCTCCTGCGGGTGGGACCGGAGAGCGCCGGCGCCACGCCCGGGCCGATCTGCTATGGCCGGGGCGGAGACGCGCCGACGATCACCGACGCCAACCTCGTCCTCGGGCGCCTCAATCCCGAAAAGCTTCTCTCCACCGAAACCGCCCCCGCGATCGACGCCATCCAGGCGGTTTTCGACACCAAAATCGCGCAACCGCTCGGGCTGGATATCGACACCGCGGCCGGCGCCATCATTCGGGTTGCAAACGACCGAATGGCCGGCGCGATACGGATTGTCTCGATATCGAAAGGACATGATCCGCGCGACTTCACGCTGTTCGCCTTCGGTGGCGCCGGTCCCCTGCATGCGGTCGCCCTGGCCCGGGAACTTGGAATCCCGCGCATTCTGATTCCGACCCGCCCCGGCATCACCAACGCCCTCGGTTGCGTCGTGGCCGATGTCCGACACGATTTCGTGCGCACCGTCAATCGGCCGCTCGACCAAGTGGATTTCGAAGAAGTCCAGACCCTGCTCGCGGCACAGATTGCAGACGGCAAACATCTGATCGATTCCGAAACGATTGCGATCGAGGATATCCGCGTCCTGCACGGCGCGGACATGCAGTTTATCGGCCAGACGCATCTGATTTCGATCCCCATACCGGCGCTCGACACGCCGAGAGAGGAAATCCAGCGTATTTTCGAGGCGGCCTATTTCGAAAGGTTCCAAGTGGCATTGCCCGAAATCCGCGCGAATCTGGTCAATTTGAAGACCTCGGTCATCGGGCGCCGTCCGGACTTCGATCTCGGACGGATCATGGACGGATCGGCACGCGAAGCGACCGTCGAAGCGGCACGGGACGGGACGCGCCGGGTCTGGTTCGATGGCAGCTGGCGCGAGACCGCGATCTATACCCGCGACCGCCTGCCCATCGGCGGGGCCTTCGAAGGACCCGCCATCGTCGAGCAAATGGACACCACGACCGTGATCGAGCCCGGCTGCCGCGTCGAGGTCGACCGCGACGGCAATCTTTTGATCGAAATAGGCGAAGCGTCATGAGCGATATCGACCCGATCACCCTGAGCGTCATCCAGGCCGGCCTGCAGCAGGTCTGCGACGAGATGGACCTCACCTTCTCGCGCTCCGCTTTCTCCCCGGTCATCGCGGAGGCCAACGACCGCTCCGACGGCATTTACGACGCGGAGACCGGCGAATTGATCGCCCAGGGAGAACTGGGCCTGCCGGTCTTCGTCGGCACCATGCAGTTTTCCACCATGACGCTGATCCAGTTCATCAAGGAGGGGAAGGCCCTCGCGCCGGAGGAAGGCGACGTCTATATCGTCAACGACCCGTATCTCGGCGGGACTCACCTGATGGACGTGCGCTTCGCGATGCCCTTCTATTACAAGGGCGAGCTTTATTCCTGGCTGTCCAATACCGGCCATTGGCCGGACATCGGCGGCGCGGTCCCCGGCGGTTTCTCCGCCAATGCGACGGAAGTCGAGCAGGAAGGATTACGCTTGCCCCCGGTCAAGCTGGTGAAACGGGGCGAGTTGGATCCCGAAATCTACGCGATCATCTGCTCCAATATCCGCATCGCGGATCAGCGCATCGGCGACATCAAGGCGCAGATCGCCGCGCTCAAGGTCGGCGCGCGCCAGTTGACGGCATTGCTCGACCGGTACGGGGCCGATGTCGTGAAAGGCGCGATCCGAGAATGGCGCGGCCGGGCGGCGCAACAGATGCGGGCCAAGATCGCGCAGATTCCCGACGGCCTCTACCGTGGCGAGGCCTGGGTCGATACCGACGGCGTGGTCGACGAGCCGCTGCGCATCGCCGTCGCGATCGAGAAAAAGGACGGCGATCTCTACTTCGATTTCGAGGGGTCGAGCCCGCCCTGCCGGGGCCCGATGAACAGCGTGATCGCAACCACGCGCTCCTCGGTCTATCTCGCGATGAAGCACATCTTCCCGGACGTGCCGATCAACGCCGGCACGTTCGATCCGCTGCACATCAAGGACCCGAAAGGCACGTTCCTCTACGCGGAATATCCGCGCCCCGTCTCCGGCTGCGCCGCCGAAGTCTCGCAGCGCATCGCCGAGGCGGTCTTCGGCGCCCTGGTCGGCCCCTTGCCGGACATCGTGACCGCGGCGCCCGCCGGCTCCAGCGGCAATTTCGCGCTCGGCGGATTCGATCCGGAGAAAAACCGCTCCTTCGTGATGTATCAGATCAGCGGCGGCGGCTACGGCGGCAACGCGGATCACGACGGCCTGACCAATGGCTGCTCGACGATCGGCATCTCCAAAACCCAGCCCATCGAGGTGCTCGAACAATACTACCCTGTTCTGTTTCACGAATATTCGCTGCGCGAAGCCTCGGGGGGCGCCGGCAAGCACCGCGGCGGTTTCGGCGTCAATTACACCGTGGAATTGCGGCGGGGCGAAGCGCAAGCCTCTTTCGTCATGGACCACGGCCGGGTCGGCCCCCAGGGCGCGCTCGGCGGCCAAGACGGCGCCTGCAATACCGTCACCGTCTACCGCGGCGGCGAAGCCTACACGCCGCTGCACCTCTCCAAGGATCAGGACATTCCAATCCGCCCGGGCGATATTGTCGCCGTCGGCACGCCCGGCGGCGGCGGCTACGGCGACCCGTTCGAACGAGATCCGGGCGCTGTCCTGCGCGACGTGCAGAAAGGCTATTACACCGGCGAACAAGCGCGCGACCTGTTTCATGTCGAGCTCACCGACGATCTGTCCGGAGTCGACACGGCGGCGACCGGCGCGCTTCGGAGACGCTAGAGCGAGAAATGGCAAAGCCCGCGAAACCCCCATACCGACTGGAAGATCAGGTCGGGCATCTGCTGCGCCGGGCCAACCAGCGGCATGCGGCCATCTTCTTCGACGGCCTCGGTTCCCAGCAGCTCACGCCGATGCAGTTCGCCGTTCTGATCAAGATCGGCGATGAAGGCGAAGTCTCGCAGAACCTGCTGGGGCGCCTGACGGCCATGGACCCGGCCACCGTGCAAGGGGTCGTCCGCCGATTGAGCGAACGCGGCCTGATCGAGGCGCGCCCGGACCCGGAAGACCGCCGGCGCAGCCTCTGGTCACTGTCTCCGGCGGGCGAGACGGAAATCGCTGCCGTCATCCCCGAAGCCATGGCCATTACAGAACGCACCCTCGAGCCGCTGACCGCCGCCGAGCGAAAGACTTTTCTGGCACTCCTGAGGAAGCTGTCTTGAACCCCTGGCAGGATTGCCGTAATTTGTATGTAGACAAACAATAATCGCGCCCATGCCTGACGCTTATGAAAGACCGGATACGCTGGACGACGCCCTCGCGGTTCTCGCCGACGGCAAGTGGACGGTATTGGCCGGCGGCACCGACATTTTTCCCGCCGCCGCGACCGCCTATGCCTGGGGGCGGCCTCGGCCGGAGCGCATCCTCGACATCTCGGCCATCGACGCGCTGCGCGGCATAGAAGAGACCGAATACGCCTTCCGAATCGGCAGCCGGGTCACCTGGACGGAAATGATCGAGTCGGCACTCCCCGGGTATTTCGCCTGTCTGCGCCAATCCGGGCGCGAAGTCGGCGGCATCCAGATTCAGAACCGCGGCACGATCGTCGGCAACATCTGCAACGCCTCGCCCGCCGCCGACGGGGTCCCGGCGCTGATGGCACTCGACGCGGAAGTCGAACTCGCCGGCCCGGCAGGCCCGCGCCGCGTGCCGCTGGCGGCGTTTATCCGCGGCAATCGGCGAACCGACCTGCATGACGGCGAATTGGTCACCGGCCTCGTCATTCCGAAACGGCTCGATACGGCCAGATCGAACTTCCGCAAACTCGGCGCGCGGCGCTATCTGGTGATCTCCATCGCGATGGTCGCCGCCTTGCTGGAGACGGACCCGTCCGGCCAAATCTCCCATGCGCGGGTCGCCGTGGGTGCCTGCTCCGAAGTCGCCCAGCGCCTGCCCGCGCTCGAAGCGGCGCTGCTCGGGCGCGCTTGCGACGACACGCTCGGCGACGCGCTGACGGCGGACATGCTGGCGCCGCTTTCGCCCATCGACGATGTGCGGGGCGATGCCGCCTATCGCCGGGACGCCGCCGACGCATTGGTGCGGCGCGCGCTCGCGGACTTGGGACAGCCCATATGAACGACACGTCTCGAACAACAAACCTGGATATCCGCTTCTCGCTGAACGGCGAGGAAAGGCGGTTCACCGGCGATCCCTTCAAACGCCTCGCCAACGCGCTGCGCGAGGATTATGCGCTCACCGGGACCAAGGTCGGCTGCGACGCCGGCGACTGCGGGGCCTGTACCGTGCTGATTGACGGCCGTCAGGCCTGTGCCTGCATGGTACCGATGGCGCAGGTCGACGGCTGCCGCATCGAATCCGTGGAAGGCATCGGTGGCGAGTCCGGCTCGAGCCCGCTCCAGCGCGCCTTCCTGCATCACGGCGCGGCGCAGTGCGGGATCTGCACGCCGGGCATGTTGATGGCGGCTTCGGCTCTTTTGGACCGGACTCCGAAACCGGATCGGGGCGCCGTCGAAGACGCGTTGGGCGGCGTCTTGTGCCGCTGCACCGGATATCAAAAAATCGTCGACGCGGTCGTCGACGCCCATCGCTTCACGCAGGAGACCGTCCGCGAGCGGAACGGCCCCTCCGTGGGCACGCGGCTGGAACGGGTCGACGGGGTCGCCAAGGTGGCGGGCACCGACCGCTTCGGCGCGGATGCCGCACCCGCCGAATCCCTGTGGCTGCGGATCTATCGTTCGCCTCATGCGCGGGCGCGCTTCGAGCTTGGCGACCTCGACGCCTTCAGGGCGTCCCACCCCGGGTTGGAGGCCGTCCTGACCGCCGCGGACGTGCCGGGCGAGAACAGTTTCGGCATCTATCCCCATCTCAAGGATCAGCCCGTCTTCGCCGAAGGTCATGTGCGCTACCGCGGCGAATCGGTCCTCGCCGTCGTCGGCTCGCAAGCCGCCGTCGAGGCTTTGGCGTTCGACGATATTCCCATCGTCTGGCATCCGGAAGAGCCGGTCACCGGGGTCGACGCGGCGCTGGCGACAGGCGCACATGACGTGCATGCCGCAAATCCCGGCAACGTGCTGACGGAGGGCCGGCTGCGGAAGGGCGATCCGGCACCGGCCTTCGGCACCGCCGCCGCAATCGCCGAGGGCGCCATTCAGACGGCGTTCGTCGAGCATGCCTATATCGAGCCCGAGGCCGGATTCGCCGAACGCGTCGGCAACCGCATCGAGATCACGGCCTGCACCCAGGCACCCTATATGGACCTCGACGAATGCGCCCGCGTGTTGGGGGTCGAGAAGGACGCGGTGCGGATCATTCCGTCCGCCTGCGGCGGCGGCTTCGGCGGCAAGCTGGACGTCTCCGTGCAGCTGCCGCTCGCGGTCGCGGCCTGGAAGCTTAACCGGCCCGTCCGTTGCGTCTACACGCGGACCGAATCGATGGCGTCGAGCACGAAACGCCACCCGGCAACCGTGCGGGCCCGCGCGGCCGCCGACCGGGAAGGCCGGTTGACGGCTTTCGAAATGGATGCCGATTTCGATACCGGCGCCTATGCGTCCTGGGGGCCGACGGTCGCCGACCGGGTCCCCGTCCATGCGACCGGCCCGTATTTCGTCCCCAACGTCGCCGTAAATTCGCGCTCGATCTACACCAACGGCCCGCCCTCGGGCGCCTTTCGGGGATTCGGCGTGCCCCAGGCCGCAATGCTGCAGGAGCAGCTCTACGACGATCTCGCGCTGCAGCTCGGCATGGATCCGTTCGAGTTCCGCTATTTGAACGCGATCCGCGCCGGCGTGCCGACCGCGACGGGGCAAGAACTCGAACACAGCGTCGGCATGGCGCAATGCCTGGAAGAACTGCGCCCCCATTGGACGCGCCTGCGCGCCGAGGCCGAAGCCTTCAACGCACGAGGCGACAAGACCCTGCGCCGCGGCGTCGGCGTCGGCTGCATGTGGTACGGTTGCGGCAACACCTCGATGTCCAATCCCTCGACCATGCGGGTCGCCTTGACCCGAGAGGGGCGGTTGACCCTGTTCAGCGGCGCCGTCGATATCGGCCAAGGGTCGAACACGATCATGCTGCAGATCTGCGCCGATGCCATCGGCCTTCCGACAAGCGCCTTCTCCCTGGTCCTGGGCGACACGGACCTGACGGCGGATGCCGGCAAGACATCGGCCTCGCGCCAGACGCTGGTCTCGGGCAAGGCGGCGTTTCTTGCCGGCCAATCGCTGCGCGCCGAGCTGCTGCGCCTCGCGAATGCGGGAGACGGCGCCGAGCTGCAACTCGACGGCACCGCGGTCCGGGTTCTGGAAGACGGACGGCAGACCGAAATCGACCTCGCCGCCTTGCCGCCGCTTGGCGCGGACGGCACCGTGCTGATCGGCGAAGGCACGTTCGATCCGCCGACGACGCCGCTCGACGCGGACGGTCAGGGCAACCCCTACGCGACCTACGGTTTCGCGGCGCAGATCGCCGCCCTCGAGGTCGATGTCGAACTGGGCACCATCCGTCTGCAGCGCATCGTGGCGGCGCACGATCTCGGCACGGCGATCAATCCGACGCTGGTCGAGGGTCAGATCCACGGCGGCATCGCCCAGGGAATAGGCTTGGCCCTGATGGAAGAGTACATTCCCGGGCGCACAGAGAATCTGCACGATTATCTGATCCCGACCTTCGGCGACATGCCCGAGATCGACGTCATCCTGGTCGAGGATCCGGAGCCGCACGGCCCTTATGGCGCGAAGGGGATCGGCGAGCCCGCGCTTGTCCCGACCGCGCCCGCCATCTTCAATGCCGTCCGGCACGCAACCGGCGTCCGGGTGACCCGGGCGCCGCTGCTGCCGCATCGTCTCAAGGCAGCGCTGCTTGCCCGCGCCGAGGAGGACTAATGCCGACCGACCCGAAAGACCTGCCGAAAGGCCTAGACCGCACCGAAATATTCGGCGCCCGCGAAGGCAGCGAAGGCATCATTCGCTGCGATGCCTGCCCCGTCCTGTGCCGCATCCGGCCAGGCCGCACCGGTGCCTGCAACCGCTACGCCAATGCGGACGGACGGCTCATCCGCACGGATCCGCTGGTCCTCGCCGAACGCACGGCGGATCGCCGCGGCGAGATGGTCCCCTTCCTCGCCAACGAGCCGCATTGGGACGGCAACCCGGTCACGGGCGCCGAGGTCTTCGTCACCGGCATCGGCGCCGGCACGACCTATCCGGACTACAAGCCCGCCCCCTTCATCGTCTCCAGCGAGTTCGAAGGCGTCGACACGGTAACCGTCGTCACCGAAGGCATCTTCAGCTATTGCGGCGTGAAGGTGAAAATCGACACCGACCGGCATGTCGGCTCCGAGACCGCCGCCGTCCGCGCCGACGGCGAGCATATCGGCCACGTGACCACCGCGGAATACGGATCGCAGATGCTCTCGCTCGGCGGCGTCAATCATCTGACCGGCGGCACCAAGAAAGAAGGCAACACGACCTGCAAGGCCATGATGGCGCTCTGCAACAAGGAAGCGGTCGAACTGACCATCGACGGCGGCTCGACCTTGATCGTCCAAGCGGGCAAGGCGCCGGTGATCGACGGCATCGAGGAACGGCGCATGCGGGTCGGCTGCGGCTCCGCCACCATCGGGATTTTCGCCAAGCAATGGCACGGCGAGGCCGACGAAGTCGTCGTCGTCGACGATCACATCACCGGCGTCCTGTCCGAGCACCAGGCCGGCAAGGTGCTCGGCATGCCGCCGTCTGGCATTCGGATGAGCGGCCGGCGCTCGACCCCCGGGCGCTATTTCCAGGTGGCGGAACCCGGCTCCGGCTGGGGCGGTACCGACATCAAGGATCCGCTGTCGATCATCGAAGGCTTCGATCCGAAGATCGCCTGGCCCGGCATGCGGCTGTTGATGACCAGCACGACGGGCGAGGACTCGCTCTATTGCGTGCTCGACGACGATTTGAAGCCAATCGAAACCGACATGCCGCACCCGCTGGAGGTCGTGGTCGAGCGGATCGGCGAGAATTGCGAGCCGTCGCTTTCCACGATCCTGTTCATGGGCGGCGCCGGCGGCTCGCTGCGGGCCGGGGTGACGGAGAATCCCGTGCATCTCACCCGCTCCGTGCGCCAGCGCCTGACCCGGGTGACCATGGGCGGCGCGCCGGTCTATGTCTGGCCCGGCGGCGGCATCACCGCGATGGTCGACGTGATGCAGATGCCGGATGACGCGTTCGGCCACGTGCCGACTCCGGCGATCGTCGCCCCGATCGAATTCACCATGGCCCGGGCGGATTTCGCCGAACTGGGCGGGCACACCGACTTCATCACGTCGCTGACCGACGTCATGGCGGAGTTCCAGGACGTGGCCCGCAGGGATGCCTGGCGGGACGACAACCCGTGGCCCCTGAAGAAGCAATCGGACTAGGGGCCGACCATGACCGCCCTTGCCGCCCGTTCGACCGCACCGCCATCGGGGCATCAGGCCGCGCCGCTCCCGGGCGACCGGCTGCACCTGAACGAAGGCCCCATCGATTTGGTGATCGGGGCCGACGGTCCCCCGGCAGCCGTGCGCGAAGCCTACCGCCGGGCGGAAGCGGCCTTTGCCGGACTGCTTGGGGACCTCGTCTCAGAACTGGCGGCGCTGCGCCTGCCGGTCGGCGAGGTGCCGCCCGACCTGTCGGGCCCGGTCGCCCGGCGCATGGTGGCCGCCGTCTGGCCCCTCCGCGCCCGCAATGTAACGCCCATGGCCGCGGTGGCCGGCGCGGTCGCCGATGAGATTTGCGCCGTGCTGCAGACGGTCGAGGGCCTGCGGAAGGCCTTCGTCAACGACGGCGGCGACATTGCGGTGTTTCTCGATGCGGAAGAAAGCATGAGCATAGGCCTGGTGACCCACCTTCAAAAAGCCTCGCCCAGCGGTTCCGTTACGATCACGCCGGAGATGCCGATCCGGGGAATCGCCACCAGCGGAGCCGGAGGCCGCAGCCTCTCGCTCGGCATCGCCGATGCGGTGACCGTCCTCGCGCCGAGCGCGGCCGCGGCGGACGCGGCGGCGACGCTTACCGCCAATGCCGTCGACAGCGACCACCCCGCCATCGAGCGCGCGCCCGCCATCTCCATCGACCCCGACAGCGATCTTGGAAATCGGCTGGTGACGGTCGCGCGCGGTCCGTTGCCGACGGCCACCATTGAAGCGGCATTGGATGCCGGCGCTGCCGTCGCCCGCCAGATGATGAGCGACGGCCTGATTGCGGCAGCGCTATTGGCCTGCGCCGGCAAGACACGAATCGTGCAGCCCCGGCATTTAAACTTCCGCGATATCGAACCACTGAAACATTGAACCGTTAGCAAGACGCCGCGACCCGGCGTCCGACAGGGAGGAATTTAGCGTGATCGACCCCATTCTCATCGAAGAGCAAATCGGACCGTTCCTGCGCGAGGACATCGGATTCGGCGACCTGACCTCCACGATCATGATCGACGAAGCGACGACCGGCACGTTCGACGTCAACGCGCGCGAGGATATCGTCGTCGCGGGCCTGGACGTCGCGGCCGCCGTCTTTCGGCGCTGCGAGCCGAACTGCACCTTCGAGCGCCGCGTGAAGGACGGCGACCACGTCACCAAAGGCACCACGCTCGCCCGCGTCTCTGGACGGGCGCGCGGCCTGTTGACGGCGGAGCGGACGGCCCTGAACATGCTCCAGCACCTTTCGGGCATCGCGACGCTCACCGCGCAATACGTCAAGGCCATCGAAGGCACGGGCGCGACCCTAATCGACACCCGCAAGACGACACCGGGGCTGCGCGCCTTGGAAAAACACGCCGTGACCTGCGGCGGCGGCCGCAATCACCGGCTGGCGCTCGACGGCGGCGTCCTGGTCAAGGACAACCACATTGCGGTCTGCGGCGGCCTCACCGCCGCCATCCAGCGCGCCAAGGCCCAGGTCCCCACGCTGACAAAGGTCCAGGTCGAATGCGATAATCTGGATCAGGTCAAAGAAGCGGTGGAGGCCGGTGCCGACTCCTTGCTGCTCGACAACATGTCGCCGGATATGATGCGCGAGGCCGTCAAGATCGTGGACGGACGGATTACCCTTGAAGCGTCCGGCGGCATTACCCTGGAGACCGTCCGCTCGAAAGCGGAATCCGGCGTCGACCTGATCTCGACCGGCAAGATCACGCAATCGGCGCCGGCCGTCGATATCGGTCTCGACGACGTCGAAGCCTAGCGGCGGGGACGGTCGGAAGGAACCCGAATGAACGGGATGCTTTTCCTCATCGTTGGGCCGAGCGGCGCGGGCAAGGACACCTTGCTTGACGGTGCGCGGGAGCGGCTTGCCGGGGACCGGCGCTTCGTCTTCGCCCGCCGGGTCATCACCCGGCCTGCCGATGCCGGCGGAGAGGCACACGAATCCGTTAATTCCGAGGAATTCGACCGCCGCCTGGAATCCGGCGCGTTCCTCTCTCACTGGCGGGCCCACGACCTTTCCTATGGCCTGCCCATCGAGCTTGAAGCCGATCTCGCGGCAGGACGGCATGTTCTCGCAAACGTCTCGCGGGCCGTCATCGCCGATATTGCCGGCCGCTATCCCACCACCCGTGTCGTCGAGATTACGGCGGCGCCCCAAATTCTCGCCGCGCGCCTGGCGGCGCGCGGTCGCGAGACGGCGGCGGACGTCGCACGGCGGCTGGCCCGTACCCCCACCCCTTATCCACCCGGTGTCGAAGTGCTGACGGTCCTGAACGACGAGACACCGGAGCAGGGCATCGAACGCTTCATCCGCACCCTGATCCGATCGATCCCGGGCATTCTAAAAGTCCGCAAACTGGCGATCGACACATGGCACGAGAACGTCTGTATCTTGAACCGCGCGTGCACGAGTTACGCAGCGCCCGACTACCTTGGCACAGGTAAAGTCGACATCTCCAACGACGTGGTCGGCATTCGGGCCAAGGTAAATCTCACCGACGACATCGCATTTGTGGGGGTCGATGAAATCGGGCTTTCCCGTCACGCCTTCGAGGAATTGGGCCTGCCGGAGGGCGCCGAGATTACTTTGGAGAGGACGCCTTCCCCGTCGAGCATCAGCGCCTTGCGCGCCAAATTGAGCGGCAGCGAACTCACGCTAGATCAAATGCAGACCGTAATCCGGGATATTGCGGAAGACCGCTATTCCGAGAAGGAAATTGCGGCCTTTCTCGTCGCGGCCTCAAGAGACCTTTCCGTCGACGAAGTTCAGTCGCTCACCCGAGCCCGCGCGGAGTTCGCGCATTCGTTCAGTTGGGGCCGCGAGATCGTGGCCGACAAGCATTCCATGGGCGGCATTCCCGGCAGCCGGATCACCATGATCGTCATCCCGATCGTCGCCGCCCACGGACTTCTGATCCCGAAGACCTCTTCGCGCGCCATCACTTCCGCCGCGGGAACCGCCGACGCCATGGAGACCATAGCCCGCGTCGACCTTCTGCCGGAGGAAGTCGAGAAAGTGGTGGCCGAGGCAAACGGTTGCATCGCCTGGAATGGCCGCCTCAACCATTCTCCCGTCGACGACGTGATGAACTCGATCACCCGACCGCTCGGGATCGACTCGACGAAATGGGCGGTCGCATCGATCCTGTCGAAAAAATTGGCCGCCGGCGCCACGCACGTCATCATCGATATCCCGGTGGGGCCCTATGCAAAGGTTCAGCAAGGCCGGGAAGGCCGGGAATTATCGCGCCTGTTCGAGGAAGTCGGCGCCGGGGTGGGGCTGAAGGTCACGGCTCGACTGACGGATGGCAGCCGTCCGATCGGACGCGGGATCGGCCCTGCGCTGGAGGTCCGCGACGTCTTCAAGGTCCTGGAAAATGCCAAGGACGCGCCCGAGGACTTAAAGGAGAAAGCGCTCGGTTTCGCGGCCTCCATACTGGAATGGGACCCGACCGTGGGGCGCGGCCAAGGTCGCCGGTTGGCGGGGGAAATTCTGTCGAGCGGCAGAGCGCGCCAAGCGCTTGAGCGCATCGTCGACCTACAAGGTCGACGCGAGAAACCCGACAAACCGGGAGACCTGGTACACGAAGTCGTCGCGCGCAACAGCGGCGTTATAGGGGAAATCGATTCCTACCGAATATCGGGCATCGCCCGACGGGCCGGCGCCCCGATGGACAAAAGCGCCGGCGTCGATTTGATCGCACGGCTTGGCGACAATATCAGCGCCGGCGACCCGCTCTATTTGATACATGCCAACGTCGAGACGGATTTCCGGATCGCCGTCGACGCGGCGGAGCAAGAATCCGGGTTTAAGACAGCCTGATCCGATGGGCGAAGACCCGGGCAATCTTAATAAATTGTCAACGGGTCTTTGAGTAGATTAACCTAGAACTACTGATAATGGACATTGTGGCGATCGATTGGGTTCGCCACATTTCAGGGGTGCGGATGAATGGAGTATAGTTGCAGCAAGAGCGAGGACGGGTTCGAAGTCGATCTCATCGGTCGCCTGACGTTCGACGAGCATACCATCTGCAGAAAGCTGATCGGCGAACTGACCGCAGATGAATCGAACAACAAGATCATCAATCTTTCGAAGTTGGAATTCATTGATTCCGCCGGCTTGGGACTGCTGCTGCGCAGTCAGGATGCGTGCAGCAAGAGCGAGCAAACGCTCTCTTTAAAGGTACCTGACGACGGCCAGGTTCAAAAAATGCTGCAATCCGCCCGTTTCGACCAGCTCGTGCCGTTCGTTTGATCGCCTGTTGATCCGGGCATTACGCCGAACAGGCCCAGGTGGGTGTATTTGCGCGGATATCCGCACAGGCCAAACCGGGAGTGCGATTGATCGCACATCTATCGGAAATCGAAGTTTGCCACGATGGATGCCTGAATAATCCTTCGCTAGCGGACGTTCTTTCGGACCTTGCTGTCAGGGAAGTCGCCATCTGCGACACCTCCGAGCCGGGCCGGCCCCTTCAATCCGGGTCGAACGCCTCCGCGCTTAACAAGCTTTTCATGGCCGAAGATTTGCCCTCCAAGGTGTTGATCGCCCTCGCCGATCAACCGTTCGGCGGCATTATCGAATACACGGGTCCGGGCGACATCGAACTGCTGCGCTCGGCGATCAAGCGTCTTCGCGGCGATCAAGCCTTTATCAATATTTCCTCGCGCACGGCCTACGGTTCCGACATTGCTTATCATTTTTGCAGTCTGCTCGACACTTGCCTGCAGTTGAGAGCATCACTGAAGGTTGACCTGTCGATCATCCTGCAAGAGGCGACGGCAAATGCGATACTGCATGGAAACCTCGAAGTCGAAAGCGCCCCGAACGGCACCGGAATAGACGGTTTGGAGGAGCAATACGGCCGTGTCGAAGAACGCCTGGCGACCCCCGCGCTGGCGGCGCGTCGGTTGGAGATCAGCGCCCACTGGACGGCGGATGAACTCTTCGTCAGCGTCACGAACGAAGGAGCGGGTTACGCCTTCTCGGAAATGCCCGCAGTGCCCGCGGAGCGGCCGCGGCGCGGTATACCGCTCATCGCCTCGCTCGCAGACAGCTGCACGATTGATTTAGGGGGCCGGCGGCTCAATTTCGTCATCAATCGCCAACGTGATTCCGCTCGATGATGCAGCCCTTCGATAATGCCGAGGACGGCAAACAAAACGCCGTCGAGTTCGAACTCTCCAGATGTCCGATTCTGGTCGTCGACGATGACGACTTGATCTGCGATTTCGTCAAAATGCATCTGGAAGTCGGTGGATTCCATAACATAGAGATCGCGTTGAACGGCGCTTTGGCGCTGGAGAAAGTAGAGACTTTCAATCCGGACCTGATGATCCTGGATATGAGCATGCCGGTTCTGGACGGGTTCGGTGTCCTTCGGGAATTGCGCGCAAACTCGGAAACCGCCGACCTGCCGGTTCTCGTCACCACGGCCTTGGATACCCATGAAGGCCGCAACGAGATCCTCCGGCACGGGGCCACGAATTATATTACCAAACCGATCGACGGCGAACTCTTGATCCAGCGGTCGAGGGATTTACTGGAACGCAGGCTGCTCCTGAGCGAGCTCACACGATACAGAAATCGGCTGGAGAACGAACTGGCGGCCGCGCGGGACATGCAGCGGGAGATCGTGCCGTCCGAGGAGGATGCTCAAGAAATCGCCGGACGATACGGGTGCGAAATTTCCTCGCACTACAGGTCTTCCTCGGAGCTTGGCGGTGATTCCTAGGGTATTCGGGCGCTCGACAACTCGCGGTTCATGATTTTCATGGCGGATTTCGCGGGACACGGCGTTGCCGCCGCGCTGAACACGTTTCGATTGGATGCCATCATCAAGGAGGTCGATAGCGCGCCCTCGTCGCCGGCAGCCTTTCTGAATAATGTGAACACGTCGCTCCATCAGCTGCTGCAACCGGGACAATTCGCGACCATGCTCTGCGCGATTGTCGAGCCGTCGGAGGATCGTCTCGTCTTTGCGGGGGCTGCCTCGCCCGAACTGATCGTCGGCAGTTCTCTGAGCAATGAAGCCCGTCTCGAGGACGCTAGCGGTATTCTGTTGGGGGCGCGGCACGGCTCCACCTACGAAGACCGCGTTATCGATTTTCCCGAAGGGTCTTTCCTCTTTCTGTTCAGCGATGCGCTTTTCGAGAGTCCGCGAAAGGATGGCAGCTCCATCGAAACGGAGGGGGTGCTGCGCCTCGCGGTTGAGGCGCTGGAGACGAAAGCCCGCAATCCGCTGGGCTTCGTTCTCGACCGTTTTGACGGGACGGTCGAGCATCCGCTAAAAGACGACCTGACCGCGATTTGGCTGTCCCGATATAGCGCGAGTCGGAACGGTCGACGCTGACGCCGACCGTTCGTTGGCTTCGTATCGGATACCTTTAGCTGCCCGACATGAACCGTTCGACCTCTCCGTTAAGGGTCGCGGAATTTTCGGAAAGCTCTTCGGCCGCACTTAGGAGCAGGCTGGCAGACTCCCCGGTTTGATTGGCACCCGATTGCACCCGGACGATGTTTTCCGAGACCTCTTTCGTACCTTCGGAGGCTTGCTGCACATTGCGGGCGATTTCCTGTGTCGCTGCCGACTGCTCCTCGACCGAGGTCGCGATCGCCGACGAAATCTCGTTTATTTGATTGATCGTCCTGCCGATCCCTTCGATTGCCGAGACGGCGTCATGAGTTGCCGATTGAATCGCACTGACCTGCGCCCCGATCTCTTCCGTCGCTTTTGCCGTCTGCCCCGCCAGGCTCTTCACCTCCGAGGCGACAACAGCAAAGCCCTTACCCGCATCGCCGGCACGCGCGGCCTCGATGGTCGCATTGAGCGCCAGCAGATTGGTCTGTGCCGCAATATCTTGAATCAGGTCCACGACTTCGCCAATACGTTGCGAAGCGCTGGCCAGCCCTTCAACTTGCGCATTCGTGCGCTCGGCATCGCTGACCGCGGTTTGCGAAATCGATGCGGATTCGGAGACCTGCCGCCCCACTTCCTGCAGCGAGCTGGCCAATTCCTCGGCGGCCGCCGCGACGGTCTGCACGTTGACGGCCGCCTGTTCCGCGGCAGCGGCGACCGCCGTCGATTGTTCGGAGGTTTCGTTTGCCGATGTCGACATCGAACTTGCGGTGGTCTGCAGCTGGGTTGCCGCGGTCGCGACGGACTGCGTGACATTCCTCACCGTATCCGCCAATTGTTGCTGTGCCGTAATAATATTCCAGGTCAACATCGGGCCGACATAATTGCCCCACTTATCCTCAATCGCGGACACCCGCGAATCCAACACTTCGTCTCCCAGCTTGATTTTCGAATGGTAAGGAAGGTTGCCCGGATCCGAAAGAATGCGCCGCTGATGCGACGGGTCCTTGTGGAACACATCGATGCACGTGCCCATCAGATCGTCCGCCTTGATCGGTAGGAGATGCTCCAGACTCCGCAAGGTTTCAATGCTTGTTCCGTTAACGTAATTAATTTCCAATGTGCGGGGGTCGCACATCATCACGTTGATCGGCATCACGTCGACCATCCGGCGGAGCCGCTCGCGCTCGGTCACCACGGACCACGTCAGCATGGGACCGACATATTTCCGGCCGTCGTAAAGCGCGTCCACATTGAGTTCGAGGATCTCATCCCCAAGCCGGATCATCGCCTGATGGGGCAGGTTCGCGGGATCGGACAGGAGTTTGCGCTGATGTTCCGGCGCCTTGTGAAAAACGTCGATCGACTGCCCGACGATATTGTCGCCCGTCACACCTTCAGGGAGCAGGTCCTGCAACCGCGTGAGAGTCTTTCTGCTCGTCGCGTTCGCATAAACGATCCGGAACTCCTTCAGTTCGCAGAACATGACGTTTACCGGCATGCTGTCCAGCATTTGAGCCATCATTTTCGCCGAAACCCCGCCCGAGGACGAAACGAGACCAAGCATCTATAAAGCTCCTTCAGTCTTTAATTGTTTCGATTGTTGAAGGAGTTCATACCAAAGGCAGGCTCGCTCAGATAACTAGGGAATTCCCTATCCCCATATAGGGGTAAACCCTACCTCATGGGACTTGCCGGATGGGACTTGCCGAAATTTTAGGCCGTCCGTCTGTGACCGGCTACTGCGGCAGCAGCATATCGGCGATAATCTGGGTCAACTCGGCGAAGGTCCGGAAGGCAAAACCCAGGGCGCCGCCGGCAACCACGGCGCCGACGAGCCAAATCCAATGCCAGCCGGCCACGAATACGCCCAGCACGACCAGCAACGGCAAGGCAAGGCCGACCAGAATGGCGAGCTTCCCGCCATGTTTTACCATGAATTGAACGGCCGGATACTGCTCCATTGCGTATTCTTCCCCGTATGAACGGCAATCGCCGCCGCGAATTTTTCGTCAGTACGCGCGATTGCTCTCGCCTACAATGATGTTAGGTAATGAACTATGCAGGAGATCGGAGAGGGAAAGATGCCAAATTCGCACTTATCGAGCCTGGAACTAGCCGCGGAGATGATCGCGCTCGACGCGGCGACGCTGACGGAAGACGATATCGCGCAATTGCAGCGCCTGATTCTCGATTATGCAGCGGTCACGCTGTGCGGGTCGGCGCAACCGTGGGGCCGCAAGATGCGGGCCTGGGCGCAGGAACAGAAGTCGGCCGGCCCGGCGCGCCTCATCGGCTCCGGCGAGCTGGCCAATGCGGCGACGGCCGCACTCGCCAACGGCACGGCGGCGCACGGCTACGAGCTCGACGACACCCACGAAGCCTCCAGCAGCCATCCGGGCGCGGTGGTCATTACGGCGGCGCTCGCCGTCGCGGCCGAAACCGGCGCGCAGGGCCGCGACATCTTGGCGGCCGTTGCGGCGGGATACGAAGCGATGTCACGCATCGGCCGGGCCGCCATTTCGCAGAAAGTGACCGAGCGCGGCTTTCACGCCACCTGCCTGTTCGGCCCCTTCGGCGCGGCGGCCGCGGCGGCCAAGCTCATGAACCTCGACGCGGAAGGTCTGGCGCGCTCCTGGGGACTGGCTCTATCGATGGTCAGCGGATCGTCGCAGTTCGCCCATGAGCCGCAGGGCACCATGGTGAAACGCATGCACGCGGGCATACCCGCCATGCATGGCGTTATGGCGGCACAACTCGGGCGGCTGGAAATGTCGGCGCCGATCAATTCGCTCGAAGGGCCGCTCGCGTTCTATCACCTCTACAGCGAGAGCCCGAACCTCGACCTGCTCGCGCGCGCGGACGGCGCACCGCTTGAGATCCACAATATGAGCTTCAAGCCTTATTCCTGCTGCCGGAAGTTCCACTCGCTGATCGATTGCCTGGAAGTGGCGACCGACGGTTTCACGCATGACCCGAACGGAATTGCGAAAATCGACGTTTACTCGCCCGGCAACGCGATCAAGAAACACGCGATCCGCCGGCCGGATTCGGTGATGGCGGCGCAATACAGCATGCCCTATATCACCGCCGCGACGCTCGCCTACGGGCCCAAGAAGTACGGCGCCTACGAGGCCGAATACCACCGCGACCCGACGATCATCTCGCTGATCGACAAGATCGAAGCCCATCACGACCCGAAACTCGACGGCTACCTGCCGGACCGAATGGCGAACCGGGTCGTGGTAACCTTCGAGGGCGGCAGGGAAGCCTCCGCCGAAGTCATCGACGCGCTCGGATCGCCGGACCGGCCGCTATCCTTCGAGGGTGTCATGGAGAAAGCACGGCCGCTCATCGACATGGTCGATCCAAGCGTCGATTTGGCCGCGATCGCCGAGACGGTCCGCCGCCTGCCCGAACTTACGGACATCGACGATCTGATGAAATTGCTGGTCGCGGGCAATTACGACGCAGCCGGGCAGAGCGCCACCATCGCGGCGGAGTGACCTTGATCCATAGAATGGCGGCCGGTTCCAGACGCATCGCTGTGATCTCTTGATCACATTCGACCCGTTGCTCGCATTCGCCCTCGGGGCCGTTTTCCTGGGCGGTCTCTCGCGCGGATTCACGGGGTTCGGCGCGGCGCTGATCATCATCCCGGCGCTGGTCATCTCCTACGGGCCGATTCCCGCCGTCGTGCTGATGTCGCTGATCGAAGTGCCGGGCGTGCTGCAGCTGGCCCGTACCGCCTACCGCGACGCCGATTGGCGGTCCCTCGCCCCGCTCTGCGTCGCTGCGGCGCTCACCTTGCCGCTCGGCGCCTGGGCGCTGGCGGACGTCGATCCCGAGCTGACGCGCCGTGCCATCGCCGCGATCGTGGTTGTCTTCGGCCTTATGATCGCGACGGGCTGGCGATATAGGGGCGAAGTTACCAGACCGCTCAGCGCCGGCATCGGCGCAATCGGCGGATTTTGCAGCGGCATCGCGAGCCTCGGCGGACCGCCGGTGGTGATGTTCCTGCTCGCCAAGGGCAGCAACGCGGCTCAGACACGGGCCGGCATCGTCGCCTATTTCTCGCTCGCCATGGTCCTGCGCCTGGCGGCCTATGGTTGGCACGATCTCTACAGCCTCGATGCGCTGTTGCTGAGCCTGCTGCTGGCCCCGGTCTACATGACCGGAATCTGGATCGGCAGCCATTTCTTCAAGGGCGCCTCGGAGACGCTGTTTCGGCGCGTCGTCGTCACCCTGGTATTGGTCATGGGAATCGTGGCGCTCGTCAAATAGTACGAAGTCCTACTTTGACGCGCCGCGAGACCGCCTCGCTATCCCCGCCCGACATACGGCATCTTCGATGCCATCACGGTCATGAATTGGACATTCGCATCCAGCGGCAGGCTCGCCATATAGACGATGGCGTTGGCGACGTTCTGCACGTCCATGGTGGGCTCGATCATCGTCGTGCCGTTGGCTTGGGGGACTCCTCTCGCCATGCGCGCGGTCATCGGCGTCGCGGCGTTGCCCACATCCAACTGCCCGACCGCGATGTCGTGCTTGCGGCCATCGAGGGAAGCCGTCTTGGTGAGCCCCGTCACCGCATGCTTGGTCGAGGTGTAGGGGATCGAGCCCGGCCGCGGAGTGTAGGAAGAAATCGAGCCGTTATTTACGATACGCCCGCCCTTCGGGTCCTGCGCCCGCATCAGCCGGAAGGCGTTCTGGATGCCAAGAAACGTGCCGTGGAGGTTCGCGTCGACGACTTTCTTCCAATCGGCGAAAGATATCTCATCCGGGTCCGCCGGCGGCACGCCCATTCCCGCATTGTTGAAAAGGAAATCGAGCCGCCCGAACTTGTCCTTGGTGGCATCGAACAACGCCCGCATCGCGGCCTCGTCCGCAACGTCCGTCGAGACGACCAGCGTGCGCGCGCCATCGGCCCCGGCCAGGCTGACGGTCTCTTCCATCGGCTCCACCCGTCGCCCCGCCAAGGTGACCGACCAGCCCTCCTTCAGCAAGGCCAGTACCGAGGCGCGGCCGATGCCGCTGCCCGCGCCTGTAATGATCGCGATCTTTCCGTCTCCGCTCATGTGTCTCTCCCCTGTGTCCCTATCGCGTTGGCCGGTCGGGCACGGTTTAAGCCGGCCGACATTGCGCTAAATACAACCCGGGACGAGGAAGGAAAACAAGCATGTCGCCACAAACGCCGCTCGACGGGGCCTTGAAGGGCATTCGCGTCATCGATTTCAGCCGTATTGTCGCCGGTCCGCATTGCACCATGTGCCTCGCGGATTTCGGCGCCGAGGTCATCAAACTGGAAGATCCGCGCACGGGCGACGACCTGCGGTACCACAAACCGCCCGACATGAAATGCGATTCGCCGTATTTTCTGTCGCTCAACCGCAATAAGGCGAGCGTCGGCGTCAATCTCGGCGACGATGGCGGCAAGGCCGTGGTCCATGACCTTCTGGCCACCGCCGACATTCTGGTCGAGAATTTCCGCACCGGCGTCATGGACCGGCACGGCTTCGGCTACGAGAACCTTCGCGAGCGCTATCCGCGCCTGATCTATTGCTCGATCTCGGGCTATGGCCGCGAAGGCTCGCAGGCCACGCGGGCCGCCTACGACCCCGTCGTGCAGGCGGAAAGCGGCCAGATGGCGACCAACGGCAGCCAGGAATCCGGCCCCATGCGGACGGGCCTCGCGGTGATCGACACGCAGACCGGACATTACGCCGTGCAAGGCGTGCTCGCGGCCCTTTTCGCGCGGGAACGCACGGGATTGGGCCAGTTTATCGAGGTGCCGCTGTTCGACGTCGCCGTCGCGTCCCTCTCGCACTACGGCATCCGCTACCTCCTGGACGGCACCGAGCTGCCCCGAGTCGGCAACGGCAGCAACGCCGCCCAGCCGATCGGCGTGTTCCCCGCCAAGGACGGCAAACTGATCCAGGTGACCTGCGCCAGCGAGCGCAGCTTCGTGCAATTCGCCGAAGGCCTGGGCCGGCCCGAACTTGCCAAAGACCCGCGCTTCGCCGCCAACCCGCAGCGCCTGGAGAACCGGGACGCGCTCTACGAGATCGTCACGGAAATCCTCGCCACCGATACCCGCGATGCCTGGATTGCGCGGATGCACGAGAAGGGCGCCCCCGTCGGACCCATCAACGAGATGGGAGAGGCGCTCTCTGACCCGTTCGTGCGGGAGCGCGGCCTGACCGAAGATCTGCCGCACGCGCTCGCCGGCACCGTCCCCAACCTGCGCTCGCCGGTGCAGATGTCGGGCACGCCGATCCGCGCGGCCACGGCGGCGCCGATGCATGCGGAGCACACGGACGCGGTGCTCCGCGATCATCTCGGGTACGACGAGGAGAAAATCGACAGGCTGCGGGAGACGGGGGCCGTCGGGTGAGCATTTATCTCGACTACAACGCCAGCACGCCGATCGCGCCCGAAGTCGCGGACGCAATGCAACCCTACCTCCGTCAAGGGTTCGGCAATCCGTCGAGCCGCCACTGGGCGAGCGCCGGGCTTCAGGAGACCTTGGCGGCGGCGCGGGAACAGGTCGCGGCGCTGCTCGGCAGCGCGGCGGACGAGATCGTCTTTACCAGCGGCGGCAGCGAGGCGACCAACCATGCGCTGAAGGGCGCCTATTTCGCGTCGGGCCGCCGCGACGCGCATCTGATCACGACGCAAATAGAACACCCCGCGACCATCGAGACCTGCCGTTTCCTGGAACGCCTGGGCGCAAACGTCACCTATCTTCCGGTCGACGGGAGCGGCATGGTGACACCGGTGGATGTCCGGGCGGCGATAACCGCCGACACAATCCTCGTCAGCGTGATGCACGCCAACAACGAAACCGGCACGATCCAGCCGATTGCGGAGATTTCGGCAATCGCCCGCGAACACGGCGCTCTGATGCACACCGATGTGGCGCAGTCCGCCGGCAAGATACCCGTCGACGTCGGGGCTCTCGGCGTCGACCTTCTCACGCTGGCCGGCCATAAGCTCTACGCGCCGAAGGGCGTGGGGGCGCTCTTTATCCGCCGCGGTGTGGGAATAGAACCGCTCATCCATGGTGGCGGACAGGAGGCCGTACAGCGGTCCGGCACGGAATCCATCGTCATGGCCGTGGCGCTCGGCACCGCCTGCGCCCTCGCGCGGGAAAGGCTGGACCCCGCTGCCCTCGGTCACATTCGCGATTATTTCTGGGAAAAATTGCAGCAGAGATTCGGCGACGGCATTGTCCTGAACGGCCACCCGGATCACCGCTTGCCGAACACGCTCAACGTTTCCTTTGTCGGCCGCGACGGCTCGAAGCTTCTCGAAGCGCTGGATGGAATTGCCGCGTCCACGGGGTCGGCCTGCCACGAAGACTCCGTCACCATGTCGCCGGTACTGGCTGCGATGGGTCTCTCCGACCGGGTCGCCATGGGCGCCATCCGCTTCAGCGTCGGATACGACACGACGACAGCCGAAATCGACGCGGTCGTCGACGCCGTGACGGAGGCGGCCCCCGTCAGCGCGTAAGGGCCGCTCGGAACGCCCGCCGTAAGAGCGCCCGGATCAGAGGTCCTGTAACCTCGGCAGCACCTCTTTGCTGAACAGCGTCAGATTGTCGACCGTATCGTCGTGGCTCAGGTGCCCGCCCTGGCCCATCATCAGCAGATGCCCCAAGCCGCCCACATGGTCGTTGAACTCCTTGATTTGCGCGTAGACCGTATCCGGGGTGCCGGCGAAAGCGATGCCGGCGTCGATATACTCGTCGACGCTGCCGGTCTGCATGACGGCCTTCCCGCCGTCCCGAAGCGTGATCGTCCGGGGCGCGGTATTGTTCAGCATCTGCCCGGTCACTTCGGCCGGCGCATATCCGGGAGGGAACCAGAACTGGCGGGCCACTCGCGGAGTGGTGCGGCTGTAGTCGAGAATCTGATCGGCGCGGCGGTGGCCTTCTTCCTCCGTCTCGCCGACGCCGACGATGGCAAGATAGGCGAAGCGGTCGGCCGAGACCGAATGGCCCGCCGCCTCGGCGGCCTTCCGGTAGGTGTCGTAAATCGTCGGCGTGGCCGCATATCCCGTATTCAACGAGGCGACCACGTAACCCTTCTCGCCCACCATTTTGGCCGAGCCGGGACTGCCCACGGTCATCCAAACCGGCGGATGCGGCTCCTGATACGGCCGCGGCCAGACATTCACCTGGCGGTACTGAAAATGATCGCCTTCCCAATTGAACGGCCCATCCTGGGTCGTCATGGCCTTGAGAATGAGGTCGTGTGCTTCCCAGAAACGTTCCATCAGGGTCGCCGGGTTGCTGTTCGCCGGCGTCACCTCGAAGGGCGAGCCTTTCACGAAACCCATTTCCAGACGACCGCGGGAAATGACATCCAGCATCGAATATTCTTCCGCGATCCGAACGGCGTCCATTCGATTGGCGATCGGCATGCCAAGGCACAGCAAACGGACCTTCTTGGTCTCGCGCGCGAGGATCGCCAGGGGAATCGTGCAGACCGAAGTCGTGCAGGTCGCCGTCGCATGGTGCTCGTTCACCATGATGTTGATGCCCAACTCGTCACAGAGGGCCCATTCGTCGAGATAGCGGTGATAGAGATCGGCCCCGAGCTTCGGATCGTAGACCCGGCTCGGAATGACGTTGCGGAGCGAATCGCCCAGCTCTTCCCAACCCGGGTGGTAGGCCATCTCGCTAAAATGCCAAACTTTCATCGCACTAACCTCCTGCTTTCGCGGCACCGGCCGCACACGGGCCGGCGGCGAGCGTGGCCATGGTTTCATCCAGGCGTTCGATCTGCGGGTAGTGACCGGCGCCGGGGAGAATATCCATCCGCGCCAGCGGTATCCGCTCCGCCAATCTCTTGCCGTAGTCGGGAGGGACAAATCCGTCGCCCTCCCCCCAGATCAGGTGTGTCGGCACCTTGACGCGGTGCAGCCACCGCGCGAGCGCCGGATTGTGCATGTAAGGCTTCCAGGCGTAATACGAGACGGTTTGCCGGTCGACGGCCACGCTCGTCAGTTGATCGGCGCTGAAAGCGCCAAGGTCGGGCGGCGCCCCCGCGAACAGGCAGCGGGCAGCCTCGGCATCCGGCATTGCGAAGAGGTCGGCGAAGTCACGCGCGTCGCGCGCCCCCAATTTCGCGCCGAGCGGCGCGATCAGCCCCAGCGCGCGCAGCCGCCGGTCGTTCCGCACCGCCATCTCCAATCCGATCCAGCCGCCGAACGACGCCCCGAGAACGGTGACATCGTCCAGGTCCAGCTGATCGAGCAGGTCGAGATAGAGATACGCCAGATCGTCGACCCGCCTGAAATCGCGCGGCGGCTGACGTCCGTCGAAGCCCGGATGGCGCGGCGCGTAGACCTTCCACCGTTCCGCCAATTTCGCGACAAATGGGTCGTGCAAATGCGCGTAATGCTCCGGGTGGAGATAGAGCAACGGCGCACCCCCTCCGGTAATTTCAAGGTCGAGTCCGATCCCCGCCACGTCAATTCGATCCATCCGTCTCAAGCCTTCCCTGTCCAGCCGCCCGGGCGCAATTCCGCCGGGTATCATGATAGTTAGGTCGCGGGCGCCCTCTATTCCATCGGGCGGCAGTTTCCAAAACGGGCGACGGTTGGTGAAACCGGGCGAAACCCGACTAGATCACTGCTGGGAACAATCGGCGGGCGGCAATCTGCCCGCTCTCGAAATCATTACCGGGGAGAAGATCATGGAATTAGGATATGTCGGATTGGGCGCGATGGGCGGCGCCTTGGCGCGGCGGCTGATGCTGTCGCACAAGCTTCGGGTACTCGACCTTAATCCGGAGGCGGTCGCTTCGTTCGCCGAGAACGGCGCCATTCCGGCACAGGACGGCGCCTCCCTGGCGCGCGAATGCGACATCGTCCTGCTGTGCCTGCCGCGCTCCTCCAACGTGCGCGACGCCATCTTCGGGCCGGGCGGTCTCGCCGAAGGACTGACCCCCGGCAAGATCGTCGTCGACCAAACGTCGGGCGATCCGGACCAGACGCGCGCGATGGCGGCGGAACTGGCCGAGAAAGGTATCACGCTGATCGACGCTCCGGTCTCGGGCGGTCCGGCGGGGGCCGATGCCGGCACCATCGCCATCATGGCGGGCGGGCCGATGGAAGCCTTCGAGAAGGTGAAACCGTATTTCGAATCGATCAGCCCCAACATCGTCCACTGCGGCGACATCGGCAACGGTCACGTCGTCAAGCTGGTCAACAACACCATCGCCGCCTGCAACCGGCTGGCCATGCTGGAAGCCGTCGCCATGGGCAAGAAATACGGCTTGTCGCTGGAGACGATGGACGCCGTCATCAATAAATCTTCCGGCCGAAGCGGCGCGACGGAACGCGGCCTCCCCGCCTTGATCAAAGGCGTGCCCAGCTCCAACTTCGCCTTGGCCCTGATGCTCAAGGACGTCAGCCTGGCGACTCAGCTCGGCATGAACTGCGGGGCGCCGATGCTGATGCACAATGTCGCGCGCGGCCTGTTGCAGACCGGGCTCTACAAATGCGGCGAAGACGCCAATACGGATGACGCCATCGCGGTCATCGAGGAAATGGCGGATGTGAAGATCGGCAACTAACCCCGCTTCGCGTGAAGCCGTCCTCCGGCATGTTGGAATTTGGACATGGGGTGCGGGCGCTTTGGCCGCTCGCACCCGATATCGTCTACCTCAACCACGGCACCGTCGGCGTGACGCCCATCGAAGTGCTGGAGGCCCAGGAGGCGTTACGGCGGCAGATCGAATCACAACCCGCCGGATACATGCGCCATCAGTTGATACCGGCTCTCCGGCAGGCCGCGGAGACCGCCGCGGATTTATTCGGCGGCCGCGGCCCCGACTATGTCTTCACGGAGAACGCCACGGCCGGCATCAATGCGGTGCTGCGCTCGCTCGACCTCAAGATGGGAGACGAAATTCTGGTCAGCGACCACACTTATGGCGCGGTGCGCAACGCCGCCGCCTATGCCTGCCGCCAGGCAGGCGCGACGCTGGTCACGGTGAAGGTTCCCTTCCCGCTCAAGGCGGCGTCGGACGTGGTCGATGCCGTCGCCGAAGGCTTGTCGGCCCGCACGCGGCTCGCCATCGTCGATCACATCACCTCGGAGACGGCATTGGTCTTGCCCTTGGCCGAAATCGTAGCGCTTTGCCGCGCCAACGGGACGCAGGTTCTGGTCGACGGCGCGCACGCCCCCGGAACGCTCCCTCTCGATATTCCCTCACTCGGCTGCGACTGGTATGCCGCCAATCTGCACAAATGGTTCTTCGCGCCGCGCGGTTGCGGCCTCCTTTGGGCCAGCGCGGAGGCTCAAGCATCCCTTCACCCGGCCTCGATTTCCTGGCGCCTCGACGAAGGGTTTACCGCCGAGTTCGACTGGACCGGCACCCGCGACTTCACTTCCTATCTATGTTTCCCCGATGCCGCCCGCTTCATGGCAAAGCTCGGCGTCGAGAGCGTGCGCGACTACAACCACGCCACCGTCTTGCAGGGCGCGGCCGTCCTCGCCGACCGGTTCGGTTCGGATTATTCCCCGGCGCACCGCCAAACGGCTGCCATGGCGCTGGCGCCGTTGCCGGACGGATTCTCCCCCACACGGGAGACCGCCGACGCGGTGCGCGACGCATTGCTGTTCGAGCACCGCATCGAAGTACCGATCATCCCCTTTGGGGAAAGACTTTGGGCCAGACTGGCCGCTCAGGTCTACTGCGAGGAGGACGATTTCGCGCGACTGGCCGACGCGCTGGGCGCGTTACGGCCGTCTTCCGCCTGACAATCCGTGACGCCCGAAAAATTTCCCGCTAGGGCGTCTTGGTCGACTGCCAAGCCACCATCCGCCAAGTGCCGTCCTGATTTTGATAGACATCCGTGAACCGCACACCGAACGAATTGGGCGCGCCGTTCGCGACGACGCTGATTTGCGCCGAGCCGGTCAGCACCACGACATCGCCCAGGTCCTGCGCCACGACGTCCGAGGGCACGACCGAGGTATAGACGGTGGCCCCGGACTCCATCGCGCCGAGCAAACTATCCTTCGTGTCGAGACGCGCCGAGGAATGGGTATAGACCAGATTCTTGCAGATCATGTTCTTCAACTTGGCGATATCCTTGTCCGCCATGGCCTGCATGCGCTCCTTGTCGAGCGCGATGATCTTGTCGCCGTTTCCACTCATATTCTTTCTCCCGTAAGACGGTTTGTTTTCGATGAATCAGCCGACCAGCGGCATGACGTTCTCGGCGAACTCGGCCATGCGGTCGAGCATCGCGGATTTCTCTCCGGCGGCGACGTTCACGATCATCGTCGAGATGCCGGCTTCTGCAAAGGCGCGGATGTCCCCCGCACGTTGTTCGGGCGTGCCGGTCACCATCTGTCGCCCGCCGTCCACATGTTGCTGCTCGCGGGCGCTGTGGAAGGCGCAATTGTAGGAAAGCGCGATGCCGGCGGGATCCCGCCCCGCCGCCTCCGCCGTCCGATGCAGCTTCGCAAGCCGCGCCGTGTAACTCTCCACCGTATCCATGCGGAATTTCGGATTGCTGCCGAACGGATACCAGGCGTCGCCATGGGAGACGGCGCGGCGGATGGCGGGCATGCTTTCGCCGCCGATCCAGATCGGCGGATGCGGGTCCTGCACGGGGCGCGGGTCGGTGTCCACATTGGCGAATTTGAAAAACTCTCCCTCATAGGAAGGGTTCGGATCGGTCCAGGCGGATTTCATCACGTCGATATACTCGTTCGTCACCTGACCCCGTGACTTGAAATCCGGCAGGTTGAGGGCCGCGAACTCCTCCGGCATCCAGCCGGCACCGCAGCCCACGGTCACGCGCCCGCCCGAGAGCACATCCGTCGTCGCCAGCGATTTCGCCATGAACAGCGGATTGCGGTGCGGCACGACGATCACGGACGTCATAACGCGGATCTTGGTCGTCACGGCGGCAATCCAGGCGAGCAGCGTGAACTGCTCCATACAGTCGGTCTCGCCGTCGGAACTCCAGCGAAACTCCCCGTTCTCGCTATAGGGATAGTTCGGATCGATTTTGCGCGGCACCACGATATGGTCGGAGACGGTGATATAGCCGTATCCCAGTTTCTCCGCCGCCACCGCGATCTCCCGCATCGTCTCGGGCGTCGCCAGCGGCCCTCTGTTCGGCATCGATAGCCCGAATTGCATCTCGCTCCCTCCCAAAATTACGCACTCCGGTAGAGACTATAGTCTCCTCGCAAGGAACACCTATCCTTATTGGGGAAAGCGAGGTCTCATGAACGACATGAATGAAGTCGCCGTCAGCGCGGCCAACCGGGTTCCGGTCAAGATTACCGGCATCGAATGCATTCCGCTCAACGTGCCGTTCAAGATTCCCTTCAAGATATCGACGGGCGCCGCACGTCCCGTCGTCGAAACGCTGATCGTCAAAATCCACACCGATCAAGGCCTGACCGGGATCGGGGAGACGCAAGCCTGGCGCCGCCAAGGCAGTGCCGAGACCCTCGCGGGACAGATCAACATCATCAAGAACCATTTCGAGCCGCAGCTCCTCGGCCGCTCACCCTTCGACGTCTCGGCGATCATGCACGAGCTGCATGAGAGCATGTACAACACCCATTACTCGCAGGCCGCGGTCGGCGACGCGCTTTACGACCTGGTCGGGAAACTGCTGGGGGTGCCGATTTACCAGTTGCTGGGCGGGCAATGTCGGGACCGCGTCCGGGTCGCGGCGGTGCTGTCCATGAAAGGGACGGTAGAGTCGTTGCTGGATTCGGCGGACGAGTTCTTCGAGCGCGGTTTCCGCCATCTCGTACTCAAGATCGGGGTCGACGCAGCGCAGGATTTCAAGAACGCGGAAGCCCTGCGCAAACGCTTCGGCAGCGAGATCGAATTGCGCGTCGACGCCAACGCGGCGCTTGACTACGACGGGGCGCTCCGCCTGCTCACCAAGCTCGAACCTTTCGACATAGAGACGGCGGAACAGCCGCTGGCGATCTGGGACGTGGAGGGGATGGCGGCGCTCGCCAAGGCCGTCCGGATGCCGCTCATGGCGGACGAATGCGTCGCCACGGACCACGCCTTGCTCGACATTATCCGCAAACAGGCCGCGACTTCGGCCCAGACCAAGGTCGCGAAGAACGGCGGCATCTACCATATCCGCCGGCTTTGGCATCTGCTGGCGGCCGCCGGCATGGGCATCAATCCCGGGAATCATCCGGCGACCAGCGTCGCCACCGCCTCCGTCGCGCACATGTGCGGCTCCTGGCCGACCCCGGTCATGGCGGGGGTCTTCGCGGTCGGCGTCAGCGGCGCGCTGGCGGAAGACATCGTGGTGAATCCGATCGTGCCGGAAAATGGCGAAGTGCCGATCCCGACCGGCCCGGGCCTCGGCGTGACCCTGGACGAAGACGCCCTGGCGCGCCTGCGTATCGACCTCTGACGGTAAAACGGACGGCACACCCATGGCACATGAAGAAATGACCTGCGACGCCGTCGTGGTCGGGGGCGGTCTGGCGGGCCTGACCGCCGGCATACGGCTGCTGGAACTGGGCCTCGCGCCCATCGTCCTCGAAGCCCTCACCGACAAGGCCTTCGCCAACAATACGCGCTGGAGCGGCGGCGTCTTCCATCTCGCCTTCCGCAGCGTCGTGGCCGACCCGACCGAACTGGCCGAGCGCACGGTCCGCATGTCCGACGGTTTCGTCACCCGGGAATTGGCGGACATCATGGCCCGGGACTGCGAGCGCGCGATCCGCTGGCTGCAGGGCCATGGCGTGGAATTCGTCGCCATGGAACCGGACGAGGGCTGGCGGGACTACGTGCTGAGTCCGCTCGGCTATCACGACAAGCCGGGTCTGCATTGGGAGGATTCGGGCTCCGACCGGATGATGCGCATTCTGGTCGAGCAGTACACGTCCAAGGGGGGCACGCTGCGCCAGGGCCTGAAGGCGCGCGAACTGCTGTCGGGGCCGGAGGGCTGCACCGGCCTGATCGCAGAGACGACGGCAGGCAACGTAAAGATTTCGGCGCCGGCGGTAATACTTGCCGACGGCGGCTTCCAGGGAAATCCGGAGATGCTGCGGCGGTTCGTGACGCCTCATCCGGAGCGCATGCTGCAACGGGGCCCCGGCACCAGTGCGGGCGACGGCGTGCGCCTTGCCGAGGAAGCGGGCGCCGAGTTGATCGGCATGAAGTATATTTACGCCCATACCTTGAGCGCCGATGCGTTGCACAACGACGCGCTCTGGCCGTTCCCCTTCCTCGATTTCGTCTCCGCCGCCGGCATGATGGTCGACACGGAAGGCAGGCGTTTCGTCGACGAGGGACAGAATTTCGTATACCTCTCCAACGGCGTGGCCCATCACGAAGCGGCGAACCCGCCCTTCGCCGTCTTCGACGACGCCATCTGGCAAGAGGCCGGGCGGCATTTCTTCTGGCCACCCAATCCGAACCTGCCGGAGAGCGGCGGCACCTTGCATCAGGCGGGCGATATCGCGACGCTGGCAGGATTGGCGGGTCTTCCGCCGGAAACCCTTTCGGCGACGGTCTCGCAGTATAACGCGGCCCTGGCGGGCGGGACGCTCGGGTCGCTTTCTCCGGCCCGAAGCAATGCCAAGGAAGATGCCCGCCCGATCACGAAACCGCCCTTCTACGCCGCGCCCGCCTGCGTCGGTCTCACCCATACGATGGGCGGCGTGAAGATCGACACGGACGGCCGGGCGCTGCGCGCCGACAACAGCGCCATCCCTGGACTGTACGCGGCGGGCGACGTCACCGGGGGCCTCGAAGGCGGACCCGCCATCGCCTATATCGGCGGATTGCAGCAGGCGCTGATCTTCGGCCTGCGCACGGCGGAGGCCATCAAAGAGGCCCGCCACGTATGACGCTCGCCGGGAACAGCGCGTTCGATATCGCCGTCGTCGGCGGCGGCTTCGCCGGGCTCACGGCGGGGCTCCGCTCGGCGGAACGGGGCGCCAAGGTCCTGATTCTGGAACAGGGAGAGGACGAACGTTACCCCTGCAATTCCCGCTACTCCGGCGGCGTTTTTCATATTGCCTACGGCGATCCGAGCCGCTCGGCGGAGGAGCTGGTCGCCGCCATCAACGCAATGACGAAGGGCGAGGCCGAGGCGGACATCGCGGGCGCCGTCGCCGCCCACTCGGCCCGCACCCTCGAATGGCTGCGCGCGCAAGGCGCCAAATTCATCAAAGGGCCGCTCGACTGGCAGCGCTTCCTGACCGCACCGCCGCGCCCGCTCAAGGCGGGGCTCGACTGGCCGGGATACGGACCGGACGTGTTGCTCCGCAACCTGACCGCAAAGTTCAGGGAGAAGGGCGGCACCCTGGCGCTCGGCTATCGCGCGGTGGCACTGACCCTGGAGGGGGACCGCTGCACCGGCCTCACCGCCCGCGGTCGGGAGGGCGGAGAAGTCGAGATCGCAGCCGGTGCGGTCATCCTCGCCGACGGCGGCTTTCAAGGAAACGCCGACATGGTGCAGGCCCATATCGCGCCCCGCCCCGACCTGCTGATCCAGCGCAGCGCCGGCACTGGCCGGGGCGACGGCATCCGAATGGCGCAGGCCGCCGGGGCGCAGCTCTCGGACATGAGCCGGTTCTACGGCCATCTGCTGAGCCGCGACGGGCTCGAGAACGACGATCTCTGGCCTTATCCCCAGATGGATCAGGTCGCCGCCGCCGCCATCGTGATCGACGGATCGGGCAACCGTTTCACCGACGAAGGCCTCGGAGGAATCTGGCTGGCCAACCGGATCGCCGCCTTCGAGGACCCGACGACGAGCTTTACCGTCTTCGACCGCACGATCTGGGAGGACGGGCCGGGCACGAAGTCGATCTACCCGGCCAATCCGACCGTGGAGAAAGCGGGCGGTGCCGTCTTTCGGGCGGACAGCCCGGAAATGCTGGCCCGGCTGATCGGCGTCGACGGGGCCGCCCTGACCCGCACGATAGAGGCGTACAACGCCGCCGTCCGCGCCGGGGCCGGCAGCACCCTGACTCCGCAGCGCAGCGACGGCACGCCGCCGGCCACGCCCATCGAGACGCCCCCCTTTATGGCGATACCGCTCGCGGTCGGGATCACCGCCACCATGGGCGGCGTGCTGGTCGACGCGGAGATGGCGGTCCGCGGCAACGGCGGCGATCCGATCGCCGGGCTTTACGCGGCGGGCGGCACCACCGGCGGGCTTGAAGGCGGGGGCAACCTCGGATATGTGGGCGGCCTTTCGAAGGCCGTCACGATGGGAATGATCGCGGCGGAGACCGCCACGGATGTTGTTTTAGGGGAAGTTACGGGATGAGCGAGAGCGTATTGTCGAATGGCGCCGCATGGGATGTCGTCGTTGTCGGAGGCGGCCTCGCGGGCCTTACCGCCGGCGTTGCCGCCGCGGAAAAAGGGGCCAAGGTCGCGGTCCTGGAGCGGAGCCCGGAGGAGCGCTACCCGTGCAACTCGCGCTTTGCGGGCGGCGCCTTCCATGTCGCCTACATCGACCCCATGCTGCCGCCGGAGGAGTTGCTGGCTCAGATCAATATCGTCACCAAGGACGAGGCCGAGCCCGAGCTCGCCCGCGCCGTCGCCGAGAACGCGGGCCGCACGATCCATTGGCTGCGCCACCACGGCATCGATTTCGCGCCGGGCCCGACACCGATGCACAAGTTCATGGTCTCGCCACACCGCCCCATGCTGGCGGGCCTTGACTGGCCGGGACACGGCCCCGACGAGATGATGAAGACGCTGGGGCGCAAGCTGGAGGCCGCCGGCGGCGTGCTGCAACGGGGCGCCGAGGCGCTCGACCTCGTCGTGACCGACGGCGTCTGCAGCGGAATCGGCATTCGGCTGGAAAATAAATCCTTCGACCTCGCCGCCAAATCCGTGCTGCTCGCCGATGGGGGTTTTCAGGGCAATCCGTCGATGGTGGGCCGCTATATCGCCAAGCGCCCGGACATGTTGGTCCAGCGCAGCGCCGGGACGGCGACCGGCGACGGTATCCGCATGGCCGAGGCGGCCGGGGCCGAACTGGTGTCGATGGAACGCTTCTACGGCCATTTTCTTGCCCGCGAGGCGATGCTCAAGGAAGGCTTGAGCCCCTATCCGCAGCTCGATCAGATCGCCGCCGCCGCCGTCGTCGTGGACAATACCGGACGGCGCTTCGTCGACGAGGGATTGGGCGGCATCTACATGTCGAACGTCGTCTCGCGCTTCGACAATCCCGCCTCCGTCTTCACGGTCTTCGACCGCGACATCTGGGAGAACGGCCCCGGCGTCAAATCGGTCTATCCCGCCAATCCGACGATCGAGCGCTCCGGCGGCACCGTCTATCGGGCCGCGAGCCCGGCGGAACTCGCCGAGCAGATGGGCGTGACACCGGCGATCCTGACCGAGACCATCGAGAGCTACAACCGGGCGCTCGTCGACGGCAGCCGCGTGGCGCAGGGCATTCCGCGCAGCGACCACGCCGTCCCGGCCGCCCCTCTCGACACCTCGGCGCTGATGGCCATTCCGCTGGCGGTCGGCATCACCAACACCATGGGCGGCATCGCCATCGACGGCCGCATGCGGGTGAGGCGCAGCGGCGGCGGCCTGATCCCGGGATTGTACGCGGCCGGCGGCACCACCGGCGGTCTCGAGGGCGGCGGCACCATCAGCTATGTCGGCGGGTTGATCAAGGCGGCGGTCACCGGCCTGATCGCCGGCGAAAACGTTTACTGACGGAAGGATACCGCGAATGTCGATGGACCTGATCATGGTGCTGCGGGGCCAATACCCGGCGGACGCCGACATGACCCAAAGCCTGAAGGAACTGACGGCTCAGGCGGAACTCGCCCAGAAACTCGGCTATTGGGGCATCGCGATTCCGAGCCATTTCAGCGCGGCGCCGTTCCAGCATTTCCACCAGACCTCGATGCTGGCCTACCTCGCGGCCAAAGTGCAGAACATGAAGCTGATCAGCGCCGTCAATCTGCTGCCGCTGCACAAGCCGATGGACATCGCCGAGCAATACGCCGCCATCGACGTCATGACCGGCGGCAATTTCATCTTCGGCAGCGGCATCGGCTATCGGGAAGTCGAATTCAAGGGCCATGGCGCCCCGATGGCGGAGCGCGGCCGCCGCTTCGACGAGAATCTGGAGGCGGTCCGCCGCCTGTGGACCGAGGACACGGTCGATATGGTGGCTTCGCATTTCGAGCTCGACGGCGCTTGCTGCCCGGTCAAACCGCTGCAGAAGCCGCACCCGCCGTTCTGGATCGGCGCCAACGCGGATGTCGCCATCAAACGCGCCGCAAGGGCCGCGGATGCCTGGATTATCAACCCTCATAACCGAATCGATACGATTCTTCGGCAAATGGACATCTACAAGAAAACGCTGGACGAGTGCGGCAAACCGATGCCGAAGGACCTGCCGTTCATGCGCGAGATGTTCGTCGCCAAGACCCGCGCGGAGGCGATCGAGCTGGCGCGACCGTATCTGGAGGCGAAGTACAAGGCCTACCACGAATGGGGGCAGGACAAGGCGATGCCGAAGGGCGACGACGACCTCGGCCTGGATTTCGACGACCTGCTCGACGACCGCTTCGTCTTCGGCTCCGCCGACGAAGTCGCCGAACAGATCGTTGCGCTACAGAAACCAATAGGCTTCAACCTGCTGTTCTGCGGCATTCAATGGATCGGCATGCCCCACGAGCAGGTCATCGAACAAATGCACATCATGGCCGAAGACGTGCTGCCGAAAGTGCGCCAGGGGATTTAACGGTCGTCCCCGTCTCCGGTTTACAGGCTGATCCTTCGACAGGCTCAGCATAATGATTTGTGGACTTTTTCCTATCCTTCGTCTCTCAATCGTAACGTTTTCGGATCGTAGTCGCTGAGCGGTCGATAGGGAATCGGGTCGGTCTCCGGGATCGAGAGGACACG
>JAYPOZ010000010.1:20708-73751 GCA_038131165.1 Rickettsiales bacterium | reverse complement strand
GTCATCGGGGAAGGGAAATGACGGTCGCACGCATCAAGACGGTCGCGTTTCAAGGCATCGACACGTTGGAGATCGACGTGCAGATACAGATGTCGAACGGCATTCCGGCCATCACCATCGTCGGCCTGCCGGACAAGGCGGTCGGCGAAAGCCGGGAGCGCGTCAGAGCGGCCCTGGGCTCCATCGGACTGGCCTTACCGCCGCGCCGCATCGTCGTCAATCTGTCGCCCGCGGACGTTTTGAAGGAAGGCAGCCATTTCGATCTGCCGATCGCCATCGGCCTCTTGATCGCGATGGGAGTCTTGCAACAAGACGAGCTGGAGAATTATTCGGCACTCGGCGAACTCGCGCTCGACGGAACACTGTCTCCCGTCGCCGGCGTCCTACCGGCCGCCATCGGCGCCAATGCCGCAGGGCGCGGACTTATTTGCCCGGCCGCCTGCGGCGGGGAGGCGGCCTGGGCCGGGTCCCTATCAATCCTGGCACCCGCCGACCTCGTCGCGCTGATCAACCATTTCAAGGGCAGCCAGGTTTTGGCCGCCCCCACGCCCAAGATTTCGGAAACGGTGACCGCCACCCCCGACATGCGGGATATCAAGGGCCAGGAGACGGCGAAGCGGGCATTGGAGATTGCCGCCGCCGGTGGACATAACCTCCTGATGGTCGGTCCGCCCGGGGCCGGCAAATCGATGCTGGCCCGCCGTCTGGCCGGTCTTATGCCGCAGATGACGCCAGCAGAAGCGCTGGAAGTCAGCATGATCCACAGCGTCGCCGGCCTGCTCGACGGCGGCAAACTGACGATGCTACGGCCGTTTCGCGATCCCCATCACTCCGCTTCCCTGCCGGCGCTTGTCGGCGGAGGCGTTCGAGTCCAACCCGGCGAAATTTCGCTGGCCCATAACGGCGTGCTTTTTCTCGACGAACTGCCGGAATTCTCGCGGCCGGCGCTTGAGGCCTTGCGCCAGCCGATGGAAAGCGGGCGGGCGGTAATTGCTCGGGCGAACAGTCATGTGGACTATCCCGCCCGGTTCCAGTTCGTCGCGGCGATGAACCCGTGCCGTTGCGGGTATCTCGGCGATCCCGCCCTCGCTTGCTCGCGTGCGCCGCGCTGCGGTCTCGACTACCAGGCGAAGATCTCGGGCCCGCTGTTCGATCGCATCGATCTGCATCTGGATGTGCCGCCGGTCCGTGCAGGCGACTTATCCTTGCCGCCACCGGCGGAAGGCAGCGCGGAGATCGCGAAGCGGGTCGCCGGAGCCCGGACCGTTCAGAGAGAGCGCTTCCAAGAGCGCACGTCACCGGCGATACGAACCAACGCGGAGGCGGACGGCACCGTGCTGGAAGAAATCGCGGCGCCCGATTCCGAAGGCCGCAGGCTTCTGACCGACGCGGCCGAGCGCATGCGCCTGTCCGCGCGCGGTTATCATCGGGTACTCCGGGTCGCCCGAACCTTGGCCGACCTGGACCGAGAAACGACTGTCCGCCGCCTGCATATCGCCGAAGCCCTCTCTTATCGCCGTATTGCGCCAGGCCGCTGAGCTTGAGAGCCTCGTCGACCCGCCGACGGGCGCTAGTTTAATGGCGGCAGTGATGGTTGCCGTCTGTGCGGCGAAGTTTGGAGCATTGGTTCAGTGACACACGATTTGATTATCATCGGCGGCGGCATCGCGGGCCTCTCGACGGCGGTCCGGGCGACGGAGCTTGGCCTGAAGCCCCTGGTTCTGGAGAAGGGCGAGGCTGCGGATTACCCATGCAACGCGCGGTGGTCCGGAGGCGTCATACACGTCGCGGAGAAGGATCCGATGTCGGCGGAAGCGGACATTCTTGCCAAAATCGATCATCTGACGGACGGCACGGGCAGCGGTGGCCTCGGTGCGATCATGGCGGCCGACGCCGGCATGGCCATCGACTGGCTGCGCGCGCAAGGCGCTAAGTTTATCAAGGGCGGCGCCGTGGAGTTCATGCGTTTCGTCCTGGCGCCGCCCCGTCCGCGGCGGCCGGGACTCGACTGGAAAGGCCGCGGGCCGGACGTCATGCTGCGCAACCTGACCGCACGGCTCGAGGCCGGCGGCGGCACGCTCGAGCGCGGCGTGCGGGCGCAGGATCTGATCCGCGAGGAAGACCGGATCGTCGGCCTCGTCGCGGAACGCGGCGGAGAGACCGTCGAGTACCGCGCCAAGGCCGTTGTGATTTGCGATGGCGGCTTCCAGGGCGACCCGGATCTGGTCCGCCGATTTATCGCCCCCCACCCGGAAAGCCTGTTCACGCGCGGCGCCGGTACCGGGTGTGGAGACGGGCTGCGGATGGCCGAGGCGGTGGGTGCGGCCTTGGTCGGAATGGACCGCTTCTACGGCCACCTGCTCGGACGCGAGGCGTTCCGAAACGAAAAGCTGTGGCCGTACCCGACCGTCGACGCCATCGCCCGGGCGTCGATTCTCGTGGACCGTTCGGGCCGCCGTCTTCTCGATGAAGGGAAGGGCGGCATTTGGCTCGCGAACGAGATCGCGAAGCTCGACGACCCGCTCTCGGTCTCGGTCGTCTTCGACGACGCAGTTTGGACCGGGCTCGCCGCCGATAACAGATACCCGCCCTGCATGAACCCGGCTTTCGTCAGCGAGGGCGGCACCGTACATACGGCCGAGACGTTAGCCGGCCTTGCCGAGCTCATAAATGTCGATGGCGGCGCCCTTACCGAAACCGTTGCCGCGTACAATGTGGCGCTCGAGGGCGGCAGCCTCGATCGGCTTTCTCCCGCCCGCAGTATCGACAAATATGCCGCCGAGCCGATCCGCGGCGGCCCTTTCCATGCCATCGAAATATGCGCCGGCATAACCTATACGATGGGCGGTATCGCGATCGACACGGAAAGCCGGGCCCTCGACGCCGAGGGCCAGGTATTACCGGGGCTGTATGCCGCAGGCTCGTCCACGGGCGGCATCGAGGGCGGGCCGAACGCAGCCTATCTGGGCGGTCTGTCGAAGGGCGTAATCACGGGAGTTCGGGCGGCGCAATCCATCGCGCAGTCCCTGAAATCCTAGCCGCTTTCCGATTTCGCCCTTGACCCTGGGCCAAGGGTCTCCAATGTGCGCGACATCGACGGCTCTGACCAACTCAAGGAACGCCTGATGTCCGAAAATATCTTGTCGAGCGGCCTGCGCGAAAAAGCCCGCCGTTTCACCGAATCGAACGGATTTCAGCGTTTCATTCTGGTGGTGATCGCCGTCAACGCCGTCGTGCTCGGCCTGGAGACCTCCGCCGATCTGATGGGGGAGATGGGGTCGTTGCTGGTTACCTTGGATCATATCGCGTTGACCATTTTCGTGGTCGAGATTTTGATCAAGCTTTTCGCCCATCGCCTCGCCTATTTCCGGGATCCCTGGAATCTGTTCGATTTCACCATCGTCTCCATTGCGCTGTTGCCGGCGAACGAAGGATTGGGCGTGCTGCGCGCGCTCCGGGTTCTCCGCGCCTTTCGGCTCATTTCGATGGTGCCGAAGATGCGGCTCGTGGTGCAGGCTTTCCTAAAGGCCATCCCCGGGATGGGGTCGATCATGCTGCTGATGATCCTGGTGTTCTACGTCTTCGCGGTCATGGCGACGCACCTCTTCGGCGGCGCCTTCGAGGCTTGGTTCGGCTCGGTCGGCAAATCGCTTTATTCGCTGTTCCAGATCATGACGCTCGAATCGTGGTCTATGGGAATCGTGCGGCCGGTAATGCAGGAATTTCCCTTTGCCTGGGCCTTCTTCATCCCGTTCATCCTGGTGACCACCTTTGCCGTCCTCAACCTGTTCGTCGCCATCGTCGTCAACTCGATGCAGGAAGTGCACGACGAGGACGAACATGGCCACGAGGAAAGGGCGGAAATCTTGTCGGAGATCAAGAGTCTCCGCCAAGAACTGGCGCTCCTGCGCCAGCAGCGCGACGAGAAAGAATAACGCCTATTTATCGATCGGCTTGATCATCCGGCCGAGATTCTTGCCGGCGAAAAGGTGGACGTGGAAGTGGGGCACTTCCTGGTGGCCGTCTTCCCCTTGATTGGAGAGAATCCGGCTGCCGGCGTCGACCACGCCCAATTCTCGTGCGACGGCGCCGAGCGCCCGCATGAAGCCCGCGAGTTCCGCCTCGCTCGCCGTCTCGCAGAAATCCGCGTAGGAGACATACGGCCCCTTCGGAATCACCAGCACGTGGACCGGCGCTTGCGGATTGATGTCCCGGAACGCCAGCGCATGGTCGTTCTCGAAGACTTTGTCGCACGGAATTTCGCCGCGCAGAATTTTCGCGAAAATATTCTGATCGTCGTAGGCCAAGGTCCTAATCCTTCACTCTCGACGCTTTTTCCTCGATGCCCGACAGGCCGAAGCGACCGGCCAGCACCGCCCAGACTTCCTCCGGCCGAACTCCCTGATCGGCCCAGAGGACGAGCAGATGATACAATATGTCGGCGCTCTCTTCGGCCAGTTTCCCGCCGTCGCCGCGCATCGCCTCGATGATCGCCTCGACGGATTCTTCGCCCAGTTTGCGGGCGATCCTATCGGTACCCGCTGTCAGCAATTTCGCGGTGTAGGACGTCTCGGGGTCGCTCCCGCGGCGGCTTTCAATCACCGCGAAGAGACGATCCAGAACGGCAGCGGTTGGGTCGGTCGGTTGTGTCATGAGGATGAGCCCTAGCAGAATTCAAGCGCGCTGTCAGGGCCGGACCGCGACACCCGCCGCCGCCATGTGCGCCTTGGCTTCGGCGATCGTGTATTCGCCGAAATGAAAAATGGACGCGGCGAGGACCGCGGACGCATGACCTGTCACCACGCCGTCGACCAGGTGCTGTAAGGTGCCGACCCCGCCACTGGCGATGACCGGCACGGGGACCGAATCGGAGACCGCGCGCGTCAACGCGACATCGAAGCCGCTCTTGGTGCCGTCGCGATCCATCGACGTCAGCAGCAACTCCCCCGCATCGGCCGCCATCCGCCCCGCCCACTCGACCGCATCGATGCCGGTCGGGTTGCGCCCGCCATGGGTGAACACCTCCCACTTGCCGGGCCCCGTCGCCTTGGCGTCGATGGCGACCACGATGCACTGGCTGCCGAACCGGGCAGCGGCTTCGGCCACGAATTCGGGCCGGTGCACGGCGGCGGTGTTGATCGACACTTTATCGGCACCGGCCAACAGGAGCTTTCGGATGTCGTCGACCGTCCGCACGCCGCCGCCCACAGTCAACGGCATGAAGACTTCTTCCGCGGTCCGTGAGACGACATCGTAGATCGTGTCGCGGGCCTCGTGCGAGGCCGTGATGTCGAGAAACGTCAGTTCGTCCGCGCCGGCCTTGTCGTAGACCCGGGCCTGTTCGACGGGATCGCCGGCATCGCGCAGATCGACGAAATTGACGCCCTTCACGACGCGGCCGGCATGAACGTCGAGACAGGGAATGATGCGTATCTTCAGCACGGCGCCTCCGCCCGCAAAGCCGCCAAAGCAACCTTGAGATCGATCCTGCCGTCGTAGAGCGCCCGGCCGCTGATCGCGCCGGCGATGCCGCCCGTCGCCCGCAACGCCAACAGATCCTCGAGCGAGGACACGCCGCCGCTGGCGATCACGGGGACCGATGTGCTGCGAGCGAGCGCGGCCGTTGCCTCTATATTGGGGCCGGCCAGCACGCCATCCCGGTCGACGTCGGTGTGGATGATCGCGGCCGCTCCGGCATCTTCGAATTGCGCTGCAAGCTCGACGGCCGTCAGCTCGGATACCTCGGCCCAACCCTCGATCGCCACCTTCCCGCCCTTGGCATCGATGCCGACGGCGATGCGGCCCGGCCATTCCCGACAGGCTTCCCTGACAAGCGTCGGGTTCTTGACCGCGACGGTGCCGAGAATGACCCGGCGCACGCCGCTTCGCAGCCAATGCGCAATGGTCTCCATCGAGCGGATGCCACCACCCAGCTGAACCGGGACGGAAACGGACTTCAAGATCGCTTCAACCGCTGCGGCGTTCACGGGTTTGCCTTCGAACGCCCCATTCAGATCGACGAGATGAATCCACTTGCACCCCGCTGCCTCAAATTCCATTGCTTGTGCGGCAGGGTCATCGTTGAACACGGTCGACTGCTTCATGTCGCCAAGCTTCAGGCGGACGCATTGCCCATCCTTCAGGTCGATCGCGGGGTAGAGAATCACGCCCCGGCCTCCTCGTGCAGAACCTTGTAGTAGTAATAGCCCGCGACCCACTCGCCGGCGACCCGAGCATAATAGGGGTTCTCAGCCCATCGCACGAAACCCAGCGAGTCGTAGCGTCCGATCGCCGCCACCTGGGTCGCGCGGACATCCAGGTTCAGGACCGCGTAGCCGTCGTCGCGCGCCTGTTGCTCGATCGCCTGGATCAATCCAATACCGACGCCGTAACCGCGCGCCCAAGGAGCGACGAAGTTTGTCGTCAGCGCCGCGGCGTGGGCCTGCGCCTCGTTGTTCTTTGTCGGCCGCACGAGTTGCGCCGAGCCGGCAATGACGCCATCGAGGCGGCTGATGAACAATTTCCGCTCGGGCACCAGCAGGACGCCGCGCCAATAGGTCTCCAGCACCTGACGGGGCGGTACATCTACCCAGCCGAATCCGCCGCCTTCCGAGATTGCCGCTTCGGCGGCATCGCAGAGGTCATTCAGGTCATTCCCGGCAATGGCCTCGATCTGCTCGACTGCAATATCGGCCATCGCTCAGGGTCTCCACTTCAAAAAGTTTTCGATCATCCGCAAACCCACTGCCTGACTCTTCTCCGGGTGGAACTGAGTGCCGATCATATTGTCCCGTCCGACAATCGCCGTCTGAGGCCCGCCGTAATCCGTCGTCGCCAGGAGTTCCTCCGGATTGGCCGCCACGAAATGGTAGCTGTGAACAAAGTACACATGATCTCCCGCAACGACGCCTTCAAGCACGGGGTGCGGGCGGTGCAGTGCCAATTCGTTCCAGCCCATATGCGGAATCTTCAAAGCCGGATCGTTCAATGCCAGCGGCATCACCTCGCCCGCTATCCAATCGAGCCCGGCATGGCGGCCGTGTTCGAGGCTGGCGGTCGCCATCATTTGCATGCCGACGCAGATGCCGAAAAACGGCACGCCGCGGCCGATCACTGCGTCGCGCAGCGCATCGATGACGCCGTCGAGCGCCGCCAAACCCGCATAGCAGTCGCCGAATGCCCCTTGGCCCGGCAAGACGATCCGCTCGGCGGCTGCCACGGTCTCAGCTTCCGACGTGACGACCACCGGCACGGTCGAAAATTTTTCGAAACCCTTGGCTGCCGAGTGCAGATTGCCCGACCCGTAATCGATAATCGCAATGGTCATCTCAAAGCGAGCCGCCGAGCACACCCTTGGTCGACGGCACGGCATCGGCTTTCCGGGGATCGATCGCAATGGCCATCTTCAGCGCACGGGCCAGGCCTTTGTAGCAGGATTCGACGATATGGTGATTGTTCTCACCATAGAGCGTCTCGACATGCAGCGTCAGACCCGCCGCCTGCGCGAAGGCCTTGAACCACTCCTGAAACAACTCCGTGTCCATGTCGCCAAGCTTCGGGCGCGTAAAATCCACCTTCCAGACGAGATAGGGCCGGTTGGAGCAATCAAGGGCGACCCGCGTGAGGGTCTCGTCCATCGGAATCAGCGCATCTCCATAGCGCACGATGCCTGCACGATCGCCCAGCGCCCGGCTCACCGCTTCGCCGACCGCATACCCCGTATCCTCGGTCGTATGGTGAAAGTCTATGTGCAGGTCGCCCTGCGCCCGCACGGTCAGGTCCATCAGGCTGTGCCGCGAGAGCTGCTCCAGCATGTGATCCAGGAATCCGATTCCGGTCGAGACGTCGTAAATGCCGGTGCCGTCGAGACCGACGGTGGCCGAAATTTGCGTCTCCTTCGTATTGCGCTCCACGCTCGCCTGGCGCATGACGCGATCTCCCATTTGATTGGCGCGGCGACTTTTAGCAGGAAGTCTCGCAAGACGCCACCCGAAGCAGGTTGTCGCCCGACCGTATAGAATTCACCGGAGAAATCGACCTGCAGGGCCCTAAATAGAAAAGCGGGAAATCTATAATTGCCTCGTCACCGACTAACCCGAATGCAAGAAAGGACTATCAGAATGACCAGATTATGTGAGGGACGTGTTGCCATCGTAACCGGCGCCGCCCGTGGCGTGGGCCGACAGCATGCGCTGCAACTGGCAAAAGCGGGTGCCAGGCTCGTCGTCAACGACCTCGGCGCCGGGGTCGACGGCAAGGGCGCCGATGTCTCGCCGGCACAACAGGTTGCCGACGAAATCATCGCAGCCGGCGGCGAGGCGGTCGTGAACGGTGACGACGTCAGCAGCTTCGACGGCGCCAAGAACATGGTGGACACCGCGATCAAGACCTTCGGCAAGCTCGATATACTGGTGAACAACGCGGGCATTCTGCGCGACCGCATGCTGGTCAACATGACAGAAGAAGAATGGGATTCGGTCATCGCCGTGCATCTTAAAGGCACTTTTTCGCCATCCCGTCATGCGGCTTCCTATTGGCGGGCGATGTCGAAACAAAATGATGACGGCAAGCCGGTGATGGGCCGCATCATCAACACCAGTTCCACCTCCGGCATTTACGGCAATGTCGGCCAGACAAATTACGGCGCGGCCAAAGCCGGTATCGCCGCCTTCACCATTATCGCGGCACGGGAACTTGGCCGCATCGGCGTCACGGTGAATGCCATCTCGCCGACCGCCTATACCCGCATGACGGATAATCTGCGCGAATACACCGAAGAAGAGGTTGCGGTGCGCGACCCGAGCTGGGTATCGCCTACCGTCGTCTACCTGGCCAGCGAGGAAGCTCAGGACATCACCGGACGGGTCATTCAGGCAGGTGCCGGCCGCGTCGCGGTCTGCGAAGGCTGGCGCCGCGGTGCCGAAATCGACCAGATGGACGACCCGGTGGCGCTTGGACCGAAGATCCGCGAGATGATCGGCAAGGTGCGCAAGAACTCCGGCATGGACGGGTTGGAACTCGACTGACGGGGACGGCCGGTCAAAAAATTTGTCCCTGTGCGTTCTGGAAAACGGTCAGGCCGAGAATCATGTCGACGGTCCGACCGTTTTCCGCCAGCGGCAGGTAGATTCGCTCGACATGGACCCAGTCCCCGAATTTGACATTGACCGGCCGACCGCTGCGATAGTCGGGAACGCCATCCCGAACAACGCGGCAAAGCGCTTGATGCGACAGATTTCCCTCGAAGTCGTCGTAGAGCTGGTCCATCCATTTGCCGGTGTTGTCGCGTCCGGCGAAACGGGTAATTCCAGTGCCCAACAGGCGAAACTGAAAGCGTGGCGGCACACCGTCTGGCTCGATCAGCAATATATTCGGCAGCAATTCCGGAGAGATATCGACCGGATCGAGTTGGCAGCGCGCGGGCAAACCAGAGGCCCGTGGAATCGAAGACCAATACTCGAAAATGCCGCCGATTTTCGAATGACAGTCTTTGGGAAGCTCAAACTGAGAATTTGGCACGCGATTATCCCGCATACACTGCCTGTGTTTCGATCCGTATCATTGAACAAATTAGCGGTGTGCCCGGCCAGAGCAAATCCAGGCCACCCTTGACCCGGCGGACATTCCGCGCCACATGGGGGCGACGATCAACTGAAACGGACGCATCATGAGCGAACCCCAATCCTGGCACGGCACGACCATTCTTTCGGTCCGCAAGGGCGACAAGGTCGTGGTTGCCGGCGACGGACAGGTCAGCCTCGGCCAGACCGTCATCAAGTCCAACGCGACCAAGGTTCGCCGCATCGCCGATGGCAAAGTCGTAGTGGGTTTCGCAGGCGCGACCGCAGACGCGTTCACGCTCTTCGAGCGGCTTGAAGCGAAGCTTGAGCAATACCCCTCGCAGCTGACCCGTGCCTGCGTCGAACTGGCCAAGGATTGGCGTACCGATCGATATCTGCGCCGCCTCGAAGCCATGATGGCCGTGGCCGATTCCTCCGTCTCGCTGATCCTATCGGGTACCGGCGATGTCCTAGAGCCGTCCGACGGTCTAATCGGCATCGGGTCCGGCGGCAACTATGCTCTTGCCGCGGCCCGGGCGCTGATGGACCGCGACGATATGGATGCGGAGGCCATTGCCCGCAAGGCCATGAAGATCGCCGCCGAAATTTGTGTCTATACCAACGAAGAAGTTGTGCTGGAAATCGTATGACCACGTTCAGTCCCCGCGAAATCGTCTCCGAGCTCGACCGTCACATCATCGGTCAAAAGGATGCCAAACGCGCCGTCGCGGTGGCGTTGCGCAACCGCTGGCGCCGCCAGCAATTGCCGGAAGAGTTGCGCGAGGAAGTCCTGCCGAAGAATATTCTGATGATCGGCCCGACCGGCGTCGGCAAGACAGAGATTGCCCGCCGGCTCGCGAAACTCGATAAGGCGCCGTTCATCAAGATCGAGGCGACAAAATTTACCGAGGTCGGCTACGTCGGCCGCGACGTGGAACAGATCATCCGCGATCTCGTCGAGACCGCCATCCACATGATCCGCGAACAGCACCGCAAGGACGTCCTGGCAAAGGCTGAAATCATGGCCGAAGAACGGGTCATCGACGCCCTGGTCGGTGAAAATGCGGGCGAAGCAACGCGCAACACCTTCAAACAGAAGCTGCGCAACGGCGAACTCGACGACAAGGAAATCGAACTCGAAGTGGCGGACACGGGATCGATGGGTTTGCCGACCTTCGATATTCCCGGCGCTCCCGGCGCCCAGATGGGTATGATCAACCTGAACGACATGCTGGGAAAAGCCTTCGGCGGCCGCACCAAGCCGCGCCGCATGACGGTATCGGATTCCTACGAAGTACTGCTCAACGAAGAAAGCGACAAGCTGGTCGACGAAGAGAAGATCGTGCGCGAGGCGATCGACGTGGTGGAGCAGAACGGCATCGTCTTTCTCGACGAGCTCGACAAGATCTGCGCCCGGGCCGAGCGCCAGGGCGCGGACGTCAGCCGGGAAGGCGTGCAGCGCGACCTGTTGCCGCTGATCGAGGGCACCACGGTCTCCACCAAACACGGCCCGGTGAAGACCGACCACGTTCTGTTCATCGCATCCGGCGCCTTTCACATCGCCAAGCCGTCCGACCTGCTACCGGAACTGCAGGGCCGGCTGCCGATCCGGGTCGAACTGAAGGCGCTTAGCGAGGATGATTTCAAGCGCATTCTGCGCGAGCCCGAAAACAGCCTGATCAGGCAATATGTGGCGCTGATGGGCACCGAGGGCGTTACCCTAGAATTCACCGAAGAGGCAATCGACGAACTCGCCAGGCTGGCCGCCGAAGTGAACGACAATGTCGAGAACATTGGGGCCCGCCGCCTACATACCGTGCTGGAGAAGCTGTTGGAGGAAATCTCCTTCACCGCGACCGACCGGGCCGGCGACACCGTGACCATTGACGCCGACTACGTCCGCGCCCAGGTCTCCGATCTCGCCAAAGACGCGGATCTCAGCAAGTTTATTTTGTAGCCCACTTGCGGGACCTGTCTATGATCCCGAGAATCATCTCGATTTCCGCCGCGCTCAAGGTTCCGATCCTCTCCGACAGCCGGTTCGCGAGTTCGGTCGCATCGGGCGATAGGCCTGATGTGTCGATCGTGACCTTGGGGTGAGACAAGTCGGCAATGCGGCGCAACTCGTCTGCGTCGTCCCAAATGATGTCGAAATAGGCGCAAATCTGGTGTAGCCGCAGGGTGGTCGGCTTGCCGCGCTTCCCGTGCTCCAGCGCCGAGAGATAAGCCGGCGTCACGTCGAGCGCGGTCGCCATCTCGGACAAGGTGACACCCTTCTGTCGGCGCAGGGCCCGCAATTTGACACCAAGCGGAGTCATGCAGCCCAGCCCTAGCCGGCGCGCCGGCGTTTCAGCAGAACGTAAAGCGCCCCCGCCCCGCCGTCTTTCTGGCGCGCATATTCGAACGCCAGAACCTTCTCCCGATTCGGCGCTTCATTCAGCCAGCGCGGCACCGCCGAGCGCAGGACGCCACCGCCTTCCTTGCCGACTCCCTTACCGGTCACCACGATCACACAACGCCGCCCCGCGCCATACTGTCCCGAGACAAAAGCCGTCAAGGCACGATACGCCTCCGTCTGGGTCATGCCGTGCAGGTCGAGCCGAGCTTCAACGGCGAGCTGGCCGCGTTTGAAGCGTTGCCCCGTCCGCCGGTCCAGCCCGGCAATATCGCCGCGCTCCAAGGACGGCGTACGCGGTTTTGCGGGCGCCGGTGGAAGTCTCCGCGTCGGCGCGGCGGTCGGTTTCTTAGCTGTCGGTTTTGGCTGTCCACCCGCTGCCGAAGGGGTTACGGCCGCGCCCGGGAGTTCCCTGGCCGTGCGGCGTTTCAGCGGTTTGACGTCCTTCATCACGGCGCGAAAGAGGTCGCTATCCCCGACGTCTTTCTTGCCGGCCATCACACATCCTCGACCAGCACGATATGCAGGCGGCGCGGTCCGTGCGCGCCCATGAAGATGGTCTGCTCGATATCGCCCGTGCGCGACGGGCCGGTAATAAAATTGACGGTTCGCGGCATTTCGCCCGCGCGAATCCGATCCCAGGCATCCTCGTAAGAGCCGACGATCTGGCTCTTGCGGAGGACCACGACATGGCTGTCCGGCAGAAAATTAAGCGTCGTCGGATGTTCCGGACCGGAGCGCATCATCAGCGTGCCGGTCTCGGCGATGCCGGCAAAAGCAGCGGTCAGGCCGACCTCGTCGGTGCCGTCGGTCTTGCCTTTGGTCACCGTGAGGGTCGGACGGCGCTCCCACGGTATCCCATCCAGCGATGGGTCCGGGGCAACCCGCAGCGTTGCCGGCAAATTCTCCCGAGTGAGATAATCCGCAACCCGATCCGGTACATCTTCCAGACTGGCGACCCGGTCGACGGAAACGTCGACGCCTTTCGAATATTCGACAAAAAGATCGGCCAGGCCATCCGCGTCAAGGTCGACCCGCGACGGCCGTGGACCGCGCGCATGACCGGAAATCCGCGCCTCCAACTCGGCCTTGGCACCGTCGCCCAATTCCCCCCGGCCAAGGCCCTGTCGGATCGTGCCGAGGATGGAGTCGCGCCCGCTCATGCCACAGGCCCGCGCGCGCCGTCTTTGGCGGACCAGCGCGCCTGAAAAGTACCGCCCGGTTGCGGCGCCGGAAAATCCCGGTACTTCGTCCATCCGCCGGCTCCGGGCAGAGTTCGGAACCGTCCTTTCTTGGCCCCCATCGTACCAAGCAGCCGGAACTTGAGCCCTGCCAGAAAATGATAGAGCCGAGGCCGTTTCGCGTAGAACGCCCAGAAACGCAAGCCCGTGCGCACCACCTGCGAGCCGAGACCACGGTCAAATTCCTGTTCGCGCAGATGCCGCATCATCTTCGGCAGCGGGATGCGCATCGGACAAACCTCCTCGCAACGGCCGCAGAAGCTGGACGCGTTCGGCAGATGGCCCGCCGCCTCGATGCCGATCAGAGACGGGGTGAGCACCGCGCCCATCGGTCCCGGATAGACCCAGCCATAGGCGTGCCCGCCGACCGAATTATAAACCGGACAATGATTCATGCAGGCGCCGCAGCGTATGCACCGCAGCATTTCCTGATATTCGGTACCCATCAAGGCGCTGCGCCCGTTGTCGAGGAGGACGACGTGATATTCGCCCGGGCCGTCGAGATCCTCCGGCCGGCGTGGGCCGGTCGAAAATGTGGTGTAGACCGAAAATTCCTGCCCGGTCGCCGAGCGCGCGAGAACGCGTAGAATGGTCGACGCATCCTCCAGCGTCGGCACGACCTTCTCCAGGCTCGCGAGGACGATATGCGCTTTCGGAATGGTCTGCGTCAGATCGCCATTGCCCTCGTTGGTGACAATCACCGACGATCCGGTCTCCGCAATGAGAAAATTCGCCCCTGTGACGCCGACATCGGCGTCGATGAACTTTTGCCGCAACTCTTCACGCGCTTCGTCGAGCAGCGCCCGCGGCTCTTCCAAAGGCCGGCTCGGATCGCGGTCGATGTGTTTCTTGACGAAGGCTTCGGCGACTTCATGCTTCAGCACATGGACCGCCGGCGCGATGATGTGGCTCGGCGGCTCCTTGCGCAGCTGAATGATGTACTCGCCAAGATCGGTCTCGATAGGCTCGATACCGTTCTCCTCGAAAAAATCGTTGAGCCCGATTTCCTCGGCGATCATCGTCTTGCCCTTGGTCACCGTTTTCGCATCGAGCCGCCGGCAAATATCGAGAATGGTCTGACGGGCGTCCTCCGGCGTGGCGCACCAATGCACATGGCCGCCCTGCTCCGTCACCTTGGCCTCGAACCGTTCCAGGTAATAGTCGAGATGCGCCAAGGTGTGGTTCTTGATGTCGCGGGCCCGGTCGCGGATGTCGTCGAACTCCGGCAGGCCGTTGCGCGCCTCGGTACGGCGGTCGACGAATCCGGTCTTCATCTTGGTGAGCGCTTCTTGCAGATTGACGTCGTCGAGAGCACCTCTGGCGTTCGTAACGAAGTCCCGCGTCTTTACCTCCTGCATGACCTTACTCTCCCTCGCCGAGCGCCGGCGTGTCGGTCATGTCGGCCAAGACTTCGGCGACATGGCGCACCTCGATATCGGAGCCGTCCCGTTTCAACTTGCCGGCGATGTTCATCAAGCAACCGAGATCGCCGGCGAGAACGGTCGCGGCACCGGTCGCCGCGATATCGGCGCATTTATCGCCAACCATCTTGTTGGAAATATCGGGATACTTCACACAAAAGGTGCCCCCAAACCCGCAACAGGCCTCCCCGAAGGAAAGTTCACGGAGCTCCACGCCGCCGATGGACTGGAGCAGCTTTCTCGGCTGGGCCCGCACGCCCATTTCCCGCAGGCTTGAGCAGGAATCGTGATAGGTGACGGTCCCGCTGAACGATGTGTCGACCGCATTTACGCCGCGCACATCCGTCAGGAACGACACCAGCTCATAGGTTCGTCGCGCGAGGTCGCGCGCCCTCGCCGACATCGCCTCATCGCCCTCAAAAAGCTCGGGATAGTGTTTGGTCAACATGCCGGCGCAGGAGCCTGAAGGTGCAACCACGTATTCGAAGCCTTCGAAGGCATCGATGGTCTGGCGCGCGATGGCTTTCGCATCGGCCCGGTCGCCGGAGTTGTAGGCCGGCTGGCCGCAGCAGGTCTGGGCGGCCGGCACCGCAACGCGGCACCCCGCCGCCTCAAGCAGCTTCACCGCCGCAAAGCCTACGGACGGCCGCATGAGATCGACGAGACAGGTCACAAAGAGGCCGACCTGTGGTCTCACTTGATCCGTTTCAGCCATCGGAATTCCTTCGCAGATACAGTCGCCCATAGAATGATCGGTCGCTTGGCGAAAGGCAACGATTCACGAGACCGGCACCGTGGCGCGCCGCGGCAGAAGCAGAAAATACCGCCCGGGACTTTTCATCCGCCCCGCCTCAACCAGGGCATCCCGGCCATAGCCCCAGAAGAAATCGCCCCTGACCGGCCCCTTGATGGCGCTTCCGGTGTCTTGCGCCACCATCAGCCGTCGCAACGGCCGGTCGCCACCGCCCGGCCACACCGTATCAAGCCAGAGAGGCACGCCCAGCGGTATAAAGGCGGGATCGACCGCAAGGCTTCGTCTCGGTGTCAAAGGCACTCCCAACGCGCCGATCGGCCCCTCCCCGGAAATTTCGCGAAAGAATATGAAGCGCGGGTTTTCCGCCAAAAGGGCCCCGGCCTTCGTCGGGTTTCGCTCGATCCAGTTTCGGATCTCGCGCCACCCCGCTTGACCTGTAGGCAATTCGCCGCGATCAATCAGTGTGCGCCCTATAGAGACGTAACCGTGGCCGTTGTTACCGGCATAGCCGACGCGCAGCTCGTCCCCCTCCGCCAGAGCGACGCGGCCCGATCCCTGAACATGTAGCAGAAAGGCGTCGATGGGGTCGTCGACCCACGCTAAAACCGGGGTGTCGTCTCGCAACGCGCCGTCCTGAATATCGCCGCGCCGCGGGTAGGGTCGGATTTTTCCATCCGCGACCTGTGCCACAATTCTCTTTCCGTCGAGGCCCGGATCGAATTGACCGAGATCCACGGATACCAGGTCCTTGGGAACACCAAAAAGCGGAATCGTGAAGCGTTCCGTGCGCTGTCGCGATCCCCGCAATCCCGCTTCAAAATATCCGGTAAATAACCCTTCGGTCTGACCGTCTGCGGAAACCGAATATGCCTGAAACCATTTTTCGAAAAAGCCACGTACCGCCGCCTGATCCAACGGTCCGGCACGCTCTGCCAGGACTTCCGCCGCGGCACAGGCATCAGACCATTCGCGCGGTTGCACGGTAAGTCCGCTCGCCTTGATTTCGCTGCCTCCAAGGAGGATCGGGCAAGACTTGCGAAAAGCCAAAACAGCGTCCAGTTGACCATCGCCCCGCCAATTAGGCAGATCGTTGAATGCAATGCTGCGTAGCTGAATACTGGGCACGCTTTCGACGATTGGGTCAGCCCACCGAATGACGCAGGAGCCTATCAAGACGGCGCAAAGGACGATCACCGCGTATCGCCCCAATTTAGTCGAGAGGTGCGCCGCCGCGATGCCCATCGGTCGGATGTCTAGTTTGGGCTGCGGGTCGCGATCAAAGCCCAGTTCGGGTCCGCCGAAGTGGTATCCCGCGCGAAAGTCCAGATATCGGTAATGCGAATAACCGCGTTAGCATCGCCATCCGTGACTTCGCCGTTCTCGTCGCGGGTCACGTTGACCTGTTCGCTAATGTACTTGACCGTAACCAGCGCATTGCGCCCTGACATCTCCGCTTCGATGATTTCCGCCGCGTCGACGCCAACGACCGTCGTCTCATGCGTCCAATTCTTGGATTCCCGCTCTTGAATTGCGGCGGCGAAGTTTTGATAGACCTCGTCGCTCAAGAGATTTCGGAGCGTTTCGGTATCGCCCGTCGCGAAGGAATCGACGATCATTTCAAACGCCGCTCGCGCCCCGGCGACAAATTCGTTCTCGTTAAAGGTACGATCGGCAAGCTTGATTTGCGTGATGCCCGCCGCCAGGGGAGAATCCGCTTCCACAGACACCATGTCGGGCTCGACCGACCGTTCCGGGAGGGAGATGACGTTATCGTCCCGCGGGTCTTCCGGACCGGCGCCAGTCCCAAAAATATCCGGGCGCTGTTGCTCGTGTCCCGTGCGCTTGCCGAGCACGCTGCCGAGCCGATAGATCAGAAATGCGGCCAGCATCGCGAAAAGTATGATATCCAGAAAGCCCAAACCGCCGCTCATCTCACGCCCTTTCCGAGCCCCCCGGGACGGCACCAACCGTTGCGAAGAGTTCCGTCCGACCCTAGGTTAGGGTGAAGCCAATCGAATCCCGCTCACCTTGGCAATTCCGGGGTTCGCCAGACCCTTTGATAGATAAGGGTTCCACCCTAAAAGAGCAAGCATGCCGGTAATCATCCTATTCGTTTTCATCGCGGTGCCGATCGCAGAAATCGCCGTCTTCATCGAGGCCGGCGAGCAGTTCGGGTTGTGGCCGACTTTGGGGTTGGTGATCCTGACCGCGGTCATCGGAACGGCATTGCTACGCCATCAAGGACTTCAAACCATCCAACGAGTGCAGCTCAGCCTGGAGCGGGGGGAGATGCCGGTCGGCGAAGTCTTCACCGGACTATGCCTGCTTGTCGCCGGCGCGTTGCTGCTGACGCCGGGGTTTCTTACGGATGGCATCGGTTTTGCGCTTTTCGTGCCGGCAGTTCGGCGGCTTCTCGGCGGATTCGCGGTGCGCGCGCTCTCGGCCCGCGGCACCATCTGGGTCGACGGGCAAGACCGCGCCGGAAACCCGCAATATCCGAGGCAGGAACCAAGGACGGGGCACAGGCACGACACCAACGGGACGATTATCGATGGCGACTTTACGGAGGTCCCGAAAACGCCCCCTGAGGAGAAGAATCTCGGCCCAACACATAAGCGACAGGACGACTGAATGATTTTGATGCGGCACGGCGAAAGCGAATTTAACGTCGTCTACAAGAAGACCCGGGTTGACCCCGGCATTAGAGACCCAAAGCTGACGGACACAGGCCAGCGGCAAGTGGCGGCGGCGCTCGCATATCTGGATGGAAGTCGAATCCGTCGCATTCTCACCAGTCCCTACACGAGAGCTTTGCAAACCGCCGCGATCGTCGCACAGGCGTTGGGCGTCGATATCGATGTCGACCCGCGCATCGGTGAGCGTTCCGCATTCGTCTGCGACCTCGGAACGCCGGGGTCCACACTCCGCCAGAATTGGCCCCAGTTGCGCTTGGATCATATCGAAGAAACCTGGTGGCCCACGCCGGTTGAAACGGAAGAAGCGCTTGATGCCCGGTGCCAACGGTTTCGGGCGGAACAATCACTGGCAGAGACCTGGCAAGAGACGCTCGTCGTCAGTCATTGGGGTTTTATTCGCGGTCTGACCGGCCACACGGTGGGCAACGCGCAGCTCGTGACCTTTGATCCCCGCGATGCCCACCCGGGCGGTGGTGATATTGTGCCTATGGAGATTCCGTGTTAGCTGCGAGCGTCACAAACGCGACGGAGCAGAAATGTCGGAAGATCACGTAGCCGCCGGCGAGTCGGCTGACGCGGAGAGCGTCCCGCTCAACATCACGCATCAATACGTCAAGGATTTGTCGTTCGAGAACCCGGGCTCTCCGGGTCTTTTTCTGCAACCGCCGGACAGCGCACCGGACGTTGCCATAGAGGTAAACGTCGCGGCGCAAAGATTGGGTGACCGCGCCTTCGAGGTCATACTGCATGTCGAAGCGCGGGCAAGCGCCGACGATACCGTGCTGTTTATCACGGAACTCGACTACGCGGCGATCGTAGAGGTTGGCGCCATCCCTGAGGAGCATTTGCAGCCGCTTATTCTGATCGAGGTCCCGCGTCTGCTGTTTCCCTTTGCCCGCGCCATCATTTCGAACGTCACGCGGGACGGCGGCTTCCCGCCCTTAATGATTTCGACGGTCGATTTCGTGGAGATGTTTCGACGCGGCGCCGAGGCGGAGTCGGAGTAGGCCGCGCTATTAACGCGTCGGGAAAACAAGGGCGGTTTCAATCGCGCCAGATTGGATCCGTGATCTGCTCCATGAATTTCTCGTGCGCCGCACGCTCCGCATCGCTTGGTCCGTGCGGACGAGGGGGCCGGGCCGGGCCCGAGCGCAGTTCAACCGTCGCCGCCGTCTCCGCCTTGCGTTGCGAGGCAAGCTCGAAGCCGGGTTGACGACCGCCGACGAGCTCAAGATAGACGTCTGCAAGCAATTCAGCATCGAGCAGCGCCCCGTGCTTGGTCCGCGCCGAGAGATCGATTTCGAAACGTCGGCATAGCGCATCCAAGCTCGCTTGTGCGCCAGGATATTTGCTGCGGGCCATTTGCACCGTGTCGATGGCGCGGGCTGAATCCACTGGCGCTCGTCCTAAGCGCTTCAGTTCCGCGTTGATGAACCCGAGATCGAAGCTGGCATTGTGGATGACCAAATCAGAGTCCCCGATGAATTCGAGAAATCCATCCGCCACGTCCGAGAAGATCGGATGTTTTGCCAAAAACGCTTCCGACAGACCGTGAACGGCGAAGGCTTCGGCCGGCATGTCGCGCTCGGGATTGACATACTGATGATACGTGCGGCCGGTCGGAACGTGATTGTCGAGCTCGATACAACCGATTTCCACGAGCCGGTCGCCGGATCGTGGATCGAGGCCGGTGGTTTCCGTATCTAAGACAATTTCCCGCATGGTTTCCGCGTTACAGTTCTCGGTGAAGCTTTCCGGCCTTGGCCAGCCTGACAATGCGGGCAAGCGCCATGAACGTCGCTCGCCGTCCGGCGCCTGACGGTACCACAAAAGTCGCACGGCGTCGCTTTTCCAGATCGCTCATCTGATGACGGCGAATGCCTTCCAACTTCTCCCGTGTCATGCCCGGGCGGGAGAGCACCCGGGTTGTCTGCACGAATTGGGGAGCCGTGACCACAATTGTCGCATCGCATAGGGCGTCTGCCTTGACTTCGAACAAGAGCGGGATATCCAGAGCGACGACCGGCTCCCGGCGGCGCTGGCACTGCTTCAAAAAGCGGTCCCGAGCGGCTTCGACCAAGGGATGCAGGATCGATTCGAGCTGTTTCAAGGCTGCCGAATCTCCAAAAACCCGCGCCCCGAGAGCGGCCCGGTCGACGGCCCCATCGGCCACCACACCCGCAAAAGCCCGGTCGACAGCCGCGACGGCCGCGCCGCCATGCCCGATCAACTCGTGCACAATGGCATCCGCATCACTCACCGGCACCCGGTGATCGCGCAGCATTTTGGCTGCCGTGCTCTTGCCCATGCCGATGGAACCCGTCAGTCCGAGGACGATCACGCGCCTAAATCCGCCAGAATGACGTTGCGCAGGGCGGGGGTCACGTCGGGCTCATGTCCGAACCAGGCCGCAAATCCGGGGCGCGCCTGATGAAGCAGCATTCCAAGTCCGTCGACGGTGGCATTTCCCCGGCCTCTCGCTGCCTGCAAGAGTTTCGTTTGAAGCGGCACATAAACAATGTCGTTAACGATCGCATCGCGCGGTAAGGCTGTCAGGTCGATCTCCAGTTCAGGTTGGCCGGACATTCCAAGTGTCGTTGTGTTGACGAGCAGAGAGATGTCCTCGAGGGAGGAGTCGAGGGTCGCCCAATCGCAGGCATTCGCCCGATCGGCGAAGTCGGACGCCAGCGCTTCGGCACGCGCTTTGGTTCGATTCAAGATCCGGATGTTGCTAACCCCTTCTTCGGCCAGAGCGGATACGACAGCGCGCGCCGCGCCGCCAGCGCCGACGACCAGGACAGGCCGGCTATCGGCTCGCCAATCGCTTTCGGATTTTAGGTTTTCCATAAAACCGAAGGCGTCGGTATTGCTGCCGGAGAGGGAGCCATCCTTTTCGACGATAATAGTGTTTACCGCTCCAATTTTCCGGGCGGTCGAGTCCACGGTGTCGCAAATGCGCAGGGCTGCTTCCTTGTGCGGCACGGTCACGTTTACGCCGGCAATTCCAAGGGCTGGGAGCGCCCGCAAGGCCGTTTCGATGTTTTCCGGATGCACGGGAAATGGAAGATAAGCGCCGTCGATATTATAGGATTCAAGCCAGAACCCATGCAGCATCGGGGATCGAGAGTGGGCGACCGGCCAACCCATGACTCCGGCGATAATGGCTTTTCCCGTCAGTCTCATGCAGGTATCAGATGCTGTTCCCGCAGAAAGGCCAAGAGTGGCAAGAGCGGGAGCCCCAGAATGGTGAAATAATCCCCTTCGATCGTCTCGAACAATTGCGCGCCATGGCCTTCCAGTTGATAGGCTCCGACGGAAGTCAGAAGCTTTTCACCGCCCGTTTCTATATATCGAGCAAGAAAATCATCCGAGAAACGGCGCATGGTCAAGACCGCTGTTTCCGTATGGGACCAAATCTCCACCGCCTCGTACAACACGCTGACACAGGTAATCAATCGATGCGTCCGGCCCCGCAAGGTGCGCAAAGTCTCGGCAGCGGCCGTGACATCGCTTGGCTTATCCAGCCATTTCCCGTCGCACTCAAGCATCTGGTCGGAACCGATAACGAACGCTGCAGGCCGCCGTTCTGAAATTTTCCGCGCTTTCTCTAGAGATAGAAGTGCCGCCGTTTCCGAGACCGTCGCGTTGGCGAGGCGACAGCGCTCTTTTATTGCGGATTCGTCTATATCTGCAGGCTCTATTTTAAAGTCCAACCCGGCTGCCCGCAACAAAGCCGCCCGCGAGGGGCTTGTCGATGCAAGAATGAGATCGGGTCTCTTTTCGTCACGCATTCGCGTCTCGTTGTCGCTCGAGGATTTGTAATATTGTCGCCGCCGTCTCTTCGATCGACCGCCGCGTCACGTCGATCACCGGCCAATCGCGCTCACTGAACAAGCGTCTCGCTGTGGCGACTTCGTCTTTCACCGTTTCCGGGTCGACATAGTCGGTATCGGCATTATGGTCGAGCAACCGCAGCCTATTTCGGCGTACCTGCACCAAGCGTTTTGGGTCGGTCGTAAGTCCGACGATCAGCGGGCCTGCGCCATCCGTAAGGGTATCGAATTCCGGCGGCAGGCGAATATCGGGTACGACCGGCACATTGGCCGCCTTCAGGCCTCGATTGGCAAGGTAGATACAGGTTGGCGTTTTGGATGTACGGGAGACCCCAACCAGAATGACATCCGCATCGGCCAAATCGTGAGTGGACTGACCGTCATCATGATTCAACGTATAGGTCATGGCATCTATTCGGTCGAAATATTCTGCGTCCAGGATATGCTGCCGACCCGATTTTCCACTGCTTTGCAGGCCGAGAAACGCGGTTAGGGCATGAATCACCGGATCGAGAACCGAAATGCAGGGAATATGTAAACGCGAGCAACCAATCTCGAGGGCGGTTCGCAGGTCCTCCTTGACAATGGTAAAGAGGACGATGCCAGGATGTTCTTCGATTTTGCGAAGGATTTTGTCGATCTGTCCTTTTGTCCTCACCAACGGCCAATGGTGTTCCGTCGGTTCTATGCCATCGAATTGAACGAAACAGGCGCGGGCAACGCTGTGGACGGTTTCACCGGTCGCGTCTGAAACAAGGTGAAGATGAAAGGCTTTCAATGGGTGGTCCAATAGAATGTGTGTAAGGCAGTGTTATCCACAAGATAACACCGAATCTAAAAAATTATCCCCTTTCTGCATATTCATTACAGAGATTATCAGTATGAGGATATCTTTCGAGATAACTTTGACGTTTTGGTGGTTCAAGCGCCGGAGGTTAGATTTATGCAGAGACTGTTAGCAAGTAGATTCCATTTATAAATCAATTTGTTATTTCTTATTTATCGTATCAATTAACAAACCAAGTTTTAGTCCTCGTTCCCATTGTTCATACTTTTCTATTCACGGTGAACCCCATGATCCCCCGTGTATCCACTACAACTACCTTTTATTGACTCTTTATTGTTTGTATTGAGACACGGTTCTTTCTTGTCACACCGAACTAAGGCCGAACCAAATGCCTAAGCCGTTTCTCGATGTCCTTAATGGTGAAAGACGCACTCCTCCGCCGATTTGGCTTATGCGCCAGGCCGGTCGGTATTTACCGGAGTATCGGGCATCTCGGCAAAAAGCGGGCGGATTCCTCGATCTCTGCTATACGCCGGATTTCGCGGTCGAGGTCACGCTTCAACCCATTCGACGTTATGGTTTTGATGCCGCGATTCTATTCTCGGATATCTTGGTCGTGCCGGATGGTCTGGGCCAGGACGTTTCTTTCGTCGAAGGAACAGGTCCGGTTCTTAAGCCCATCCGGGAAGCAGCGGATATCGCAGCTTTATCTACGAAGGGGCTACAGGAGAAGCTGGCACCGGTATATGAGGCGGTAAAACGTCTTTCCGCGCAACTTGATAGTAAGACCGCGCTGATAGGCTTTGCAGGGGCTCCCTGGACCGTTGCGTGTTATATGATCGAAGGCCGGACAAGTCGGGATTTCCATAACATTAAAGCAATGTGTTACGGACAACCGGATATTTTCGCGCGATTGATGGATTTGTTGGTTGAAGGGACCGTGGATCACCTATCCCGCCAGGTGGAGGCGGGCGTGGAAGTTGTTCAGATTTTCGAGAGTCACGCGGGTGTTTTGCCAGAGCCGGAGTTCAGAAGATGGGTCATTGATCCGATCCGGCGGATCGTGGCGGCGTTACGCGAGCGTTGGCCGGCATTGCCTATCATCGGGTTTCCGCGGGGCGCCGGTGCGATGTACACGGACTTTGCCGAGGAAACGGGCATTACCGCTGTGTCGCTCGATACAACAGTATCGTTGAGTTGGGCTTGTGAGCATCTGCCGAAAGGAATGCCGATTCAGGGGAACCTAGATCCGGTATTTCTGCTGACGGGAGGGGCGGGGATGGAAGCGGCAGTCGAGCGGATCGTGACCGAGTGTCGCGGGCGGCCCCATATTTTTAATCTCGGCCATGGTGTGGACAAACATACAGCGCCGGCGACGGTAGAGAGACTGGTTTCCAAAATACGATCTTTATCGCATTAGTTAGGTATAAAATGTAATTTAATGGATAAAACAGCAATTATACTTTTTAATTTAGGGGGACCGGACAGGCTAGAATCGGTTCAGCCCTTCTTGTTCAATTTGTTTAACGATCCAGCCATTATTGGGGCGCCGCAGCCGATTAGATGGTTGATCGCGAAACTTATTTCCAAGCGCCGCGCGCCGATTGCACAGGAAATTTATCGGGAATTGGGGGGAGGATCGCCGCTCCTGCCCAACACGGTTGCACAGGCAGCCGCGTTAGAGAACGTCCTTAACGCCAAGAATTCTGATAATGTGGTCAAATGTTTTCCGGTCATGCGTTATTGGCATCCCATGGCTGATGCGGTAGCGAGCGAAGTTCGGTCCTGGGACCCTGATCGAATTGTCCTTCTTCCCTTGTATCCGCAGTTTTCAACGACCACGAGTGGGTCTTCTTTCAAGGATTGGGAGCGTGCGGCCAGGCGGGCTCAACTGTCGGTTCCGACAACCAAAGTGTGCTGTTATCCGGAGAACCCGGGATTTGTTTCGGCCGTAGCGGAGCGAATCAAGGTAGCTTTGGCCGAGACAACCGGGGATGGTCCCTTGCGCATATTGTTTTCCGCGCACGGTTTACCCAAGAAAGTTGTCGATCGGGGAGATCCGTATAAGTGGGCGATTGAAAAAACAGCAGCGGCGGTTATGACTCAAATCGGCGAATCATCTCTGGACTGGCGGGTATGTTATCAAAGCCGGGTTGGGCCTTTGGAGTGGATAAAGCCTTATACAGAAGACGAAATTCGCCAGGCGGGCAATGAAGGCACGGCCCTGATTGTGGTGCCGATCGCGTTTGTTTCGGAACATTCGGAAACCTTGGTAGAGCTTGATATCGAGTATCGGGAGTTGGCGGAAGAATCCGGTGTGCCCGGGTATCGTCGAGTTGGGACAGTGTCCGACGACCCCAGTTTCATTGAAGGGCTGTGTGAAATCGTCCTTCAGGCCATTGCGCGCGGGCCCGGTCTTTCAAGCGAAACAGGGACACGGAGTTGTCCGGTGTCCTGTGGTCAATGTCCGGTCTCTGGATGATGTGCTGAATGTACGACTGGATTCTGGCGCTTCATATTATCTCGGTGATTTCCTGGATGGCTGGGTTGCTCTACCTCCCACGGCTGTTCGTGTATCACGTCGATGCCGAGGTCGGCTCGGAGTTGTCGGAGACGTTCAAGATCATGGAGCGGCGTCTGCTGCGGGCGATCATGACGCCGGCGATGGTCGCTTCATGGATTTTCGGGCTTTGGATGGCTGTTCTCAGCGAAGTTTATTTGGAGACGTGGTTCCATCTGAAACTAGCGCTTATTATTTTTTTATCGGCCTCTCATATGGCGATGGCGGGGTGGCGGCGCGATTTTCAGAGTGACGAGAACAGGCGTAGTGCTAAATTCTTCAGGATTGCCAATGAAGTTCCGACGCTTCTGATGATTGGCATCGTGATCCTTGCGATCGTGAAGCCTTTCTAAGTGTCCGGAAAAATTCTCTTGCGCGGCGGTTTTCAGTTATCATATTTTGCTTGACGCATGCCCCAGTTTGTGGCCGATGATACGGACGGCGGGGACCGCTCTCGGTAACCATCGTCTTTCTTTTCCCCCTTTCGGATAGTCGCGCTTTCTCCTCGTTCGCGGTTCGGTATTGCCTAACAGGCTACCCAGTCATCCGATGTCTCCAAGCGATTGCAAAAAATGACCGTAAAAGAAATCCACCTACAAGACCTGAAGAAGAAAACGCCTGCGGAGCTTCTCGCTTTTGCAGAGGAGTTGGAGGTTGAGAACGCGAGCACACTTCGCAAACAGGATATGATGTTTTCTATCCTGAAGCAGCTCGCCGATGACGAAGTGCCGATTGTCGGCAACGGTGTTTTGGAGGTGCTGCAAGACGGCTTTGGATTTTTGCGGTCGCCGGAGGCAAATTATTTACCGGGACCCGACGACATTTACGTCAGCCCAAGTCAGGTGCGGCGGTTCGGCTTGCGGACAGGTGATACGGTCGAAGGAGAAATCCGAGCGCCGAAAGAGGGCGAGCGGTATTTTGCTCTCTTGAAGGTCAATAAGATTAATTTCGACGAGCCGGAGAGCGTTCGACATCGCATTAATTTCGACAATCTCACGCCGTTATACCCGGAAGAGCATCTAAAGCTCGAAGTCGAGGCGACGGTGGGTGACGGCAAGAAGCGCGACAACACATGCCGGGTTATTGAATTGGTGGCGCCAATTGGAAAAGGTCAACGCGGTTTGATCGTGGCGCAGCCGCGGACCGGCAAGACGGTGATCATGCAGAATATTGCCCATGCCATTACCAGCAATCATCCTGAGGTCTATCTGATCGTCCTGCTGATCGACGAACGGCCGGAAGAAGTAACCGATATGGCGCGGTCTGTGAACGGTGAGGTCGTAAGCTCGACCTTTGACGAGCCGGCGGTTCGGCACGTGCAAGTCGCGGAGATGGTGATCGAAAAGGCAAAACGGCTGGTGGAGCATAAGCATGATGTCGTTATTTTGCTCGATTCGATCACTCGATTGGCGCGTGCGTACAACACTGTCGTGCCGAGTTCGGGCAAGGTCTTGACCGGCGGCGTCGATGCGAATGCGCTGCAGCGGCCGAAGCGGTTTTTCGGGGCGGCGCGAAATATCGAGGAGGGCGGGTCCTTGACCATTATCGCCACCGCGTTGATCGAGACGGGGAGCCGGATGGACGAGGTGATCTTCGAAGAGTTCAAAGGCACGGGCAATTCCGAGATTGTCCTCGACCGTAAGCTTTCCGATAAGCGGACGTTCCCGGCGATCGATATTCAGAAATCCGGCACTCGGAAGGAAGAGCTCTTGGTGCCGCCGGCGACGCTTTCCAAGATGTGGGTCTTGCGGCGCATTCTGACTCCGATGGGCACGACCGACGCCATGGAGTTCTTGCTCGATAAGTTGAAAGACAGTAAGAATAACAATGAGTTCTTCGATTCGATGAATCAGTAGGGTTGAGTAATGCGGTTCGGTTGACGCTCCGCCGGCGGGTCTTCATTCAAGGATCAACTGCATAAGTAGCCTAAATTGGCGGTAGGTGCCGAAAGTGATTCCGGATGCGGATCAAACCGCGGCGTCGATACGATATCGGAATATAATCTGGTCTTTATGGCATGAAAAAAGGCCCCGCTTCGAAAGCGGGGCCTGATTTTTTCGGATAGATCGGCTTATGCCCTAGACCTCGAAAACGGTCGATCCGGTTGTCTTTCGGGCTTCCAGGTCTCTGTGGGCCTGCACGGCATTCGCCATTGGATAGCGCTGGTTGATCTCGATCTTGACGCCTTTCTTGACGGCGGCGAAGAGCGATCGGGCGGATGCGGCGAGGTCCTTGTCGGACGCGGTATAGGTCATCAGTGTGGGACGGGTGAAATACAGCGAGCCTTTTTGGGAGAGCAATCCCGCGTCGACGGGCGGAATCGGACCCGAGGCATTGCCGAAAGATACGAACATGCCGAGCGGGCTCAAGCAATCGAGAGATCCGTTGAAGGTGGATTTGCCGACTGAATCATACACCACCGGAACGCCTTGGCCCTTGGTGATGCTGCGCACCCGCTTTACGAAATCCTGCTTGTTGTAGTTGATCACATGATCGCAGCCATGGGCTTTGGCGAGTTTTGCCTTTGCAGGGCTGCCGACGGTGCCGATAACAGTGGCGCCGAGTTGTTTCAGCCATTGGCAGGCGATCAGCCCGACACCGCCGGCGGCGGCGTGGAAGAGAACGGTATCGCCAGCCTTTACCTTATAGGTCCGGCGGATCAGATATTCCGTCGTCATGCCTTGAAGCATCATGGCGGCAGCTTGATCGTTGGCGATCCATTCCGGGAGCTTGACGACACGGCCCGCCGGCATGATGCGGTATTCGGCATAGGAGCCGGGAGGGCCGGAGGCATAGGCGACCCGGTCGCCAATCCGGATGTTTTTGACGCCGGGGCCGACGGCTTCGACCGTGCCCGCGGCTTCCATGCCGATTCCGGCGGGGAGCGGAAGCGGGTAGAGACCGCTTCTGTGATATACGTCGATATAATTCAGGCCCACGTGGCTTTGTTGGATGAGGACTTCGCCGCGCTTCGGTTTGCCGAGTGGCACTTCCACCCATTTCATGACGCCGGCGGCGCCCTGTTTCTTGATTTGAATTGCTTTGGGCATCGATCGCCCCCTGTCGTGTTGTTGAATAAAATAGCGTTGTTTTGTCGGATCTACGAGTGGCAGCAACCTTATCGCAGCGGTGGGCAGATTGTCACGGGGCGTGAACGGCTTCGTGATTAAGGAGTTTCTTCTTTGTCGGGGCGCCGTCACTGCCGGAAAAGCCGCCGAGCTTTCCGCCGGAAGCGACGACTCGGTGGCAAGGGACGACAATCGGGATTGGATTGGATCCGCACGACTGGCCGACCGCCTGCGAGGCGCTGCCGAGTTCAGCCGCGAGCTCTCCGTATGTGCGCATTCGGCCGTAAGGAATTTCGATCATGCAGCGGCGGATTCTTGCCTGAAAGGTGCTATGGGGTGCGGCCAGCGGCAGGTCGAAGTCATAGAGCTTACCTGCGAAATAAGCGGTCAGTTGCCGCGCCGTCTCGTCGAGGAGGGGGTCGCCTTCGTCTAGGAGGTTCGGATTCGCTTCGAACTGGATGCGGGCGAGCCGGTCGTTTTCCACCATGAACGATACCTGCCCGAAGGGGCTTTCGAGGGTGCGTCCCAACATGGCGTTAGGCGCCTTGCAATAGGCGGTCTAATTCCTCGGACGATGTCACCGGGGCACTGCACACGGTACCTTTGCAGACATATGCGGTTGCTTGCGCGCCAAGTTGTGTCTTGCCGGCGGCCGGGTGTGTTTGGGGCAACGTGTCTGGTGATTGGACGATGCTGAGGATCCGGTTGGGCAGCGAATGGTGCCCGATCGCGGCCAGAAGCGCCTTCACCTCCGGGTCGCTGGGGTCGCCAAGCACCACGATTTGGAGGGCCCGCCTCATCAACTCGCTTGAATTTATGAGGGTTGAAAGGGGGAAGAAATTGCGCGCGACTTCGCCGGCGAAGGCTTTTTCGATGGATTCGGCGCGCGCACGATAACTGTCCTCGCCGGTGAGATAGTAGAGGCGGGAGAGCACGCCCATCAGTGTGCCGTTACCGGACGGGGTGGCGTTGTCGTTGGCGGTTTTCGTGCGGGTAATCAGGTTTGGTGTGTCGTCGGCTGCAAAGAAGTATCCGCCGTCCGGGTCGCGGTAATGGGCTTCGATCTCGTCGATGCGTGCTTTTGCATCTGTGAGGTAGGTCTCATTCTGGGTGTTTTCGAACAACATTAAGGCCGAGCGGGCGAGGTTGGCGTGGTCATCGAGGGTGGCGGGATGGCGGGCTTCACCAGCGCACCAGCTATGATGAAGCCGGCCGTCAATAATCAGGTTATCCGTCACGAAGGCATAGGCGGTCTTTGCGAGGTTGAGCCAATCGGGTTTTTGGAATACTTGGCTGGCGAAGGCGAGGGCGGCGATCATTAACCCGTTCCAATCGGCGAGGACTTTATTGTCTTTGCCGGGGCGGATGCGGTGGGCGCGGGCCTCGAGGAGGGTTCTGCGGTTTTCCGAAAGTTCCGCCTCGGTTGCGTCGTCGAGAAGGTCCATCGCGTGCAACCGGTTCAGGATGGTTTTTTCCTCCCAATTGCCATGAGCGTCGACATCATAGGTTTTTTTGAACTTCGGAGCTTTGTCGCCGAGGAGGGTGTCTATTTCCGCTTCGCTCCATACGTAGAATTTACCTTCGATGCCCTCGCTGTCGGCATCGAGGCTGCTGGCGAAGCCGCCGCCCTCTTCGATCATTTCGCGCTTTAACCACTCTACGGTCTCTGCGATGCGGGCGGCGTAGAGCGGAGAGCGGGTCTCCTGCCAAACCAAGGTGAGCATGTTGATCAATTCGGCATTGTCGTAGAGCATCTTCTCAAAATGCGGGGCGAGCCACATTTCGTCGACGGAATATCGAGAGAAGCCGCCGCCCAGGTGATCGTAGATGCCACCCTGGCAAATATTGTTGAGGCTGGTGACAACGGCGTCTCTATAGAGATTGTCGCCGCTGCGGCGCCAGGCGCGCCAGATCTGCTCGAAGATGCCGGTTTGAGGAAATTTGGGAGCGCCCTTTATGCCGCCCCGGAACATGTCGATTTCGTTGGTCAGTCGTTGGGCGACTTGATTGACGATGTCGGGGGAAATACCGGGGCCGGCCGAGGGCTTGGAGGCCTGAGCGAGGCCTTCGCGCAGTGCTCGAACGTTTTTTTCCACGCGCTCGGGCTCGCTGGCGAAAGTATTTGCCACAGCCTTTACGACGTCGCCGAATCCCGGTCGGCCGTAACGCGGCGTCGGAGGAAAATAGGTTCCGCCCCAGAACGGTTCGCCGTCCGGGGTGAGGAACATCGTCAGAGGCCAGCCGCCCTGTTCTCCGATCATCGCCAGGGCCGATTGATAAATGGTGTCGATGTCGGGACGCTCTTCCCGGTCGACTTTAATATTGATGACCAGCTCGTTCATGATCGAGGAGATTTGCGGGTCTTCGAAGCTCTCATGTGCCATAACGTGGCACCAATGGCAGGCGGCGTATCCGACCGATAAGTGGATTGGTTTGTTTTCTGATTTCGCGCGGGCGAAGGCTTTTTCGCCCCAAGCCATCCAGTGGACAGGGTTGTCCTTATGCTGAAGCAGATAAGGACTTGTTTCCTGGGATAGCTCGTTTTGCGGCATGGGGCGGGCTCCGACTGCATTGTTGCGAGGAATTCGCAGCTTCTATACCTTGCCCTACAATGGCCGAGGCACAACCCCTTTCGAGGCGCAGATCATGAAAATCACGATGAATATCGAGTGTTCTCCCGAGGAGGCCCGCCGGTTCTTGGGCTTGCCCGATGTCGCGCCGATCCAGGCGGAGGTCATGGAGGCGTTTCGGGGGCGCATGATGGAAGGGATGACGCAGATGGACCCGGAGGCGCTGATGAAGTCCTGGTTCTCCGCGGCGGGGGGCGGCTGGGAGGAAGCTCAGAAGGCGTTTTGGTCCCAGTTCGGCTCGGCCGGCTCCAAGGACGCGAAGTAGCGCGGAAGGCCAAGCATGGCCGAAACCATATACGCGCTCTCGTCCGCGGTAGGGAAGGCGGGCGTGGCGGTCGTTCGGGTATCCGGCGCGGCGGCGGCGGATGTGTGTCGCCAATTGACCGGGCGCGAATTGCCGGTGCCCCGGTCGGCGGTGCGGCGTCAGTTGAGGTCGATATCCTCGGAAGACGTTTTGGATGAGGGCTTGGTCTTGTGGTTTCCGGGACCGGCCAGTTTTACTGGCGAGGATGTCGCGGAGCTGCATATTCACGGTGGCCTCGCCACGGTGACGGCCGTGCTTGAGGCGGTGGGGGAGATTTCCGGGACCCGCATAGCTGAGCCGGGAGAGTTTACCCGGCGGGCTTTTCTGAACGAGAAGATGGATTTGACCGCGGCGGAAGGCCTTGCAGACCTGATTGACGCGGAGACGGAGGCGCAGCGGCGCCAAGCGATCCTGCAGTCCTCCGGGGCGCTCGGTCGGCTTTACGAGTCTTGGCGGGATCGGTTGATGGGCGCCTTGGCCCATGTGGAGGCGGTTATCGATTTTCCGGAGGAGGGATTGCCTGAATCCGCCTTGGCCGCGGCACAGACCCAGATATTGGGAATTTTGGACAGTATTACACAACATGTAGAAGACCGGTCCGTGGGAGAGCAATTGCGGCGGGGTATTCGGGTGGCGATTGTCGGCCCGCCGAATGCGGGAAAGTCGAGCCTGTTGAATGCGTTGGCGGGTCGCGATGCCGCGATTGTTTCGGATTTGGCGGGTACGACCCGGGACGTGGTTGAAGTCCGAATGGATCTGGGAGGGTTTCCGGTCATTCTCTCCGATACGGCGGGACTACGGGAAACAGCGGATCGTGTCGAGGTGGAGGGTGTTCGGCGGGCTCGCGCTACGGCCGACGAGGCGGATGTTGTGATCGCGGTGTTCGATGGGTCGCTTGCTCTTGATCAGGCGGAGGAGGTTTACCGATCGCCGGTAACGTTGACGGTTGCCAACAAGTGGGATTTGGGGGTGGCTGAAAGAAACGTTCCGATCGGCGGTCTGGGTCTTGCCCAGGTATCGGTGCGGACCGGTGCGGGGATGGACGCCTTGCTTGAGCGTTTGAGGGAGGTCGTCACGGAGCGGTGGGCGGGGGACCGAGGGGCGGTGATCACCCGCGCCCGCCACCGCGAGGCAGTGCTGGAATGTCAGGCATCTTTGGTGCGGGCGCAAGCTGCGGTCTTGCCGGAGCTGCTTGCCGAGGATTTGCGTTTGGCGATGCAGTCTTTGGGCCGCATTACCGGGAGTTTTGATGTCGAGGATTTGCTCGATATTGTCTTTCGTGATTTTTGTATCGGCAAATGAATGTTTCACGTGAAACATTCGGAGGAGATTTCCCTCCGGAGGCAGCTTCATGTTCTTGTCAGAGCGGGGGCTAGTCCCTAAGTTCCGCGCATGAATGAAACACTCTTATCTCGCTGGGATGTCATCGTCATTGGTGGCGGGCATGCGGGTTGCGAGGCGGCTGCGGCCTCGGCGCGCCTCGGTGCCCAGACTCTGTTGGTGACCCACAAGCTGGAGACCATTGGCGAGATGTCTTGCAACCCGGCCATCGGAGGCCTGGCCAAAGGTCACTTGGTGCGGGAGATCGACGCGTTGGATGGCGTCATGGGGCGGGTCATCGACATGGCGGGGATTCAGTTCCGCGTGTTAAACCGTTCCAAAGGCCCCGCCGTTCGGGGACCGCGGGCCCAGGCGGACCGCAAGCTGTATCGAAATGCCATGCGGCGTGTCTTGGGCGCGCAGGAGAACTTGCAGCTCATGGCAGGCGCAGTCGAGGATCTGGTCCTCAGTCGTGCGGGGAATGTCGAGGGCGTCATCCTGTCCGATGGGCGTCGATTGACGGCCGGGCGCGTTATCCTGACGACAGGGACGTTCTTGCGTGGCCTGATTCACATCGGCGAGCGGAAGATTCCCGCCGGCCGGGCGGGGGACGCCGCTGCTTATGGTCTATCCGGGATGCTGGAACGGGTTGGGTTCTTGCTGGGTCGACTGAAGACGGGAACACCCCCACGATTGGATGGCCGCACGATCGATTGGTCGGGTCTCGACATGCAGCCGGGCGATGAGCCGCCGGTGCCCTTTTCGTATTTGACGGAGCAAATCACGACGGCGCAGATCGAATGTGGGATCACCGGCACGACGGAGAGGACCCACGAGGTGATTCGCGCCAATATCGGGCGCTCGCCGATGTATTCCGGTCAGATCGAATCGACTGGTCCCCGCTACTGCCCGTCGATAGAGGACAAGGTTGTTCGCTTCGCCGATCGTCAGCATCATCAAATCTTCCTCGAGCCGGAAGGGCTGGACGACCACACGGTCTATCCCAATGGTATCTCGACATCCCTGCCGGAGGAAGTTCAGAGGGCCATCCTCGATACCATTCCCGGTCTGCAGCGCGTCACCATGCTGCAGCCCGGCTATGCCATCGAGTACGATTTCGTCGATCCTCGGGAATTGCGTGCCACGCTTGAAACCAAGCGCATTCCTGGCCTTTATCTGGCCGGTCAAATCAATGGTACGACGGGCTACGAGGAGGCGGCGGCGCAGGGCCTGATGGCGGGATTGAATGCGGCGAGGTCGGCCGGTGGCGAAGACGCTGTCGTTCTGGATCGTGCAGAAGGTTATATCGGTGTTCTGATTGACGACCTGATCAGCAAAGGCACGAACGAGCCCTATCGGATGTTTACGTCACGGGCGGAATATCGCCTGCGGCTGCGGGCGGACAACGCGGATCAGCGGTTGACCCCTGTGGGCCTTAAGATCGGCTGCGTCGGCGCGGAGCGGGCGCGGCATTGGGAGCGAAAGCGCGCGGCCTTGTCGGATGCGCGCGAACGTATGCGTTGTCTGACCGTTAGCCCGAGTCGCTTGCGGGAGTTCGGCATTCAAGTCAGCCAGAACGGCATTGGCCGCTCGGCGCTGGACCTGCTGGCGATGCCGAATGTTGGGTTCGAGAGTTTGACCGAGGTTTGGCCGGAACTTTTGGAGCTCTCCGCCGAGGCTGTCGAGCAAGTCGAAATTGATGCGCTGTATGCGGGTTACCTTGGCCGCCAGGATGCCGATATTGCCGCTTTCCGGCGCGACGAAGCGCTCGCGCTGCCATCCGAATTGGACTATCGCGAGATCGGTGGATTGTCCACGGAGGTTTGCGAGAAACTGGCGCGGATACAGCCGGCGACATTGGGCGCCGCTTCGCGCATTTCTGGGGTGACCCCGGCGGCAATTGTCGCTATTCTGCGGCATGTGAAACGCAAGTCGGTGAATCTTGGTGTCTGACTACCTATCCGCCGAAGAAGCGGGCGCCGCGTTGAGTGTTTCACGTGAAACACTGGATCGTCTGAAACGTTATACCGAGTTTTTACTCAAGTGGCAGCGCGCAATCAATCTGATCGGCTCGAGTACCGCCCGCGATATCTGGCGGCGGCATGTTCTGGATTGTGGCCAATTATATCCGTTTTTGCCGGCGGAGAAGCGGCCGGTCGTCGATATCGGCAGTGGGGCAGGGCTTCCGGGATTGGTGTTGGCGATCCTGGGTGCGCAAGACGTGCGCCTGATCGAATCCGATTCGCGCAAATGCGTTTTCCTGAGAGAAGCGGCGCGGTACGCCGAAGCCAATGTGAGCGTTATCGAATCTCGGGCAGAAAAGGTAAAAAACCTAACTGCTGGGGTGCTTACAGCGCGTGCGGTTGCGCCGCTCACGGATCTCATTGAGTTATCTAAATTCATGATTAAACCGAATACAATAAGTATATTTCTAAAAGGAAAAAGCATAGAATCGGAATTGGTCGATTTAAAAAATAATTGGAACATGAAACTCGAGGTTCATCCGAGCAAAACGAGTCCGGATGGGGCCATTGTCAGAATGGAGTCCATTAAGCGTGTCGATGCCCTTGGAAATTGAACCGGATCTAACCGGCACTGCGCCCGAGCCGCAGAAATCGCGAATCATTGCGATCGCCAATCAAAAGGGCGGTGTCGGGAAAACGACGACAGCTGTCAATTTGGCGACCGCGCTGGCCGCCAACCATATGAAGGTGCTCCTTGTCGATATCGACGCTCAAGGGAACGCCAGCACAGGTTTAAATGTCGACAAAGGACTCGACCGCCCGACGGTCTACGATCTCCTTGTGAATGAGAGTGGCGCAGCAGCTGCCATTGTCGGTACCATCGTGCCCGGCCTCGACCTAATTCCGGCCTCCGTTGACCTTGCGGGCGCGGAACTTGAGCTGCTGGATGCCGAAAACCGGGAGTTTCGGCTGTCCGCGGCGTTTGCGGACCTGAACGACGCTTATGATTATATCCTGATCGATTGCCCGCCAGCGCTCGGTCTGCTGACCTTGAACGCATTGTGCGCCGCGGATTCCGTCCTGGTGCCGCTTCAGTGCGAGTTTTATGCCTTGGAGGGGTTGAGTCATTTGGTGCGGACGATTGAACGGATACGCCGCAATCTCAATCCGAATTTGGAAATCCAGGGAGTCGTGCTGACGATGTTCGACCGCCGGAACAACCTGTCCGACATGGTGGCGGCGGATGTCCGGGAGCACTTCGGCGATAAAGTTTATAAGACCGTGATTCCGCGCAACGTGCGCATATCGGAGGCGCCGTCCTACGGCAAGCCTGTCCTGCTCTACGATTGGCGGTGCGCGGGTAGCAAGGCGTATATCCATTTGGCCGGCGAGATATTGAAGCGCGAACGGGAGGCCCGAAATTGATGTCCGAACAGGGAACAAGGAAGCATTTGGGCCGCGGCCTGTCGGCGCTTTTCGGCGACGAGCCGAACGAAGAGCGGGCCGCGAACGAGGGGCGCGATAGCCGCACTTTGCCCGTCGAGTATCTGAAGACGGGCGAATTCCAGCCGCGCCGTCGTTTCGATCCGGAAGCGCTTCAGGCCTTGGTCGAATCGGTTCGCGAGAAAGGGGTGCTTGAGCCGATCTTGGTCCGCCGCGTTCCGAATGCGCCCAATCTCTATGAGATTATTGCCGGTGAACGTCGGTGGCGGGCAGCGCAGACCGCTGGTTTGCACGAGGTTCCCGTTGTCATCAAGGAGCTCGACGATCAACAGGCTCTCGAAATCGCACTCATCGAGAATCTGCAGCGCGAAGACCTGACGGCGCTTGAAGAGGCAGAGGGTTACAGACGCTTAATGGATCAGTTTCATCGCACACAGGAAGATTTGGCGAAAGACATCGGCAAGAGTCGAAGTCACGTTGCCAACACGTTGCGGCTGCTGAGCCTGCCGTCCGGCGTGCGCGCAAAATTGCAGGACGGAAGCATCAGCGCCGGTCACGCGCGCGCCCTGCTTGGCGCCCGCGACCCGGAAGCGGCTGCGGATGCAGTCGTCAAGAAATCGTTAAACGTGCGCCAAACCGAAGCCCTGATCAGGCGCGAACAATCGTCCCGCGTTTCGGGCGAAAGAACGGCTGGTTCAACGAAGGATCCGAACACTTCCGCACTGGAGCGCGATCTCGGTAACCTATTGGGCTTAAAGGTAGAAATCGACGAACGCGGCGAAGCCGGCATCCTAAAATTCCACTACCAAAACCTCGAACAGCTGGACGATGTCCTGCAACGGTTAATGGCCGCGGCGGACAGCCGGTAATCCGCTAACGCGCGTTGCGAAGCTGCCGGGCCAAACTCGCAATTTGCAGCAGAGCCCGCCCGCACACCGGATCTTCTGGAATGCCCGTCCGTTTGCAATTGAGTTCGGCCTCCAGGGTCAGTTGCAACGCTCGGGCCAAGGCCGGACCCCGCCAGATTCCCATTTGAGACCGAAACCGCCGTTCCAACTTATAAAAAACCGGGGGCCGCAAAGATTTCAGCACCGCACCGGCGTCTTCCCCTTGCCGGACCCGAACGCCGGCGCTTTCCAGCTTCAAGAGGTGACCGGTCATCGCGCGCAGAATACCGACCGCACTGGCGCCCGCCTGAAAACAGCGCATGATCGATAAGTCCACCAAGTTCGAATCCCCATCCGCGGCGGCATAAATTAAATCGTCCAACGAATCCGCAGCGCTATCGCCAATACAGGCCATTGCATCTTCGATCCCCACTTCTCCGCCCGGACCCGCATACAACGCCAACTTCTCCGCTTCACCGCGCGAAACCAGGCGATCCGACCCCAACCGTCCCACCAACCAGGCCGATGCATCCGCTGTAATTCGGACTCCATGGTCCCTCAAAGTTTCCTGAATGACCTGCTCAAGAGCCGAGATGTCATCGACATAACAAGGTATGGCAGCTGCGCCAGTCGATTTTTCCGCCAAAATTCGGAGCGAAGATCGTGGCCCGAGTTGCCCCGCCTGCAAGACGGTCAGCGCGTCCCCTAGACCGTCTTCCAGCACGGAGGCAACGATCCGCGAAACAGTATCGGTGGCCTCCCGAACGCGGATTAACCGGCGCCCTCCCATCATGGAAATGGCCGCGACCTCATCAGCCAGCCGCGCCGGGTCCGCCGCCAGTTCAGCGCCGGTCAAATCGCATACCAAAAAGGGATCGGAGAGATCGGCAACCACCGTCTCCCCAAGCTTCAACGCGCGCTCACGAACCAATCCCTCGTCCGGTCCGTAAATGACCGCAACCCGCAAATCATGAGGCGGCGACCGCACAAACGCATCTGCCTGGTTCGCCGAAACCTTCATGCTTGCCTATGACGGGTTGTTGCGGAAGAAGAGGCCCAATCGGACCCTAATTTCGTCGCTGACTTCCCTCGCGGCCCGCTCCGTTGCGTCGGCTTCTGACGTAATTCTAGCGTACTCGGAACTTGGAATATTATAACTGTTCACCGACCTGACGATCCCTTCCGAAAGCACGTCACCTGTACGGTCATCCGTTAAATAGTAGGACGCGATCAACGTTAGTGTGGCGCGTGTCGCAACCTCGGTAAAACGCAACCCAAGTTCAGCCGTACTCACGCTTGCGGCAAGGTTTAGAGTAAATTTCGACGATGACGGCCGCCCCTCGGAATTCAAGCGGTCCAATAAAAGATTATGAATGCGTTGCCCCAAACGATCTCGCATCGGCGCAATCTGAATGGCGGACAGGCGCTCATCGACTTCCTCGCCAGCCCTCCCTCCATAAAGCGGTTGAAATCCGCATCCGACAAGCCCCCACGCAACCGCTAGGAAAAAAAACGCTCTAGAGAACAACGTTAATGACCTTATTGGGAACAACGATCACCTTACGCGGAGACGACCCATTCGTGGCCCTTTGAACATTCTCAAGCGCCAAGGCCATCGCTTCCGCCTCCTCTTTGTTCATATCTGCCGGACCTTCGATCGTCCCACGCAGCTTACCATTCACTTGAACCGCGATGGTGACTATGTCGACCGCCAGGAAACGTTCCTCCGCCTGAGGCCACGTAGACTCCGTCACCATCGATTCATGTCCCAGCATAACCCATAACTCTTCGGCCAAGTGCGGCATCACCGGAGCGATCAATTGGACGGCAATTTCGTATCCATGCCGGCGTACCCAGGCCCGATCGGATCCCTCGCCATCCAAACCTGACAGTGCGTTCGTCAACTCGCGCACCCTAGCAATCGCCCGATTAAACCGAAACCCATCGAAATCCGACGCAACGTCAACAATGGAACGGTTGATCTTCCGCAATACCTCCTCGGATTCCGCATCGAATTCTTCCGGCCGACCGTCGGAGATGCCAGCGATCGAAAACTCCGGCTCGGCAATCAATCGCCACAGCCTGTTTGCATACCGCCAAGCGCCTTCAACACCCGCATCGGTCCATTCCAAATCACGGCCGGCTGGACTGTCGGACAGCATGAACAACCGTGCCGTATCCGCTCCGTAAGTGTCGATAATATTCGCTGGGTCGACGACGTTCCGCCGCGACTTACTCATCTTTTCGGACCGGCCCACCTGAACAGGCTTTCCCGACGCGGCGTTAACAACCTTACCCCCTGCGGACCGGGTCACCTGATTCGGAAAAAGCCATCCGCCGCCGGCCTCAGAAGAATCCCGATAGGTCTCGTGACACACCATCCCCTGTGTCAACAGACCCGCGAATGGCTCTTTCAAATCGAGATAGCCGCAATCGGTGAGCGCCCGAGTAAAGAAGCGGGAATACAACAAGTGGAGAATCGCATGCTCGATCCCGCCGACGTATTGATCGACCGGCATCCAATACTCGGCCTCATGCCGCGCAAACAAGCGGCCTTGGTCAGCCGAAGCGAATTGCGCAAAGTACCAAGAGGATTCAAAAAAGGTATCAAAGGTATCCGTCTCGCGTTCCGCAGCCGCACCGCATTTCGGACAGGACACATGTTTCCAAGTCGGATGCCGGTCCAAAGGATTGCCCGATCCCTCAAAATCAACATCATCAGGCAAGGTCACCGGAAGAGCGGATTCCGGAACCGGAACGGTTCCGCACTGCGCACAGTGAATGACCGGAACCGGACACCCCCAATACCGCTGCCGTGACACACCCCAATCTCGCAAACGATAGGTAATCCGCGCTTCGCCGGCCCGTCGCTCAATCAAAGCATCGATCGCCGCCCGCTTAGCCTCCGTAACCTCCAACCCATCCAAGAAACCCGAATTCACAATTCGGCCGTCCCCCACGAACGCCTCATCGCCAATACTTAACTCGGACGTTGCGATCCCTTCGGGCGCAACCACCGGCACCACCGGAAGATCGTACTTGCGGGCGAAATCAAGATCTCGCTGATCGTGCGCCGGGCACCCGAATATCGCGCCGCTGCCGTACTCCATCAGCACAAAATTCGCGACATAAACCGGTAGACCTTTCTCGGCGTCAAAAGGATGTAACGCGGTCAGCCCGGTGCGATAACCTTCCTTCTCGGCCGTCTCGATCGCGGCCTCGCTTGTCCCCATACGGTTACACCGCTCGATGAAAGCCGCCAATTCCGCGTCCGTCTCCGCCAACTCGAGCGCCAAGGGGTGATTAGGGGCAACGGCGCAAAAACTCGCGCCGAACAATGTATCGGGCCGGGTCGTGAAAACCTCTAATTTATCCTCGCGATTTAGAAGATCGAACCAAACCGTGGCGCCTTCGGATCGGTTGATCCAATTCGCCTGCATCAAACGGACCTGTTCGGGCCACCGCTCCAGTGTCTCGAGCGTCTCCAATAAATCGTCCGCATATTCGGTAATCTTCAAGAACCACTGCGACAGGCGCCGCCGTTCGACCGGCGCGCCGGACCGCCAACCGCAACCATCAATCACCTGCTCGTTCGCAAGTACAGTTTGCTCAACCGGATCCCAATTCACCCAAGACTCGCGTTTATACGCGAGTCCGGCCTTCAGAAAATCGAGAAACATCTTCTGCTCGTGCCGGTAATAGGCAGGCTCGCAGGTCGCTAATTCCCGGCCCCAATCGTAAGAAAGGCCCATTGATTTCAATTGGGTACGCATGGCAGCGATATTGTCGCGCGTCCAATCGGCGGGATGTACCTTATTCTCGAAAGCCGCATTCTCCGCAGGAAGACCAAATGCGTCCCAACCCATCGGATGCAAAACATTGTACCCGTTCGCCCGTTTATAGCGGGCGACGACGTCACCGATCGTATAGCACCGGACGTGCCCCATATGGATGCGCCCGGATGGATAGGGAAACATCTCAAGCACATAATATTTAGGCCTATTGGGATCCTCGGAGGCCTTAAAACACTCCGCCTCTTCCCAGCGCTTTTGCCAGGTTTGCTCCGCCAATTTAAAATTGTATCGGTCCATCGTGGGTACGGGCGCTCCTCGCCTAATACAAACTCAAAGAAGAATACCAGCGCCGGACTATTGCAATTTCACCCGCATTTGCCGGGCGCGTTTGAGAATGGCGTTCTCCAGGTTCGTCCCGGTATCGCCACTCACCTTTGCGTCCAGCCAAACACCGCTTGGATCGAGGCGCTGGCGAAAAACCGAAACCCGCAATCCGTCGGCCCGAAGCTCGCTGTCGAGAATGTAGACATTCACCTTGAAACGTTCGCCGCTGGTCTCCGGCGGAAGGTACCAATCGGTCAGAATGATGCCCCCGAAGGGATCCGCCTGCGAAAGCGGCATGAAGGAAATTGTATCAAGCGCAGCCCGCCAGAGAAATCCGTTCACGCTGATGCCGGTGCCGCCGGAGGAACCGCCAGAACCGCCCGGCTGCTCGTTCAGCCCAAACCAGGTATTTAATATGCCTTTGTCGGGGCCAGCGGCGGATTTGTTCTCAACCCGAGTCACCTGACCCGCTTCCGGCGAGGATTTTTTCTCCTCGCCAAAGAAGGAACACCCCGCTACCAAGATAAACAGGGTGAAAATCGCGAAAAGGCGGCTTACGCTTGCATACATCATCGCCTATATGCGGAAATTAGCGGTCGATTTCCAGCGGTTTCTTTATCACAGAATAGCCTACAAGAAAGTTGTCCGAAATGACCCAAGAAAACGAAACCCCACAATTGCTTGAGCAAGTTCGGCAAAAAATCGATCAGGCGGCTCTAGAGGCCGGCCGGGCACCTGTCGAGGTCGACCTGTGCGCCGTCTCGAAAACCTTTTCGGAGGAAGCAATTCGACCGGCTCTCGAAGCGGGGCATCGCATTTTCGGTGAGAATCGCGTTCAGGAAGCCGAATCAAAATGGCTAAAACTCAAAACCGAATATACCGACGTTGAGCTTCACCTCATCGGGCCGCTTCAGACGAACAAAGTGCGCAAAGCGGTGGACCTGTTCGACGTTATACAAACCCTTGATCGACCAAAGCTCGCCAAGGCGTTGGCGGATGAAATGGAGCGGGCGGGGCGAAGTATTCCTTGCTATATTCAAATCAACACAGGCGGAGAACCACAAAAAGCGGGCGTATCTCCCAAAGACGCCGATGCCTTTATCCGCATGTGCCAGGTTGACCATGGGATCACGGTAGCCGGCCTCATGTGCATTCCGCCGCAGAACGAAGAGCCGGCTTTACATTTTTCATTGCTGCACGACCTTGCGCTCCGCAATGGTCTGTCTGGTTTAAGCATGGGGATGAGCGCCGACTATGAAATCGCCGTGCAGTTCGGCGCCACTTTGGTTCGCGTCGGCTCGGCTATCTTCGGCGCCCGCACGGCGACCCACGTTACCGCCGCGGCATAACAACCAGGTCCGTATCGGGGCCGCACTGAGCGAGGACGCCCCTGAGATCCGCCGCCGCCAAGGCAATACACCCTTCGGTGGGGGAAAAATCCGGCGCGGCGACATGCAGGAAGATCGCGCTGCCGAGGCCAGGGACGGCCGGATCATCGTTATAGCCCAGCGGCACAACCAGGTCGTAGAGCCGGTCGTCGCGCCAAAGGCGCTCGTGTCGATACTTATGCGGTAGCCGGACGCGGCGGTTGTACTCCGGGTCGTCGGAATCGTCGCTCCAACCATCGGTCGGCTCAATTGGCCGCATCGGCAATGCGCATTCCGGCGCCTCGATGCGGTCGCGCCGATAGAGCGCCCCGCGTAGACGAAACCGTCCGACCGGTGTTGCGCCGTCGCCTTCTTGTTTTGCCGCCGTGATACCGCTTCGGCCCAGGGCACAACGATAGACGGCCCCCCGCAAAATCAAGAGACCGCAGCCATAGACTAGAATGGTCATATCAACGGCCATCGGACCGGCCTACATCGTCAAATCGCCATCCGCGCTATTGCGGCTTTGCATCATCGCCTCGTATTTCTCCAGTGCTGTCATCATGGCTTTTGGGACCATGCTGTTGGGGACAACGCTGGCGGCGGTCGACTGTCGGCGTGCATTTGTCGTAATGGTCGTGCGCGGTGGTGGCGCGCCGCGCTTGCCCGGCATGACGGCTGCGGAGAGGTCCGGCTGGTCCAACTTGGCGGCAGCATCCGACCCCGGCTGTCTCGAAGCCCTGAATCCGGCTTGCGGCATATTCGTCCCCGCGGGCTGATGACCGCCGGGAGACTGCCGATACGCGCTCAAACCGTTGATGGCGCCGGCACGCGGGACTTGGCTGCGCGCCGCGAGTACGGCTGCGACGGCTTCGGGCATTTCGGATGGCCGTTGGGCATTCTCGTCGGCGGTAATCACGGCCTTGGTCGAAGCGGCGGTGGGTGTTGCATAGGCGGAAGCGGGCGATTCCAGGAGATCGCGGGCCACCGACAACGGCGACGGTGTAGTCTGACTGAAGACCGACTGCAGGTTCGGAACGGCGGCGGCGGTTTTGACGGAGGATGGTGCCTGCACATCCGCGATGGCGGAAGCGATCTGGGGCGCCAACGCAGACGCCGGAGACACTGTGGTTGTCGCGGCGGTTGCGGGTGTCATCCCTGCGGCGGGGCTAAGCGCGGCCAGTTGCTCGACCGGCGCCTCATCTCCGTCTCCGCTGAAGGCGGCAACGACAACATCTCCAATCGTTTGGTCCGTCGAATCCTCGATGACGCCGCCCACAAACGCGCTGGCCAATCCGACCGGTCCGCCGAAGAGCGCGCCGCCCGCGAGGCGGGCCGCCGGTGCGATCTCGTCGCCGGTCAAACTGCGATAAATCGAGGACAATACGGGAATATGCTGCAACGGATTGATCACGTCGATGAGGTCGGACAATTCGAGCCCGTCTTCGCCGAACGCCTTCGTGCCGGCGTCTGCGTCCAGGGTTTCGCCTTCGTAGAAAGGGTGCGGAACGGTAGCGTTGGCTACGGCCTGCTTTGGTGCTGAGTCGACGCCTGGAAAAGCGGATGGTGCAAGTTCGAACTCGTAGAAGGGGTGTGCTTCCGCGATGCTGCCGGATGGTTTGCCGAGCGCCGCCGGCGCACTGTTTCCCGCAGAGCGTACCGCATCCAGGAACTCGCCTTCGTAAAAAGGGTGGGGCTGCCGGCCAAGAGACGGGGTAACGGGTGGCGCTCCTGCGGCGGCAATGCGTTCCGCTGACATGATGATCCAATTCCTCCTCGGGGATAACTAAGCAATTTGGATGCCAGTGCTGAGACCCGCGGAAACCAAAGCTTCTGGACGCGGGCGCTCGTCTTCGCGAGTGCGAGCGGAATCTTTTGCCGGGGGGAGCGCATAACTGTCCGACAATGCGCGAGACTCTTTCGCCGGGGCGTCAGGCGGATTATGATTTCTCCGGCCGAGTTTCGGTCCGTTCGGTTAATTGGCAGCTGGATGAACGCCATGGGCAAGAAAATTTTGTTGGTTGACGATGACGAGGCCCTGCGGGAGTCGCTTGCGGAGCAGTTGCAACTCCACGAGGAATTCGAACCGACGGGGGTCGGGACCGCGAAGGAGGGGCTAGACCGTTTGGTGGGTGAGTATTTCGACGTGGTGCTTCTCGATGTCGGTTTGCCGGATATGGATGGGCGAGAGGCCTGCCGACTGATGCGCCGCAACGGGGTCAAATCCCCGATCATCATGCTGACCGCTTCCGACACGGATGCCGATACGATCCTGGGGCTCGATGCGGGGGCGAACGACTATGTTATGAAACCGTTCAGGCTCGGCGTTCTGCTCGCGCGGATACGCGCGCAGCTGCGCCAACATGAACAGAGCGAAGATGCGGTTTTTACCATCGGGCCCTATACGTTTAAGCCGAGCGCAAAGTTACTGGTCGAAGACGCGACGGAGAAGAAAGTCCGCCTTACGGAGAAAGAAACGTCGATCCTAAAATTTCTTTACCGCGCCGGGGAGAAGGTCGTCGGCCGCGATACGCTGTTGGGCGAAGTCTGGGGCTACAATGCCGGGGTGACCACGCATACGCTCGAGACGCATGTCTATCGATTGCGGCAGAAGATTGAAGCGGACCCGTCAAGCGCGGAAATACTGGTGACGGAGCCCGGCGGCTATCGGTTGGTCCCGTGAATGCCGGCCCTCGGGGGGCGCCGGCAAGGGTTGAGGTTTTTTCCACAATCGGTACTCTCGCAGTGTGGGGCTGCATAGTTGGGGACGACACGCGGGATGAGTGACGGCGAGACCTTTACCGTACAGTTTTGGGGTGTGCGGGGCAGCGTCGCGGTGCCGGGGCCGAAGACGGTTCGCTACGGCGGCAACACGTCGTGCCTGGAAGTGCGCTGCGGCGAGCATTTGCTGATTCTGGACGCCGGAACCGGGGTCCGCGATCTCGGTATGAAGCTTGCCGCCGAAACGCCGATCGACACCCATATTTACATCACGCACACCCATTTCGATCACATCTGCGGTCTGCCGTTCTTCGTGCCGCTGTTCATTCCGAACAACAAGATCACCATGTGGGCCGGCCATCTGCTGCCGGAATATACGTTGAAGCAGGTCCTGACCGAGATGATGATGGCGCCGTTGTTTCCGGTGCCGCCCGAGATCTTTCAGGCGGATGTGCAGTACAAGGACTTCACGGTCGGTGAGGTGATGGAGCCTTATCCGGGCGTCATCGTGAAATCCGCAAAGCTCAATCATCCGAATCAGGCGACCGGCTACCGCATCGAATTCGGCGGAAAGTCGATCTGCTACATCACCGATACCGAGCATCCCGAGTTCGGCCGCGATCCGAACATTCTGGCCCTGCTGCAGGGTGCGGATCTGGTGATTTACGATTCCATGTATACCGATGCGACCTACGAGAAGTTTAAGGGATTCGGGCATTCGACCTGGCAGGAAGGGGTGCGTCTCGTCACCGAAGCCAAGGCGAAGAAGTTCGTCATTTTCCATCACGACCCCACTCACGACGACGACATGATGGACGCGATCGGCGCGGAAGCCGCGAAGGTCCTGCCCGGCACCGTCGTCGCCCGCGAAGGCATGATTCTTTCTCCGTGACCGGCCCGCCCGCGCCGCCCACGCCGGCGGCACCGTTGTTCGCGCAGGCGGCACCGAGAATGGCAGAATTGCTCGCGGGTGCCGAGGATTTCCGCGAAGACCTGCTTCGCATCGGCCCCGACACCCCTCCGGAGCCGCGGTGGAATCAGGATTGGTTTCCCCGCCTCGACGCCCTTGCCGCCTATGTGACGGTCCGCAGTGCCGCGCCCGCCCGCATCATCGAGGTCGGCGCCGGCCATTCGACCCGGTTTATGGCGCGGGCCATCCGGGACGGCGGACTTTCCAGCCGCTTGACGTCCATCGAGCCGGCTCCCCGTGCACTGCTTGACGGCCTCCCCGGGCTCGATCTGCTGCACGCGCCGTTGCAGGACATCGATTTGGTCGTGTTCGAGGCCCTGCGGCCGGGCGATATTCTCTTTGTCGATTCGAGCCATGTCCTGGCTCCGGGCTCCGACGTCGAACGGATATTCACGGAGATTCTGCCGCGGGCGCCGTCCGGCCTGCTGGTGCATTTCCACGATATCTTTCTGCCGGACGGCTATCCCGCCGCCTGGGCGCCGCGTGGCTATAACGAGCAATCGGCTGTGGCCGCGCTACTGACGGACGGGGGCTACGAGATCGTGTTCGCCTCCGCCTATGCGGCGAAATATCTCCCGGCTGCGGTCGCCGGGTCGGTCGCAGCCGAGTTGCCGCTGGTCGACGGCGCGGTGGAATCCAGCCTCTGGCTCCGCAAACGCTGACTTAGGATGCTTCGGCCACCTGGCGCGGGCGGTAGATGGCGGTGTGATCGATCTGCGCGAGGGCCGTCTCGCCGTTGGCGACCAAAAGCACGTCCAACTCCACGAAGCGGTGTCCCTTGTGCTCGTACTGGCGTGCGACGGAGGCGCGCGACTGCACCCGGTCACCGTAGCGCGCGGCGGCGAAATTGGTGATCTTGCTGCCCACGTGAATCCACGGCCCCAGGCGCACGTTCATGGACAGCGCGCGATTGCCGAGCCTCAGCAGCCAGCCCGGATGCACGATGCCCTCGGCCGCATAGTGGTCGAGGTCCTCCCGCACATCTGCCAGATACTGCCGCTGTTCCTCGGCGTCCATCAGCTGCTCGAATGTCCCCATCACCTGGCCCTCGACCAGCGCTTCCGGCGCCGCGGCGGGGCGCGTCTCGTAGTCCGGGAGCGCTTTCACCGCATAGTCGGACACCGCTGGCGGCGATCCGTTGCCCATGCCGGCCGTGCCGGTCCCGCAGAGCACGCCTTCCGATTCGACCTTGAGCGTCAGGCTGCCGTCCGCTTGTGCCACGGCGGACGCGATCGCCTTGCGGCCGTCGTAGACCGGTTTTTGGAAGCGGCATTCAGCGGTGCCGCGCGACAGCCAATCCGGCCCGAAATGGCGAACAGGCAGGTTGCTCATGTAAGCATAGACCTCGACCCCCGGCACCAATCCGCCCTGGAAGCCGAATTTCTGGGCCACCGTGTCGTCGTGAATCTTGTTCTCGGAAGCGGCGGACAGGTTGAAGGCGTCGACTTCGTGCAGCAAGGCGGCGGTCGCGGTCATCGTGGATCTCCGTCTCATCGGTTCTCCAATGATATGGCGCGTCCGGCGCGGATTCCGATGATGCAAAGAAGATAGATGGTGCCCCCAGCGAGAATCGAACTCGCACTCCCTTGCGGGAACTGGATTTTGAATCCAGCGCGTCTACCAGTTCCGCCACAGGGGCATCCTGTCCGAAATCCGCATCATAAGCAGGATATCGCCTCGGTCAACGGCTCTTGCGGGAAATCCGATAGCCTGTATATCAACCAGGGTCGACATTCTGAGATTTCCCCGGAGGGCGAGACATGAGCGAAGGGCGCGCAGGAGCGCGGCTGTCGGTCGATATCGGCGGCACATTCACGGACGTCGTGCTCGACGTCGCCGGCCGGCGCACGACGGCCAAGGTGCTGACCACGCCAGCGGCGCCCGAGCAGGGCGTGATCGACGGCATCGACGCGGTGTTGGCGGAATCCGGAACCGCGGCCGGCGCGCTTTCTCTCGTCCTGCACGGCACGACCCTGGCGACCAACGCGATCATCGAGCGCAAGGGCGCGCCCACCGCTTTCGTGACCACCGAGGGATTTCGCGACGTCCTCGAAATCGGCTATGAAAGCCGCTACGACCAATACGACATCATGATCGAGAAGCCGGTGCCGCTGGTGCCGCGCCGCCTGCGCCTGCCGGTCAGCGAGCGGATCGACCTTTCGGGCCGGGTCCTCAAGCCGCTCGACGAGGCCATGGTCGACGCCCTGGTGCCGACCCTGCAGGCGGCGGAGATCGAGAGCGTCGCCATCGGCTACATGCACGCCTATGCCAATCCCGACCACGAGAACCGGACCCGCGACCGGCTCGCGCGGCATCTGCCGGAGATGTCGTACAGCCTGTCGTCGGAAGTCTGCCCGGAAATCCGCGAGTTCGAACGCTTCACCACCACGACCGCGAATGCATATGTGCGCCCGTTGATGGCGCGCTACCTGGCGCGGCTGCGCGACCGTCTGGCCGCGATGGGGGTTGCCTGCCCGATCCTGCTGATGACGTCGGGCGGCGGGCTGACCACCTTGGAGAACGCGATGCAGTTCCCGATACGCCTCGTCGAATCGGGCCCGGCGGGCGGCGCCATTCTGGCCACCAAGATCGCGCAGGAAATGAATCTCGACAAGGTGATCTCCTTCGACATGGGTGGGACAACGGCGAAGATCTGCCTGATCGGCGATTTCCGTCCGCAGACGGCGCGTGAGTTCGAGGTCGACCGCGCCGCGCGTTTCATCAAGGGCAGCGGATTGCCGCTCCGCATCCCGGTCATCGAAATGGTCGAGATCGGCGCCGGCGGCGGCTCCATCGCCCGGCTCGATTCGCTCGGCCGCATCACCATCGGGCCGGACAGCGCGGGTGCCGATCCGGGCCCTGCGGCCTATGGCCGGGGCGGCGCGCGGCCGACCATCACCGACGCGGACGTGGCGCTCGGCAAGATCGATCCGGCGAGTTTCGCCGGCGGCAAGGTACCGCTCCATCCGGATAAATCCGAGGCCGCGATCATGGCCGATGTGGGCACGCCGCTCGGCGTTGACGACGTGCTGACCGCCGCTTTCGGGATCACCGAGATGGTCGACGAGACGATGTCGAACGCGGCCCGGGTCCACGCGGTCGAGCAGGGCAAGACGCCGAACGAGCACACCATGATCGCCTTCGGCGGCGCCGCGCCGCTGCACGCGGGCCGGCTCGCGGAGAAGCTCGGCATCGCCCGCATCGTGGTGCCGACGGATGCCGGCGTCGGCAGCGCCATAGGGTTTCTCGAGGCGCCCATCGCCTACGAGGTGGTGCGCAGCCGCAACATGCGCCTCGCCGCTTTCGATCCGGCGGCGATCAACGCGCTGATGGCGGGCATGCGGGCCGAGGCCGAAGCGGTGGTCCGCGCCGCCGCACCGGAGGCGGATTTCGTCGAGCGCCGGGTCGCCTTCATGCGCTATGTCGGCCAGGGCCACGAAATCGCGGTCGAATTGCCCGAGGGCGACTTCACCGACGCCGATCTGGCCGTGGTGCAGGACGCTTTCGACCTCGAATACAAGCGGCACTTCCGCCGCACCCTGCCGAATGCGGAGACCGAGGTACTGACCTGGGCGCTCAGCCTGTCGGCCGCGAGTGGCGCGCCGCCGCAGGTCGGCGACACTCCCGCCGCCGCCGCCCCTGAGCCCGCCGGCCGCCGCGCGGTCTTCGGCGCGAAGGCGATGGCGCTTCGCGAGGTGCCCCTGTTCCGCCGTGCCGATCTGGCGCCCGGCGCCGGGTTCGCCGGCCCCGGCCTGATCGTCGAGGACCAGACCTCGACCTATGTGCCGCAAGGATTTTCCGCGCGGATCGCCGCGAACGGTTATATTGTGCTGACCCGCCATCAGGAGAGCGACACATGAGCGCCGCCACGCCAGACACTCAATCCTCCGGACTCGACACCATCCGCCAGCAGATCATGTGGAACCGGCTGATCTCCGTCGTCGAGGAACAGGCGCAGACCCTGATGCACACGGCGTTCAGCCCGATCGTGCGGGAATGCGGCGACCTTTCTGCCGGGGTCTTCGATCTCGACGGCCGGATGCTGGCGCAGGCGGTGACCGGCACGCCGGGCCATGTCAATTCGATGGCCGAATCGGTGAAGCATTTTCTGCGGCATTTCCCGATCGAGACGATGAACGAGGGCGACGCCTTCATCACCAACGACCCCTGGATGGGGACCGGCCATCTCAACGATTTCGTCATCACCACGCCGTGTTTCCGCGGGGGCAAGGCGGTGGCGCTGTTCTCCTGCACCAGTCACCTGACCGATATTGGCGGGCTCGGCAGTGGTGTCGACGCCACCGACGTGCATATGGAAGGCATCTATATCCCGATGCTGAAACTGGCCGACCGGGGGGTGATGAACGAAACCCTGCTGGCGATGATCCGCCGGAACACCCGCCAACCGGTCGAATCCGAGGGCGACGTCTATTCGCTCGCGGCCTGCAACGACATCGGCTGCGTGCGCCTGGTCGAGATGATGGACGAGTTCGGCCTGGAGACTCTCGACGCCCTCGGCAATTACATCTGCGAGACTTCGGAGAAGGCGGTCCGCGACGCCATCGACGCGCTGCCCGCCGGCACCTACCGCAATACCATGACCATCGACGGCATCGATGCGCCGGTCGACCTGGTGGCGGCGCTGACCATCGGCGGCGGCAAAATCACCGTCGACTACGACGGCACCTCGCCGCAATCGGCGAAGGGCATCAACGTGCCGATGGCCTATACCACGGCCTATACCTGTTACGGCCTGTCGTGCATCGTCTCGGGCGACATTCCGAACAACGCGGGCTCGCTGGCCCCTTTCGAGATCACCGCGCCCGAAGGCTCGATCCTGAACGCGCCCTATCCGGCCCCGGTTTGCTCGCGCCATGTGATCGGCCAGATGCTCCCCGACGTCACGTTTGGCTGCCTCGCCCAGGCCGCACCCGAGCGGGTTCCGGCGGAAGGCGCCTCCTGCCTCTGGAACATCACCATGCGCGGGGCGACGGATCGCGCCGCGAACGACAGCAAGCTCTTCACCATCACCGCGGTGACCAACGGCGGCACCGGCGCGCGCCCGGTCAAGGACGGCCTGTCGGCGACGGCCTATCCGAGCGGCGTGCGCGGCACCCCGGTCGAAATCAACGAGACCGTGGCGCCGATCATTTTCCACCGCAAGGAATTCCGCCCGGATTCGGGCGGCGCGGGCGCCCATCGCGGCGGGCTCGGCCAGGTGCTGGAGATCGAATCCGCCATCGGCGCGGATTTCCAGCTGCTCTCCGCCTACGACCGCATCGACTTTCCGCCGCGCGGCCGCAACGGCGGATGTCCCGGCGAGGCCGGATCGCTGCAATTCACGTCCGGCGAGCCGTTGCGCGGCAAGGGCACCCAGACCATCCCGGCCGGCAAGATCGCCCGCTTCCACACCCCGGGCGGCGCCGGTTTCGGCGACCCGCAGGACCGCGACCGGGCGGCCCTGGCGCGCGACATCGAAAACGGCTTGATCACGCCCGAGGCCGCGGCGCGCGACTACGGCCACCCGGCCCCCGGCGAGGATTGAGCGCGGCGGGCCGTGCCTGCCGGCCCTGCCGCTGCTCCGTCTGGGTCCCGGCTCTCCGGCCGGGACACGAGGTTCGGGTAAATTCGTTTCCCGGAACCGCTCGGCGGTATCCGGGACCCAGATAAAACGCGGCATGCGGTTACAGAACGCGTCTGTAACCCTATTAGCAAAAATCGCGGTTCGACCCCGTGCGCCCGCAAAAGGCGGTAATAGCTTACCGCGATTCCGCCAGCCGCCTGCCGCCGGAGCCCCTTCTGTCTTTCTTCACGTGTCAAAGAACGGACGGGAGCATAACACATATTCGACAAATTGTCGATATTGTGTGTGTATGAATTCCCATTACTTGCTACCCCGCGCCGCTCAGGCAAAAATTCCGGATAATCCTGCGGATTTCCGGAATGACGGGTATTGGGATGTCATTCCGGGGCGGGCATCGCCCGAACCCGGAATTATGGCCTGAGCCTTCCATTGCCGCCGTATGTCCAAACCCGGCTATGTGTATATCGTTGCCAGCATGACGCGGGGATTTCTCTATATCGGCGTGACGTCCGACCTCGCGCAGCGCGCGTGGCAGCACCGGAACGGCTCGCTCGGCGGTTTCAGCCGCAAGTACGGCACCAAGCGGCTCGTCTATTACGAAATTTTCGAGGAAATCGGCGATGCCATCGCGCGCGAGAAAGCGCTGAAGAAATGGCGCCGCCAATGGAAGATCGAATTGATCGAAGCCGCCAATCCCGATTGGGACGATCTCTATTTCCGAATCGCGCCTTGAGCAGGGGAAACCTTGCCCTTCCGGGGCGGGCCTCGCCCGAACCCGGAATTACGGCCTGGGCCTTCCGGGCGGGTGTCCTGCGGCCCGCGCCGCTCAGGCAATAATTCCGGATCATCCTGCGGATTTCCGGAAGGGCGGGTTTGTGACGAATTCTAACCTTTACCCGAATTTTGCCGCGTAGCCGCCGTCGACCTGCGGTTCGACGAAATGGATCAGCAAGCCGCCGCCGAAGTTGGAGGGGTGCACGAAACCGATCAGCGAGCCGCGGCCGCCGGGGCGGCCCGTGGTGTCGATCATGCGCCAACCGTCGGCCGCCAGTTTCGGCAACAGGGCGTCGATGTCGCGGGTCGCGAAGGCGACATGGGCGAGGCCGGGGCCGCGCCGCGCCACGAACTTGGCGATGGCGCTCTGGTCGCCCTTGGTGTTGCCTTCCTCCTCGCCGAGACGTTCCTTCGGTTTCATCGTCGGGTCGAAATCCATCAACAACTCCAGCTCGCAATCGCCGATACTGATGAACACGTCGCGCAGGCCCCCCAATATCTCCGGCGGGCGCGAGTGATAGACGGCGCCGTATTTGTCGGAAATAAAACTCTCCGTGACGTTGCAGATCTCGATATCCGTCTGGGTGCTGTCGATGGGACAACCGAGATTGTCCGCGAACACCCGCACGGTGGCGTCGTTGTCGTC
>JAYPOZ010000010.1:0-20698 GCA_038131165.1 Rickettsiales bacterium | reverse complement strand
ATGCCGAGATGATCGATCTTGTAGGCGGGCCCCCAATCTCCTTGAACGGCGGCGCTCGGGATGCCAAGCGGCTCGATGAACCGGGTGCGGATGCCGACGGTCTCTTGCGGATCGATGGTCACGTAGGGTTTGCCGTCCGGGCCGATCCCTTCCTCGGTCACGGTCAGCCCGTGCCGCGCCGCCGCCGCCGCCGGATTCTCGGTGCCGAGCGCCATGTGATGAACCCCCGGATAGCGCGGCGCTTCCAGGTAGGGATCGTCCGGCTCGAACAACGCGACCGCAGACCTGCCGATGCCGAAGAACGGAATGCTGCGGCCCTCCAGCATAAAGTCCGTGCGCCGCAGTCCGAGCGACCCGCCGAGGAACCGGCAGGCGGCCTCGACGTCCCGGGCCGCCAGGGCGAGATAGTTCATTGCATAACCGGGCATGATCAAACCTCCTCCCGCGCGACGAAATGCATCAGCACGCCGCCGATCATGGTGGGGTGCATGAAACCGATGAGCGCGCGCCGCGATCCGGGCCGTCCGACCGTGTCGATGGTCCGGTGCCCGGCCGCCTTGATTCTGGCAAGGCTCTCCGCCACATCCGGCGTCTTGAAGGCGATGTGGTGCAGGCCGGCACCCCGCGACGCGATGTAGCGCGCGATGGCGCTGCGGTCGCCGCGGGTCGTGCCGGCGGCGTCGTGGCGTGCTTCGTCCGCCTCGACGCCGGTCGTCAGGTCCTGGATGAATTCGAACTCCGTATCGCCGACGGTAATAAAGGTTACCCGCATGCTGCCGATCAATTGCGAGGGCCGCGTGTGGAAGATGTAATTATAGGTGTCGGAGGTAAAGTTCTCGGAAATCGTCTCCACTTCGCTGTCGGTCTGCTGGCTTTCGTAGACGCAGCCGAGCTTGTCGATGAAGACCGCGCGCGCCGCCCGGTTGTCGGCGGAGGCGACCCCCAGATGGTCGATGCGCTGAACGATCTCGGAGGATGCGGCGGGCAGGCCGAGCGGCTCCGTATAGCGCACGCGAATGCCGCAGGTCGCGTCCCGCGCGAAGGCGATCTGTGTTCTGCCTTCGATGCCGCGCGATGCACCGCCGAAAATCGCGACGCCGGAATTTTTCGCGGCCGTTTCGGGGTCGGCGGTGGCGATGGCGACGTGATGAACGCCCTTCTGCGCATCCGATCCCAGGAACGGATCGTCCGGCCGGAAGAAGGCCATGGCGGAGCGGCCGACGGAGATCATCGGTACGTTGGAAGTACCGCAGGAAAAGTCCTGTCGCGGCAGGCCGAAATCCTTCTCGAAGATCGCGGCGCTGGTCTCGGGCTCGTCGACGACAAGGGCCACATAAGCCAAATCGGGCGCGGTCATAGCTCCTCCAAAGGTCGTATTCTCTAGCCGGCGATCGGCGTCCAGTTCCGGCGCCGGCGCGCGAGGCGCGAGTCCAGCGGCTCGCCGTCGTAGTCGGGATGTTTGGCCGCCTTGGTGAACAGCGCCCTGTCTTCGAAATGCTTGATCTGGGTTGTCGAATAACCGGGCGTGCCGTCGCCTTCCATCGTGGCGCCCAGATAGACGCCGCAATTCCGGCAGATGAGGAAGTCGCAGGATTTCGTGCCGAACCGATAGCGGTGGATCGCCCCCGGTTCCTGCTCGATATAGCGGATGCGCCCGTTCGGATCGCTGGCCGAAACGGCGCCGTGGGCGCGGCAGAAGGAACACTGGCATTCCCGCACCTCGATGTCGGCGGGATCGGTCTCGGTCTCCAGCTCGACGGCGACCGCGCCGCAGTGGCAGGACCCCTTGTACAGGGTCATCGGGCGTAGTCGTCCATGCCGGCGCGCTCCAGCTGGCGCAACAGCATCGGCCATTCCTTGCCGGCCTCGATGAATCCGCCGGGCCCGTACATGCTGAGGCCCATGTCGATGGACTTCTGCTGCGTCGCCGCCGATATGGGCTGCAATTCCGCCCCGCCGGTCATGGCGTCGATCTGATGGCGGCAGGCGGTCTCGATCCGATAGAGGAAGACGAACGCCTCGCCCACCGTCTTGCCGACGGACAGCAGACCGTGATTGCGCAGAATCAGGATCGACTTGCCCTCGATGTCCTTCACGATGCGCGGCTGCTCGCCGGCGTCGACCGCCGGTCCCTCGAAATCGTGATAGCCGACCCATCCCATGATCGTCAGCGCCTTCTGGCTGTTCGGCAGCAACCCGTGTTTCTGCATGGAGACGGCGGTGCCGTAGCGGCTATGGGTATGGAGGACGCAGTGGCGGTCGTCTCCCGACATATGGATGGCGCCGTGGATGACGAAGCCGGCCGGGTTCATGGGATAATCGCTGTCGCCAAGTAGATTCCCGTCGCCGTCGACCTTGATCAACGACGAGGCCGTGATCTCCTCGAAGAACATGCCGAAGGGATTGAGCAGGAAGTGATCGGTCGTCTCCGGCACGCGCAACGAGAGGTGCGTGTTGTTCAGATCGGTCCAACCGTATAGGTGACAAAGGCGATAGGCGGCGGCCAGCTCGCACCGCGCCTGCCATTCTTCCGGACTGATGTCGGACGGCCGCCCGTCCTGGGGAAATTCGATGACCGCGGCTTCGGACATGATCTGCGCCCTCCGTTTAAAATCAACCAAGCACGTACTTAGAGCGAGTCTTCGGCTGGCCAATCGGCCGTCCGGCTTTGCTATGTCTCCGCGCCGATGGCGTTCGCGCCCTGCAGCGTGGCGATCTCCTCCGCCGTGAAGCCGTACTCCGCCAGAACCTGCGCGTTGTGCTCGCCGACCAGCGGCGGCGGCCTGCGGACGGATTTGCCCTCGAACGCGTCCATCTTCATCGGGTTGGCGAGCAGGTCGAGCGCGCCGATGGTCGGGTGCTGGACCCGCTCCACCATGCCCTGTTCGATCACCTGCGGATCGTTGAAAACCTTGTCGAGCGTGTAGATCGGCCCGGACGGCACGCCGCCTTCCATCAGGTCCTTGGTCCACTCGATGGCGTCGCGGGTCCGGAACCGGGCGTTGAGTACGTCCCGCAGCTTTTCCTTGTTCTCCATCCGCTTCGTGTTGCTGGCGTAGTCCGGGTCGTCCAGCAGCGCTTCCATGCCCAGCACCGCGCAAAGGCGCTGCCAGTGTTCCTCGCGCGCCGTCGCCACGTTCAGCGCGCCGTCCCTGGCCTCGAAGACGCCGTAAGGGTAGATCGTTGGATGGTCGTTGCCGGCCCGGCCCGGCACGTCGCCGTTGCTGAGATAGCGCTGGCCCTGCACGCTGAGCAGGCCGACAAGCGCGCCCAGCAGCGAGGTCTCGACCCGCTGTCCCTCGCCGGTGACGTGGCGCTGGGCGACCGCCGCCGTCACCGCGAGCGCGCACCACATGCCGGCGGTGAAATCGCCGATCGGCACGCCGTAGCGGGTCGGCTCGCCGTCCGGCTGGCCGGTCAGGCTCATCATGCCGGACATGCCCTGTGCGATCTGGTCGAGGCCGGGCCACGAGCCATAGGGCCCCGTGCGCCCGAGGCCCGAGATGCTGGCGTAGATCACCTTGGGATTGGCCGCTTTCACGTCATCGTACCCGAGTCCCATGTCCTCCGCCGTGCCCGGCTTGAAATTCTCCACCACCACATCGGCCTTCGCCGCCATACGCCGCAGCGTCTCCAGCCCCTCGGCGGTGCGGAAATCGACGCCGAGGCAGCGTTTGTTGCGGTTGATGCTGAGGTAGTAGACGCCGATGCCGTGGTCGTAAGGGCCCCAAAGCCGCGTCATGTCGCCTTTCGGCGTCGGCTCCACCTTGACCACGTCGGCGCCGAGATCGCCCAGAATCATGGTGGCGAACGGCCCCGCGGCGGCGCGGGTGAGGTCGAGAACCCGAATGTTTTCCAGCGGTAAAACCATGTATTCCTTCCGTCCAGTGAGGCCTTCATCAAGATAAGCCCGCTTGAGCCATGTCAAGGCAGCGGCCGGCGCCGGACGCTAGAGTGCCGGGCGAGTGTCGGGCCAGCCGAAAGCATCGGGAGAGCGGCATGTCTGAAATCATCCGTCAGCTGCAAGACGAACATACGAGCATGAGCCGCATCCTGGACCTGATCGAACAGGAAATACGGGTCTTCGACGCCGGCGACGTCGCGGATTATCACCTGCTGCAGGAGATCATGGACTATTGCCTCGACTATCCCGAGGCTTGTCATCATCCCAAGGAAGACGCGATCTACGCGGTGATGGTCGAGCGCCAGCCCAATCTCGATGCGGGGATTGCCGATCTGAGCGCGGCGCATCAGAGGCTGGGCGGGCAAACCCGCCATGTGCACGAGACGGTCGAGCGGCTGATGCGGGACGAAACCATGTCGCGCGACCTGGTGACCCATGTTTTCGGCGGCTTCCTCGACGCCTATCGCCTCCACATCAGATTGGAGGAGGATTATCTGTTTCCGGAGGCGCTGCGCCTGCTCGATCCGGACGATTGGGCCGGCATCTCCCGCACGCTGGTCGACCGGGCGAATCCGTTGCACCAATCGACCGAACAGCGCTTCGCGACCCTGCGCCGCGGGATTCTCCGCGTTTCCGAGGCGCCCGAGGGGCAATAGCCGCCACTTGGCATTTCCAATTGCGCGTCGGGCCGTATAGTACATTCGACACGGCGCAACGGTTGGAAAACGGATATGAGCACATCAGCGGAGAACGAGGCGGATCGCGCCTCCATCAAGGATTGGTTCGACACCTGGAGCGGATATGTGGCGGCGGTCGATTTCGAATCGGCCCGGCCCATGATGGCGGACAATGTCGTCGGCTTCGGCACCTGGATGGATACGGTCGAGGGCCGCGACAATCTTGTCGAGAAACAATGGATGAGCATCTGGCCGACGATCCGGGATTTCCGCTTCATGACGGAAACGCTGCAGGTACGGGTCTCGCCGGACCGGCTCTTCGCGATCGCCGTACTGGTTTGGACTTCGACAGGGTTCCATGAGAACGGCGAGTCCTACCCGCGGCCCGGTCGGGCCACGGTCGGGCTGCAGCGCGACGGGATCGACGCGCCCTGGAAGGCCAATCACACGCATTTGTCGCTCAACCGGGGCGTCCCGCAGCAGTCTTTCGGTGCCCCGTCCTAGTGCGTCGGGCCGCGCCGCATGATTAGACGGCTCTACGACCGGGTCATCGATCTGGCGGCGCATCCTCAGGCGATCTGGTGGCTGGCGCTGGTCTCCTTCGCGGAAAGTTCGGTCTTCCCGATCCCGCCCGACGTGATGATCGTGCCGATGGTCCTGTCCGACCGGGCCGCGGCCTGGCGCATCGCCGCCGTCTGCACCGTGGCCTCGGTGCTGGGCGGGCTCGCGGGCTATGCGATCGGCTATTTCCTCTACGAATCCGTCGGGTACCGCATCGTCGAGTTCTATGGCCTGACCGCAGGCTTCGACGAATTCAAACTGAAGAGCGACCAATACGGCGCGTGGATCGTCGCGATGGCGGGACTGACCCCGTTTCCCTACAAGATCGCTACCATCCTGAGCGGCGTCTTCATGCTCGATCCGCTGACCTTTGTCATCGCCTCCGTGTTGAGCCGGGGCGCGCGCTTCTTTCTGGAAGCGGCATTGCTGTGGAAGTTCGGGCCGCCGATCCGCGAATTCGTCGAGAAACGCCTCGAATTATTGAGTATAGTCTTCGTGATCCTGCTGGTCGGCGGGTTCGCCCTGCTGAAGCTGCTGTAACGGGACGGCCGGAATTGCCGAGAATGCCGGAAATCGCGAGATTACAGACCGTGGCCCAAATGCAGGCCCTCCTCGGCATCATCGCCCTGGGGTCGGCCTACGGGTTTCAGTATCTCGGCGGATTGCAGCCCTGCGCGCTCTGCCTCTACCAGCGCTGGCCGTGGTGGGCCGCCATCGCCCTCGGCGCCGCGGCCCGCGTACTGCGCGGCCGGGCCCTGGGCCGGGTGGTGGGGCTGCTCGCTTCCGCCGGGGTGGTGGGGGGTGCGGGGGTCGCCGCCGTTAAAGTCGGCGGCGAACAGCATTGGTGGCCGGGCCTGGCGTCCTGCGGCGGAGTCTCCGACGCGCCGATGACGCTCGAGGCGCTGAAGCGCCAGATCATGAGCGCGCCGGTGGTGCGCTGCGACGAGATACCGTGGTCGCTGTTCGGCATTTCGATGGCGGGATACAACGCGCTCCTGTCTTTCGCCGCGGGGCTCGGGGGCGTCTTTCTGACCTGGAAATACCGGGACGCCGGCACCCGGAACGCCGGCACCCGGAATGCCGGCCCATGACGGAACGGGCAAAAGGGAAACCCGGGCCGGCCTATCTGCCGGGCGATACGGCGGCGGGGGTCGAGGCGATGATCCGCGTCGACCATGCGGGCGAATTCGGCGCGGTGCGCATCTACGAGGGGCAACTCTCGGTGCTGGCGCCGGGGCCCGACCGCGACGCGGTGCTGGAAATGGCGGCGCAGGAAAAGCGCCACCTGGAGACCTTCGAGACCCTGATCGTCGAGCGCCGGGTGCGGCCGACGCTGCTTTCGCCGCTCTGGCGGGTGGCCGGGTTTGCGCTGGGATCCCTGACCGCGCGGATGGGCCCGCGGGCCGCGATGGCCTGCACGGTCGCGGTCGAGGAGGTCATCGACGGTCATTACCGCGAACAGGCCGCGCGGCTCGGCGCCGACGAATCCGAGCTGAAAGCCACCATCGAAGCGTTCCGAGCCGAGGAACTGGCGCACCGCGACACGGCGCTCGAGCGCGGCGCCGAGCGCGCCCCGGGTTATCTTGCGCTGTCGGCGGTCGTCAAGGCCGGCTCGAAACTGGCGATCTGGCTTTCCACCCGCCTGTGAGCCGGGGCCTCTAGGTGGGGTCGAGCTCGGCGTCCCAATACAGGTAATCGCGCCAGCTGTCGTGCAGGAAGTTGGGCGGAAACAGGCGGCCGTTCTCCTGCATTTCCCAGACCGAGGGTTGCGCCGGCGTGCGCTTCGGCACCATGTCGGCGGCGCGCGGCATGCGGCCTCCCTTGCGCAGATTGCAGGGCGCGCAGGCGGTCACCACGTTCTCCCAGGTCGTCCGCCCGCCGCGCGAGCGCGGGATGACGTGATCGAAGGTCAACTCGTGCGACGGCAGCGCCACGCCGCAGTACTGGCAGGCGAAGCGGTCGCGCAGAAAAACGTTGAAGCGGGTAAAGGCCGGCTTGCGCAGCCGGGGAACGTATTCCTTTAGGGAGATGACGCTGGGCAGGCGCAGTTCGAAGGATGGCGAGCGGACCACGGTATCGTACTCGGAGATCACGTTGACCCGGTCGGTGACCACCGCCTTGATGGCATCCTGCCAGGAGAAAAGCGACAAAGGAAAATAGCTCAACGGACGGAAGTCCGCATTCAACACCAGGGCCGGATTTTCCTTGGAACCCCAAGCCACCTGTCGTTTCCCCCGTTTCCTTTGCGTTGCCGGTGGATGGTATTGAGATAGCCGAAAAGATCGGCAGACACAAGATGTTGAGCGCGACTCGGTAAAAAATTCACGTCAGTGTCATATCTTGAGGGGACTCGCCGAGGCGTGAAGGCGCGGCCGGAAGCCGGCGCGCAAAGCCGCGACCGCGGCCGGCGGCGTCAGAACCGGCACATGGGCGGCGTGCGGCCGGGGGCGGGCGGCGCCGTACCCGGCGTGGCGCCAGGGCAAAAGGTCGCCGCCGCGCACCAGATGCGGGACGTCGCCGAAGAGGACGAAGGTGCCGTCCGGCAGCGGGTCGAGCGCGCTCTCCCAAACGCGCTGGCGGCGGGTTTCGGGGTCGATCCGTTCCCGGTGCAGGACCGCGTCCATCTCCCCGGCCCGGGGCGGCGCGGCGAGTGCTGCGGCGCGCTGCCACGCCGCCTGCCAGGCCCGGAAATCCTGCCGCCGGCATTCGTAGCACGGCCGATGCCCCGCCGCGACGGCGACGGCCTCGTCGAGAAAGAACAACTCCGTGTAGCGATGCGGGGTCATCACGCGGCGCCGGCGGCCGCGGAATTCGGTGCGGCAGATGATCCACGTCTTGTGCGCCCAGCGGCGCTTGCCGAGCCGGCGGTCCTCGCCGTGCAGAATGCCCCGGTTGCCCATGAAGTCGCCGCGCGCCGAGTCGGCTTCGAGGAGCCCCCGGGGGGTCACCCGGTTCCGCAGCGGCATCGCCTTCAGACGCCGAGCACGGTGCGCAGGAACTGCGTGCCCTGGACGAGCCCGTCCTCGTCGATGCTGTGGCCGAGATGGGGACAGCGCAGGGTCTGCACCGAGAAGCCGTTTTGGGTCAGGATTTCCTCCGCCGAAGTCATGCATTCGATCGGCAGCACCGGGTCCATCGCGCCATGGGCGAGGAAGACGGGCGGGCGGCTCCTGACCTCGGCGGCCAGGAGATTGGCCCCGACGAGACGTCCGGAGTAACCCAAAATGCCGGCGATCGGATGCGGCCGGCGCGGCGCCGTGTAGAGGCTCATCATCGTACCCTGGCTGAACCCGACCAGGGCCAGCTTCTCCGGGCCGAGCCGGGCGCGCGCCAGTTCCTCGTCGATGAACCGGTCGAGGATCGCCGCCGAGGCCTTGATCGCCTCGACCGCTTCCGCCTCGACCCGCAGGCCGCTGGAGATCCACTGATAGCCCGACAGGCCCTGATCGTAGCGGTTGGGGGCGTTCGGCGCGACGAACGCGGCGTTGGGGAAAATCTGGCTGAGGTGCGGCGCCATTTCGATCAGATCGCGGCCGTCCGCGCCGACCCCGTGCAACAGCATGATGATCTGTTGCGGGGCGCCTCCCGCGGCCGGGCCGTAGCGGGGTCCGTCGAGCGCTGGGGTATCGGTCATCGCATTTCCTTCCTGTGGGCTCAGGGTATCTCGGCTCAGGGCGCCCCTTTGTAATAATGCCAAAGAAACAGCGCCGCCACCCCGCGATAGGGCCGCCAGCGCCGGGCCACGGTCTCGAGGCGCTTTCGGTCGGGGCGTTTGCGCATGCGCTTGAGCTTCTGGACCGCGACCTGGATGGCCAGATCGCCCGCCGGCCAGACATCGGCGCGGCCGAGCGCGAACAGCATATAGATCTCCGCGGTCCACGGGCCGAGGCCGCGAATGCCGGTGATCGCCTGCATCACCTGCGCGTCGTCGAGTTCCGCCAGCCGGCCGGTCTCCAGGGTGCCGTCCAGGATCGCCTCGGCGAGGCTTCTGCCGTACTCGACCTTGCGGCCGCTGAGCCCGGCGCCCCGGAGCACGTCGTCGCCGGCCGCCAGAAACCCCTCCGGCGTCAGCGGGTCGACGGCGGCTTCGAGCCGGGCCCGGATGGCGGCGGCGGATTGCGTCGAGACCTGCTGGCCGAGAATGATGTTGATCAAGGTCTGAAAGCCGGGCGCGCGGTTGCGGGGCGCCGGATAGCCGACCTCCCGCAAGGCGGCGGCGATGTCGGCGTCGCGCCCGGCGAGCTCCCGCAGGGCGTCCTGGATGAAGGCCGGTGTCATGCGGATTGACTTACGCCAAGGCGGCGTATACGGCCAGAGTCATGAGCGGGCCAATATCATGAGCGAGACGGTGACGCGCTTCGCGCCGAGCCCGAGCGGCCGGCTGCACCTCGGCCATGCCTATAGCGCGCTGTTCGCGGCGCGCGCGGCGCGGCAGGACTCCGGCCGGTTCCTGCTGCGGATCGAGGACATCGACCGCACCCGCTGCCGGCCCGAGTTCGAAGCCGCGATTTTCGAGGATCTGGCCTGGCTCGGCCTCGACTGGGAGACGCCGGTGCGCCGGCAATCGGATCATCTCGGCGAATACCGGGCGGCGCTCGAACGCCTGCGGGCCGAGGATCTGGCCTATCCGTGTTTCTGCACCCGCCGGGACATCGAGCGCGAGATCGCCCGCGCCGGCCAGGCCCCGCACGGCCGCGAAGGACCGCTCTACCCGGGCACCTGCCGGGGGCTCTCGGCGGCGGAACGCCGGGACCGGATCGCGGCGGGGGAGGCGCACGCGCTGCGGCTGGACGCCGCCCGCGCGGCGCGGCGCTGCGGTCCGCTCGGCTTCGAGGACCGGGGCCGCGGGCGCATCGACGTGACGCCGGCGCTGTTCGGCGACGTGGTGATCGCCCGCAAGGATATCGCCACCAGCTATCATCTGGCGGTCGTCGTCGATGACGCCGTACAGGGGGTGACCCTGGTCACGCGCGGCGAGGACCTGCTGGAGGCGACCCATGTCCACCGGCTGCTGCAGGCATTGCTCGGGCTGCCGGCGCCCGCCTATAGCCATCATCCACTGCTGGTCGGCGAGGACGGCAGGCGCTTCGCCAAACGGGACAAGGCGCGGACCCTGGCGGAGATGCGGGCGGCCGGGCTTACGGCGGCGGCGGTGCGGGCGCTGGCGGGATATCCGGACTGAGCTGTGCGCGATGCCGTGCGCGGTCGGGAACGCGCGTCCCTCAGGACCGCTCGCTCGGCCGCACGCGCCGTCGGCGGGCGAAGAACACCAGCGTGCTGCCGAGGACGAAAAACACGATGAAGAGGTAGACGACGGCCTCCCAGAACGGCATCAGGAGCAGCGGCACGGCGACCCGTTCCCAGATTTCCGGGTGGAGATAGCGCTGCACGATGGCTTGGCTCAGATTGAGCGAACCGGGCGCCAGCTTGTACCAAAGCTCGCCGGCACTGCGGGTGACGTCGTGCCCCGCCAGCCAGATCCAAAGGCCGAACAGAAATTCGCCGCAGGCGAGGGCCAGGACAAGGCGGCCAAGGATTCGGAGTATGGACATGTCTGCCGATCTGATGTGACTGAAGGAAAGGTGCCGTCCGGCCAAGGTTAGCATTTCTTTCGGCGCGGCGGCACTCCGAAATCCACCCGTGCGCTTCGCTTGCTCTCTTCCGGACGGTCGGTTAAGTATCGCGCTGCCGTAATACGGCATCGGAGGGATGGCCGAGTGGCTTAAGGCGCACGCTTGGAAAGCGTGTTTAGGGTAACTCCCTAACGTGGGTTCGAATCCCACTCCCTCCGCCACCTATCACAATCCGCCCCGCCCTCAGCGCTCGGCGCCGAATTGTCGCCGCCCAGATTGGCGGCGACTCTCGGCGACATAGTCTTTCTGGTGCACTGGCGACGGAAAGGGAGGTGGCGATGGCGAAGGGCTATCTGGTGGTGTGCTACCGGGAAATCCGCGATTCCGAAAAATTGAAGCGGTATGCCGAATTGGCGCCGAAGGCGATGCTGCCGCAGGGCGCCGATATCCTGGCCAGGGACGGCCGCGTCGAGGCGTTCGAGGACGGCCTGGCCGAGCGAACCGTGCTGGTCGAGTTTCCGAGTTTCGAGGCCGCGCTCGCGGCTTATAAGAGCCCGGAGTATCAGGCCGCGGTCGCGGCTCTCGGCGACGGCGCGGTGCGCGACTTCCGAATCGTCGAAGGGGTCGATTGAACCGCCCCGGCGACGCCGGCGGCCTTGTTTTTTCGTGGGAACTGACAGGAGGCAGAGGATGGATTTGACGACGGTCGAGTACGAAAAACGCGGGCACATCGCTCATGTCAGGCTGAACCGCCCCGATAAGCTCAACGCCATGAACCAGACCATGCACGAGGAGCTTGGCCGCATCTGGGACGACTTCCAGCAGGACCCGGCGCTGCGGGTCGCCATCCTGTCGGGCAACGGGCGCTGTTTCAGTGCCGGCGCCGACCTCTCGGGCGGGGCCCCGACCCACTACCGCTACACCGGCGACTATCCCGACATCACCCGCGCGAATCGGGTCTACAAACCCATCGTCAGCGCGCTGCACTCCCATGTCGTCGGCTACGGCATGTGGATCGCGCTCGACGCCGACATCCGGATCGCGGCGCCCGATACCTCGTTCTGGCTGCCCGAGCCGCAATGGGGAATCGCCACCATCCCGGCGGCCTGGTTTCCGCGCATGATGCCCTGGGCGATCGCCTCGGAATTGCTGCTGCTGGCGGAGCGGGTCGATGCCAAGCGCGCGTACGAGGTCGGCCTGATCAACAAGATCGTGCCCGCCGACCAGTTGATGGCGGAGGCCGAGAAGGCCGCCGAGCGGCTGAGCAGCCTGAGCCCGGCCGCGGTTCAAGGGATGAAGGAGCTGATGGTTCGCGGCGGCAATCTCGATTATGCGGCGCTCGACCAGCTGACGGAAATCGTCCAGAACCGGGTGATGAATTCCGAGGACCGCAAGGAGGGCGGCCGTGCCTTCGTCGAAAAACGGCAAGCGGAGTGGTCGTGATGCAGGCGGATTACGTCATCGTCGGCGCGGGCTCGGCAGGCTGCGCAGTCGCCTGCCGTCTGGTGCAGGGGGGTGCGAGAGTCGCGCTGCTGGAGGCGGGGCCGAAGGACCGCAACTGGCGCATTCACGTCCCGGCCGCCTTGCGGCCGCTGCTGTACGATTCCCAGGTTAACTGGAACTTCTCGGCGGAGCCGGTCGAGAGCGCCGGCGGGCGGCGGATCACCCTGCCGCGCGGCAAGGTGCTCGGCGGCTCCAGCTCGATCAACGGCATGCTCTACGTGCGCGGCAACGCCGCCGACTACGACGGTTGGGCGCAAATGGGCTGCCGGGGCTGGTCCTACGAGGACGTGCTGCCGTATTTCCGAAAGTCGGAGCATTACAAGCAGGGCGGCGATCCGGAATTCCGCGGCGGCGAGGGGCCGCTCGAGGTCGAGGATTACCGCACCATCCTGCCACTGACCCACCGGTTTGTGGAGGCGGCGCAACAGGCGGGCTTCCCGCTGACGCCGGACTACAACGGCGGCCGCCAGGAAGGTGTCGGCTATTCGCAGATGACGCGGCGCGGGCGCTTTCGCGGCTCGACGGCGCAGACCTATCTGCGCGCCGTGCGCGACGATCCCAACCTCGAGGTGATCACCGGGGCGCGGGCCGGACGGCTGCTTTTCGAGGGCACGAGGTGCGTCGGCGTCACTTACCGCCAGGGCGGGCGGGAGAAGGAGATCCGCGCCGCCCGGGAAGTGATCCTGAGCGGCGGCGCCTATAATTCGCCGCATCTGCTGCAGGTCTCCGGCATTGGTCCGGCGGCGCATCTGAAGGGCATCGGGGTCGAGGTTCGCCACGACCTGCCGGGGGTGGGCGGCAATCTCGCCGATCATTGGGGCGCCCGGCTCAAGCATCACGTGCGGCCGAGCGAGATCACCATGAACCAGCTCTCGCGCTTTCCCCGCGTCGTGCCGGAAGTCGCCAAGTATCTGCTGTTCGGCAACGGCGCGCTGACCTTCGGCGTGACCAGCGCCATGGTTTTCTGCCGTAGCCGCGACGGCCTCGCGAGCCCGGACCTGCAGCTCTCGTTCACCCCGGCGACGCCCATCGACACCGGACAGGGGGCGCTGGAGAAGGAGCCCGGCGTGCAGGTCACCGCCATTCCGGTGCGCGCGGAGAGCCGCGGCAAGGTGATGGCGCGCACCGCCGATCCCATGGAAGACCCGGCCATCACGCCCGCTTACCTCACCGACGAGAACGACGTCAGCGTGCTGGTCTCGGGGGTCGAGATCACCCGCCGCATCTTCGACGCGCCGGCGCTCAAGGAAGTCAGCCTCGGCGAATACGCGCCGGGCCCGGACGTTCGGACGCGGGACGAAATCCGCCAGTTCACCCGCGAGCACGGCGGCACCATCCATCACCCGGTCGGGACCTGCAAGATGGGCGAAGACCCCGCCGCCGTCGTCGACCCGCGCCTGCGGGTGCACGGCATACAGGGGCTGCGGGTCGCCGACGCCTCGATCATGCCGACCCTGACGACGGGCAATACCAACGCGCCGACGATCATGATCGGCGAGAAGGCGGCGGCGATGATCCTGGAGGACAACCGGTGAGCCAAAAGGCGGTGATCCGCAAACTGGTGACCGTCACCGATGAAATCCACCGCGAGATGGGCCGCGCGGTCGATCCGCCGACGCGCCGGGCGGCCGCCATCGCGGTGATCGTCAACCCCTTCGCGGGGCGTTATGTGGAGGACCTTTCGGACCTCATGGAGATCGGCGCCGAGCTTGGCGAGTTGCTGGGAGAGCGCGCGGTGATGGCGCTGGGCGTGGCGCCGGGCGAGGTCGAGAGTTACGGCAAGGCGGCGTTGGTTGGCGTCGACGGCGAACTGGAACACGCGGCGGCGATCCTGCATCCGCGCCTGGGCGCCCCGCTGCGCGCCGCCGTGGAAAAGGGGGCCGCCCTGGTCCCGTCCTCGAAGAAGCGCGGCGGCCCGGGGCAGACCCTCGACATTCCGCTCGGCCACAAGGACGCCGCCTATGTCCGCAGCCACTTCGACGGCATGGAGGTTTGGGTCAACGACGCGCCGCGCGCCGACGAGATTCTGGTCGCGGTGGCGGTTACCGATTCCGGCCGCCCGCTGCCACGCGTCGGCGGCCTGGAGGCCCAGGACGCCGAGGGCAAGGACGGCTTGCGCTGACGCCTAGCGGTAGACGCCGTCCCACTCGCCTTCCGGACTCTCGACGGAACCGTCTTCCTTGACGACCGGCCGGTTGAGGGTGAAGGCGGTCTCCGGCGTCACCACCGCGTAGTCCATATATCCCATGCGGGCGATCGGGCGCATGGCGGCGGTATCGACGATGCCGTCCTTGATGAAGGTGTCGTCGATATAGATGCCGACGACCTCGCCGATGACGATGAAATGACCCTTCTCGCGGTCCGGCGAGACGTCGGGCAGGTCGACCGTCTTCCAGAACTTGCATTCGAGGGCCGCGGGCGCGCGGGCGACGCGCGGCGGCTTGACGAACTGCGACGGCGCGGTATCGAGGCCGGCAAGGGCGAACTCGTCGGCCAGGGCATCCACGGGAGCGGAGGAGATATTCATGCCGTCCTGGGTGTCCATGGTCGAGAGCGAGCAGGTGAACTCGCCGGTCGCCTCGATGTTGCGCAGGCTGTCCTTGCGGTGCGCCGAAGTGAAATACACGTAATGCGGCTTGTCGCTCACCGCGTTGAAAAAGCTATAGGGGGCGAGGTTGAGGACGCCGTTCTCGTCCATCGAGGAAATCCAGCCGATGGGGCGCGGCGCCACCAGCGCCTTGAACGGATCGAATTTCAGTCCGTGTTCGTTCTTCACGCAGTCGTAATGCATAGGGGTTTTCTCTCCAGGGTCTGAGGGTTTTGTCTTTCCTTTGCAGCGCTTCACCATCCGACCGCATAGGCGGTCCGGCGCGGGTCGGCGCCGGCGTGCAGCACGCCGGTCTTCCGGTCGGCGCGGATCGTACAGACCGATCCGGCGCGCCATTCCCGGTTCGGCCACCAGTGGATGTCGTGGCCTTTCTGTTCGAGGGCGGCGCCGACATCGGCGCCGATGCCGCGTTCCAGCGTGAGGCGGCCGGGATGATAGGTATGCGGCAGGGCCGAGGCTGGCCAGCTCTGGCTCGCGAAGCGCGGTGCTTCGACGGCGGCCTGGGGATTCATGCCAAAGACTAGGATATTCAACAGCACCTGCAACTGCGCCTGTCCCAGCACCTCGCTGCCGGGCGAGCCCAGCGGCAACATGACCTCGCCGGGCTTGATCGCCAACATCGGGTTGGCGGACATGCGCGGCCGCCAGCCGGGGCCGACGCGGGCCGGATGAGTGGCGCCGGTATGCGCGCGCGAGCCCCATCGCGAAGTGGTGATGCCGGTGCCGGGGACGACCGCGCCGCTGGTGGTCGGGTCGCTCGGCGTGGCGGAGAACATGTTTCCGTCCTCGTCGATGACGCAGAAATAGGACGTCTCCAGCGGGTTCGCCGCGGCCTGTCCCGGGCCCGAAGAAGGGTCCGGCTGCCATGCCGGCAAATCCCAGCCGTCGATCTTGCCGGGGGGCGGCATGCCGGGGCTGGCCTGGGCCGGGTCGATCTCCTCGGCGCGCGCGGCGGTGTAGTCCCTGGCGAGCAGCCGGTCGAGCGGGGCCGCGATATGTGCCGGGTCGCCGAAATAGGCCTCGCGGTCGGCGGCGGCCAATTTCATCGCTTCGACCACCTGGTGCACGTAGGCGGCGCTGTTGTGCCCGCATTTCGCCAAATTCCGGTCGGCCAGCATTTGCGCGGCGGCGAGGATCATCGGCCCCTGGCTCCAGGGACCGCAGCCATAGAGCGTGTAGTCGCCGAAACGGGCGCGGGTCGCGTCCTCGATTTCGGCCCGGAACCCGGCAAGGTCGTCGCGGGTCATCAACCCGCCCTCGTCGACCTGCTGGCGCACGATGGCCTCCGCGATGTCGCCTTCGTAGAAGGCGCGCCGTGCCGCGTCGATGCCGGCATCGCGTCCGCCTTCCCGTGCCGCCGCCTTCTCCTCGTCGCAGAGATACTGGAGCGTGCCGGCGAGATCGGATTGCCGGAACAGCGCGCCGACCTCGGGGAGCTGGCCGCCGGGCAGGAAAATTTTCGCCGTCGCCGGGAGATCGCGGTACTCGTCGAGGTGCACCTCCAGGACCTCTGCCATCAGCGGATACATCGGGAAGCCGTCGCGGGCGAAGCGGATCGCCGCCGCCGCCACGTCGGCGAACGACAAGGTGCCGAAGCGCTGCAACGCGGTCAGCCAGATGTCGGGGGCCGCGGGCACAACGGTGTTCAGGATGCCCTCCGGCACCAGCCCGTTATGCCGGGTGCGGAAATACTCCGCATCCAGCGCCAGCGGCCAGGGACCGACGCCGACGAAATTGCGCACCGCGCCGTCGGACGCCATGCGCAGCATCGCGGGCGCCACCCCGGCGAAGCCCGTCATCTCGCTTTCCAGCACATTGATCGCGAGGCCGACCGCGACGCCGGCGTCGACCGCGTTGCCGCCGGCCTCGAGAATCTGGAAGCCCGCCTGCGAGGCCAGGTAATGGCCGGAGACCACGAGGTGGCGGGTCGCCATGACGCTCGGGCGCTGGGTCTGCATTACCATCGGCGGTCCTTCTTCATCGTTGCGCCATCTCGTCCAGGCCGCGCCGGAGCAGGGCGTTGAACTCCGCCGGCGCCTCGACATTAGAGAAGTGGCGCCGACCGTCGAGAATGGAAAGCGTCGCCCCTGGAATAAGGCGGCACAAGACCTCGGCCCGATCGATCGGCGTCACGGTGTCGGCGCGGGCCGCGATGATGTGGGTGGGGGCGGCGATCCGGTGCAACCGGTCGCGGTAATCGAGATCGGAGACGGCCGTCGTCGCGCCGATATAGCCCGCCGCCGAAGTGCGAACGAAGACGTCGCGGACCGCCCGGTAGTCGGCATTCGCGGCCGCGCAGAACGCATCGGTGAACCAGAGCTGCTCCGTCATCTCCCAGACCGGACCCATGCCGGCCTCTCGGACCACCGCGTGGCGTTCGGCGACCCAGTCGCGATACCAGGCATCCGCCTGGGATGTCGTGTTGCAGAGGGTGAGGGAGGCAATCCGCTCCGGGAAAGAGATGCCCAGGCCCTGGCCGATCATGCCGCCTGTCGAGAGGCCGATCCAATGCACACGTTCAAGGTCTAGGGCGTCCATCAAGCCGACGGCGTCTCGGTTGAATTGATCCAGGCTGTAAGGTCCGCTCGGTGCCTCGGTATCGCCGTGCCCGCGCCAATCGTAGCGCAGCAAACGGTAGCGCTCGGCAAGCGCCGACACCTGGCGGTCCCAGATACGGTGGCTGGTGCCCATCGCATGGGCCATCATCACGACCGGGCCGTCCGGCACGCCGTCCCAGCGATAGGCGACGTCGATGTCGCCGACGCGACGCTTCTCGATCGTCATCGGCGAGACTTCTCCGAAAACCTATTCCGCCGCTTCGGCACTCGGGTTCGGCACGAGGGTGACTTTCTTCGCCAGCATGTCGGCGATCGCGTCGTCGCCGTAGCCCCATTCCTTGAGGATCTCGACGGAATGCTCGCCCACATGCGGCGCATGGGTCATCGGCGACGGCCCCTCGATGCGCGGCAGGCCCGGAATATGCGGCATCGGCACGATCCCCGCTCCGTCATGCTCTACATAGGCGACCGCTTCCACGGCCTTGGTGTGTTCGTGGTTCATGAAGTCGCCGTGATCCTGCACGATGGAGTTCATGACGCCCGCGTCGGTCAGCAGTTTCGCCCAATGTTCGGAGGGCTGTTTCACAAACTCGGCCCGGATGAGCGCCATCAGCTCCTTCTCGTTCTTGATGCGGATTTCGCGGGAATTGAACCGCAGGTCGGTCTTCAGCTCGGGCAGTCCCAGGATATCGCAGAGCGCTTCGTAGTGATGGTCGCGCATCGCCGTCACGTTCATGTAGCCGTTCGCCGTCTTCATCGTGCCGACCGGCGCATACAGCGGCGCGACCTCGCCGTCTTCCAGATAATATTCCGCGATCTTGGCGGCCTGGAACGCGGCGGCCGACTGCATCAGGCTGTTGTCGATATAGCAGCCGGTGCCGTAGCGGAATTTCCGCATCAGCGCCGTCGACAAACCCTGGAAGGCATAGAGCCCGGTCGCGACATCGATCGGGATCATGTTGACCCGGTTCGGGATGCCCTGGCTGTCGCGGTTGATGGTCATGAATCCGGAATAGGCCTGGATGATGGCGTCGGTGACCGGCAGACCGTTGTTCGGGCCTTCCTGTCCGAAACCGGTGACGGACAGGTAGATGACGTTCGGGTTGACCTTCTTCACGTCGGCGTAGGAGAGGCCGAATTTCGCCATCACGCCGGGGCGGAAGGCTTCCACCAGCACGTCGCACTCGGCGGCCATCTTACGGGTGATCTCGAGCGCTTCCGGCTGTTTCATGTCGAGCGCGATCGACCGCTTGCCCCGGTTGAAGGCAATCGAATGCGCGCAGTGGTCGCCGTAAAGCGCGCCCATGGAGCGGCCCCAGTCGCCGCCGAGCGGATCGATCTTGATCACATCGGCACCGTGTTGGGCCAGCAGCATGGTGCTGTGCGGGCCGGCGATGCCCTGCGTGAAATCGAGGACCTTGATGCCCGAAAAGGCGCGTTGCTCATCCATCGTTCGTTTCCAATCCAAGCAATTACTGTTCGTTCAGGATCGCATCGGCGATCTTCTCCGCCGTCATCAGGGTCGGGAAATTGGTATTGGCGCAGGGCACGACCGGAAAGATCGAGGCGTCGACCACCCGCAGCCCTGCGATCCCGCGCACCCGCCCGGCGGTGTCCGTGACCGCCATCGGATCGTCGTCCGATCCCATCCGGCAGGTACAGGACGCATGCCAGACGCCGACGGCGGCCTTGCGCACGAAAGCCTCCAGGGCCTCGTCGTCGGTCATCATCTGTTCCAGCGTGAACCCTTCCATGATGAACTTGCGGATCAACATTTGCCGCAATGCGGCCGGACCATCCAGCAATTTCGCCATCACGTCGGTCATGAACTTGTTCTTCCGGTTCACGACGCCGATCTGGCGCACCTTATCGCTGTAGCTGGCGGGGAAGACGTCGCTGGTGACCGCCTTCATGGCTGGATCCTCGTGCAGCGCCGCCATCCGGCGAAACCCGTCGGTCAGGCGGTCGAGATCGCGCTTGTCGGACAGCAGGTTGAATTCGACCGCGGGCTCGGCGCGCCAGTCCTTTGAGTCGAGGCGCACCTGGCCGGTTTCCGAATAAGTCTTGTTGACGAAGATCAGGGTCGAGGCGATCTGCTCGCCGACCGCGTGCCAGGCCGATTTCGCCACCGCGGCCACGAACATGTCGCCCGGCGGCGCGGCGCCGATGCCGGAGGAATAGCGCATCCCCATCAGCATGTGCCGCCCGGTGAAGTCGTTGACCCGGCCTGACGGTTGGATGAAGGACGCGACGGCGATCGACGGGTGATCCATCAGCCGCTGGCCGACGCCGGCAAGATTGGCCCGCACCGCGATCCCCATATCGTTGAGATGCATGGCGGGGCCGATGCCCGCCCGCAGCAGATGCGCCGGGGAATGAATGGCGCCGGACGAAAGGATGACTTCGTTGGCGCGAAATTCCGTCGCCTTGCCATCCACCAGCGCCATCACGCCGACGCATTTCAGGCCCTCGAACAGCAGTTCCGTGACCTGGGTATTCGTCGAGATGGTGAGGTTCTCGCGCAAACGGGTGCCGGGATCGAGATACCCTGTCGCAGCGGAGACCCGGCGCTCGTAGGCGTTCGAACTGGTGATCGGGAAGAATCCGTCCTCGAATTTGCCGTTCTGGTCGGGCAGATAGGAATAGCCCGCCCGCTCGTAGGCTTCGGCCAGTGCCTTCGAATATCCGTTCCACAGGTCGGGAAAGATGCGGCGCACCGGTATCCGGCCCTCGTTGCCGTGATAAGGACCGTCAAAGTCCATATCCCGTTCGACCTTCCTGAAATACGGCAGCACCGCGTCCCAGTGCCAGCCCTTGGCGCCCCGTACCTCCCATTCGTCGTAGTCCGTGGGGGCGCCCCGATTGGCGAGCTGGCCGTTGATCGAGGAGCCGCCGCCGAGCACGCGGGCCTGCTCGTATTTTCTGAGCGGCGGCCGGTCGGCATCGGGATTGTTGTGTGAGATGACCTGGGTCGTGACCTTGAGCTCGGTCCAATGGAAGCGGGTATCGAGATAGGCCTTGCCCGGATAGCTATCGAGGAGCACGTCCGGTATCTTGCCGTGCGGCGTGTCCTGTCCCGCCTCGCAGACCAGGACCTTGTTGGCGCTGCGGGCCGAGAGCCGGTTCGCGAGCACCGATCCGGCGGAGCCGCCGCCGACGATGATGAAATCGTAGATCATGGAACGCTCCTCTCTCAGCCGACCTGGCGGGCCACGAACGCCTTCATCAGCGCGATGGCGCGGTCGGTCTCGGGGCCGGAGTCGCGCGCGAAGGCGTGCGGCATGCCGGGGAACAGCTCGCGCTCCGCCGCCCCG
>JAYPOZ010000009.1:49035-73824 GCA_038131165.1 Rickettsiales bacterium | reverse complement strand
GGTAATGCCGTTCAGGAACGTGCCGTTCGGGATCGGCGTGTGAGCGACCCCGTCCTTCACGCAAAACAAGTTCGAAGTGGCGAATTCCGCGACATTGCCGATCGGGTCGAGGATGACCGCATTGGCGAAGCCGCGGTCGGCGGCTTCCTTCAACGCGCGTGCGGCATTCGGGTACAGACAGGATGCCTTGGCGTCGGTCGTCGCTTGATCCGGGGCGGGACGCCGGCGGGTCGAGAGACAGGCCCCGAATCCGGTCGGCGGCGGCATCGGCAATTCATAGACGAGCATGGCGAACTGGGTCGACTCCGGGTCCGGCGCGATCCAGCCTTCCTGCGCCCAGAACATCGGCCGGATATAGAGCTCCGCGTCGCCGGGAAATTTCGCAACGCCCTCGCGCGCGATCTCGACCATTTCCGGCCCGGTGAGGGTCGGATTCATGGCAAAGGCGCGGCAGGAGTTCAGCGCCCTCTCGCAATGCAGGTCGAGGTCGGGCGCGACGCCTTCGAAGGCTCGCGCGCCGTCAAAGACGATGGAGGAAAGCCAGACCGCGTGGCTCATCGCCGTCAACAACGGGGGGTCGCCCTCCGTCCAAGCGCCGTCGTGAAACACCCAGCTCGTCATACATGGCCTCCCAGCAAAGCGTCGCGCACCGGATTGTGCCGCCCCAGCATAGCCCGTCCCGCCGCCCGGCGTCGAGCGGCGGGGCGGTATTCCGGAACCCGTGCTACTGGCTGACCCAGACGATCCTCGCAATCCAGTCGATCTCCGCCGATGCGAAGGCAAGGTCGCCATGGGCCTGATTGATCGAGGCGAGACGGATTTCGCGCGACGTCATCCTGATCAATTGTTTGGCCAGGATTTCCCCTTGTCCGGTCTTGACCACGACACGATCCCGGGGGCGCACCGCGGCATTCGGGGAGACGATGACGACATCTTTCCTGCGATAGATGGGCTCCATGCTGTCGCCGCAAATTTCCAGGGCATAGGCGTTGGGATCGCCGAGATTGGGGAAGTCGAGAGTGTCCCATCCGGCGCTGACCGGATAGCCGGCATCGTCGAAATATCCCGAGCGTCCGGCCTGCGCAAAACCGATGATCGGGATTCGAAGCGTGGCGAAGCGATCCGTCGAATCGCGTAGAAGAGTGGAAAATTGGGACATGCTCGAATTCGTCGCATTGAGCACGCGGGACAGGCTTTCCGTCGAGGGCCATCGCGGGCGCCCGTCCTGGCGGCGTTTGCTCTTGGCGAATGTCGTGCGATCCAATCCGGCTTGGCGCGCCAATTCGGCGACGCTCAGGCCATTTTGTGCCGCTAAGAGATCGATGGCACGCCAGACATCGTTGTGGGTCATCATGTGCGGGATTCCTTCTCCTTGGCAGCCGTTGAGAGTTTCAACGGCCATGGTTTGCTCCAATCAAAATGTTCTTGTTATGTTCTCTTTCAGAATACCTTAATCGCAGGAGTTGTAAAGTAAAAAAGACATACGATTTTATCGCCGCCGGCCGCTCTTGCGGGGCTTGCCGCCCGTGGGTCCCTCGGTTAGCGTCGCGCCATGGCATTGATATTTCACATGGCCCGGGAGGCCGAATGGAAGGCCGCCGAGGCAACGGGGATTTACAGCGGCGCGGCCGAAGACCGCGCCGACGGGTTCATCCATTTCTCGACCGCCGCCCAGGTGCGCGAAAGCGCCGCCAAGCATCGCGCGGGCGAACGGGGGCTCGTCCTTATCGCCTGCGAATCCGATGCGCTCGGGGATGCCTTGAAGTGGGAGGCCGCGCGTGGCGGTGACCTGTTTCCCCATCTTTATGGAGACGTGCCGGTCTCGGCGGTGCGATGGGCCAAGCCGCTCCTGTTGGGGGACGACGGGCTGCATGTTTTCCCCGACCTTGGATGATCCGCGACGCCTTGTGCGCGCAAGTATCGCCGCGTAACCTTGCCGCCTGATTCTAGCCCGTTGGGAGCGTCACCGTTCCATGTCCCGGACCGCGCATTTTTTCGCATTCGTCGGCTATGCGCTCGTCGCGGCCATCGTCGGCTATACCTTCCCCGGAGGCGTTCTGAACATCGAGGACAACGCGGCCTGGCTGCTGGGCGCGATCGTTCTTTTGGCGGGTATGCTGCTGCATGAAGTGATGGCGCGGCGGCATAACGAGAATGTGGCGCTTAGGCGATTGTTGGTATTGCGGCGCGCCTATGACGGCGCGCACGAGGAGTTGGAGCGGACCCGGGACGAAGTCCGTCGGGTCTACGAAGCGATGGAGAATGTCGGGCAGGACGCGGCCGAAGGCGGGCGCGAACTGCAGGAGGTCGCCTCGGAAGTCCGCGTGCTGCACGCCCTCGTCGAGGAACTCTATTCCACCGGCAGCGGCCGGCCCGACCATGCCTTGCCGCCGCTGCCTAAGGAAGCGAAGATCGAGAAGGCGATCGACGATCAGGAAGTGTTTGGCAGCCCGACGACGATGGCGCCGGTGAAGCTCAGCGAGAACGACATGCTGGACATCATGCGCGACGCGCTGCGACAGAACCGGGTCGACCTCTATCTGCAGCCGATTGTCAGCCTGCCGCAACGCAAGCACCGCTATTTCGAATGCTTCAGCGCCGTGCGCAACGCTCATGGAGCGGTCATCACGCCGGACCGCTACATTGAAATCGCCAAGAAATCCGGTCTGATCAAGGCGATCGACAACATGCTACTGTTTCGATGCATACAATTGGTGAAAAAAATCCAGAAACACGATTACGCCACAAGTTTCTTCTGCAACGTATCCCCGACAACCCGTGCGGATCGGGAATTCTTCCAGGAGTTCCGGGAATTTCTGGAGCGTAACGAGGAAATGGCGCCAAGCATCGTCTTCGAGTTCAGCCAGGCCGATATCGCCGCGCACCCTGAAGAGGTCATCGAGGATGTGGAACGCCTGAGCACGGTCGGCTACCGCTTCTGCATGGATCAGATTGTCGATCTCGATTTCGATGCGGAGGCGCTGGCGGAATTGGGCTTTCATTTCGTCAAGGTCGAGGCCGGAACCTTGCTGCCCGATCGAGGAGGCGACAACCCGGGCGTCGCGGAGAACATCGCCGCTCTCAAGCGGCGGCTCGACAGTGCCGGCATCGACCTCATTGTCGAGAAGATCGAAACCGAGCAGATGCTAATCGAACTGCTCGACTACAACATCGACTTCGGACAGGGGTATCTCTTCGGCGAACCGCGCCTCAGCCACGATCCGCCCAACACGCCCCTGGTCGCGGGCGAACGGCTATGAGCGTGCCCGTAATGCGCGGCCTGCGCGAGGTCGCGGACAGCTACGACGGGTTCGTCCTCGATCTGTGGGGTGTCGTCCATGACGGGGTAACGGTATTCCCCGGCGTGATCGGCGCATTGCAGGAACTGCGCGCCGCGGGGAAGAAGCTGGTTTTCCTTTCCAATGCGCCGCGCCGGGCGCATATCGTCGCCGAGCAGCTTCATGGCTTCGGGATCACGGCAGCGCTCCACGACGGCGTGATGTCGTCGGGCGAAGCGACCTGGCGCTATCTGGAGGCGAGGCCGGACGAGTGGTACCGGTCCCTGGGCCGGGCCTGCCTCCGGGTGGGCCCCGATCGGGACAGCGGCGCTTTGGACGGGCTCGATCTGGAAGCGGTCCACGAGGTGAGCCGGGCCGATTTTGTGCTGGTGACCGGGCCCAGGGATGCGATGACCACGGCGGAGCCCTACGACGAAATGCTGCGCGCCGCTTTGGACCGGGGCCTGCCGATGATCTGCGCCAACCCGGACCGCGAAGTGATCCGGGGGGGAATTCGCCAGATCTGCGCCGGCGCTATTGCCGAACGCTATGAGACTATGGGCGGCGACGTGCGCTGGCACGGCAAGCCCGACGCCGAAATCTACGACGGCTGTTTCGAAATGCTCGGTATTGCGGACAAGAGCCGTATTTTGGGAATTGGCGATTCCTTTGCAACCGACATTCGGGGGGCCAATGCCGCCGGACTCGATGCCCTGTTGGTGGCGCGGGGCATTCACGGCGACGATTTGGTCGGGCCGGGCGGCGATTTGGATGGCGAGCGCATTGCGGCGCGCGCCGCCGACGCGAAGGTCGAGCTGATCGGCGCCCTGAGCGAATTCGTGTGGTGAGTGCCGCGCAGCCGATCATCGGTCTCGGTGCGGTCGCCGACGCCTACGATGTCTTCCTGGTCGACCAATGGGGTGTCCTCCACGATGGCCACACAGCATACGGCCCCGCCGTCAATGTGATGCAGCGCCTGAAAGAGGCCGGAAAGAGGCTGATCATTCTCTCGAATTCCTCGCGCCGGACGAAGACAACGCAGCAGAATATGTCGCGCATGAAGATTGATCCGGAATTGTTCGACGATTTCGTCACTTCGGGCGAGGAAGTCTGGCAATGCCTCCACGCGAGGTCGGACGCTTTTTACGCGCGTCTCGGCACCAGGTGCCTGGTGTTCCAGTGGGGCAAGGACGAGTACTTCTTCGAAGGGCTCGACCTCGAGCCGGTGGACGGCATCGAAGCGGCGGAATTCATCCTGCTCAACGGGACGGAGAAGGATCGGTTTCCGGAATACGATGCGATCTTGCGGCGCGGTGTCGAACGCGGCCTGCCGCTGGTCTGTTCGAACGGTGATTTCGTCAGCATTACGCCGGAAGGCGAACTCGTCCAATGCCCCGGCGTGGTCGCCCGGCGCTACGAGGCGCTCGGCGGTTTCGTGCGCTGGCACGGCAAGCCGACGCCGGAGACCTACCGTACCGCCCTTGGCAACGTGTCCGCGGGAGCGCGCATTTTGGCCATCGGCGATTCCCTCCTCCACGATATCGCCGGCGCCGTTGGTGCGGGAATCGATTCGCTGTTCGTCTCGGACGGAATCCATGGGCCCGAACTCGACGAAGGCACCGCCGGCGCGCATACGCCGCAAAGCTTGGAGAAGCTTTACAGGCAATACGGTACCACCCCGACCTACGTCACACGCCGCCTCGTCTGGTAACGTCGCGCTCGCGCTAAATTGATGGCCCGAGCCCTTTCAGGTCCCATCTTGAGGGCGCTAAATGCGGTTTCCATATACAGGCCGGAAGGAAGCCGATTCATGAAGAATTTTCTGATCCACATGTGGCTTGTCGGCGTCTTGCTCGTGACCGCGAGCGTGGCATCGGGTGCCGCGCTTGCCGGAAACGCCACGCCCTATCCCGGCACCGAGGTCATCTCGACATCCTTTGGGTTTGGGGAATTACGGACGCGTTTGGAAGCGGCGATCGAAGCCAATGGGATGTATGTCGTCACTGCCGCCAGCGCGAGCGCCGGCGCGAAAAACCGCGGCATAGAGATCCCCGGCAATCTCGTGCTGGGCGTCTACCGCAACGATTTCGCGGTCCGCATGTTGAAGGCCAGCGTCCCCGCCGGGATCGAAGCGCCCCTGCGCTTCTATCTGACGGAGAATGCCGACGGGAAGGCAACCCTGACCTACCGCAAGCCTAGCGCTGTCTTCGCGGTCTACGGCAGCGCCGAGCTCGATAAGATGGCCCAGGAACTCGATGCCATCTGGGCAAAGATCGCCGCACGGACGCTCGCGCAGTAAGGGGCGGGCGGGGTGTCCGCTCCCGCGAGGACGGTGCTGCGCGTCCAGCGGCCGGTGGTGGCCTTCGGGCTCGCCGGCCTGGCCGTGGTCGCGGTTCAGGCCAGCGCCCATGGCTGGCGCTTGCCGGTGCTGCTGGGGCTCGGCGGGCTGCTCGGAGTAGCACTGTATCACGCGGCATTTGGTTTCACCGCGGCCTATCGGCGGATGTTCCTCGACGGCGATACCGCCGCCGTCCGCGCGCAGATCGTCATGTTGGGCGTGGCGACGCTGCTGTTTGCGCCCACGCTTGCCGGCGGTAGCGGTATCGGTATCGAGGTATCCGGGGCCGCCGCGCCGCTCGGCCTGCAGGTTCTGGTCGGGGCTTTTCTGTTCGGTCTCGGCATGCAGCTCGGCAACGGCTGCGGCTCCGGCACCCTGTTCACGCTGGGCGGCGGCAGTACAAGGATGGTCGCCACGTTGGCGTTCTTTTGCGCGGGCTCCTTTTGGGCCAGTCTGGACATGCAATGGTGGAACGAAACCCCGCGCCGGGCCGCCATCGTGCTCGGCGAGGAAATCGGCTGGCCGGGTGCAGCGGCCGCGCAGTTGGCTTTCCTCGGCCTCTTGTGGTGGGGCCTCAGGCGATTTGGGAAGGACGAGGCGCCCGAGCAGCGCGCGGATTTCGAATGGCGGCGGTTGGCGACCGGCGGTTGGCCATACCTTTGGGGAGCGCTGGCGCTCGCGGTTCTGAATTGGCTCAGTCTGATGGTGGCGGGGCATCCGTGGAGCATTACCTGGGCGTTCAGCCTCTGGGGCGCGAAGGCTGCGCAGCTTTTTGGATGGAACCCGGAGGGTGTGTGGTTTTGGACCGGCGGCTATCAGGAATATGCGCTGGGCCATTCGATCTTCGAAGATACGGTTTCGGTCATGAACTTCGGCATTGTTTTGGGAGCCTTGATGGCGGCGGGCTTCGCGGGCCGGTTTACGCCGGCAGCGCGCTTGCCGTGGCGCTCGCTCGCGGCGGCGGTCATCGGCGGATTGCTGATGGGGTACGGAGCGCGGATCGCCTTCGGCTGCAATATCGGCGCGTTTTTCTCCGGCGTTGCCTCGACCAGCCTGCATGGCTGGCTCTGGATTGCGGCGGCGCTCGGCGGCACATGGATCGGCATCCGCTTGCGGCCTTGGTTCGGACTCCCAATTCCTTTAACTGGCGTCATCGGCATTTCTCCTCATATAAATAACGAAAGCCGACCAACCGTCCGGAGGCGATCCGATGGAAGCGACGCAACATGACGCCTTTGCCAGCCGGCGGAGACCCGCCCGGCGGGGACATCCGGTTGTCGACCCGGCGGACTGGTCCGCCCCCGAGATGGCCGCATCCGAGGCATGGCTGCACCAATTCGACGAACGGGAAATCGCGGAGCTGCGGACCGCGGTGGCGCCCTTCGACAGGGACGGTGTCGACCTGATGGCGTTGAGCCGGCAGGACTTCCCCTTGCCGATCCTGGGCCCGAAGCTGGCCGAATTCAGGAGCGACCTTCTCTACGGAAGAGGGTTCGGGTTATTGCGCGGCCTGCCGGTGGACGATTTCGGCAAGCGGGCCACGGCGATCGCCTTTTGGGCCATTGGCCGGCACCTCGGCGACGGCGTGCTGTCGCAGAACAAACACGGCCACGTGTTGGGTCATGTGACGGATCTCGGCGAATCGCGGAGCAACCCGTCGCAACGCGGGCCGTATTCCCGCGAGGAAATTCCCTTTCACGTCGATTGTTGCGACGTCGTCGGCTTGCTCTGCCTTGAGGTTTCGAAGAGCGGCGGCGACAGCAGCCTCGTGAGTTCGGTCGCCGTCTACAATGAAATGCTGAAACGCCGCCCCGATTTGGGCGAGGTCCTCTATGAGCCGCTCTACCGCGACCGTCGCGACGAGGTGCCGCCGGGGATGGGGCCGTGGTACCGGCTCGCGGTTTTCCATTTTCATCGGGGCTATTTCAGCGCGTCCATCGAGCCCACCTATATCGGCTCGGCCCACCGTTTCGACGACGTGCCGGAAATGAGCCCGGCGCAGAAGGAAGCGATGGCGCTGGCGCAGTCGCTTTCCGAGGAACTGCGCTTCGATACCGGCTTTAACCGGGGCGATATGCAATTCTGTAATAATCATGTCGTCTTCCACACGCGCCGTGCCTATCGGGATCACGAGGATCCGGCGAAGAAACGCCATTTGTTGCGCTTGTGGCTCAAGGCGCTCGACGGGCGGCCCTTGCCGCCTGCCTTCTACGAACGCCATGGAACCGTCGGGACCGTGGACCGGCCGGGTGGTATCGTGGGCGAGGAGACGGTGCTGAACGCGCCGATCGAACGGCGTTAGAGCGGCACCACCATCAGGATATCGATTCGGTGCGATTCGATGACGACCCGGCGGTCGCGCAGCAACGGTCTGCCGTCCTCAATCACGATTTCGTCGACATACTTGCCGGCAGCATAAATCTCCATGGTGCCGTCCTGCTTGGTGCGGATCACATTGAAATTTGTCCGACCCGCAAAGGCGCCGTCGCCCGTTTGCGTGATCCGGGGTCGGCCCAGAATGTGGCAGTGGGTGTGGGGCTCGTAAATGTTGGCGGTCCGCAAGGCGTTGATCCGGTCGATCATCATGCCCTTGCCCTCGCAATAGAGAATGCCGAGCGGCAGTCCCTGTTCATAGCTCTCGCGCGGGATGATCTGATAGATCGCATCTTCGGTGAAAGCGTCGGGCCATTCCTCGAGCTTGTCGTCGTCGATGCCATGCGCGCAGTCGAGCAGGAAGTCTTCGATCAAACGGTGCGGATCGATGTCGTTTGGAAGGCTAATGACTGAATCTCCTCTTTCGCCGCATTCCGAATGACGCATGCGTCTGCGAATTACTCGAAACCCATGACCCGGCGATAGCCGGTCCAGAACCCTCGAATGGCCGTCTCCGTCGCCCGCGAGGCGTCGGTCGGTTCCGCGTCCCGGCCGCCCATCTCCAGAAAGGCGTTGGTGTCGCCGCTTCCCTGGGTGCCTCGCTGCACGAACTCGTTGATGCATCCGTCTTCGAGCGAAACCAGCCCTGCCGCGCCGGTGAGGTTGCTCTGCCGCAGCCGCCGCTGGGTCATTTCAGCGTCGTCGTCCTGGTAGCCGAGATAAATCCAGAACAGCTCCGTCTTATCGACGCCGCGCGGCTGGAAGAACCGGACCGCAAGGGAGTTCAGCGTGTATTGCAGGCAGATACTTGGGAAGACCGCTTGGATCGTATGGGTGATCCCGTCGCCTTTCTCGTCGACGACGTCCAGCAGATGCGGTCCGTTCAGCTTGGAATTATACTGTGCGGATTGAACCTTTTGGTACTCCTCGGCGTTCCGGACCGTGCCGCGCTTGGCGTAGCTGCAATGATGCCATTTGCTGTCGGACATCATGATTCCGCCGTCCATATCCAGCCGGTTCACGTCGAAGGCCGTATAGAAGGTATGCAGGATCGTCGCGTGATAGGAGTCGCGCAGGTTTTCGGCGTACAGCTTCCAATTGTTGTGCAGAATCTGGCTGTGCATGCCGAGGCGCTTCAGCGGCTTGCCGTAATTCCGCCGAACCAGACCCGCCATGTCCGGGCCGAGGAAATTCTCGACCCCGGGAATTTCGGTGTCGAAGGTCCCGAAGACGAGGCCGCAGAAATTCTCCAGGCGGATCGGCTGCAACCGGTGTTTCGCGACGTCGAAATCGTCCGGCATGCCGCCGCTGCCATTCAAGCCCTTGCGGAAGGCAATGGCCTGGAGCTGGCCCTTCAGGTCGTAGGACCAGGAATGATAGACGCAGGTCAGGTCCTTGGCGTTGCCGCGGTCCTTCAGGCACACCAAGGCGCCCTTATGGGCGCAGCGGTTGACCATGGCGTGAAGAGCGCCGTCCTCGTCGCGGGTGACGACGACCGGTACCTCGCCGATCGTGGTGGTCTTGTAGTCGCCCGAATTCGGGACGTCGACGTCGAGACAAAGGTAGTGCCAGACCGGCCCCCGGAAGATGCGTTCCTGCTCGAGTTCGTAAATCTCCTGATCCGAAAACAGCCGGAAAGGCACGCGCGTGACCCCTTCTTCGGGCCAGCGGAGGGGTTCGCTCAGATCGTGCGATGTCGCCAGTACCATGGTCGCCTCCCAATCGGGTCCTATGCCTTGCGAAGAATATGGCAACCCATCCTAGGACAGCAAACCGCCGTCTTCTAGTCGTCTGTCCGGCGGCGGCGGCAAGAGGGGCATGCGGATGAAAACCCGAGCGGTTTTAGCCATCTCCGGCCCCGCGTGTTAAGATCAAAATTCAGTGTAAATTTGGTCGGTAAGGAGGTTTTTCAGTGATGGAGAGTGGTTTGGCGGAAACGGCGGAAGAGGTTTCCCGCATCGCGTTCGGTTTCATGGCGTCGAAAGCCTTGTTTGCCGGATTGCATATCGACGTTTTCACCCAGCTGGCGGAGGGTCCGAAAAGCTCGGCGGAAATTGCCAAGCAGTCTGAAATCCCAATGAACCGGGTCACCACTCTGATGACGGCGCTGACCAGTATCGGCCTGGTGGACCGGGAAGAAGAGGGCGAGATCTACTCGAATTCGCCGGGCGCGGAATCGTTTCTGGCGAAAGGCGCCAAGTACGAGTTCGGCGACTATCTCCGCTATCAGATCGACCAGCAAATGTACCCGTTTCTCGGTCAGCTGAACGAGGTGCTGGACGGCTCGCTCGATCCCGAGGCTGTCGATTCCTATCAGCATTGGATGTCGGACCCGGAACAGGCATCGGTCTACAGCGAGGCGCAGCACGCGGGATCGCTCGGGCCCGGCCGGACCCTGTCCCGGCTCGTGGATCTCAGCGATGCGGAGACGCTGCTGGATGTCGGCGGCGGCACCGGCGCGATGAGCATCCGGTTGCTGGAAGCCTACCCGAAACTGGTCTCGACGATCATCGATTTCCCCAATGTCGCCGAGATCGGCTGGCAGTTCATTTCCGCCGCCGGAATGGTCGACCGCATCCGCTACATTCCCGCGAACGCGTTGGCCGCCGAATGGCCAAAGCAACAGGACGCCATTCTGATGTCTTATCTGTTCAGCGGCATTCCCGGCTCGGAAGTGCCGCGGCTTGTGGAATACGCGTTCGATTGCCTGGCACCGGGCGGGAGTTACATGGTGCACGATTTCATGGTCGAGGACGACCGCACGGGGCCGCCGATGGCGGCACTGTGGCAGTTGCAGCATATGGCCTTCACGCCGGACGCGCGGTCGGTGACGCCGGGCTGGCTGCGCAATCGGCTGCATGAGGTGGGCTTCGTCGATATCCGGGAAGACGAAATGATTCCGGGGCTTACCCGTCTCATCCACGCCCGGAAGCCGGACTGATCCATGGCCAAATCGGACTTCAGATTCGCCTGGCCCTTCCGCGTGCGCTATTCCGAGGTGGACGGCCAGAAAATCGTCTTCAACGCTCACTATCTCACCTATTACGACACCGCGATCACCGAGTATTTCCGCGCCCTGCCGTATGAATACATGGGACAGGTCGAACATACCGGAGAGGATTTCCACACCGTTCGCACGCTGGTCGAGTACCAGCAGCCGATCGCCTTCGACGAGGATATCGAGGTGCATGTCCGGGTCGCGCGTCTCGGCCGTTCGTCGATCACCTTCCTGCTGGAAATCCATCCCCAGGGTGGGGATGACCTGCGGGCGACTGGAGAGGTCGTTTGGGTCAACACCAACCAAGCGACCCATAAATCCGCGCCGGTGCCGCGGGAGCTTGTCGACAAGATCGCGGCGCTCGAAGGCGATGCTCTGGGGCGTTAGGCCGTTTCGATCCCGTCGATGCGATAGGCCCGCGCCGCCGCGCCGGCGAACAGAGCGTGTTTTTCCACCGCCGAGGCACCGGCGGCGAGCCGTTTGAAGGCGTTCCAGCAGACCTGATAGCTGCACCAACGCTTCTGCACCGGAAAGTTCGATTCGAACATGCTGCGCGCGGGGCCGAACGCGTCGATGCAGGTCTCGATCCACGGCTTCCAGGCGACCGCCACTTCCTCGGAGCCCGGCGGCACGCTGCGGTCGCCCGCAAAGCCGGGCATGCGGATCGGCAGGGCACCGAGCTTCACATAGACGTTTTCCCGCTCGCCGACGCGGGCGATCCGGCGCTTCCAGTCTTGGAACACTTCGTCTGTCTTGCCGCGATAGGGGCCGCCGAGGATCGGGCTGCCGACATGGTTGAGGACGATCGTGAGGTCGGGCAACGCGTCGGCAAGCGTCGCCACCTCGTCGAGCTGCGGGTGATAGAGCCAGCTGTCGAGCGATAGTCCCTCCGCCGCGAGCACCGCCGCCGCCTCCCGCACCCGGGAATCGATCAGCAGGCCGGCTTCGGGAGCGACGTTGCGGATGCGTTCGTCCGCGTCCCATCCGGTCGAGTAGCGCAACCCGCGAAAGCGCCTGCCCGACGCCACGATGTGCTTCTCCAGCAACGGCGCGATCCCCGCACCCAGCGTCATGTCGACATTGCCGAACATGACCGCGCAGGCGCGCGCCGGACCGAACGCCCCGCTGGCGCTCATGGCCGCTTGGCCGGTGACGAATTCCGTCTCGCCCAACGACTTCTCCGCCTCCGGCCCGGCCTCTCGATACATCGAGTGGCATTCCGCAAAGACCGTGGCGGCGATGGTGTGTCCGCTCGCCATGTCGGCGGCGAGTTCCGGCATCAGATAGGTATAGCCGCCGCGCAGCCAGAGATGGTGGTGCGGATCGACGATGGGGAGGTCCGGCTCCAGCGCTGCCTCCTCGAGAGTCGCGAGCCAAGCGTCGTCCGGCGATGTCTGTCCCGTGTTCGCGGCCATCTGCGTCTCCCATGAGCCATCCACCTTATCGAGCAAGGATAGATCGCCTGTCTGCGCCGCACATGTCTGCGCCGCACATGTCTCTGCCGTACATGTTCGTGCCGCGGATGCTCTTGGCGGGGCCGGTGCCGATCATGCTAGGTTTCGCGCATGATCGAAGATGCAGGCGGAAGCGGTCGCGAGACCTACGATGCGGTCGTGTGCGGTGCCGGAATTGCCGGGATCGCCGCCGCGCATGCGCTGTCGGAAGCGGGGCTCAAGCGGGTCCTGATCGCCGATCCCGGCCCGCCGTTATCGCTTACCAGCGACAAGTCGACCGAATGTTATCGCAACTGGTGGCCGGGTCCGGGCGATGCCATGGTGGCGCTGACCAATCGCAGTATCGATCTGATGGAGCGGCACGCGCGGGAGAGCGGCAATCGCTTTCTGATGAACCGGCGCGGATACCTCTTCGCGACCGCGGACGAAAGCCGCGTCGCCGTCTACGAGGCGGAGGCATTGGAGGCGGCGACGCTCGGCGCTGGGCCGCTCCGTCGTGTTGGAGGGCGGGGCGGCTATCGGCCTGCTGCCGCCGACGGGTTTGATACGCCTCTCGACGGTGCCGATCTGATAACCGACCCGGCATTGATACGGGAGCACTTCCCCTATCTCAATCCGCAAACCAAGGCCGTGCTGCATGCGCGCCGGTGCGGGTCGCTGAGCGCGCAGCAGCTGGGCATGTATCTTCTGGAACGCGCCCGTGCGGCGGGCGCCACGCTGGCGCCTGCTGCCTTCGCCGGGATCGAGACATCAGCGGGAAAAGTGTGCGGCGTCCATTTGGTAGTGGATGGGCGACTTTCGGTCGTCGAATCCGACACCGTGGTCTTGGCGCCGGGCCCTTATTTAAAATCCTGCCTCGACATAATCGGCAGCGATCTGCCGGTCTCGGTCGAAAAGCACATCAAGATCAGTCTTTCCGATCCGAGAGGGGTCGTGCCCCGCACCGCGCCCCTGATCATCTGGAGCGATCCGATCGACCTGCCGTGGTCGACGGAGGAGCGCGCCGCCTTCGCGGAAGCGGAGGAGACGCACCGTCTTCTCGAAAGTTTTCCGGCCGGGGTGCACGGCCGGCCGGTCGGCGCCGGCGATCAGGTGTTGATGTACTGGACCTATGACTGCGAGAGTGCGGAGGCGCCGTGCTACCCGCTCGAATGGGACCCGTTTCTGCCCGAGATCACCTTGCGCGGCATGGCGGTCATGGTGCCCGGGTTGGATGTCTATTTCGATCCGATGCCGCGGCCGTTTGTCGACGGAGGATATTATACCAAGACGCCGGAGAACCGTCCTCTTGTCGGACCGCTGGAGGTGCCGGGCGCCTATGTCTGCTCCGCCTTCTCGGGCTTCGGCATCATGGCGTCCTGCGCGGCGGGGGAATTGCTTGCCTGCCATGTAACCGGTACGGCCTTGCCCGGATACGCGGCGGCGTTTCATCCCGCCCGTTTCCGCGACCCGGCCTATCTCGATGGATTCGCCGGGCTGGACGCGAACGGACAGCTCTGAGCCAGCCGATGGACTCGCGACCGGCGGAGCCGATATAAAGAGAGAAAGAATAAACGGGAGTATTGTGCGATGGCGGAATTCACCAAGACCACCATCGAAGAGTGGCGTGAACAGGCGGCGGCGGAGCTGAAAGGCCGCGCCGTGGACGACCTCGCGCGCGAGACGCCCGAAGGAATAACCGTCAAGGCGCTCTATACGGCGGAGGACCTCGAAGGTCTGGAGCACCTTGGCACCTTGCCGGGCACAGCGCCTTACGTGCGCGGGCCGCGCGCGACCATGTATACGGGTCGGCCCTGGACCGTACGGCAGTATTCGGGGTTTTCCACGGCGGAAGAATCGAACGCCTTCTACCGCAAGAATCTTGCGGCGGGGCAGATGGGTCTCTCGATCGCTTTCGATCTCGCCACCCATCGCGGATACGATTCCGATCACGAGCGCGTCGTCGGCGATGTCGGCAAGGCGGGCGTTGCCATCGACTCCGTCGAGGACATGAAGATTCTCTTCGACGGCATTCCGCTCGACAAGATGTCGGTCTCGATGACCATGAACGGCGCGGTGCTGCCGGTGCTCGCGATGTATATCGTCGCCGGCGAGGAGCAGGGAGTCGCGCACAAGGACCTCTCGGGGACCATTCAGAACGATATCCTGAAGGAGTTCATGGTCCGCAATACCTATATTTACCCGCCGGAGCCCTCGATGCGGATCGTCTCCGATATCATCGAGTACACGGCGAAAGAGATGCCGCGCTTCAACTCGATCTCCATCTCGGGCTATCACATGCAGGAGGCGGGGGCGACCTGCGTGCAGGAACTCGCCTATACCCTGGCCGACGGCGTCGAGTACGTGCGCGCCGCGATCTCGAAGGGGCTGGACGTCGACGCTTTCGCGCCGCGCCTTTCGTTCTTCTTCTGTCTCGGCATGGATTTCTTCATGGAGGTCGCGAAACTCCGGGCCGCGCGCTTCCTCTGGTCGAAGCTGATGATGGAAAAATTCCAGCCGAAAGACCCGCGCTCTTCCGCGCTGCGCACCCATTGCCAGACTTCGGGCGTCTCGCTGACCGAGCACGACCCTTACAACAATATCGTGCGCACGACCATCGAGGCCCTGGCGGGCGTACTGGGCGGCACGCAATCGCTGCACACCAATTCCTTCGACGAGGCCTTGGCGCTGCCGAGCGAGTTTTCCATGCGGATCGCGCGCAACACCCAGCTGATCTTGAACCACGAAGCCGGGATGACGCGCACAGTCGATCCGTTAGCCGGCAGCTATTATGTCGAAAGCCTGACCGCGAGCCTGATCGCCGAGGCCCAGAAGCTGATCGACGAGGTCGAGGAGTTGGGCGGCATGACCAAGGCGGTCGACGCGGGGCTTCCGAAGCTGCGGATCGAGGAGAGCGCCGCGCGCCGCCAATCCCGCATCGACCGCGGCGAGGACGTGATCGTCGGCGTCAACCGCTTCCAGCCGGAGATCAAGGACGAGGTCGATATCCTCGATATCGACAATACAGCGGTCCGGGAATCGCAAATCGCCCGCCTCAAACAGGTCAGGAACGGGCGCGACGAGTCGGCCTGCAGGGCGGCGCTGGAAGCGCTGGCGGCGGGCGCGGACGATCCGTCGGCCAATTTGCTGGCCCTGGCGGTGGATGCCGCCCGCGCGCGGGCGACGGTCGGCGAGATTTCGGATGCGCTGGAGGCCAAGTATACACGGCACCGCGCGGTGATCCGCTCCATTACCGGCGTCTATGGCTCGGCCTTCGACGGCGATGAAGGCTATGAGAAGATCGCCGAGGAAATCAACCGATTCGCCGAGGACGAGGGACGCCGTCCCCGGATGCTGGTCGTGAAACTGGGTCAGGACGGCCACGACCGGGGCGCCAAGGTAATCGCGACGGCCTTTGCCGATATCGGTTTCGACGTCGATGTCGGGCCGCTGTTCCAGACACCGCAAGAGGCCGCCCGCCAGGCGGTGGAGAACGACGTGCATGTGGTCGGGGTGTCGTCGCAAGCGGCCGGTCACAAGACATTGGTCCCGGCATTGATATCCTCGTTGCGCGAACAGGGTGCCGGCGACGTGATCGTGGTCTGCGGCGGCGTGATTCCGCCCCAGGACTACGACATGCTGCGCGCGGCCGGCGTGTCGGCGATTTACGGCCCCGGCACGAATATACCCAAGGCGGCGAGCGAGATCATCGGCCTGGTGAGACATCGCGGTCTGGAAGCGGCGGAGTAAGCTTTTATTTCGTTTTATTTAAGGAAGTCTATCATTCCTCGAATTTTTGCTTTTAATTCCATTTGTTGACTATTAACCGCCGCTCGTGGAATATTCGTTTAATATTTGACGTTAGTAATATTGAGAGTATTTGGTCATGTCCGCCAATGTGACGGAACTGCCCCGGTCCGGCCGCCATGCCGAAGGCCCGGATATCGCCGAAATCAAGGCGTCGCAGGCGCGCGCGCGCCGGCAATCGCAACGGATTACCGCCGCCGGCATTTCCGTCTCGGTGTTCTGGGTCTTTCTCTGTCTGACCTACATTCACACGACGCTCGGCTGGAGTTTTGGCAGCCAGATGCTGGCGCACGAGCTGGGCGCGCTGGTCGCCGGCATGGCGTCGCCGCTCGCCTTTCTTTGGCTTGCCATGGCGTATTTCCGGCGCGGCTACGATGTCCGCGACCACACCGAGGCGCTGCGCCGCCAGCTCGAAATGCTGACCTATCCCGCCGAGGAGGCGGAAGCGCGGATCGGCCAGGTTTCGGAGGCGCTTCGTAAGCAAGCCGAGGAACTCTCGCGTGCCAGTGACAAGGCGACCATCGATATCGGGCAATTGTCGGGTGCGCTTCGCGAGCAGACCGAAGCCTTGTCCGAAGTCTCGGAGAAGGCGGCGGGCGAAGCGACGTCTCTGAAGGAAGCGATCAGCGGCCAGACGAAGGCGCTGACCGATTTGGCCGACCGGTTCGCGGATCAATCGCGCAACATGGAGAACTCGGTGGAGCGCCAGACCGAGGAACTCAACCGTGCGACGATGCACGCGGTCGAGCAATCGGACGAAATCCGCGCTGCCTTGCGCATGCAGGCCGCCGAGTTGATCGACGCGTCCGACCGGGCGGCGGAACAGGCGAAATCCATCGGTGGGCTGTTCCGCGAATACACCGTGGACTTGAGCGAGGCCTCCGATACCGCGGTGGAACGGACCAAGCTCGTCCGCGAGCGTCTCGACAAAGGGACGAGCGATCTCAAGACGGCGGCCGACCGCGCCAGCGAGAAGGCGACCGAAATCGGCGCTGGGCTGCAAGAACTCCTTACCAGCATCAGCGGACGCTTGAAACAGGCGTTCGACGGCCATGGGCACACGCTGCATGTGGTCACGGAACGGTCCGGCGAGCGTATCGACGAGATGGTCGAGACACTCGGCCGGCAAACCTCCAATCTGTCGGCGTCGCTGCGCGAAATGTTTGACCGCCAATCGACGGAATTCGGGCGTCTCATGGATACGACGCAGGCGCGGGTCGACGAAGTCGGCGAGACGATGGAGCGTCAATCCAGCGAGATCACCGAGCGGTTCGAAAAGCATCTGGTAAAACAATCCTCGGCGCTTTCCACCTCCGTCGAAATCACGGCCGAGCGGATCGAGGAAATTACCGCCGCCATGCGCTTGCAGGCGCAGGAGCTGAATCACACGACGCAGATGAGCGAGGGCCACAGCCAGCGAATCCGCAGCGCTTTGGAGGCGCAGGCGAACCTGTTGAAGGACATGTCGGATCATGTCGCCGAACAGGCCCGCTCGGTCGAAGTCTCTCTGGAACAGCATTCGGATTCGCTGACCCGTACCGCCGACACCGCGACCACGCAGATTGGCTCCTTGCGGGACGCGCTTGAAATGAAGTCGATGGAATTGGCCCGCTCGACGGATCTCGCGGCGTCACGCGCGGAAGCCATTCGCGAGGCGTTGCGCCGTCAGGCGGAGGAGCTTCAGAATGCCTCCGATTTGGCCGATGGTCAGGCGGCGAAGATCGAAGCCATGCTCGCGACCCGCACGGAGGCCCTGGGGGCCGCGGTGCGCGGCGGCGTGCAGGAGATGAGCGACGCTTTCGACCCGGCCATCGCCCAAGCCCGCAGCATCGGCGAGTCCATGCGCCTGCAGGCGCAATCGCTTCAGGAATCCGCGGACTGGTCGACGGCACAGGCGAAGACCATCGGCGAATTGCTGCACAAGCAGAGTCAGGAATTGCGCACGGCGTCGGATTATGCGGCCACGCAGGTCAGCGGTATCCGCAACATCATTCAGGATCAGACCGGCGAGCTGAAAGAAGTGGCGACCCAGGCTTCCGAAGAAGCGTCGCGCATCCGGGAGTCGCTGCGTGCGGACAGCCAGGAACTGCGCGAACTGGCGTCCCATCTGGCCGATCAGTCGAAGGGCATCCGTTCGGCGGTCGAAGAACAGACCTCGAGCCTCGGCAAGGCGACGGACGACGCGCGCGGTCAAACCGACAAGATCAACGATACCCTCAAGGCGCAGATCGCCGCGCTCGAGGCGGCCGCGGAGGCCGTGCGCGAGCGTATCATCGGCGCCGGGAGCGGATTCAATACGGAAATCGAAGGCCTGAAAGACGGCATCTCGACGGCGCTGGGCATGCTCGACGATGTCGGAGAGCGCTTCACTCAGCAGACCGAACGCTTCACGACGGCCTCGATCCAAGTCGGCATGCAGGTCAATGACAACCGCGAGGCGTTGAGCCTGGAGTCGGAGGAACTTTCCCGCGCCGCCGCCGATGCCGCCGACCGGATTCGCTTGATCGGCGATGCCTTCGCGCAGCAATCCGCCGAACTGAACGGATCGACTGAACTGTTGTCCTCGCGCCTGAAAGCCTTGAACGCGGCGTTCCGCGAGCAGACCGAAGGGCTCTCGGAGACGTCGGACAAGACCAACCGTCAGGTCAAGGAAGCGCTCGAATCCCTGGCCAAGCAAACCAGCGTCTTCAGCGAGGCGGCGAAGGAAGCAAAAGCCAGTGCCGACGACGCGACCGGATCGTTCACGAAGAACACCAGCGGTCTCTTGCAGGCGCTCGAAGTCTCCGTGGCAAAGACGCTGGATGCGGGCGAAATCTTCGATGATCAGGCGACCAAGTTGATGAAGGCTTCCGCCGCCGCCGCCGAACAGGCAAGGAGCCTGCAAGAGGAAGATCTCACCATGCGGCGGGATCTGTTCCTGAAGACGGCTCGGTTTATCGTCGAGGATTTGAATTCGCTCTCCATTGATCTGACGCGGCTGCTCGATACCGAAGTGCCGGATTCGGATTGGAAACGCTATACGAGCGGAGACCGGGGCATCTTTACCCGTAACCTTTTGAAGGGCAAACAGGCCGCCATCGTCAGCCGGATTACGAATCGGCTGAAGGCGGACGACGAGATGCGGCAATACGTGACCCGTTTCGTCGACGAGTTCGAGCGCCTGGTGCGGGAATCCGAAGCCGTCGATCCGGAGAATCTGCTGCATTCGACCTTTATGACAGCCGATGTCGGCAAGCTGTTTTTGCTGCTCAACCGTGCGCTGGGCCGCGACGGTTTGCAGGAATAATCGCCGCGGAACTTTTCGGATCGCCGATCGACCGTAGATGACTATTCGGGCATTCGTCCCGCGTCATGTCATTTGCAGAGGATTCGTCCATGGTCGATCCCATCCGCCTCGAGCTCATCAAGAACGCCCTCGTCATGGTGTCCGACAACATGATGGTGTCGGTCTTGCGGACTTCGCGCTCTACGTTGGTGAAATCCAATATGGATTTCTCGGCATCGATCCTCGATGCGGACGGCGATATGGTGGCGCAAGGCTTGGCGCTGCCGGGGCATCTCGGGGCCACGATGCCGGCGCTGCGGGGGTGTCTCGATTACTTCGGCGACGACATCGGGCCGGGGGACATCCTGGCCAGCAACGACCCCTATGCGGGGGCGAGCCATCTCAACGATATCTTCATGTTTCGTCCGGTCTATAAGGACGGGGTACGGGTCTGCATACTCGGATTGATCCTGCACCACACGGACCTGGGCGGCCGGGTGGCCGGAGGGCAGGCCGCCGACAGCGACGAGATTTATCAGGAAGGGCTGCGGATTCCGCCGAGCAAGATCTACGCGGCCGACAGGCCCAACGACACGCTGCTGCGCGTGATCGAGCACAACACGCGGGTCCCGGACAAGGTGATGGGCGACGTCCGCGCGCAGATCGCGGCGCTGATCTCGGGCGAGAAGGAAATCCTGAAACTGATCGACACGTACGGCGCGGACGAAGTGAAGACCTATATGCGGGCGCTGATCGAGTACACCGAGAGGCTCGTCCGCAACTGCATCCGCGAGCTCCCGGACGGCGAGGCCGAGTTCACGGAACACAATGACGACGACGGCGTCGGCGGCGGGCCGGTTGAAATTAAGCTGAAGCTGACGGTGAAGGGCGACGAGATCGTTGCCGACTATACCGGCACCTCGCCGCAGAAGGGTGGCGCGTTGCACCCCAATTACTGGTTCACGGCGTCTTTGACGTATGCCGGGCTCCGCACCCTGCTGCCGCCAGAGACGCCGAACAATGTGGGGTTCTACCGCCCGATCACCGTGATCGCGCCGAAGGGGTGCTGGGTCAACCCGCAGTTTCCCGCCGCCGTCGGTGCGCGGGGGCAAGGGGGATACCGAGTGCGCACCGTCGTCACCGGCGTCATCGCGACCCTCTATCCCGGGCGTATGCCGGCCTGTCCTGGCGGCAATGAGCTGGGCCTGTCCGTCACCGGCATCGATTCGGACCGCAAGCGGTTTCTGCACGTGGAATTCCATAACGTGACGGGCCGCGGCGGCGGTCCCGATCAGGACGGCCAGGACGCCGGGCCCTACTGGCTCGGCAATATGGCCAATACGTCCGTCGAGATCATCGAGGCCGAGAATCCGTTGCTGATCGACGAATACGGTTTTCTTCCCGATACCGGCGGTCCGGGGAAGTACCGCGGAGCGCTCGGCATGGTGCGGCAGTATCGGCTCCTGGCCGAGGAGGCCATCGTCCAGCAACGCGCCGATCGGCATGTCTTCCCCTGTTGGGGCCTGTTCGGTGGCAAACCGGGGGCGCTCTCGCATTCCTACTTCGTGCGTGATGGCCGGCGCGAAGCCGCTCCTTCGAAATTCGTGCAGACCATGCGCAAGGGAGAGACCTTCCGGGCGGAGATGGCGGGCTCCGGCGGCTACGGCAATCCGTTCGAGCGCGATGCGGTCGCGGTCGCCGAAGACGTCCGGCAGGAAAAGATATCGGCGGCGCACGCACGCGACGAATATGGCGTCGTTGTCGATCCCCTCACCGGGGTGCTCGACGGCGCGGCGACGACGGCGATGAGAGAGGCGCGGAACGGGGAGGCCGGCCGATGAGCGGTTATCGTCTCGGGATCGATATCGGCGGCACCTTCACCGATATCGTGCTGCTTGATGGCAGTGGCGGCCTGCAGAACAAGAAAATTCTCTCCACGCCGGACGATTACAGCCGCGCGATCGAAGAAGGCGTGCGCGAAATTCTCGACCGGACGGGCGTGCGCGCGGAAGAGGTGATCGAAGTCGCCCACGGCACGACGGTCGCGACCAACGCGATCATCGAGCGGAAGGGCGTCACCGTGGCGCTGATCACGACGGCGGGATTTCGCGACGTGCTGGAGATTGCCCGGTTCCGCGCGCCGCGTCTCTACGACGTCAGCTTCCGCAAGCCGGAACCGCTGGTCGAGCGGCGTCTCCGCTTCACCGTGCCGGAGCGGATCACCGCCGCGGGGACGGTCGACCGGCCGCTGGACCGCGGCGCGCTCGATGCGATCGTCGACCAATGCCGCGTGGCGAAGGTCGACGCCGTCGCCGTATGCTTCATCAACGCCTATGTCGACCCGCGCCACGAGGAAGAGGCCGGCGCGCTGCTTCGGGAAAAATTGCCCGGCATTTCGGTCACTCTATCGAGCGAACTGGTGCCGCAGATTCAGGAATACGAGCGTACCAGCACGGCCGTCGTGAACGCCTATATCCGGCCCGTGATCGAGCGCTATATCGACCGTCTGGAGGCACGGCTGCGGGACATCGGGATCGGCGTGCCGCTCAACATCATGCAGTCGAACGGCGGCGTGTTGCCGGCGCGGGTGGCGGCGGAGAAGCCGATCTTCGTGATCGAATCCGGGCCAGCCGCCGGCGTCGTCGGCGCCCATCGCCTTGGCCGGAAGCTCGGCTTCGGCGACTGCATCGTGTTTGACATGGGCGGTACCACGGCCAAGGCCACGATCATCGCCGACGGCCGTTTTTCGATGGCGCCGGAGACCGAGGTCGGCGGGGACGCGGCTCTCGGTCACCGCATGACCCAGGGATCGGGCTATCTGGTCCAGGCGCCGACCATCGATATCGCCGAAGTCGGCGCGGGCGGCGGCAGCATCGCCTGGATCGATTCCGGCGGCGGCATTCAGGTCGGCCCGCACAGCGCCGGCGCGATGCCGGGCCCGGTCTGTTACGACCAGGGTGGGACGGAGCCGACGGTGACCGACGCGAACCTGCATCTGGGCTATATCAATCCCGGCTCCTTGGTCGGGGGCGAGTTGGCGCTGAACCGGGACAAAGCGGAGGCGGCGCTCGGCGCCATCGCGGGACGGCTGGGACAGGACGCGACGGTGACCGCCTACGGCATTCATCTGATCGCGAACGCCCGGATGATGCGCGCCTTGAGCGCGGTGTCGTCGGAGCGTGGCCTCGATCCGGCGGGATTTCCGCTCATGGCGTTCGGCGGCAATGGCGGCGTCCATGTCTGCAATCTGGCGGAGGCGCTTGGGTGCTACCGGGTTCTCGTGCCGCCCGCCGCCGGGCTGTTCAGCGCGCTCGGCCTGCTGTTCGCCGATATCGAGCATCAATGCATCCGTGCCTTCTATCAGGCCTTCGACACCCTCGACCTGGAAAAATGCAATGCCCTTTTGACGGCACTGCAGGAGGAGGCGGACGGGTTGGTCGCGGGCGACGGCTACGCCCCCGAGGCGCGGCGGGTGACGTGTTCGGCCGACCTGCGCTATGTCGGGCAGAATACCGCCCTGACCTTGGAGATTCCGGTGCCGCCGCTCGATGCGGCCAAGTTGGCGCAGATTTCGGAAAGCTTCGCGGTGGCGCACGAAGCGACCTTCGGGTATCGCTCGGACGAGGAGAGCGTCCAGTTCGTGACCCTGAAAGCGGTCGGCCAAGGCGTCGCCGCGGGCCCGCGCCTCCCGGACAGGGTGACCGTGCCCGCGGGAGCCGCCAAATCCGGACACCGCAACGCCTATTACGGCGACGGCCACGGCTGGATCGAGACGCCCATCGTCGGCCGTGCCGACCTGACCGCCACGCCGCGCCAAGGCCCGCTGATCGTCGAGGAATACGACAGCACCACCGTGGTGCGGCCGGGATGGCGGGCCTCGGTCGACGATTGGAACAACATCCTGCTGGAGCGGCCCGCCGCAGATGGCTGAGAGCAGGACGCTTTTCCGGCGCGCCGAGGCGGCGGATGTGGCGGCCATCGTCGCTCTTCTGGCGGACGATGAGATCGGGCGGCGCCGCGAAGTGATCGCCTCTCCCGTCGATGCCCGCTATCTCGACGCCTTCGCCGCGATCGAGGCCGACCCGAACCAATACCTGGCGGTGGCGGTGCGCGCGGGCGCGGTCGTCGGTTGCCTGCAACTCACTTTTCTGCCGGGCCTCTCCCGCACCGGCATGTGGCGCGGCCAGATCGAAGGCGTGCGCACGGCGAAGTCGGTGCGCGGCGGCGGTCTCGGGCGCGAGATGTTCGAATGGGCCATCGCCCGGTGCCGGGAGCGGGGCTGCGGCCTCGTCCAGCTCACCACCGATAAAGGCCGTCCGGACGCGAAGCGGTTTTACGAGGCGCTTGGTTTCGAGGCCAGCCACGACGGCATGAAACTGTTGCTTTGACGCCTTTTCCCTAGGAGCAGAGCGGCGGCAGCTGGACGAGGCCCCAGCCGGTATAACGGTCGCGCCCGGGCTCGCCCCGATCCTTTGTGTGTTTGCGGAAATAGGCGCGGATGTCGTCGGCGGTCTTCAACCCCAGCCGCTGTTGCGCGGCGGCCGCATAGGCGGTGACCACCGGCGCCGCAAAGGAGGTGCCCGACATTGCCTTGCCGCCGCCGGGGACAGCGGTCCAGAGGCCGACGCCCGGCGCCGCGAAATCGATGTAGTCGCCGGCAGTGGCGAATCTGGCGCTGCGCTCGAACCGGTCGACGGCGGTCACCGCGATGACTTGGTCGTAGGCGCCCGGATAGCTCTTCTTCTTGGAGAACGGCCCCCGGTTGCCGGAGGAGGCGACCAGGATCATGCCGGTGGCGCTTGCGTGTGCGATGGCCTTCTCGATCAGCTTGTTGCGTCCGCCGCCAATGCTGAAGTTCACGATCGGCACCTTCTGGTGAATCATCCAGTCGATGGCTTGTACGATACTTTTTGAGCTGCCGACGGCTTTGCCCTTCTTGCCGCGATGAAAGACGTTCGCGTGGTAGATTTCGGCACCCGGCAGCAACCCGTGCCATTGCGAGCTTCCCGCGACGATCGCGGTGACGGCCGTCCCGTGGCTGGTACGCGCGAGCTGCTCTCCCTTCAGGTGAAAGCTGCGGTGGACGATTTTCGCCCCGGCGAAGGCGGGGTGGGTGGTGTCGACGAGATTGTCGACAATGCCGATCCGCAGGCCGTTGCCGCAGGCGGCCGACGCGGCCGTCCACTGCGCCGCGGCGCGGGGTGTGTAACTCTTGTCGGCTTTGGCGGCGTGGTGCTGGAAATGGTGATGAACGTCGACCAGCACGTCGGCAAATCTCTCATCGTGCTTGCCGCGCG
>JAYPOZ010000009.1:0-48935 GCA_038131165.1 Rickettsiales bacterium | reverse complement strand
TGGTGATGAACGTCGACCAGCACGTCGGCAAATCTCTCATCGTGCTTGCCGCGCGTGTCGTGCGGGTGAGGAGCGTCTGCCGTGTCGGTCGGCACGGTGTCGGTCGGCGCGGGGGCGGTGAGCGAGCAGCCGGAGATCAACCCGGCAAGTGTCAGCACACTGAGCAGATATCCAAGGCGCATGTTTCCCTTCTCCGGTGTCGTCACTGGAAAGGACTTTACGCAAATGTGCCGGAACGATGTGCGCTTGCCAATAAGTGGTCTACATTAAAAGCGACTCATTGCGAGGAGAGGCGATCATGAATGCTTTGGCGGAAGAACAGCAGCTGCGAATTACCAAGATTAAGGATCACATCGGCGCCGAAGTGACGGGCATCGATCTGCGCCAGCCGTTGGATGCGGCGACACGGCAGCAGATTTACGATGCGCTGGTCGAGAATGTCGCCGTCGTCATCCGCGATCAGCATTTCACGCCGACCCAGTACCGCGAAGCGGCGGAACAGTTCGGCGAGTTGATGGAAGATCAGAACCGGCTTTATCTGGCCGAAGGCGAGCCTTTGGTCAGCGTCTTGTCCAATCGGCTCAAGGCCAGCGACGGTCAGCCGGCGAAAGTCGGCGCGAATGCCACCTGGCACACGGACCATACCAACCAGGAACGCCCGCCAAAATTCACCTGCCTCTATGCGGTCGAGCTGCCGGACAGCGGCGGCGGGACGTCGGTCTGCAACATGCGGGCGGCCTACGAGGCCTTGCCGGCGGAAGAGCGGGCCCGGCTCGACGGGATGAAGACCGCGAACACGCTGATCAGCAGTGCGCGCTTCAAGATCGCCAATCCGGATATTCTGAAGGCGCAGTTGGAGTCGAAAACGCCGCCGATGGTCCATCCGCTCGTTCGCACCCATCCCGATAGCGGGACCAAGGCGATCTGGTTCCATAAGAGCAAGACCGAGACCGTCACCGGGCTGAACGCCGAAGAGACCCAGGACTTCCTGGAAGACCTCTTGCAACGGGCGATAAAACCCGAGTTCGCCTGCGTTCACGAATGGCGTCTCGGCGATATGCTGATGATCGACAATCGGGCGGCCATGCATAAGGCGGGACACGATTTCGATCACAGTCAGCACCGCCATCTCCTGCGCATTCTCGTGCGCGGCGACCGGCCTGTCTGAACGATGGCGGCGGCCAATCTGAAGCGTGCGCTCGCGAGCCGGAAGCTGAAACTCGGCCATTCGGTGTTCGAGTTCAATTCTCCGGGGCTCGGCCAGATCATCGCGGCCGCCGGTGTCGATTTCGTCTTTCTCGATATGGAGCATTCGGGCTTCGGCATCGGCGACGTGAAGCGGGCGATCGCCGGGTTCCGCGCCGGCGGCCTCCCGGTCATGGTGCGCCCGCCCTCCGATGCCTATCACCATGTCGCGCGGGTCCTGGATGTGGGCGCCGACGGTCTGGTGATGCCGATGGTGGGCTCGGCGGCGGAAGCGGCGGAGATTGTCGCCTGTATGAAATACCCGCCGATGGGGCGGCGCGGGGTGGCGCTGACCATCGCGCACGACCGTTATATTCCCGGGGATACGGCGAAATCGCTGGCTGCCGCGAACCGGCGCACGGCGCTTGCCGTACTGATCGAGACCGAGGAGGGCATCCGGAATATCGACGCGATCGCCGCCGTGAACGGCGTCGACTGCCTTTGGATCGGGCATTTCGATTTGAGTTGCGCGCTCGGCATCCCGGAGGAATTCGACCACCCGGACTTCAAGAAGGCCACCGCCCGCGTCAAGCGCGCCGCTCGCAAGCACAAGCGATCGCTGGGCCGCCTGGTGGCCACGCCGGCGGAAGGGGTGGCGCTTCACAAGCAGGGGTACGACCTGATCTGTTACTCGGGCGATCTTTGGGTTTACCAGCAGGCGCTGATCGCAGGGGTCGGGGAGATCCGCAACGGCTGCAAGTCCTAAACCCTCGACGCAAATCGCACCCGCGGCAAGGGCGACCCGGGGAACGGTTTGCTTGAGGACGCTCTAGCGGCCCTTCCAGTTGGGCGGCCGTTTCTCGGCGAAGGCCCTGGGACCTTCCAGAGCGTCTTCGGACAGGCGGCGCCGGCGCTCCCCGTCGTGCAGCGTGTAATAGGCCTGAGCCAGCGGATAGTCCAAGCCCCGCATCGCGGCTTCCTTGGTGGCCCGAACCGCCAGCGGGGCGCAGCGCAGAATGTCCGCGACCCATTCGTCGACCGTGGCGTCGAGCTGGTCGAGCGGCACGACCTGATTGACCAGCCCCAGCTCGTAGGCCCGTGCGGCCGACATATGGCGCCCGGTCAGCATATAGCCCATGGCGGGTTTCAGTCCGATCTGGCGGGGCAGCCGGTGGACACCGGCGGAGCCCGCGATCAAGCCCCGGCGCGGTTCCGGCAGGCCAAACTCCGCATGGTCGGCGGCGACGATGATATCGCACGCCAAGGCCTGTTCCAGTCCACCGCCCAGGGCGAAACCGTTGACGCGGGCGATGATCGGTTTCGGGAAATGCCAGCGTTCGATCAGGCTCTTGCTCTCGTCGGCGAGTTTCTGCCAATGCGCGCGCTGGGTCTCGTCGGCTTCGCGTTCCAGGGCGCGGTGCTTCAGATCCGCGCCGGCGCAGAACGCCCGTTCGCCCGCGCCGGTGACCACCGCCACCCAGATATCGTCGTTGCGCTCGACTTCATCGAAATGCTGCGAAAGCTCCCAGCGCAATTCCGGGTTAAGCGCGTTCATCGCTTCCGGGCGATTGAGCGTGATCCGCGCGACGTGGCCGTCGATCTCGAAAAGGGATAAATTCTGGGTACTCGTGCTCATCGCCGCCTCCTGCCAGCTGGAAGATTTTGTTCTCTTCTAGCTAAGCCGGTAACGGCGCGAGGACAGGCCGCGAACGCGAACTAGTCGCGCCCCTCGATCCAGGCGGCCATCAACTGGCGGGCCATCGAATCCGGCGGCGGCAGGCGGAACTCGGTCTTGTCGATATTGGCGATTTCATCCTTGGAGAACCATCGGGTCTCGATGATCTCCTCCATGTCCGGCGTCGGATCGCCTTCCGGGCAGTCGGCGTGATACCCGAGCATGAGGCTCGACGGGAACGGCCAGGGTTGGGACGCATAGTATTTGACGTTCGTAACCTTCACGCCGGCTTCTTCCATCACCTCGCGCGTGACCGCTTCTTCGAGCGTCTCGCCGATCTCGACGAACCCGGCGAAGCACGAAAACCATTTGGCGGGCCGGCGCTGATTGTGGCCGAGGAGGCACATGTCGCCGCGCCGGACCAGCATGATGACGGCGGGATCGACCCGGGGATACTGGGAGGCTCCGCAACTTGTGCACTGACGCCGGTGTCCGCCGTCGCGGAGTTCGCTGGGCGCGCCGCATCGCGGGCAGAATCCGTGCGTCTCGTGCCAGGCAAAGAGCCCACGCCCGAAGGCCAGCAGCGCCCCTTCGTCTTGCGACATCGAAGAGCCGACATCGCGGAGATTGCGGAAGGTGCCGCGCTCCGACAGCAGGGGGACGTTTGCGGGCTCCTCGTAGGCGGAAACGTTGACGGCGAAATAGGCGCGTTCGGCGGCCTCGCCGAGAAAGACCAAATCCAGCCCCTCGGCAAGAAGATCGGCCGCTTCCGCAACCGGAAGGCCGCTCGCCTGCGGAGCATCCCGCGTTTCGTCGATCAGGTTCTGGCCGCGCCAGACCGGCAACAGGATCGTCTCCGGATGCGCCAGACGTTCGGCGATGAATGCGGGATCCGAGCGTTTCTCGGACAGTCTGTCAATTTTGGCTTCGGTGTAGAACACGCGGAATCTCCCCTCGAAAGAGCGCGCGCAGACTAATCATTCGACTGGGGCGCCGCCAGCGAAGAGTTGCCGTCGCGGGTTTGCCTTCTGAAAGCGGCCTTCAATGAGGATTTCTATATGGTAATAAAAAAACATAAAAAGTTTAAAAAAATAAAATAATTATATAAGTTGATTTTAATTTGAGATTTAAACATGGACATTGGGTTGATTTCGGAAAGTTTGATTGACGCGCACAATCGCGCCCTGATCGCGGCGCTGCAGCGGGATGCCCGGCTGTCCTACAGCGCGCTGGCGCGGGAGGTCGGTCTGTCGCAACCGGCGGTGGCCGAGCGGGTGCGCCGGCTCGAGGAGGCGGGGATTCTCCAGCGTTATGGCGCGGTGGTGTCCCGTGCGAAAGTCGGGCTGCCAATCACGGCGTTCCTGCGACTGTCCTGTGCCGGCGAAAAGTATCGCGCGGTAGCGGCGATGTCCCAGAACTTGCCTCAAGTTCTCGAATGCCATCATGTTACCGGCGAGGATTGCTTTTTTCTGAAGCTGGCGGCGTCGACGCTCGGCGATCTGGAGCAAGTGGTCGAACGGTTCAGGGCGCATGGCCGGGCCGTGGTGACGATCGCGTTGTCGAGCGTGGTGGAAGACAAACCGGTTACGGTCGTCGGCGCGGCGCGCGGTAAGGAGAGGTAAACAATGGGCGAAATCGTCTATCGTCAGGCTGTCCAGGAGGATGCGGAAGGGCTGTATGTTTTCGGGCGCCAACTGCTCTCCGAGACCAGCCTGATGCTGCTGTTTCCCGACGAACGGGCAAAATCCGTCGACGACATGCGCTTTGTCATCCAGCGGTTCCAGGAGATGTCCCGTCATTTCCTCGTCAACGCATGGGACGGCGACCTGTGTGTTGGCGAGGCGCTCTGCATGGGCGGCCAGTTTGAGCGGAACAAGCACGGCGGTCGCGTCGGCGTCGGCGTACTCGCGAGCCACTACGGGCAGGGCATCGGCAAGGGATTGATGGAGGCGATCGAGCGGATCGCCACCGAGCACGAAATCCGTCGTCTGGAACTCACGGTCATGGAGCACAATGAGCGCGCGCACCGACTGTATCTGTCGATGGGCTATCGGGACGAGGGGGTTAACCGGCAATCGCTGTTCGTCGACGGCGCGTGGGTCAACGAGATCATGATGGCCAAGCTGCTGGACGAGCAGGCCTAGCCGGCGTTAGGTTCGCGGCATGCGTGCGACCCTGACCCATATTGCGCTTCATGTGAACGACATCGATGCCTGCGAAGCCTTTTATACGGATTTTTGCGGGCTGCGCGCCGTGCATGGGCGCCGCGACCCGGAGACCGGCGCGCGCGTGGTCTGGCTGGCGGAGCCCGGGCGCGAACAGGATGTCATCTATGTCCTGATATCCGGCGGCCCCGGGCGCGATCAGGCCGAGAAGGATTACAGCCATGCGGGGTTCGCGCTGGAGAGCCGCGGCGATGTCAATGCGGTAGCGGCCCGGGCAAAGGCGGCGGGGTGTCTCATTTGGGAGCCCCGCGAGGAGCCTTATCCGGTCGGATACTACTGCGGAGTGCGCGATCCGGACGGCAATGCGGTGGAGTTCAGCTACGGCCAGCCGTTGGGACCCGGCGCCGAGGACCTCCAGGGCAAGCCAAAGGGTGCGGCGGAGACGGAACCTTGCTAAAGTTGATCGATAAGCTCGGCGAAGGACTGCTCCGGTTGGCGCGGTACGTGTTCCTGACGAAAAAGGCACGCAAGCAAATGGACGATATGAAAGACGCCTCCGCGGCCGGAAGCGAGAACCCGAAACGCGCGACCGTCACCTACGCGGGCTCCGACGGCGACCGCCAGGCATTGATCGCCGAGGCGGTCTCCCTGCACCGCTCCAAGCAGGATGTCCTGTCCGAGCTGGATGATGAGAGCCGCAAGAAACTATCGGCCATGGCCGAGAAGATCATGCCGGTGCCGGGCAAAAAAGCCGCACGGCGGAAAAAATCCTGACCTGGTAACGGCGGCTCCCGAACGTGGCAGAATTGGCGACAGGCATCCTCGACGGCGACCGCCGCGCCTTGGCGCGCGCGATCACCCTAGCCGAATCGACCCGGGCCGATCACCGCGAACAGGCCGAATCTCTACTTGCGACGCTTCTGCCCCATTGCGGCGGTTCCATCCGGATAGGTATTTCAGGCTCGCCCGGAGTCGGTAAATCGAGCTTCATCGAAGCGTTCGGCTTGCACCTCGTGGGGCAGGGGCACCGGGTTGCGGTGCTGGCGGTCGATCCCTCCTCCAGGGTGAGCGGCGGCTCGATCCTGGGCGATAAGACCCGCATGGAAGAACTTTCGCGCCATCCGGCGGCCTTCATCCGGCCATCGCCGGCGGGGCGCAGCCTTGGCGGCGTGGCGCGCCGAACCCGCGAATGTGTGCTGATCTGCGAGGCGGCGGGGTTCGATGTCGTCATCGTCGAGACGGTCGGCGTCGGCCAATCGGAGACGGCGGTCGCCGAGATGACCGACTTGTTTCTCCTGCTTCTCGCGCCCGCGGCGGGCGACGAGTTGCAGGGCATCAAGAAAGGTATTGTGGAGCTGGCCGATATGATCGCGGTCAACAAGGCCGATGGCAATCTGGTCGAGGCGGCGAACCACGCCGCCGCCGACTACCGCAACGCCTTGCACATGATCCGCCCGGCATCGCCCAATTGGCGGGTCCCGGTGCTCACATGTTCTGCCTTGACCGGAGACGGCATTGTCGAAATCTGGCAGACGATAGCCGACTACCGCGAGACGAGGTCGAATTCGGGCGAGTTCGATAGCCGCCGTGCCGATCAGGCCCGTGCCTGGATGTGGTCCGAGATCGAAGAGAACCTGATCGCGGCATTGCGCGGACACCCGGACGTCGTCGGTCGGGTGGCGGGCCTGGAAGCCGACGTGGCGGCCGGCAAGACCGCGCCCAGCGCGGCGGCCAAAGAAATGCTGGTGATTTTCCTCGGCGCGAACCGCGCCGAAGCGCCTTGACGCGGGCGGCCCGCTCTTTTACAAGTCGCCCTCCGCTTGGCGAAAGAGGCCGGTGGTTCAGGATTTAGGAGCGATTCGATGGCACGACGTTGCATGATCACGGGTAAAGGCGTTCTCTCGGGGAACAATGTAAGCCACGCGCATAACAAGACGCGCCGGCGGTTTCTGCCGAACGTGCAGACGACGTCGCTACTGAGCGACACCTTGGGTGAAATGGTGCGCCTGCGCCTCACCGTCAGCGCCTTGCGCACGATCGATTTCAAGGGCGGTCTCGATGCGTTCCTGCTCGGCACGCCGAACCGCAAGCTGCCGGCGGAAGCGCTGAAGATCAAGCGGCGCATTCAGCGGCGAGCTGCTGCGACGGCGTAACGCGGGGCGAGACGCTCTACGGGAAGCCCGCCACCGCGCGGGCTTTTTCTTTGGGCGCGGTCCATTGCAGCGGGATTGGGCGATTGATGGTCGATTATCCAGGTTTCGGGTTCGAGGTACTCGCGGAAGATCCGGCCAGCCGCGCCCGTGTCGGTCGGATCGACACGCCGCATGGCGCCTTGCGCACGCCGGCCTTCATCTTCTGCGCGACCAAGGCGGCGATCAAGGCGGCGTCGCCCGCCGATCTGGCGGCGGCCAATGTCGATATCATCCTCGCCAATACCTACCACATGCTGATCCAGCCGGGGCCCGACCTGGTCGAGAAGATGGGCGGCCTGCACAGGTTCATGGGCTGGGACGGCCCGATGCTGACGGACAGCGGCGGCTTTCAAATATTCAGCCTGGGGCAGGGAACGGAAGCCGACGAGATCAAGTCGAGCGGTGCCCGCAAGCAGACGCCCCTGTTGCAGAAACTGACGGAGGAGGGCGCGACCTTCCGCTCGCCCCGGGACGGCGCCTATCACACGCTCTCTCCGGAATTCTCGATCGAAATCCAGCGCAAGCTCGGGGCCGATCTGATCGTCGTACTCGACGAATGCACGCCCTATCACGTGGACCGTGCCTATACGGAGAATTCGCTGGCGCTGACCAAGCGCTGGGCCGACCGCAGCCTCGCCGAATTCGAGCGCGGGCATGACGGCAAACAGGCGCTCTACGGCGTGGTGCAGGGCGGCGTCTACGAGGAGCTCCGCCGTGAGAGCGCGGAATTCGTCTCCTCGCGTCCCTTCTTCGGCCATGCGGTGGGCGGCTGCCTCGGCGCGCAGGAAGACCAGATGTACGACGTGGTGCGCTATTCGATGGAGCCGTTGCGCCGCGACCGGCCGGTGCACCTGCTCGGCATCGGCGGAATCCGCGACATTTGGGAAGGCGTGGAAATGGGCATCGACACTTTCGATTGCGTGACGCCGACCCGGATCGCCCGCCATGGCTGGGCCCTGTCGCGCGAGGCACCGGCCTTTCGCCGCAATCTCCGCAACGCGAAATTCCGCGAGGACGAGGCGCCGCTGGAGGCGGATTGCGACTGCCTGGCCTGCCGCAATCACAGCCGGGCCTATATCCACCATCTCTTCAAGGCAAACGAGATGCTCGGGCTGCAGCTGCTGACCGTGCACAATATCCGCTACATGACGCGGCTGCTCGCCACGGTGCGCGCGGCGATCCTGGCGGGGCGTCTCGCCGAGGCAAAACGGGACTGGCTGGGGGGCTGATCGGCCCCTGGACGGGCCGGATTGGCACCCCGGCCCACATGCGCTGCGGTCAGTCGTAGGAAACTTCGGCGCTCTTGAAGGCGGCTTCCAGATCGCTCCGCATGGCGTCGACATCGGCGCAGACCGCGTAGCGCAGGTAAGTGGCGAAATGGACCCCGACCACGCCGGTCTTCTCGATCATCGTGAAATTGAATTCGTCGGCCCCCGACATTGCCTGGCCGAATGCGCGCGTCGGCGATTCCCAGAGCGTGTAGAACCCGGCGCGCGGCTCGATCGCGAGCTTCATGCCGCAGCCCTGCATCAGCTCGCTAAGCGTCCCGAGCCGCCGGCGGTACATCTCGCGGTACTGGGCGATGCCGGCTTGGTCCTCCTCCAGCGCCACCAGCACGCCGGCCGCCATCGGGGCCACGAACCCGGCGTCGGTCTTGCCCTTCACTTCCTTCATGTCGCCGATGAAGTCGGGCGAGCCCACCATCGCCCCCACGTGCCAGCCGGTGCCGTTGCCGATCAGCTTGGCGGCGGTGAAGGCTTCGCACCAGGAGAGGTCGGGGAAGTCGACGGCCACTTCGCTCAAGGTCGTGCAGTCCTCGGAATGGCTGAGCGAAATATAGGCGGCGTCGTTGAACAGCCGGATGTCGTTGTCGCTGCAATACTGGCAAAGGTCGCGGAACCAGGCGGCGTCGGCGATCTGGCCCGAGGGGTTGTGCGGATAGTTCGTCATCACAAGGTCGGTGCCGGTCGCGATGTCCGACGGCGCGAAGCGGAATCCGTTCTCGGAATTCAGCGGCAGCGCGTAGTGCGTGACCTTCGGGTGATAGTCGCACCAGTTCGCCGGGATCGGGTAGCCGGGCTTGGTCATGGTCGCCACGGTGCAGGCCTCCAGGGCGCAGCCGCAGGCGAGCGGCAGGAGCCCCAGGATCGGCTTGATGCCCGCGATCGGCAGGTAGTCGACGTCGCCTTCGGGCAGGCCCTGCTTCAGGTGCGCACGCACGAAGCGTGGCGAGAAGCCGGGGACGGCCGGGCTGTCGTTGTACTGGTAGGCGTGCATGGGCTCGTCGTCACTCATGATGGCGTCGCGGGCGGCCTCCCGGGCGCTCAGCAGGGCGGCGCCCTTCGGCTCGCCGATGGAGAGATCGAGCAGCCTCTGGCCCTGTGCGACGGCTTCGGCGCGCTTCTCGCGGATTTTCTGGAACACATTGGCGCCGCCGGCCGGCAGTCTCGAACGTCTCATGCGGAAATCTCCCTCGTCGATGAGCGGCTAAGGTAGTGGGCGGTTCGGGAAAAGCAATATCGCGATGCGGGTCCCGACTCCGGCGGGGCGGGCCCGCACCCGCTCAGAAGAACAGGGTCAGGTTCTTGGCCAGCAGGACGCTCTGGTCGAGGAAGATTTCCCGGGCCGCGATCTTGAAGCCGGCGCCGTCGCGGCGCAGCGTGTCGTTGCGCTTGCCGACGAAGAAATCGGTCTCGGTTTCGGTGCGGTTGCGGTAGACGAGGAACCGGCAGCGCGTCGAAAGCGTTTCGCCGTTGTCCGTCACCTGCAGGTTGGAGACCATGTGGCAGGTGCGCGAGACCGGCTCCTCGGCCCAATGCATGCCGGTGTGAAGCTGCTTTACCCGCTGTTCGAGCTCGAACTTGCCTTCGTCGAACCAGTTGAGATCGAGCCCCTCGCGGGTGTGCTCCTCGGTCCAATTGCCGTATTCGCGGTTCTGCGTCACCGGCATCCAATAGCGGATATCCTCGCACAGCAGGTCGAGCCAGGCGTCGAACTGCCGCGAATCCAGCAGCTCGGCCTCGGCGTTGTAGAACTGCTCGACCTGATGGCGCAGCAACAACTGGTCGAGGAGGGCGCGTTCCGGCGTCGTGTCCATGGCGGCGCTCCTACTCGGCCGCGTCGACCAGGACCGGCTTCCGGTCGGCGCCGGGCGGCACGTCCATCATCCGGGCCCAGCGCGCGTAATAGGCGCGCTGGTTCTGCTCCGAGACGTCTTCGGAGGCATAGATGTCCCCGCCGAGCCACTCGGCCGGCCAGGCGCGCTGCTCGTGGCCCATGCCCATGCCGTAGTGGAAGTCGTGCCGCTTGGCGATGGTGCCGCGGGCGCCTTCGTGGGCCGACGCCCAGTTCTCCATGTCGTCCTGTTCCGTGAGGCCGGATGGGCCCTGATAGCGGATGACGTAATGGCGCAGGACGTTCTTCACTTCGGCGGGGGCGTCCTTGGGCGCCAGGAAGATGCGCCAGATTTCCGTCTCGTGCGGCCCGCAGGGATGCCAGGACCCCATGCTCTGCACGCCATTGGAATAGGAGACGTTGGGGAAGATGGTGCCGCCGTGGCCGTACCAGCGCGACTTGTCGCCGAGCTTTTCCTGACGCTGGCGGTAGCAGTCGCGGAAGTAATCCTCGACCACCGCCATCTCCTGATATGTGGGCAGGTATTCGTAGATGTCCTTGAACAGCTCGCCCCGGGCGTTATGGCCTTCCTTGGTCAGGATGTTGAGCTTCCAGAGCTCCCGCGTTTTGGTGACCGTATCGTAGGTGTGCCGGCCCTTGGTGCCGGACGGGGAGAGGATGACCTGGTCGACCGAGGCGTGCGAGGGATTGTGGTAGTAATCGCCGCCGAAATTCTCCGCGCCGAATTTCCAATTGCACGGCACCCGCCATTTGAAGATGCCGCCGAAGGCTTCCCAATCGCCGTAACTGCCGTCGGGCAGCTCGCAATAATCGTCGAAATAGAAGCGCAGGTCGCCGAGATAGTCCTCGAATGCGGGCGTCTCCTCGTCCCAGCAGGCGAAGATGAAACCGCGATAGCTGCAAACCCGGGCTTCGATCAGCCCCCATTGCGACGTGTCGAGCTCGTTGCGGTAGCCGGTCTCCAACTTCGGAACGCCGATCAATTCGCCCTGGTCGGAAAAGACCCAGGCATGGAACGGGCACATGAACTTCCGCGTGTTGCCCTTGTCGTAGCGGCAGACCCGCATGCCGCGATGACGGCAATTGTTGAGAAAGACGTGCAGCTTGCCGTTGCGGTCGCGATTCAGAATCACCGATTCCTCGGCCATCTTTCCGAGGATATAGTCGCCGTTCTCCGGAATTTGGCTCTCGTGGCCGACGAACAGCCAGGAGCGCGGGAAAATCCGCTCCAGCTCGTCCTCGTAGACGCCTTGATCCGTGAAGATATCGCGGCTGATCAGTCCGCGATCCACGTTTACGAGACCGCCGGTATAGCGGCGCTGGTCGCCGTTCGGCATGCGTTTCCTCCCTCAGGCAAGGATTGCGTTGCGAAAAGTGTATGACTCCACCCGCTTGCGGGCAATATCGTGCGGCAGCCCTGCGACGAAGTGGCCCGCTGTTGCCAGAGCCGCCGCCGGGCCTAGAATGGCGTACTTCCCCGTCTAGTTCGAGAGAGCACACGACCATGACCACAGATTCCCCGATTTGGCCGGCCCAGCTCGACCATCTGCGATTGAACTCCGACGATCCCGCGATGCTGGCGGATTATTACGCGACCGTGTTCGGCTATCACAAATCCGACCTGCCGGACGACCGGTTTCTGCTGCAGGGACCGGGACGGCGGCTGGTGGTCGGCGGCGGCCAGCCCGGCGAGCGGCCCTATCACGGCTTTCGCCTGCAAAGCCGGCGGCAGCTGGAGGACGTCCGCGATTTCCTACAGGGCAAGGGATTGAATACGGAGCCGTCGCCCTCGGAAATTTTCGAGGAAGACGCCGTCGCGGTCCGCGATCCGGACGGCTGGCTCAGCGTCTTCGGGCTGCCGCGCCGCGACCTGCCCTCGCAGAAAGCGGTCAACGTGCCCGCGGCCGTGACCCTGTCCGGCCGCCTCCAGCATGTCGTCGTCGCCAGCAACAATCTCAAGCCGATGATGGATTTCTACGAGGACGTGCTGGGCTATGTGCCGTCGGACTATTGCAGCGCCGATCTCGACGACCCCTCGACCCGCAAGGTGGCGTTCTACCGCTCCGACGAGGAGCATCACAGTTTCGCGGTGTTCGACGCCTCGGAAGTGCGCTCGGACCATCACGCCTACGAGGTCGACGACTGGAACGCGGTGCGCGACTGGGCGGATCATATGTCGGCGCTCCACATCAAGCTCTGGTGGGGCCCCGGGCGACACGGCCCCGGCAACAATCTGTTCTTCATGATCAAGGACCCGCACGGCAACCAGGTCGAGATCTCGGCCGAGCTCGAGGTGATGCCGCGCGAGATGGCGCCCCGGGTCTGGCCGCTCGAAGAACGCAGCCTCAACCTTTGGGGCGAGGGCTGGATTCGCGACTGAACGCGGTTTCGAAGGAGGGCGAGCGGTGGCCGAATTTCCGTTAAGGACCGAAGTGGTGGTGATCGGCGCCGGGGTGGCGGGCGTCATGACCGCCTATTTCCTCGCCAAGAAGGGCATCCCCGTCATCGTCTGCGAGAAGGGGCGGGTCGCGGGCGAGCAATCGTCGCGCAATTGGGGCTATATCCGCAAACAGGGCCGCGACCCGCGCGAGCTGCCGGCGATCGTCGAATCGCTGCGGGCCTGGGAGAAGATGGAATCCGAGATCGGGGAGGATATCGGCTGGCATCAGGGCGGCTCGATCTATCTGGCGGAAAGCGACGCCGATCTGGCCTATTTCGAAGACTGGCTCGGCCACGCCCAGCCCTTCCAGCTCGACAGCCGCATTCTGTCGCCGGCCGAGGTCGACGCTCAGATCGGCGCCGAGGGCCGGCTGTGGAAAGGCGCGCTCTGCACGCCGTCGGACGGCCGGGCGGAACCCGCGAAGGCGGTGCCGGCGATCGCCCGCGCGGTCGAGCGCATGGGCGGGACGGTGCTGACAGACTGCGCGGTGCGCACGGTGGAGAGCGCCAACGGCAAGGTGACGGGGGTCGTGACCGAGAAGGGCGAGATCGCCTGCCAGGCGGTCGTCTGCGCCGGCGGCGCCTGGTCCAGCCTGTTCAGCGGCAATCTCGGCTTCGGCTTTCCGCAATTGAAGGTGCGCTCCTCCGTGCTGCGCACCAAGCCCGCAGCCCTGGTCAGCCAGAGCAACGTCAGTTCGCCCGGCGCCAGTTTCCGACGCCGCCAGGACGGCGGCTATACGATCGGGCGCAGCGGCTCCGGTTTCTTCGATATCGTGCCGGACGCCTTCAAACATTTCTTTACCTATATGCCGGCCTTGAAGACCCAGCCGATGCGCCTGCGCCTCAACGGCGCTTTTTTCAAGGAGTTGGTCCGCCCGAAAAGCTGGGGGCCGGATGACGTCACCCCGTTCGAGAAGACGCGGGTCAACGACCCGGCGCCCGACATGGCAACGGTGCGGGATATCTTGGCGATCGCGAAGGCGAAGTTCCCGCAGCTCGGCGATATCGAGATCGCCGAGGCCTGGGCGGGCCTGATCGATGTGACGCCCGACGTGGTGCCGGTCTGGAGCGGCGTCGAGGGGCTGGAGGGCTACTACGTCGCCACCGGATTCTCCGGCCACGGATTCGGCATGGGGGCGGGCACCGGGTTGATCATGGCGGAACTGGTCACCAACGGGACCGCGCCGGTCGACCTGAAACCCTTCCGGCTGTCCCGCTTCAGCGACGGATCGCCGATCGAGATTTATGCCAAATCGACTTATCGGGATTGGAAACAGGAGGTCGCGTAATGTCGAAATTCGATGTCCAAAGGTTGCCAAACTCGACCTTCGGCGGGTTGGTGGCGGCCCCCGGCGGTGCGGAGGCCGTGACGGCGGCGGCGGAAGCCGATGCGGCGGCTTTGCCGGGCATTCTTGATGCTCATGCCGGCCTGCTGCTGATCAAGGGCATGCAGGGCATCAGCGAGGCGCCCGAGCTACTGTTGCGCCTGAGCCGGCTCTTCGGGACGGAGGTCGAAAGTTACCACGAGACCCGGATGGCGCGGCAGAACGTGCACACGGAGATCCCGGAAATCTTCATGGTCTCCAACATTCCGCCGGCCGATAAGCTGCCGCCGGCGCGCCCGGAACCGCCGCTAACAGAGGACGGCAAGCTGCCGACCCGGTTCCCGCACCGGCGCGGCTGGCACACGGATCAGAGCTACCGCCGCCCGCCGCCCGACGTCTCGCTTTTCTATTGCGTCATTCCCGCGCCCAAGGACCAGGCCCAGACCCTTTACGCCGACGGTATCGCGGCCTACGAGGCGCTTTCGCCGGCGCTGAAGGCGACGGTCGAGGGCCTGGTCGGCATTCATGCGAAGCCGGGGGTCGGCCGGGGCGAATTCGCGGTGCGGGCCGGGGAGACGCCGCAGCCGCTCGGGCCCGGGGACCAGCCGCAGCGCCAGCCCGTGGTGCGCGTGCATCCGACGACCGGTGTGAAATCGCTGTATCTCTGCGAGGCGGGGCAGATGGACTGGATCGACGGTCCCTTCGTCGGCATGGAGCCGGGACCGGACGGCGCGGGTGGCAAGCTGCTCTACGAACTGATGGCGCATTTCACCCGGCCCGAGTTCGTCTATGCGCACGAGTGGGACGCAGGCGATCTCGTCATCTACGACAACCGGACCCTGATCCATGCCGCGACCTGGTTCGACGCGGAAGAACACCAACGCTTGATGTGGCGCACCACGGTGAGCGGCAATCCTGGCGCGGCATACGCCGGCGAGGCGAAGAGCTGGCTCGCGGCCTAGACCGCCGTCAGGGCGTCTCCCACTCCTCTTGCTCGCCCGGCCGGTCGCTCAGCTGATAAGCGCCGTTGGCGCCGTTGAAGGTCAGGCCGGATATCGTCTCGGCAGGCCTGCCGTTGAGCGCGCGCGCGAAGAACTGCCCGATCACCGGATTGTTTCGGCGCATTTCCGGGCGGAACAGGCGATGCTCGTTGAACACCCAATCGCCAAAGGAAAAATCGACATAGGTCGGCAGCGTCGCCATGAGGTTGTGCGGCGTATTGCCGAGCCGCCGCCCGTTGACCAGCGACGATACCTGAAGCACGGAATCGCGCTCGTTGATCGTCACGTAGATTCGCTTTGCGTCGCCGAGCCGGTCGACCCAACGGTCGTGATCGTCGTTATCGGCGTCCGCCTGATGCAGCAGAATATTGTCGAAAATACCCAGGTCGTCCGTGAAGAGACTGTCCTCGACGGTCCGTTGGAAAAGGTAATTTCCCAGGCTGTGGACCAGCAGGGTGAGGCTCTGCCCGCAGGACTCGTCGACCCCGCCGCGCACATAGCGGACGATCTTCTCCATGAAACGGTCGGCGGCGACCAGCGAATGGTTCGCGTTGGCGCGCGCGCGCTGGTACTCCTTGATCTTGTTGCCGGCGGCGCTGAAGAAACCCCCGTTGGGGCCCGGATTGGACGGCCAGGAGAACGCCAGGACATTTACGCCATAATCTTCGATCTCCTTGCATTTCTTGAGGTTCTTGACGAAGGACTGGTTGAATCCGTGGATGAAGACGACCCAGTTTCCGGGCAGATCGCCGTTCCTGATGCGCGCCAGGGTGCCGGCGAAGAGCTCTTCGGTTCGGGTCGAGAAATCCGGCCCGGGCGTGTCCGGATAAAGCGTGACCCGCCAGTCGTCTCCCCGCAGTTCGGCGGTGGCGACGCGCAACTCGTCCCATCCGCCTTCCTGGTTTTCGCGGTCGCCGAAGATCGTGTGATCGCCGATGACGGGATCCCGGCTGTGTGCATCGACGGCGACGTTGCGGTTGCTCACGGTGATGATCATGTCGCAATCCTCCCGGTGGTTCGACGGCCCTATTCAATTGAAAAATTCGTCTGAAAACAATAATAGGGCGAACGAATCAGGACAGGTAGCCGGGCAATCGCGCCAGGAAGGCGTCCACGTCGTCTTCGGTCGTGAACAGATGCGCCGACGCGCGGATGCGCCCGTTGTCGCCCCAGATCAGAATGCCGTCGGCCGCTGCCCGCGCGACGATTCCGCTCGGATCGGCATTGGCGAAAGCCGCGTTTCCGGCCTGTTCTCCGGGAGCGGACGGCGTCATGACGTCGAGGTCCAGAGCCTTCATCCCCGAAATCATGCGCCGGCACAGGGTTTGCGCGTGTGCGGTCACGGCGGGGAGTCCGAACGCCGCGAGATAGAGAAGCGATTCCTTCAGCAGGTAGGCGCCGAGATGCCCGGCATTGCCGTATTCGGCCCGCAGCGCGCCCGGCTTCAGGTGGTAGCGGTCGCCCGCGTCTCCCGGACTGGCGGCGGCCCAGCCGACCCCGAACGGCTCGAAATCCGGATGCCGCTGCCGGTTCCAGGCGAAAATGCCTTCGTGGATGCCGAGGGCGAACTTATAGCACGAACTGACCGTGAAATCGGCCAGGTCGCCCCGCACCGGGACGACGCCGAGGGCGTGGCTCGCATCCACAAGCAGGACGGTCGGGCTCTCCTTGAGGGCTTGGGAGAGCGATTCGAGATCGATCGATTGACCGGTCATGGCGTTGACCTGGCTGACGTACAGAACGCGTGTCCGGCCATCGCAGGCGGCCAGCAGATCCGCCGTCTCGATCCGCCATCCGCGTGCCGGCACCAGCCGGACGTCCACGCCGCGGCGTTTCAGACTGGCGAGCGCATAGCGCCCGGACGCATAGTCGCGCTCCGATACCACCACATTGTCGCCGTCGCTCCATTCCGTCGCGGAGAGGGTTTTGACGATTCCCTCGGAGGCGTTTGCGATCAGCGCGATCTCCTTGCGCTCCACGCCCATCATCGGTGCCAGCAATTGCCGCACCTCGTCGACCACTTGCCAGTGGGCCGCATAGCCTTTCATGCCGGCGGCCTTGTCGGCGGCGAAGGCTTCGAAGGCGTCGCGATGGCGCGCCAGCAACGGCGGCTCGCCCCCCGTCGCCAGATGGATCGTTTTCTCGATCCCGATGAAGTCGCTGCGGGGGGCGGGGAGTGGCCGGGTCATCTTGTTAGCTCCGAGCTTTGAGTAATTCCGATATCACGATGAATTTTATGGGTTGCCGGGATGGCCTATCGTAGCATCCGTTACGCGCGAACCAAGACAGGCGAACGACCGGGAGACAGAACCATGATGAAAGCCGTTATCGCTGCATTTCTCCTGCTGCTTACCGCGATGCCGGCCGGCGCGGCGGAGGCCTTCAAGATCACGTTCGTGACCGCCAGCACCGCCGATCTCGGGAACCCGCACGACATCAAACTGTCGCCCGGCGGAAATCACCTCTTCGTCTCCGACGTCGACAACGACCGGGTGGTCATACTGGATGCGGAAACGCTGGCGCCGCTCGGTCATTTCGGCGCCGATCATCAGGACGGCACACATGACGTGGATTTCGACGCCGACGGCAGGCTTTATGTCGCCGACACTCATAACGGCCGGGTCACGATCTACGCAATGAACGGTCTGAAGGGCACGCTTGTCGGCGAATTGTCCGAGCGCCTCCGCGGGCCGGAAGGCGTGCTCGTTCACCCAAATGGCCGAATCTACGTCGCCGGAGCTTGGTCCGGCAATCTCGTCGTTTTCGAGGGCGGCAAGGTCGTGGGTGAGTTGACCGGTCTCTCCTCGCCCCATGATGTGGAACTGGCGCCCGGCGGCGATATCTGGCTGGCTGATGCGGGCAACGACCGAATGCTGCTGCTGACGCCGGATCTCAGGATCAAGACGGAATTGAAAGGCCCGCGATACGGATTCCGAGGACCGCGCTATCAGGACGTGATGCCGGACGGGACGCTGATTGTCGCCGATAAGAACACCCATTCGGTAAAGATCATTGCCCCGGACGGTACGCTGACCCAGGTGATTGGAACGGGCCGTGCCGGTAAAGGCCCGGGCAAATTCACCACGCCCGAGGGGGTGGAACTGCGCGGCGAGACACTGTGGATTTCCGATTCGGGAAACGACAGGATCGTAATGTACCGGATTCAACGCCGCTGACCGAACAGGATCGCCGATGGCCGTCATCGAATATTTCTACTCCGCCCATTCCGCCTATGCCTATATCGGCTCGAAGCTGCTGACGGACATCGCCGCCGAAGCCGGTTGCCGGATCGACCACCGGCCGATGGATTTGCGTCGTGTCGTCGCGGCCACGGGGCCCGGGCCGACCAACGGGCTGACGCCGGAGCGCCGGGCCTATTTTTCGGGCCGCGAGATCGAGCGCTGGGCCGAAGCCCGCGGCATCGAGATCATGAAGATGCGCCCGACCCATCACGACAACGATATCGCACGGCCCAATTGCATGCTGATCGCCGGTCTGCTCGAAGGTGTCGACGTCGATGCTTTGGCGCACCGGATGCTGGAGGCCCATTGGCGCGACGACGCCGACCTCGCCGATCCGGGAACCCTGTCGCGGCTCGCCAGGGAGGCCGGCATCCAGGCGCCCGAAATGCTGTTGGCGGCGGCCACCTCGCCCGAGGTGGCGGCGATCTACGAGGCGAATACGGCGGAGGCGATCGAACGCTCCGTCTTCGGGTCGCCGACCTATTTCGTCGACGGCGATATGTTCTACGGGCAGGATCATCTGGAGCTCGTCGCCCGTGCTTTAAAGCAACCCTTTCAGGGCGTCTGGCCGCGCCCGCAAACTGCCTGAGGGAGCCCCGGTCATGGGTAAGTATCGACGCATCAATATCAGTTCGGGCCGGCCGCTGGAGCCGTTGGCGCATTATTCGCGCGCGCTGCGGTGCGGCGATCAAGTTCTGCAGTCCGGCACCACGGCGATCGACACGGAGGGCAATATCATCGGCGAGAACGACGTGGCGGCACAGGTCGACGCCATCGTCGAGATATCGCGCGGCACGATGGGGGACGCGGGCGGAAAGCTGGAGGACGTGGTGCGCAGCCGCATCTACATCACCGATATCGGGCTGGCGGACGACGCAATGCGGGCTTTCGGCAAGCATTTCGGAGACATCCGGCCGGCTGCGACCCTGGTCGAAATCAGCCGCCTGGCCCGGCCGACGCAATTGATCGAGATTGAATTCGACGCCATCGACGGTGCCGCGGGCCGGGCCCGGCGAATTTCCTCGGGCCGCCCGCTTGAGGAGCAGTACGGCTATTCCCGCGCCGTTCGCATGGGCGATACGGTTTATGTCAGCGGTACGACCGCGCGCGACCGCGAAGGAAATGTCGTGGCTCCCGGCGACCAGTACCGCCAGGCCCGCGCCTGTTTCGAGATCATCGAAGCGGCTCTCGACGAGGCCGGCGCGTCGCTCGCGGACATGGTCTATACCAAGACCTTTGTCACCGATATGGCCAAGTCCGGCGAACAACGCCAAGCGAAACTGGAGATGCTGGGCGATATCCGCCCGACCGGTACCTTGCTCGGCATTCCGGCGCTGATCGGGGCCGGGACGGAAATCGAGATCGAAGCGGAGGCGATTGTCGGCGCGGCGGGATCGCGCCGCGACTTCTATACCGCGAATGAGCGGGAGAAAGCGCGCGGCTATGCCCGTGCCGTCGCGGTTGGCGACGTCGTCCATGTGTCGGGCTGCACGTCGGTGGATGCGGACGGCAAGGTGCAGGCGCCGGGCGATTGGGCGGCGCAGGTCGACCTTTGCCACGAGGCGGTGGCCGATGCGCTTGCGATGGCCGGCCTCGAACTCGACGACGTCGTGCGCCGCCGCAGTTTCACCGTCGCCGCCGCCGAGCAGAACCGCGCCTATGGCGAGGGGCCCGGCTGGTTCCGGGACAGCCGTCCAGTGTCGATGGGGTGCCGGATCGACTCGTTGGCCGACCCGGCAATGTTGGTTGAAGTGGACGCCGTCGCGGTCAAGGGCGCGCGCGAGGATATCGAGTGGCTGGGCCCGCAGGGATCCACCGGCACGGCGCCGGACCGGCTTGGCCCTTCCTAGGCCCGGGGATATCCTGCAGGTCGCTCTTCACCAATCCTGTGGCGGGACATGTATAAGCATTCCGAATTCGCGAACCTCTATATCGTCGATCACCCGCTGGTGCAGCATAAGCTGACCTTGATGCGCCGGGCCGAGACGCCGACCAGTCTCTTCCGCCAGTTGCTGAAGGAAGTCAGCCTGCTGATGGCCTACGAGCTGACCCAGCCGTTGCCGATGACCAAGGCGCGGATCGAAACGCCGGTGGCCCCGATGGAAGCGCCGGTGGTGGCGGGCCGGAAACCCGCCATCGTCTCCATCCTGCGGGCCGGTCTCGGCATGGCGGAAGGCCTGCGCGAGCTGCTGCCTTCGGCGCGCGAGGGGCATATCGGGCTTTATCGGGACCCGGAGACGAAGCGCCCGGTCGAGTATTACGTCAAATTGCCGGAACCGGCGGGGCGCCTTTTCATCGTCACCGATCCGATGCTGGCGACCGGGTATTCGGCGGCGCATGCCATCGACGTGTTGCAGCGGCACGGGGTGTCGAACGAAAACATCCGCTTCATGGCGCTCGTGGCGGCGCCCGAGGGCATGCGCGTTTTCGAAGCGGCACATCCGGGCATTCACGTCTATGCCGCCGCCCTCGACGAGCGCCTGGACGAGAACGCCTATGTCGTGCCCGGGCTGGGCGATGCGGGCGACCGCTTGTTCGGCACCAAATAGGGGGCGGCAAGCATATGTGGCCGGACCGCAGACTGCTCGACGCCCTCGGCATCGAGGTGCCGATCGTCCAGGCGCCGATGGCGGGGGCGAACGGTTCCGCGCTGGCGGCGGCGGTGAGCGCGGCCGGTGCCCTGGGATCGTTGCCCTGCGCGATGCTGGATGCGGAGAAGATTCGCGCCGAGATCGGCGTCATCCGCCAGCGGACCCGGGCGCCGCTGAACGTGAATTTCTTCTGCCATACGCCGCCGAAGCCCGACCCGGAGGCGGCGCGGGCCTGGAAGGACCGGCTGCGGCCCTATTACGCGGAGCTCGGCCTCGATCCCGAGGCGGAGGCGCCGGCGGTGAGCCGGGCGCCCTTCGACGAGACGACCTGCAGAGTGGTCGAGGAACTGCGCCCGGAGATCGTCAGCTTTCATTATGGCCTGCCCGAAGCGCCCCTGCTGGCGCGGGTCAAGGCGGCGGGCTGCAAGGTGCTGAGCTCGGCGACCACGGTCGCGGAGGCCGAATGGTTGGAGGCGCGGGGCTGCGACGCGATCATCGCGCAAGGCTACGAGGCCGGCGGGCACCGCGGCATTTTCCTCGACGACGACGTCTTCGCGCAAGCGGGCACGATGGCATTGGTGCCCCAGGTCGTGGACGCCGTTGACGTGCCGGTGATCGCGGCCGGCGGCATCGCGGACGGGCGCGGAATCGCCGCCGCCTTCGCCCTGGGAGCCTCTGGGGTACAGATCGGTACCGCCTATTTGTTCACGCCGGAATCCCTGGTGAGCGATCTCCATCGCGCGGCGCTGAAAGGCGCGCGGGACGACGGGACCGCATTGACGAACATTTTCTCCGGCCGGCCGGCGCGCGGCATTTTGAACCGGGTGATGCGCGAAGTCGGCCCGCTGACCGATGCCGCGCCCGCCTTCCCGACAGCGGGCGGCGCGCTGGCGCCATTGAAAGCGGCGGCGGAGGCGAAAGGGTCGGGCGACTTCACGCCGCTCTGGTCCGGCCAGTCGGCGCGTCTCGGCCGGGAAATGAGTGCCAGCGACCTGACGCGGGTGCTGAGCGAGGAAGCGGGTGCGCATTTCGAGAGAATGTCGAAACCAATTTGAGGAGGACCGCGTGTCGGATGTTGTAGAGATCGAGCTTCGGGATGGGATTGCGGTTCTCCGCTTCAACCGCGAGAAGGCGTTGAACGCGCTGACCATGGAACTGGCGCGCGGCATATCGGACGGATTGATCGATCTCGACGCCCGCGGCGACGTGCGGGGAATCGTGCTGACCGGCGCCGGCGACCGCGCGTTCTGCGCCGGGGTCGATCTCAAGGAAGCGCGCAACGTCCAGGTGGCCGAGATCGAAGACTGGTTCGGGACGGTTTGCAACATCTACCGCCAGATGCTGATGACGGAGAAGCCCGTCATCGCGGCGCTGAACGGTGTCGCGGCCGGCGGCGGCTTTCAGATGGCCTTGGTTTCGGACCAGCGGATCGCCCATCCGGGCACCCGCATGGGCCAGCCGGAGATCAATGCCGGCATCCCCAGCATCATGGGGGCCTATTGGATGAGCCTGCATCTCGGCTGGTCGAAGAATCAGGAACTCTCGATGACCGGGCGCCTGATGGATGCCGACGAGGCCCATGCGCTCGGCCTCGTCAATCATCTGGTCGCCGCGGAAGACGTGCTTGCCAAGGCGTGCGAGGTCGCCGGGATATTCTCCGAGAAGCCCTCCGTCGCCTGGCGCCGTACCAAGGCAAGGTTCCGCGAAATCGCTCTGTCCGGATTTGACGAGGCCTTTCGCGCCGGTGTGCTCGGCCAGCAGGAAGCCTATGCCAAGGGCGAACCGCAGGCGGTCATCGACGCGTTTCTCGGCGGTAAATAACTAACCCAGGCCCGTTTTGCCCATTGCGAGGAATTTTTCGCGCCGCCGCAGGCGCAGGGCATCGCCGTCGAGCGCCAGCAGGACGCCAAGCGTCGACTCGACGCGGTCGCCCAAGCTGCGGATGACCGCGCCCGGATCGCGGTGCGCGCCGCCGACCGGCTCGGATACGACTTCGTCGATCAGGTCGATTTTCTGGAGGTCCTGCGCCGTCAAACGCAGGGCTTCGGCGGCGGCCTGCGCCTTGTCGGCGCTGCGCCACAGGATCGAGGCGCAGCCTTCCGGCGAGATGACGGAGTAGATGCTGTGCTCGAGCATGATCGTGTGGTTCGCGGTGGCAAGCGCGATGGCGCCGCCCGAGCCTCCTTCGCCGATGATGGTGCTCACGATGGGGACCCGGACCGAGAGGCAGGCGTCGATGCAGCTTGCAATGGCTTCCGCCTGGCCGCGCTCCTCCGCGCCGATGCCGGGATAGGCGCCGGGCGTGTCGACGAAGGTCAGGACCGGTAGCGCGAACCGGTCGGCCAGGGCCAGCAGCCGCTGCGCCTTGCGGTATCCCTCGGGGCGGGCCATGCCGAAATTATGGTAGACGCGTTCGGTGGTGTCGGTGCCTTTTTCGTGGCCGATGACGACGCAGCTGCGCCCGCGGAAGCGTGCGATGCCGCCCTGAATGGCCTTGTCGTCGGCAAAGCTCCGGTCGCCGGAAAACGGCGTGTATTCATCCAGCAGGGCCGAGACATAATCACGAAAGTGCGGGCGCTCCGGGTGCCGCGCGACAAGCACCTTCTGCCACGGCGTCAGCGCCTGATAGGTGGATCGCAGGAGCCGGTCTGCTTTTGTCTGCAACTTGGAGACTTCGTCGGCGATATTGACCCCGCCGCTGTCGGAGAGATGCCGAAGTTCCTCGATCTTGCTCTCGAGTTCGGCGATCTGCTGCTCGAAATCCAGAAAGACTTTCATTCCGCCTGCGCGTATCTCGTTACCGGGGTTCCTGAATTAGCACAGACGGGAAGAAATGGCGAACGACCTTTGCCAGGCCCGGTCAGTGCCGGTTCTTGGCCAAAGGGTGGACATCGCCGACCAGTGATTTCAGGCGGGCGTCGAGCAGATGGGTATATATCTGCGTCGTCGAGATGTCCGCGTGGCCGAGCATTTGCTGAACCAGCCGCAGATCGGCGCCGTTCGCGAGCAGATGGCTGGCAAAGGCATGGCGGAGCACATGCGGGCTGACCCGGCGCGGGTCGAGACCGGCGTCGCGGGCGAGTCCGTCGAGCATCTGGGCGAAGCGCCGCCGCGTGACGTGGCCTTCCTTGCCGCGCGACGGAAACAGCCATTTCGATTCGGCGCCATCGCGCAGGAAAGTCGGGCGGGTTTCGAGATAGGCGTCGACCGCGTCGCGCGCCTCGCCGGTGATCGGCACCAGGCGTTCCTTATTGCCTTTGCCCGTGACCAACAGGACCTGGCGGTCGCCGATCACCGCATTGAGCGGCAGGCCGACCAGTTCGGAGACCCTCAAGCCGGTCGCATAGAGCAACTCGAGCATCGCGACGAGCCGGTCGCCCGCCGCATCCCCGACGGCGCGCGCCGCCGAAAGCAGCCGATCCACTTCGGCCTCGCTGAGGACCTTGGGCAGCGGTCGGCCCCGGCGCGGACTGTCGACGACCGCCGTGGGATCGTCGGGACGGTAGTCTTCGGCATGCAGGAACTTAAAGAACTGCCGCAGGGTCGACAGTTTGCGGGCGCTGCTCGAGGGGGCGAGGCCCCGTGCCGCGAGCGCCGACAGAAAGTCCCGTATATCCGCGCTGGCGGCCTCGGTCTCGGTCTTGCCGCGCTGTCTCAGCCAGCCCAGGAAATCCGTGAGATCGCGCTCATAGGCCGCGCGTGTATTCTCGGAGGCGCCGCGTTCGGCCGCCATCATCTCCAGGAAAATGTCGCTGAGGTCGTTGATGTTTCAAAGGCCCTTTGTGGCGGCGGTTTCGAGGACCAGTCGTTTGGCTTCCTTCTCCAGGCCGATCCGCCGGAGCGCTTCGACGATGGTCGCGACGGTTTCCGTATCGATATTTCGGTTGGCACTCTCGCCAATCGCCAAAAGCGCCAGCATGACCGTCTCGGCGCGCCGTCCGCCTGCCGCGGCGCGCGTCAGGGCCGTGAGAAGGGCCGCGTTATCGGGTCTGGCGATTGCCTCGCCGGTCCGGTCAAGAACGCGCCACCAGGCCTCGTCCGGCACGTCGAAGCCGAGCGCATCCAGCAGCCGCAGTCCCGTTGCCGCGCGCTTGGTCCATCCGGCACCGAACTTCGATTGGTGGTGGTCGAGCCAGGCAAAGAGATGCGGCTCGAAATCTTGGCTTGTGACTTCGGAATCGGTCAGCAACGCCAAATACCAAAGCCCGTCCAGGGCCCGCTTGGCCTCGGGATCGCGCGCCGCCGCGAGGCGCAGCTCGGCCATCCAGTTACGCGCCGGCAGGGGGCGGTCGAGCGCATAGAGCGCGCGCGCCGCCTCGGCCGCGAACCACTGCATTTGAGAGGCGGCGGCGAGATTCGCCAGCGGCGTGCGGTAGAGATCGATGACCTGGAGATAGCGTCCTTCCTCGATCGCGATTTCCAGGGCTTTCGAAATGACGGCGGCACGGGCCATGTGTACCGTCTCTACCTGGCCGGATTGGAACAGCACGGCGCGGCCGCGTGGCGAGCGGTCTGCGGCGGCCAGGCTCAGGGCATTGTTCAATTCGTCCGCCTCGAACTTCTCCGCCATGTAAATTTCCGCCAACCGCGCCGCCGGCAGCGCGCCCAGCTCGACCGCGATCTCCGCCGCCGCCAGGCGCGTTTCCAGCCGTGCATTGGGACTGACGCCGATGACCCGCTGGATTGCCGGAACCGCGGTCTCGATGGCATCGCTGGGAATCTCGATCTTCGCGGTCCGCGTCACCGCCAAGTGCAGCGCGTTGGGATTCCGCAGACTGTCGATCGGGCCGCTGGCGACCTTGGTGAGACGGTCGATCAACGCAATGAAGGCCTGGTCCTCGGCGCCCGCCGTTTCGGCCAACAGGCTGGCGCCCAGAGCGGCGTCCGCTGTGTTCCCCTGTAATGTCTGGCAGAAGACCAAGAGTTTCTGCCAGTACGGCCGAGCCAGATGATCGCCCACGCCCGCAACGATCTCGCACGCTCTGCCGTAATCGTTGGCATAAAGCCGATCCTCCGCCTGCAGGCGCAAGAGCACCGGATCGCTGGAACGCTGCGGGGCAATCGCCGTCAGTTTGCCGGCATCCTTGAATGCACCCATCGATTGCAGCATCGAGATACGTTGGGCGATGAGGCTTGGTCCGGGCGGTTGCGGGGTGCCGTCCGGCCAGGCGGGCATCGCCGCGGAAGACAGGAGCAGCCGTATCGCGAGATCGCGCATCGCGGCGGACCGGATCGCGATCGGAATTTGCGGTAACAAGCGCTCGATCACCGCGCGCGGCGTTCCTTGCCACATGTCGATCCCGAACCCGCCGTCTTCCAAGGACAGAATTCCCAGTGAATTCTCGTCGATTTCCGACAATCCCTGCACCTGAACGACGCCGTATCCGGAGGCCTCGGCCTTGCTCCCGGCGGCGCTTTCGACGGGTGCTGTATCCCGGTTGGTCTCTCTGCGCGGCAAGACGGGGGGCGCGCTCCGTTTGGGGGTCAGGCGCAGCGGGCCGGTTTGTTCCCTGGATGGCGCCGACAGCCGGTCTTCTTGTTCGGGCGCCGGCGTCAAATTGATCGGACCTTGAGCCCAGGCCGTGGCGGAAAAGGCGACAAAGGCGAGCGCGAGCGGGACCCTAGCGAGGGAAGCGGGAATCATCGAGTGTTTTCTCAACCTGGTGCGAAGGTGCCGGGATGTCCCAGGTTGCCAAGAAGGCCAAGCCTCCGCCGACAAAGATGATGAACGTGAGAATAATGATTGTGACCAGTCGCCTCATTGCAAACTTTCTGATTTAACGACGTTTATCGAACGCGACAGCTGCGGTATATGCGTGATCGGACTTTACGCTAGACACTGACTATGGCAATTGTGCGACAGTTTAAAGGCGCAAATTGCGCTGTTCAACGGCCTACCCGCTGCGGCGGATGCATTTGAAATGTCTCCTCGAGAACAATTGTTGCTGCGTAAACCTCTGGTTCTGGTCGGTATGATGGGAGCCGGCAAGAGCGCCATTGGCCGACGCGTTGCCGACCGGCTTGGGCTCGACTTCGCGGACGCGGATACGGAGATCGAAGCTGCGGCGGGATGCAGCATACCGGATATATTCGAGTTGCATGGGGAAGAGGGGTTTCGCAAGGGCGAACGTCGGGTCATCTTGCGATTGCTCGAAGGGCCCGTCAGGGTGGTCGCGACGGGCGGCGGCGCCTTCATGAACCGGGAGACGCGCGCGGCCATCAAGGAGCGCGCGATATCGGTCTGGCTACGGGCCGATTTCGAGACGCTTTGGCGGCGCGTCAGCCGGCGCGGAAACCGGCCGATGCTGAAGACCGACAATCCGCGCGAGACATTGCGTGCCCTGATCGAGGAGCGCTCTCCCGTCTATAGCGAGGCTGACCTCGCGGTGGACAGTACGGACGGGCCGCGGAGTGCCACGGTTGATCGTGTCATTGCGGCGCTGGAAACCTATTGCCAGGACAATCATTCGACATGACAGACAGTGAAACGATAAGAGTCGAACTCGGGGACCGGTCCTACGATATCGTCATCGGCGACGGTGTATTGGCCCGCGCAGGCGAAGTGATGCCCGAAATTTTGGCAGGATCGAAACCGGTCGTCATTACCGACGAGACGGTCGCCGAATTGCATCTCGAAACTCTGAGCCGCTCATTGCAGGATGCCGGGGTCGAATTCGACACCATTGTCCTGCCGCCCGGAGAACAGACCAAGGATTTCAGGCATTTCGAATGCTTGCTCGACCAATTGTTGTCTCGTGGTATCGACCGGTCGACGAAGTTGATCGCCCTGGGAGGGGGCGTCATCGGAGACATTGTCGGATTTGCGGCGGCGGTTGCCTTGCGGGGTATCGATTTTATCCAGATTCCGACGACTTTGCTTGCCCAGGTGGACAGTTCGGTGGGCGGCAAGACGGCCATCGACACGCCGCACGGCAAGAACCTCGTCGGTGCTTTCCATCAGCCTCGTCTGGTCCTGGCCGACATGGGCGTTCTCGACACCCTACCGCGCCGCGAATTGTTGGCGGGCTATGCGGAAATCGTAAAATACGGCTTGATCGCAGATGCCGACTTCTTCGAGTGGCTGGAAGGCCACGGCAGTGCTCTGATTGAGGGCGACCTGGCGGCCCGCCGGGCTGCTGTCAGGGCGAGTTGTCAGGCGAAGGCGGCGATCGTGGCCGAGGACGAGCGCGAGGCCGACCGACGGGCGCTTTTAAACTTTGGCCATACGTTCGGCCATGCGTTGGAGGCGGAGACGGCCTTTGGCGATATCCTCCTGCACGGCGAAGCGGTGGCCATCGGTATGGGGCTCGCCTTCGATCTTTCGGTTGCGCTGGGCCTCTGTCCGGCCACCGATGCGGACCGGGTTCGCCGGCATTTTGCGGCGGTTGGGTTGGAGCACGACATGAGAGCGGTGGGACAAGGCATCGTTTGGGCCCCCGACCGGCTGTTGTCGCATATGGAGAAAGATAAGAAGACGCGCGGCGGGCGTAAGACCTTCATCCTGACTCGTGGCATCGGCGATGCATTTGTCAGCCGCGACGTCGCGGACGATCAGGTTCTAGCGGTCCTGGCGGAGGCGATCTCGGCATGAGTCTGGAATACGTTCTGCTTTGCGGCGCAATTTTCGTGCTGTTGATTCTGTCGGCCTTCTTCTCGGGGTCCGAGACGGCGTTGACCGGCGCATCGCTGCCGCGCATGCATGAGTTGGCGCGGCAAGGAGACCGCCGTGCGATGATTGTCTTGGCGCTTTACGAACAGCGGGAACGTCTGATCGGCGCCATTCTGCTCGGCAACAATCTGGTCAACATATTGTCGACTTCGCTCGCGACGACCGCGTTTCTGTTTCTGCTGGGCGATGCCGGGGTCGTCTACGCGACCATTGTGATGACTTTGCTGGTACTGATTTTCGCGGAGGTTGCGCCGAAGACCTATGCCTTGGCGCGCGCCGACAAAACAGCGCTTATGGTGGCGCCCATTATCCGCGTCATCGTCTTTCTGTTCGCCCCGATCACCCATTCAATTCACGTGTTCATCAATGCGACGCTGAAACTGTTCGGGGTTGAATTTGCCGAAGGCGTGGACCGAGAGGAAAGCGAGCAGGAGCTTCGCGGGGCGATCGCCTTGCATAAGGGGCCGGAGCCGGAGATACGCCACGAACGCCAGATGCTGCACAGCATTCTTGAATTGGACGACGTCGAGGTGGGCGAGGTGATGACCCATCGCCGGAACGTGACCATGATCGACGCGGACCTCCCGACTTCGGAAATCCTGCAGCTCGTCTTCGACAGCCCGTTTACCAGATTGCCGCTCTACCGCAGCAACGCCGACGATATCGTCGGCATCCTCCACGTAAAAAGCCTGCTGCGCGAATTCGGCGCGCGCCGCGGGGACGTCGAGGGTATCGATATCGTCTCCTTGTCGGTTCAGCCCTGGTTTATCCCCGAGACGACGACGCTTTTGGACCAGTTGCTGGCATTCCGCGAGCGGCGCGAACATTTTGCCAATGTCGTGGACGAATACGGCGCCTTCATGGGCATCGTGACGCTGGAGGACATCCTGGAGGAGATCGTCGGCGAAATAGACGACGAGCACGATACGATCGTCCGTGGCGTGCGACCTCAACCCGACGGCTCCTACATCGTGGATGGAACCGTCACGCTGCGCGATCTCAACCGGGAATTCGAATGGTACCTGCCGGATGACGAGGCATCGACGGTTGCGGGCTTGGTGCTTCATGAATCCCGGATGATACCGGAGCCAGGGCAGGTGTTTAATTTTCATGGCTTCCGGTTCGAGATTCTGCGCCGTCAGCGCAACCAAATCGTCTCGCTGCGGGTGACCCCCCAGATACCGTCGGAGACTGCTTCGACTGATTAGGACGTTCGGCCCCGCCATCCGATTGACCTTGCTGTCCCGGTTCTCTATTTCAGCCCCTGCTTTTCACGCGTGCGCTGCGCCCCACCAGATACGAGGTTCCCATGCCCCTGCCACCGGCTGCTCCCCGCGAGCACTTGCATACGCGCCGAATCGAATGCCGCGGTTACCGCCGCGAAGACGGACTTTGGGATATCGAGGGTACGTTGGTCGATGTGAAGACCTATGGATTTTTCAGCCATGCCCGAGGCGATGTCGAGGCCGGGCACCCGGTCCACGATATGTCTATCCGGCTGACCGTCGACGACGATCTGGTCATTCACGAGGCAGTCGGGTGCATGGATCACACGCCCTATCCCATTTGCGGCGAAGCGGCCTTTACGGTCGACGAGTTGAAGGGGTTGAAGATCGGCCCGGGGTGGACCCGCAGAGCCCACAAACTGATGGGCGGCCGGCGCGGTTGTACGCATCTGTTCGAGCTTCTGCGGCCGATCGCGACGGCCTGTTTTCAGACCATGTCGGGCTCCCGGTTCCGGGAAGACAAGGAGCACCGCACGAAACCGGCGAAGGTCGGCAAGCGGCCCTTCTTCATCGATTCGTGCCATGCGCTGGCAGCCGACGGCGATATCGTGAAGGCCTATTGGCCGGAATTCCACCAGGAGCGCGAGTAAGCGTCCCGATCTTCGATCCGCCATGGATGTGAAAACCGGAGAGAAATAGGACGCACGGTCGCTTGCCTCCCGCTGAGGTGCGGGTCATATTTCTCGGTATGAGGAGAGGTACCGACAAATTCAAGCCGACGGTTAGTTTCGGCGCCAGAGCGCTTCGGGAATGCGATCATCCGGATTGCGGGGACGCGGCCGACTATCGGGCGCCGAAATCGCGCGAGCGGCTCGATGAGTATTTTTGGTTCTGCCTCGACCATGTGCGCGAATACAACAAGTCCTGGAATTTTTGCGCGGGCATGAACGCGAATGAGATTGAAAGCGAAATTCGCGAAGACACGGTATGGCGGCGCCCGACCTGGCCGATGGGGAGCGCCGAAAGCGATCGGAAATGGCGATTCATGCGGGATGGCGATTTTCGCGATGAATTCGGCCCGTTTCGAGGCGAAAGATACGGCGGCGCCGAAGCGTCGGAGAGTCATCGGCCGCCGCCGGATACGCCGGAAGGGCGCGCTTATAGAATTCTGGGACTTGACCCTAGGGCATCGTTGAGCGAATTAAAGACTAGATATAAGGAACTCGTCAAAACCCATCACCCTGATCGGAATGGTGGAGATAAGGTGGCCGAAGAGAGGCTGAAGGATATCAACGACGCGTATGCAACCCTGCGGAAATGCGTCACCGTGTAGTATTGCGCGGACATCATCGGAAATCGGAACGAATTTATGAGCACTGAAATCGAAGGGCGCGTGAGGGCGCATCCACTGGACGCGCCGGATACTGAAGTCTCTGTCCGGGACGTCTTCGGACTCGACTCGGATTTGAAGGTCCCGGCTTTCTCGGTAGGGTCGGAATATGTACCCGATATCGACGACGCCTATATCTTCGACCATGACACGACGATGGCGATTCTCGCGGGCTTTGCCTATAACCGCCGCGTCCTGATTCAAGGCTATCACGGCACGGGCAAGTCGACCCATGTGGAGCAGGTGGCCGCTCGCCTTAATTGGCCGTGCGTTCGGGTCAATCTGGACAGCCATATCAGCCGGATCGACCTGATCGGCAAGGATGCGATCGTCCTCAAGGACGGCAAGCAGATCACGGAATTCCGCGAAGGCATCCTGCCCTGGGCGCTGCAGCAGCCGTGCGCGCTCTGCTTCGATGAATATGACGCCGGTCGCCCGGACGTGATGTTCGTCATCCAGCGTATTCTGGAAGTCGAAGGCAAGATGACGTTGCTGGATCAAAGCAAGGTCATCCGGTCGCACAAGTTCTTCCGCCTGTTCGCGACGGCCAATACCATCGGCCTCGGCGATACCACAGGCCTCTACCACGGCACACAGCAGATCAACCAAGGCCAGATGGACCGTTGGAACATCGTCACGAGCCTGAATTACCTGCCCCATGACGACGAGACCGAAATCATCCTCGCCAAGGTGCCGAATTGGAACACCGACGATGGGCGCAAGACCATCGAGGCGATGGTGGCCTGTGCGGACCTGTCCCGGTCGGGCTTTATCAATGGCGATATCTCGACCGTTATGTCGCCGCGAACCGTCCTCACCTGGGCCGAAAACGCGGGAATCTTCGATGATGTCGCTTTTGCGTTCCGTTGCACCTTCCTGAACAAGTGCGACGAGACCGAGCGGCCGATTGTCGCCGAGTATTATCAACGCTGTTTCGGTACCGAATTGCCGGAAAGCGGTGTCCAGGTACAACTGACCTGAGGAGCAGGCCGTGGCCGACGACCTGTCGCCCGTCGAACAATTCAAGCAGGCGACGTCGGCGACGTTGCGCTCGATCGCCGAGCGTGACGACATCGACGTCACCTTCTCGAACGAACCCGCGGGCATCACGGGCACGCGCGCCCGGGTTCCGTTTCCGAGCCGCGACCTGCCGCCGGACGAAGTCGCGCAAGTCAGGGGCGAGGCCGACGGCATCGCGTTGCGTCTGCGCTATCACGATGCCGCGACCCATGCCCGGAACATGCCGTCGGGGGATGTGGCGCCGGTAATGTTCGAGGCGCTCGAGCAGGCCCGCGTCGAGGCCATCGGTGCGCGGCGCATGGTGGGCCTTGCGGAAAATCTCGCCACGGCGATGGAGACCCGCTACCGCCAGCAGGGTCTGCACCGGGTCAAGGAACGTACCGAGGCGACATTGCCGGAAGCCGTGCGCCTGCTGGCGCGCGAGCATCTCACCGGCGCGCCGCCGCCGCCGTCCGGCCAGGCCATCTACGATCAGTGGAAGCCGATTCTGGATAAGAAAATCGGCCCGGCGCTCGACAAGCTGCAGTCGCGGATCAACGACCAGCAGTCCTACGGCGAGGCCGTGCGCGACCTGCTCTCCGATTTGGATATCGATCTCGGTGCGGATTCGAACGCCGACGAGATGGACGGCAGCGACGATGAAGGGGATAACGCCGATTCGCAGCCGGATTCCGACGAGGAAGGCGGCGAGCTCTCCGGCGAGGGCGAAGCCATGTCGGAAGCGATGATGGGCGAAGCCGGCGAAGACGAGATGGGCGATTCCGTGCCCGACGATCAGATGGGCGAGACGATGCCGATGACCGGCAGCGAGGAGCCCGGCGATCCGGGGACGCCATGGCGGCCGGAGAACGATCTCTCGAACCTGCCGAAAGAACCCTTCTACAAGGCTTACACCGAACAATTCGACGAGATCGTGCCGGCGGAGTCGCTGTGCGATCTGGAAGAGCTGTCGCGCCTGCGGCAATTGCTCGACCAGCAACTGATGAACCTTCAGGGTTTGATCGGGAAATTGGCGAACCGCCTGCAGCGCCGCCTGATGGCGCAGCAGACCCGGGCTTGGGAATTCAATCTCGAAGAAGGCTTGCTGGATACCAGCCGCCTCGACCGGGTCGTCATCAATCCGCTGCATGCGCTGTCCTTCAAGGAAGAGAAGGACATGGAATTCCGCGACACGGTGGTCACGCTGCTGATCGACAATTCCGGCTCGATGCGGGGCCGGCCGATCAGCATCGCGGCGATGAGCGCCGACATTCTTGCGCGGACGCTGGAACGTTGTGCGGTCAAGGTGGAGATCCTGGGCTTCACCACGCGTGCCTGGAAGGGCGGGCAGTCGCGGGAACGCTGGATCGCCGACGGCAAGGCGACGAACCCCGGCCGCCTGAACGACCTTCGGCACATCGTCTACAAGGCGGCGGATGCGCCGTGGCGCCGCGCGCGCAAGAATCTGGGACTGATGCTGCGCGAGGGGCTGCTGAAGGAGAACATCGACGGCGAGGCCCTGCTATGGGCTCACAACCGGCTGATCGGGCGCCCGGAGGAGCGGCGTATTCTGATGGTGATATCGGACGGGGCGCCGGTCGACGATTCGACGCTGTCGGTCAATCCGGGCAATTACCTGGAACGGCATCTGCGCGACGTCATTGATTATATCGAAACCCGCTCTCCGGTCGAACTCGTCGCCATCGGCATCGGGCACGACGTCACCCGGTATTACCGCCGTGCCGTGACGATCGTCGATGTCGATCAACTGGGCGGCACGATGATGGATCAGCTCAGCGACCTCTTCGAGGAAGAGTCGGTGGTCATGAGCCGTCGCCGCAAGCGCGAGCCCGGCACGCGGTCGAGCCGCCGCGCCGGTTGATCTTCCGGCGCGCATCGGCCGGTCTTGCGCCCCGTTGCGTTCGACGGTTTCCGGCTGGAACGGCGTCAGGCATAGGCTAGAATCGACGCAACTTTCGGTTTTTGGGCAGGCGCCGTGGTTCGTATCTTATTATTGTTCGCGCTGGCCTTCCCCGCACATGCGGTGTCCGCCGCGTCGGCGGAGAGCCCGTTCGCCGTTCGGGAAACGCACCGCGGCCTGACGCTCGGCGGCATCGCGTTGCGCCCAAATGCGGCATTCGACATCGATATCGTAGCGCCCCGGCACGCCCTGGCGCATCTCAAGCGGGCCCTCGATATCCTGTACGAGCGCTCTCCGTTCAGCGCCCGGGCGATCGAGACCTTGCGGCGCGCGGGCGAGGTCGTCGTCGTATACGATCCGCATTTCCCCAAGAGCCAGCTGTCGGGCCTGACCATCGCCGCCTTCTTTCCCGATTTCTACCAACGGCACGGCCCCGCGAAACAGTTCGTCACCGTGGTCGGCCGCTACGGCGCCAAGTGGCCGGCGGAGGAGCTTGCGGCGGTGCTCGCCCACGAGCTGGTGGGGCACGGGATGCAGCACTACCGCGGCCGGCTCGAGCATGTGCGGACCATCGACCTCGAGTGCGAGGCCTATCTGTACGAGGAACGTGTCTATCAGGACCTCGCGCTCGACAAGAGGAGCGGCGAGATGATCAAGTTCCGCCAGGCGCTGGAAGATCACTGGTGCAAGTCGTTCCGGGCCCACCTGCAGCGCCACGACCGCGGGAAAATGGCGCTGTGGGAGCGTCTCAATCCGGATGTGCCGGGCATTCTCGACGCCTATCTCAAATACATCGAAGACTTACGCAGGACCGGCGCCGCCCAGAAAGCCATCGACATCGAGCGCCGCGACAGGCTGCGCCGCTGACGTCGTGCTCAGGAAAATTCCCGGCGCATGAAATCCAGGCTGCGCTGCCACGCCAGCGCGGCGTGCTTGTTGTCGAAGCGGCTGTCCGTCGGGTTCGCGAAGGCATGTCCGGCCTCGTACCAATGGCTGATCGAGCGCTTGCCCGCCTTCAACATGCCCAACTCGAAGAGCGTGACCATATCGCGATTGATCCAGATGTCGTGCGTCGCGAAATGCCCCATGACGGGCCCCTTCAGACGGCGCAGCTCGCTGGTCGGGTGATTGACGCGCCCGTAATACACGACGGTCGCGTCCACGGGCTCGACCGTGGCGGCGCTCAGGGCCCAGCCGCCACCGAAGCACCAGCCGATGGTGGCCAGCTTTCCGTTGACCGCCGGATGCGCCTTGAGCCAGCGCAGCCATGCGCGGCTGAGCTCCAGCGTCTCGGCGCGCCCGACCCGTCCCATCAGCCGCTTCGCGTCGTTTCTGTGCGTCGCCGTCTTGCCGCCCATCAGATCGACGGCCAGGGCAACGAAACCCTCGTTCGTGAGTTCCCGCGCGACCGCCTTGATCTGATCGTTGAGGCCCCACCATTCGTGGACCAGCAGGATCGCCGGGGCCGGGGTTACGCGGGGCAGGCCGAGATAGGCATCCACCGTGCGTCCGCTGGTCAATGTGAGCGTCTGCCGTTCCAATAGGGAAGCGGCTGCTCGCGCGAGAGCGGCATCCCCCAAAATCGTCGCCAGCGGGATGCCCGCAAGGCTTGCGGCCGCCCCCGCCAGCAGTTGCCGGCGTCCATACATCGCCATTCCCTCAAGCATCGGCCTACAGCATGCGCGGGATTAAGCGGCGAAGCCAAGAAAAATCTCGGCCACGAGGGCAAGGGAGCGGTCCCGGCGCTTATGCCGCGCCGTGACAGTGCTTGAACTTCTTGCCGGAACCGCAAGGGCACGCCGCGTTCCGCGACACCTTGCCCCAAGTGGACGGGTCTTCCGGATCGAGAACGGCGGCGGCATGTCTCGTCTGGCGCGGGACGGCGGCCGCGCGGGCCGCCTCTTCCGTGCCGGGATCGCCGCCCATGGCCAACGCCGGGTCGTCCCGGGTTTCCTGCATTTCCTGCTGCTCGCGCCGGAAAAGTTCCTCCTCCGATTGATCGAAGGCGAGCTCCACATGACTCAAGACCTCGGTCACCGCTTGGCGCACCCGGGCAAGCATCTCCTCGAACATCTCGAAGGCTTCGCGCTTGTACTCGTTCAGGGGGTCGCGCTGCGCGTAGGCGCGCAGGCCGATGCCTTGGCGCAAGTGGTCGAGTTGCAGCAGATGCTCTTTCCAGGAATTGTCGAGAATTTGCAGCAACAGGCTTTTCTCGGCCAGGCGCATGATGTCGGGCCCGTAATTCGCGGCTTTTTCGGCCATTTTACGGTCGGAAGCATCGATGATGCGGGCGAGGATTTCCTCGTCCGCGATGCCTTCTTCCTGGCCCCAGGCGGAAATCGGCAGGTCCAGGGCCAATAGGCGCAAGCATTCCTCGTGAAGTCCCGCGAGGTCCCATTGCTCCGACATCGCGTCGGAGGGAACGCAGCGCGCAACCAGGTCTTCCACCACTTCGTGGCGCATGTCCACGATCGTGTCCGCGACTTCTTCCGCGCGCATCAGGTCCTTGCGCTGCTCGTAGATGACTTTCCGCTGGTCGTTCATCACGTCGTCGAAGCGGAGGAGCTGCTTGCGGATATCGAAGTTGCGCGCCTCGACCTTCTGCTGCGCCTTCTCCAGGGCCTTGTTGATCCAGGAGTGGACAATCGCTTCGCCTTCCTCGAGGCCGAGCTTCTTCAACATGCCGTCCATGCGTTCCGATCCGAAAATCCGCATCAGATCGTCGTCGAGGCTCAGGAAGAATTTGGAGCCCCCCGGATCGCCCTGCCGGCCGGCCCGGCCGCGCAGCTGGTTGTCGATGCGCCGCGATTCGTGTCGTTCCGTGCCCAGCACGTACAGGCCGCCGGACTGTTTGACGATCCCGCGCTTCTCTTCGATATCGGCCTCGATCTCCGCGCTCCGGCGGGCGCGCTCTGCTTCGTCCTCGACCCCTTCGAGATCCCGCCAGATCCGCATTTCGAGATTGCCGCCAAGCTGAATGTCGGTGCCGCGCCCCGCCATGTTGGTCGCGATCGTGATCGCGTTGGGCGTACCTGCGTCGGCAATGATGAAGGCTTCCCGCTCGTGGTGGCGCGCGTTGAGGACCTCGTGCTTGAGTTTCCGTTTCTTCAGCCGTTCCGATAGTTCTTCTGACTTCTCGATGCTCACGGTTCCGACGAGAACCGGCTGGCCGCGCTTGTGGCATTCCTCGATCTGATCCGCGATGGCGTTATACTTCTCGTCCTTCGTGCGGTAGATCTCGTCGTCCTCGTCCTTCCGGACCATCGCCTTGTTGGTCGGCATATCGACCACTTCAAGATTGTAAATCTCGCCGAATTCCGCGGCTTCGGTCATGGCCGTGCCCGTCATGCCGGCCAATTTCGGATAGAGCCGGAAGTAGTTCTGGAAGGTGATCGACGCGAGGGTTTGATTCTCCGTCTGCACCTGGACGTCTTCCTTCGCCTCCAGGGCTTGGTGCAGACCGTCCGAGAACCGCCGGCCTTCCATCATGCGGCCGGTGAATTCGTCGATGATGATGACCTTGTTGTCCTTCACGATGTAGTCGGTATCGCGGCTGAACAGCGTGTGCGCGCGCAAGGCCTGGTTGACGTGATGGACAAGCGAGATGTTCTGGATGTCGTAGAGCGAGCCCGACTGCATGAAGCCCGACTCTTCGAGCAATTGCTCGATATGTTGCGATCCCTGTTCCGTCAGGGTGACGCTGCGTTGCTTCTCGTCTTTTTCGTAGTCTTCGGGCGTCAATTTCGGGATCAGCGTGTCGACCCGCAAATACATTTCCGTGGTCTCTTCGGTGGGGCCGGAAATGATCAGCGGAGTCCGTGCTTCGTCGATCAGGATTGAGTCGACTTCGTCGACGATCGCGAAATTAAAATCGCGTTGCACCATATCTTCGAGCGAGAACTTCATATTGTCGCGCAGATAGTCGAAACCGAACTCGTTGTTGGTCCCGTAGGTGACGTCGCAGCCATATTCGTGGCGCCGTTGCTCGTCCTCCAGGCCGTGGACGATACATCCGACGCTGAGGCCGAGAAACTCGTATATCTGTCCCATCCAGCGCGCATCGCGTTGGGCCAGGAAATCATTGACCGTCACGACATGAACGCCCTTGCCGCTAAGCGCGTTCAGATAGACCGGCAGAGTCGCGACCAGGGTCTTTCCCTCGCCGGTCCGCATCTCCGCGATCTTGCCTTGGTGGAGTACCATGCCGCCCAACAATTGGACGTCGAAATGCCGCTGGCCCAAAGTGCGTTTCGCCGTCTCGCGGACGGTGGCGAAGGCTTCGGTCAATAGATCGTCGAGGGATTCTCCCGCGTCCAGGCGCGACCGGAACTTGGCGGTTTGGGCTTTCAGATCGGCATCGGACAGGGCCTGAATTTCCGGCTCGAGCGCATTGATCGCAGATACCTGGCCTTGCAGGCGACTCAGCATCCGGTCGTTCGCCGAACCGAACACTCGTTTCAACACTCCGCCGATCATCGCGACCTCGAACCTCAGAAATTCCAATAGCCGGTTGCACCAAAACGCAAATGTGCCGGTGACATATGATGCTCCGACACCCGCCTGTCAACGAAAGTCATGCGAACGGCCCGTGCGAGACGATATGCCTATCCCGCCATCCAATTCGTGTAAAGGGCCCGGCCCCGGCGGATCATGGGCGACACTTGTCCCTCGCGATTACATATGCATTATGCGCAATTGGAAGCCGAGGTCCTTTAAACGAATAAGACCCCAAACCTCAATTTCGATGCTATCGAGGAATGCCCGATGCTCATTCGCGCTCTTGTAGCGGTAGTTTTATTTTCGACCCTGATCGTATTGTCGCCGCGCGGTGTCGATGCACAATCCGTTCGCGACCGTCTGGCCAAGGACGTGGTTGTGGCCATCGTCGACGGCGAGCAAATTCTCAGCAGCGACCTGCTCCAGGCGTTCCAGAATTTGCCGCGCCAGCACCAACAGCGCGGCCTGCGAGCCGTCTATGGCCAGCTCCTCGAGCAAGTCATCGAGAACAAGCTGCTCACGATCCATGGCCGGTTGAACAATCTAGCGGGCGACCCGAAGGTCAAGGCGCTGGTCAAAGAGGCCGAGGATACGATCATCGCGCGGATTTACATGACCCGCCTGATTTCGCAGAGCATGACGGAGGAGAGTCTGCGGGCACGGTATGACGAGCTGGCGAAAAACACGCCTTCTCAAGAAGAAGTTCATGCGCGCCATATTCTGGTGAACACGGAAGCCGAGGCCAAGGAAGTCATCAAGATGATAAAGGGCGGACAGCCTTTCGAGGAGGTCGCCAAGACTCATTCCAAGGATTCGGCGGGACCTCAAGGCGGCGATCTCGGATATTTCATCCGGGGCGACATGGTGAAGCCTTTTTCCGATGCGGCTTTCTCGATGAAAGCGGGAACGATGACCGACGTGCCGGTAAAGACCGAATTCGGCTGGCATGTCATCAAGGTCGAGGACCGGCGCAATAGTTCGGCGCCGCCTTTCGAGCGGGTTCGCCCCCAGATTGCCCGGGATCTTGGTCGCCGCATCGCGGCGGATATCCTCGATCAGGCGCGCGGCGCGGCCAAGATCCAACGTTTTACGCTCGATGGCGCGCCGCTGCCGCCGCCGACGCAGGCCCCAACTCCAGCCAAGTAGAGATGCCATGTTCAAGAAGTCACCTCTCGCGCCCAGCCGTTTTCCCGCCTTGGCGCCGGTTCCGGGTGTCCGGATCGCCGGCATTGCCGCCGGTCTAAAGGCCAGTGGGCGGCCCGACCTCTTTCTCGCCGAGCTCGCCAAGGGCTCCACGGTAGCGGGTGTCTTCACGAATTCGAAATGCTGTTCAGCGCCCGTGGATTGGTGCCGCTCGATCCTGAAACACGGACGGATTCGCGGCCTCGTCGTCAACTCCGGCAATGCGAATGCCTTTACCGGCAAGGCCGGAGACCGTACGGTCGAACATACCGTGGCCGAGGCCGCAAAACGGCTCGGATGTCGGCGAAACGAAATCTATGTGGCTTCGACGGGCGTGATCGGCGTGCCGGTGCCGCAGGATTATATCGCCGGCAAGCTGCCCGATGTCGCCAAGAAATTGGGCAAGGCGAAATGGGCCGATGCCGCTGCCGCGATCATGACAACCGACACCTTCCCCAAGGCGGCGACCCGGAAGGTCAAGATCGGCAAGGCGGATGTCACCCTCGTCGGCATCGCCAAAGGTTCCGGCATGATCGCGCCCGACATGGCGACGATGCTGTCGTTCGTCTTCACCGACGCGAAGATACCGGCGCCGGTCCTGCAGCGGATGCTGCGCGACGCGGCCGACCGTTCCTTCAACAGCATCACCGTCGACAGCGACACCTCGACGAGCGATACGATGTTGCTCGCCGCCACAGGACAGGCGCGGCACCCGCGGGTGCAAAGCGTCGGGGATGCCCATGTGAAGGAATTCCGGGCGGCACTCCGCGAAATCGCGATTGATCTCGCCACCCAGGTCGTCCGCGACGGCGAAGGCGCCCAGAAATTCGTCACCATCGACGTCAGCGGCGCCGAATCCGCGGCGGCGGCGCGCCGCATCGGCCTGTCGATCGCGAATTCCCCCTTGGTGAAGACCGCCATCGCCGGCGGCGATCCGAATTGGGGCCGGGTCATCATGGCGGTCGGCAAGGCGGGCGAGAAAGCCGACCGGGACCGGATATCGATCGGCATGGGCGGTCATCCCATCACGGTCGAGGGCCAGCTCGTTGACGGCTACGACGAGAAGGTTACCGAAAAACACATGGCCGGGCAGGAGATCGAGATCGCCATCGACGTCGGCGTGGGGCGCGGCAAGGCGCGCGTGTGGACCTGCGATCTAACGCATGGCTATATCGACATCAACGCCGATTATCGGACGTAGGCGGCTATGGCGAAATCACCCGAGTTAGCGTTTCCGGAACTGCCGAAGATGCCGGGCGTGGCCGGCGTTCGCATTGCCGGTGTCGCCGCCGGGCTGAAGGATAACGGGTCGCACGATCTGTTCGTGGCCGAATTGACGCCGGGCTCGACCATTGCCGGCACCTTGACGCGCTCGCGGTGCCCCGGCATGCCGGTGGAATGGAACAAGCGCCGGCTGCCCGGCGGCAAGGTCCGGGCAATTGTCGCGAGCTCGGGAAATTCGAACGTCTTTACCGGCGACCAGGGCCGCAAGCTTGTGGAGAATACCGCCGCCGCCGCCGCCAAACTGATCGGGTGCCGCAAATCGGAAGTCTTCCTCGCCTCCACCGGTGTGATCGGCGAGAAGAAAGAGACGCGGTTCGTGGCCGATAAAGTGCCGGTGGGCGTGAAGGCCTTGAAGAAGACGGCTTGGCACGATGCCGCGCGCAGCATCATGACCACCGACCGTTTTCCCAAAGCGGCCGTGCGCAAGGTGAAGATCGGCGCCGTCGACGTGACATTGGCGGGGATCGCCAAGGGCTCGACGATGATCGCGCCGGACATGGGAACGATGCTGTCCTTCCTGTTCACCGATGCCAAGATACCGGCGAAGGTCCTGCAAAGCTGTCTGACCCGGGCCGTCGACCGCTCGTTCAATTGCATTTCGGTGGACGGCGACACCTCGACCAGCGATACCGTGCTGCTCTCGGCGACGGGTCAGGTGAAACGCCAGCCGAAGATCGAGCGGGCGTCCGACCCGGCATTGCGAGAGTTCCGGGCGGCGCTCGAGGATATGACCGTTGAATTGGCGCGGATGATCGTGCGCGACGGGGCAACCTCCGGCGACTTGCTGACCTGTGATGTGATCGGTGCGGAATCGGCGCGCGCGGCGCGGAACATCGGCCGGTCCATCGTCGATTCCACGCTCGTCCGCAAGGGCATCGCCGGCGCCGAGCCCCGTTCCGGCCGGATCGTGATGGCGATCGGCAAGGCGGGCGAGAAGGCCGAGCGGGACAGGCTGGGAATCGCCATCGGCGGAATCCAGGTGGCCGAGGGCGGCGAGGCGGTGCCGGATTTCGACGCCCAGGCCGTCACGGAGCATCTCAGGACCGGACAGGTGCACTTTACCGTCGATATCGGGATCGGACGCGGCAAGGCCCGGGTCTGGTCCGCGCTCTAGGGAGACAGCGCATGTCCGCGCCGCCGGAGACGGGCTGCTGGGCCGTGGCCTCGGGCTGGACGGGCGGCCCCTTCACCAGCGCGCAGCTGCGCTTCCGGCGTCTCGAAGTGAGCGACATCCCGGCCCTGGTCCAATTGGCCGGCGACAACGAGGTCGCGCGCTGGACGGCTTCCGTCCCGCACCCCTTCTCGGAAAGCGATGCCAAGGCCTATGTAGCACGGGCGCAGGCGGAGAACCGCGTGGTCTTTGCCGTGGAGACTGGCGCCGATAGCCGGCTTGTCGGCTGCCTGCGGATCGATGCAGAGGACGGCATAGGAGAAGTCGGCTATTGGATCGGCCGGCCCTATTGGGGACGCGGATACGCGACCGAGGCAGCCAAACGGGCGATCCGCTTTGCCTTCGAGGATTTGGGTCTGGACGCGCTCGAGGCGGAAGTCATGCAGGGCAATGCCGCCTCGGACCGGGTTCTGGAGAAAGTCGGCTTCGAAAACCGAGGGGCCGCCATAGGAGCGGTCGGGCGCTGCGACGGCGTGCCGACCTTGATGTACCGATTGGAGCGGCCGGCCTGGGAAGCGGCGCGAGCCGCCCTGCCGACGCTGTTCGTTGTCGCTGTCGCGCTGGTCGATCCCGATGGCCGCGTCCTGATGGCGAAACGGCCCGAAGGCAAGAAGATGGCAGGTCTCTGGGAGTTTCCGGGCGGCAAGGTCTCCCCCGGAGAGACGCCGGAAGCGGCCCTGATCCGCGAACTCGACGAAGAACTCGGCATCGACACGCGGCGGTCCTGCCTCGCGCCTTTCACTTTCGCGAGCCACGAGTACGAGGATTTCCGTCTCTTGATGCCGCTCTATGTCTGCCGCGTCTGGCAAGGCACGCCGCGGGCCCGCGAGGGGCAGGAATTGTCCTGGGTGCGGCCGCAGCGGATGCGGGACTATCCGATGCCGCCCGCCGACATCCCGCTTGTGGCCATGCTCTGCGACCTAATCTGATCCGCCCAGCCGCAGTTCCACCGGCCCGCCGTCGCGCGCCCGCTTGGCCGCCAGAGCCGCGGTGAGTAAGTGTTCCCGAATGGTCCGGTAACTGATCGCAAGGGCCGCCGTGAAGACGGCGAGGGCGATGAATTCGACCGCCGTCGAAACCATCCGAAGAGGCTCGACGAAAAGTTCCTCGCCGATCGCATAAGGAAGGCGAGCGAGGCCGAAAGCCAAAAAGGCAAACAGAAACCAGCACAACAGCAGGAGGGCGATCAGGCGCCAGGTCTGGCCTTTGGTCCAGCGCCAGGACCATCGGAGCCGACCGGTCTCGCCGATCGCGATCGCCGGAAATATCAAGGCGCACCGCAGGACCAAAATCCATACGGCAAAGGGCGGGATCAGCATTAGGGCGTAATTCAGGGCCAGGGCCGCATAGCGGCTCGGCGCCGATGCGGTCAGACAGCTTTCCGGACAAACGATTGGTCCGGCCGCGAAGACTGCGGCGACGCCGTGGTGCACGCAATAGATGATCCCGCCGGCTAGCAGCAGATAGGCGGCGAATACCGTTTTTTGCCGGTTCCAGCCGAAGATGGCCCAAAGGCTCTGCTTTTGTCCGTCGAGTAAAATTCGTCGATACCAGGGCACGGCAAACAGCGCGAATATCAAACCGTCCCCCAGGAGTTTCGGCAGGCGCGTCAATGTTTCGCAGAATACCAAGACAAGCTCGGAGGTCAGAAGTTGCCAACGCGTCGAATCGGCCCGGTGTCCGGCCAGGACCAGCTCGTAGAACCAGTTCGCGCCGAACACGGCGTCGCAGCTTAGCGTGGCCGGTATCCGTTCGTTGAGGCTTGCCAGTAGAACAGACCATAAGACGAGGCCCAGCAAGAATAGCTTTGACGACCACAGCAGACCCAGGGAACGGGCCATGATTTTGAGAACGGGAAGCTTGAGCGGGGCTGGCATGATGAGAAAAGGATAGACCAAGCGGCGCGGGCTTGCGAGCCGTGACGCGCGATGGGCCTACAAACCTCCCGCGCGCCGCCGCTAGTAGGGCATGCCGCCCTGATTGTAGAGCGGGTCGCTGGCGATGCGGGCGAGCAGTCGATCGTAACACACCGACAAGGCCGTGATGCCGGCCGCCAAGGCCGCGTATGCGAGCGTATTCTGGGCAAGGCCGACCAGCAGGTCGACGGTGAGGCTGCCGTGCGGCAACGAAGCCGTGGCGATCTGAAGTCCCGCCATCAGCACCCAGATCCCGATTTCGGAACCGCAGGTGATGATCAGAAGGCGCCAGCTGTTGTCTCGCCCGAGGCGAAACGATTCCAGCATCGAGAACGGCGAATCGGTTGCCGTCGCCGGCAGCCACAGGGTCAGGCGCAGATAGACGAGCATGAAGAGGATCAGAGCCGCGACGCCGACCGCCGAGGAAAGTGTCTCGACACTGGCCGGCGGACTGACGTCGCCTGCGGCGGGTGCCGCGGCGGCGAAATTAATCACCACCGCGAAGATCGTCAGAATGACGACCGGAACCGCGATCACGGCGCCGGCGATGGCGGTTATCAGCACGGAGCGCAGCATGAACTTGGTTTTTCGCATGTCCCAGCGCAGCGCCGACCACACGGTCGAAGCCTCCCCGCGCACCAGATAGCGACGGTGCCAGGCAACGGCGAACATGGTGTAGAGCAACAGGCTGGGGAGATAGAGGACGATCACGTCCCAAAGGGTCGTCTTCTCTCCCGCCACCTGCGGCAGAGCCGGGTCCGAGATGCCAAAAATATCGATGACCACGACCCGGTAAAGCGTCAGCGCGACGACCGGGATCGCCGCCATCATCACAAGGTCCCGGCGCGCCCTCCACAGGAAACGGTATATGTCGGCGAGGGCCGCTTTGACCGGCAGTTTGAATTCGTCGGATGTGTCGCTCATGACGCTCGTTCTATCTGAAGGCGCCTGGAAGTCCAACCTCGTATCGCGTCGGCCTTATGGACGGAGTGTGGCGATATAGGCCAGCAAGTTGTCGATATCCCGCTTCGTCAACGGGATGGGCGGCATTTCGCCGTGTGGCCGGAGGAGAAAGCGGCGTAACCGCTCCGGCGTGCGCTCCGGGTCGCTGGCGACTTCGCGCCAGCCCGGAACCTTGTCGCTGGTCGTCCGGCCGGTGACGTCGTGACATTCGGCGCACCAGCGCTTCGCCGTCGCGGCGCCCTCCAAAGCGTCTCCGGCGCTTGCCGGCACCGCCCACGCGAGAAATCCGAGTGGTATTAGAAGCTTTTTCATGGCGGCCATATTGCCCGTCCGGGCCCGTCCCGCCATTGATGTGGATCAGTCCGCGGCCGGTTCGGCTTTATCGCTCGTGGCGAATTCCGTCGCCTCCAGGGCATCCGAGAGCCGGGCCGTCGCCGATCCGGGGCGCAACGGTTTCGGTTGTGCCTCGTGGGGCGCCCAACCGTGCAGATAGATCACCTGAAACGTCGCCCGGATGCGGCCGGTCTCCTCGGCGTGCCGCTCGGCGTAGAGCTCCGCGGCGCGCAGGAAAAGAGCCCGGCGGGTGGCCGATGGCAGGCGTTCGCGCACGGCATTGGTCTCCCCCATGCCGCGCAAATCGGCCATCAGACGGAAAATGTTGTCGTAGGTGACGGTGATCTCGTCGGAATCGGCGACCGGCAGGGCGAAGCCCGCCCGTTGCAGCAATCCGCCGGCGTCGCGCAGTTCCACAAAGGGCGAGACGCGCGGGCTGGCGCCGCCCGTCACTTCCATTTCGGCCGCCATCAGGACGTCGCGCAATTCGTGCAGGGTGCTGCCGCCGAGAAGCGCGGCGAGAAACAATCCGTCGGGTTTCAGCGTGCGGGCGATCTGCACCAGGCTGCCCGGGAGATCGTTGATCCAGTGCAGATCGAGATTGCTGTAGACGAGGTCGAAGACGCCGTCCGCGAAGGGCAGGAATTCGGCATCGCACACGGCCGCCGGACCGGCGCAGCGGCGCGCCATCGATGGCGAGAGGTCGCAGGAGACGACCGTCTCGATGCCGCCGGCGCCCTGCGGGACGGGGCCGTAGCCGCCGGTGCGCGCGCCGAGGTCGAGTGCGAGCGGAAAGCGGCGGGCGATGTCGAGCAGGCGGTCGGACAGGCGCTCGCCGATCTCGCGGATCAGGAAATCGTGTTCGTGGAAGGCCGGGGCCGCGCGGTCGCGATGCGCCGCGACCAGTATTCTGTCGAAAATATCCGGAGAGTCCTGCATGCGCCTACTATGGTGCCTGATCGTTCCTCCCGCAATTGCGGAGGCGCGCCATCTCCGCTTGTGGCGCCCCGGCGGCACGCTAAATTAACCGGGGCGGGGCGATCCGACACGGCCATCGGCCCCGATGCGCTGCCACTGCAGGTGAGTTGAGGAATGACGATTTCCACGGACGCGCGCTCCCTGCGCGAGATGCTGGACGACGGACTCGAATACGCGCTGATCGACGTGCGGGAGCAAGGGCTCTTCGGTGCCCGGCATATCCTGCTCGCGGTGAACATTCCGCTAAGCCGGTTCGAGCTGGAGATCCGCCGCCTCGTGCCGCGCCTCGGCACGCGGGTCGTGCTTTGCGACGGGGGCGAGGGGGTTGCGGCGCGCGCGGCCGAATTGATGGCGGCGGCGGGTTACGCGAACGTCGCCCTTTTGGAGGGCGGGGTGGATGCCTGGGCGGCGGCCGGGTTCGAGCTGTTCAGCGGCGTCAACGTGCCCTCGAAACTGTTCGGGGAATACGTCGAGCATCATTTCGGCACGCCCGGCATTTCCGTCGAGGAATGCAAGGCGATGATGGCGGACGGAACCGATATGGTGATTCTCGACAGCCGCCCGTTCGCCGAATTCAACAACGTAACGATCCCGGGCGCCATCGACACCCCGGGCGCGGAACTGGTCCTGCGGGTCCGCGATCTGGCGCCGAATCCGGAGACCCTGGTGGTGGTGAATTGCGGCGGCCGGACGCGATCGATCATCGGCGCCCAGGCGCTGATCAACGCCGGCCTGCCGAACCGGGTGGTCGACCTCACGAACGGCACCATGGGCTGGCGTCTCGCGGGGTACGAGTTGGAGAAGGGCGCCCATCGCCAATGCGGCCCGGTCTCCGCCGAAGCCATCGCCTGGGCGCAGGCGGCCGCCGGAAGGGTGGCCGAGAGATTCGGCGTGCGCGGCATCGACGCGGCCGGGCTTGCGGCCTGGCGGGCGGAGGAGGACCGCCGCAGCCTGTACGTGCTCGACGTGCGCTTTCCCGAGGAGTTCGCGGCCGGCCATCTGCCGGGTTCGCGCTCGGCGCCCGGCGGGCAGCTCGTGCAGGCGACCGACGAATATGTCGCCACCCGCCACGCGCGCATCGTTCTGGTCGACGACAACGGCGTGCGGGCGACGATCACGGCGAGCTGGCTCGTGCAATTGGGCTGGCAGGACGTCGCCGTCCTGCACGGCGGCCTCGAGGGGCTGGAGACGGTCTCCGGCATCGACGAGCCGGAAATTCCCGGGTTGAGCGGCCTGTCCCTGCCGGCGGTCGAGGTCGACGATCTGCGCGAGGGCCTGGCCGACGGCAGCGCGGCGGTGATCGACTTTTCCGACAGCCTGACCTATGGCCGCGGCCACATTCCCGGTGCGTGGTGGGCGAACCGGGTCGACCTGGCGGCGGCGGCGGAAAACCTCCCCGATGTTTCCATGTATGTCGTGATGGCTCCCGAGAAGGGGATGGCTCTGCTCGGCGGCCAGGACTTGCTGCGGCACACCAAGGCGGCGGTCAAATGGCTGCCGGGCGGTCTTGGAGCGTGGACCGGGGCCGGGTTCGAAGCGGAGCGCGGGAGCGACCGCACCCTGTCGGAGCCGAACGACAAGTATCACCGGTTCTTCGGCCACCCCACGAAGGCCGAGGCGGCGATGAAGCAGTATCTGGAATGGGAGATCAACCTCATCGATCAGATCAAGCGGGACGGGACGCTGTCCTTTCCGCACTTCGCGCCCTAGATCTGCCGCGGCGGCTGGGGCGCCCTTTAGCGCGCTTTGGCCGCACCGTTCGCGACACTTTCTTTCCGCAGCGCTGTTTTGGCTGCGGCGCCATCGTCGACGCCGCCGGCGCCCTCTGTCCGCCCTGCTGGCATGGGTTTCGGTTCATCGCCCCGCCGGTCTGCGCGCTGTGCGGGCATCCCTTTGAGTATCCGGTGGGCGAAGGAGCGGTCTGCGGCGCCTGCGCGAAGTCTCCGCCACAATACGATTCGGCGCGCGCCGGCTTGGTCTACGACGACGCCAGTCGCCCGCTGATCCTCGCCTTCAAGCATGGCGACCGGACGCGCTATGCGGCGGCGTTCGGAAAATGGATGATGCGCGCCGGGGCGGCCTGTTTGCGGGAGGGCACCATCGTGGTGCCGGTCCCGCTGCACCGGTGGCGCCTGTTGCGGCGGCGCTACAATCAATCCGTCCTGCTGGCGCGGGCGCTGGCGCGCGAGACGGGATGCCGGGTTGTACCCGATCTCCTGATCCGCCAGCGCAACACGCCGCCGCAAGGACGACTGTCGCGCCGCGCGCGCCGTCGGAACGTCGGCAGCGCCTTCAGGGTGAGCAAGGCCGGCATGCGCATCGTCGCCGGAAGATCGGTCGTTCTGATCGACGACGTCTACACGACCGGGGCGACGGTTGAAGCCTGCGCCCGCACCCTGAAGGCGGCGGGAGCGAAAGACTTGGATGTGCTCACCCTGTCGCGTGTGGTGCGGCTG
>JAYPOZ010000008.1:69959-75445 GCA_038131165.1 Rickettsiales bacterium | reverse complement strand
CGGCTTGGTTCGGGCGCGAGATGGCGCAGTCCCTGCCCGATGTCCGTCTCGTCGAGTTCGATGGCGGCGGACATATGCTTCCCGAAACGCGCGGCGCCGCGCTTGCCGGTGCAATATCGGAATTTCTCGCCGCGCCAAGTTAGCACAGCCGCGCACCACCCAATTCCCAAATGCCATCGAGCTGGGGTAATCTCGTCGCAGCGTCGCGTAACACCACCATGACGGAGAAACGATGAGGACCCGGACACCATGGAAAAGCTGACCCAATGGGCGGAGAACATCTGGGTTGTCGTCGTCACGCACCTCAGCAGCCCGGAATTTTACTATCAAGTCGGTGTCATTGCCGCGGCCCTGACGCTCGCGTGGGCGCTCTCTGCAGCCTGTTCGGCGCGCGTAAAGATTTTTCGCGAGGAACCGCAACCCGGTGCCTTCTTCGACATCCGCACGACCTTGCACAATCTTCACGAACTTTTGCCTTCCGTCTTCGCGGCGATCATGTTGGGCATTGCCACGCCCGTCAGCGCTGATCTGATCGGCGAGGCCTGGCTGGTCAGAGCCGCTCAAGGAGCCGCCTTTATCTTCCTTGTCTACAACCTGGCCCGGCATTTCATCCGGAACGTCACGATCAACTTCATCCTGAAATGGATCGGCGTGCCGGTCGCGCTGCTCTATATCGTCGGCTGGCTCAATGACGTAATCCTGCATCTCGAAGGCGTTTCGATCGAAATCGGCAATATTCGCATCACGCTCTACGCGGTGCTGCGGACCTTCATCTTCGGCGTCGTCCTGTTCTGGCTCGGCCGTCTCTCGAACGTCACGGGACAGCGCGTCATCCGCACTCAGGAGAAGCTGGACCCGGGCACTCGGGAAGTCGCCGCAAAGCTTTTCGAGATCGGCGTTTTCGTGCTGATTTTCCTGCTGCTGATGAACGTCATGGGGATCGACTTGACCGCCCTCGCGGTTTTCGGCGGCGCCTTGGGCGTCGGTCTCGGCTTTGGATTGCAGCAGATCGCCTCGAACTTTATTTCCGGCATCATCATTCTACTCGACCGCTCCATCGCCATCGGCGACTACATCGAACTGGAAGACGGCCGTACGGGAACGCTGCGGGAGCTGACCATGCGCTCGGCGACCCTGGAGACATTCGACGGCAAGGATATCATGGTGCCGAACGAAAAATTCATCACCACCGCCTTCACCAACTGGACCCACAACAACAAACAACAGCGATATTCGCTGCATTTCCAGGTCGCCTACAGCACCGACCTGGAGAAATTGTTCGACATCCTGCGCGAGATCGTCGCCAGCCACCCTAAGGTCATGAGTGGCGACCACTTGCCGGTCGAGTTGCGGCCGGATGCGGAGATCGAGAAATTCGGCGATTCGGGGATCGATATCCTGGTGGAATTCTGGATGGAGGGGATCGACGACGGCGAGAACCGGGTCGGCGGCGATCTGAACCTGATGATCTGGACCGCGCTCAAGGCCAACGGCATCGAAATCCCGTTCCCGCAGCGGGAAATCAAAGTGTTGGGCGACGTCAAGACCGGCTAGCCCGGTGGGGCCGCGTAATGCGGCCCCCCGCGCATTTCTCGAACCGGCCTAGTGCTTCGCGTAGCCGATACCCTTCAGCGCGTCTTCGATCTCCTTCAGGATCGCCGGGTCGTCGATGGTGGCCGGCGCTTTGAAGGTCTCGCTGTCGGCGATCTTCTGCATCGTGCCCCGCAAAATCTTGCCGGATCGGGTTTTTGGCAGGCGCGGCACCACGGTCGCGCTCTTGAAGGCGGCGACCGGACCGATGCGCTCGCGCACCATCTTCACCACCTCGCCCACGATCTCTTCGGCGGGCCGATCGACGCCGGCGGAAAGCACCAGGAAGCCGAGCGGCACCTGGCCCTTGAGCTGGTCCGCGACGCCGATGACCGCGCACTCGGCGACGTCCGGATGATCGGCCAGGACCTCCTCCATCGCCCCGGTCGAGAGGCGGTGCCCCGCGACATTGATGATGTCGTCGGTCCGGGACATCACGAAGATATAGCCGTCCTCGTCGATATAGCCGGCGTCTCCGGTCTGATAGTAGCCCGGGAACTCGTCCATATAGGCCTGACGGTAGCGCTCCGGCGCGTTCCAAAGCGTCGGGAAGCAGGAGGGCGGCATCGGCAATTTGATGCAGATCGCGCCGAGGGTGCCGCGCGGCACCTCATGTCCGGTCTCCGGGTCAAGGATCCGGACGTCGTAGCCCGGCACCGCGCGGGTCGGCGATCCGGGCTTCACCGGCAGCTGCTCGATCCCCATGCAATTGGCGCCGATCGCCCAGCCGGTCTCGGTCTGCCACCAGTGGTCGATCACCGGCACCTTGAGATTGTCTTCCGCCCAATGCAGCGTGTCGGGATCGGTGCGCTCGCCCGCGAGAAACAAGGTGTGAAACTTCGAGAGATCGTACTGGCCCAGAAGCGCCGCCTTCGGGTCTTCCTTCTTGATCGCCCGGAAGGCCGTCGGCGCGGTGAACATGACGGAGACGCCGTGCTCCGCGATCACCCGCCAGAACTGTCCGGCGTCGGGCGTGCCGACCGGCTTGCCTTCGTACAGGATCGTCGTGTTTCCGGCGAGCAGCGGCGCATAGACGATGTAGGAATGGCCGACCACCCAGCCGACATCCGACGCGGCCCAATAGACGTCGCCCGGCTCGACGCCGTAGACGTTCTTCATGCTCCACTTCAGCGCCACCATATGGCCGCCGTTGTCGCGCACGACGCCTTTCGGCTGCCCGGTGGTGCCCGACGTATAGAGGATGTAGAGCGGGTCGGTCGCGGCCACGGTAGCGCAATCCGCCGGCACCGCCCCATCCATGGCCGCCTTCCAGTCGTGATCGTGCCCGTCGATCAGCTCGCAGATCTGTTCCTCGCGCTGCAGGATCAAGCAGGCGTCGACCTTATGCGTCGCCAGCCGCTGCGCCTCGTCGAGGAGCGGCTTATAGGCGATCACCCGGCCGGGCTCGATGCCGCAGGACGAGGAGACGATGACCTTGGGCGTGCAGTCGTCGATCCGCGTCGCCAGCTCGTTGGCGGCAAATCCGCCGAAGACCACGGAATGCACCGCCCCCAGCCGCGCGCAGGCGAGCATGGCGACCGCGGCTTGCGGCACCATCGGCATATAGATGATCACCCGGTCGCCCTTGCCGACGCCGAGCGCCTTCAGCGCGCCGGCGCATTTCGCGATCTTCTCCTGCAATTCGCGGTAGGTGAAGCTCTTCTTCCGCCCGGTGATCGGACTGTCGTAGATCAGTGCCGGCTGATCGGCCCTGCCCTCCTCCACATGCCGGTCGACGGCATTGTAGCAGGTGTTGCACTCCGCCCCCGGGAACCAGCGGTAGAAGGGCGGGTTGTCGGCGTCGAGCACCCTGTCCCACTTCTTCTCCCAATGGATGGCCTCGGCGGCCTCGGCCCAGAATCCCTCCGGGTCGGCGATCGAACGGTCGTAGACTTCATCGAAACGGCTCATGGCGTCCTCCTGATTATGGCGACGCAGACATTCGTCATCTTGGTCTTATTATTGCGGCGATTATAGGAGATGACGAGGCCAGGGCAATTGCCAAGGTGTCGCGGATTTGGCGGTTGCGGTATTGAGCCCCGCGCCCGGCTCGCCTACAAATCACCCGAATATCGGGAGGCGACGTCATGGCGGACAAATACGAAGACAATCTCGGCAAGAACGCGGCCAATTACGTGCCGTTGAGCCCGCTGACCTTCCTGCGCCGCAGCGCCGCCGTCTATCCCGACCACCCGGCGGTGATCCATGGCAATGTGAGCCACAGCTACTCGGAGGCCTACGGCCGCGCCCGCAAGCTCGCCAGCCGGCTCGCCGCGCGCGGCATCGCCAAGAACGACACCGTCGCCTGCCTCGCGACCAATGTCCCGGCGATCTACGACGCGCATTTCGGCGTGCCGATGGCCGGCGCGGTGCTGAACACGATCAACACCCGTCTCGACGCCGCCACCATCGCCTTCATCCTCGATCATGGCGAGGCGAAGGCGGTGATCGCCGACACCGAACTCTCGCCGGTCATGAAGGAAGCGCTGTCCCTCTGCAAGGCGAAGCCCTATGTCATCGATGTCGACGACCCGGCGGGTCCGGGCGGCGAGCGTCTCGGCGATGTCGAATACGAGGACTTCATCGCCGGCGGCGATCCGGATTACGACTGGAAACTGCCGGACGACGAATGGGACGCCATTTCGCTGAATTACACCTCGGGGACCACGGGCAATCCGAAAGGCGTCGTCTATCATCACCGAGGCGCCTATCTGCTCGCCCTCGGCAACGTGCTGGCCTGGAACATGGGCATGCATCCGCGCTATCTTTGGACGCTGCCGATGTTCCATTGCAACGGCTGGTGCTTTCCCTGGACGCTCGCGGCCCAGGCCGGAACCAGTGTCTGTCTGCGCCGGGTCGAGCCGACGGAGATCTTCCGCGCCATCGACGAGGAAGGAGTGACGCATTTTTGCGGCGCGCCCGTGGTCCTCAATATGGTGATCAACGCCAAGCCGGAAGAGCGGCGTCCGCTGCCGCGCGAGGTCCAGGTGATGACCGCCGCGGCCCCACCGCCGCCCGCGGTGCTGCAGAAGATGGAAGCGGACGGTTTCAAGATCACCCATGTCTACGGTCTCACGGAATCCTACGGTCCTGCCGTGATGTGCGCCTGGCACGACGAATGGAACGACCTGCCCGACGAGGCGCGCGCGCAAAAGAAATCGCGCCAGGGCGTGCCTTACCACGTGCTCGAGGATTTGATGATCGCCGATCCCGTCACCATGCAGCCGGTGCCGAAGGACGCGGAGACCCTGGGCGAGGTCATGATGCGCGGCAATGTGGTGATGAAGGGCTATCTCAAGAATCCAACCGCCTCGGGCGAGGCCTTCGCCGGCGGCTGGTTTCATACCGGCGATCTCGGCGTCTGGCATCCGGACGGCTATATCGCGCTGAAGGACCGCTCGAAGGACATCATCATTTCCGGCGGCGAGAACATCTCCACCATCGAGGTCGAGGAGACGCTGTTCAAGCATCCCGCCATTCTGGAGGCCGCCGTGGTCGGCAAGGAAGACGACCACTGGGGCGAGACGCCCTGCGCCTTCGTGACCCTGAAGCCGGGCGCCAAGGCCAGCGCCGAGGATATCATCGCCTTCTGCCGCGAGAACATGGCCCGTTTCAAGGTGCCGAAAAACGTCGTCTTCGGAGAGCTGCCGAAGACGTCGACCGGCAAGGTGCAGAAATACGTGCTGCGGGAGCGGACGAAGGAGATTTGAGAGACCGCCGCCGATCCGGTCACCCTTCGACAGGCTCACCCTTCGACAGGCTCAGGGTGACGCGCGAGTAATTTACTACGCTCCCCTCACGTCACCCTGAGCCTGTCGAAGGGTGACGGCGCTCGGTCTCCTACTCCGCCGCCGCCTTCGCCGATGCGGCCCGGCCGTCGAGCGTCGCCCCCGCTT
>JAYPOZ010000008.1:0-69859 GCA_038131165.1 Rickettsiales bacterium | reverse complement strand
TACTCCGCCGCCGCCTTCGCCGATGCGGCCCGGCCGTCGAGCGTCGCCCCCGCTTCCAGAAGCGCGTCGATTTCGGCCTGCGCGTACCCCGCCTCGCGCAGAACCTCGACGCTGTGCGCACCGAGCCCCGCGGGCATGGTGCGGATTTCGGCGGGCGATTTCGAGAAGGTCGCCGGCGGCGTGGTGAGGCGGATGCGCCCCTCGGTCGGGTGGTCGAAATGCTCGAACGCGCCGACCGCCCTCAAGTGCGGATCGTCGGCGAGTTCGCCGAGCCCGATCGCCGGGCCGTTCGGAATATCGGCTTTCTCGAGCTCATCCAGCAAGTCTTCCGTCTTCCAGCCGGCGACGCATTCGGCGACCATGACGTAGAGTTCGCCGATCTTCTCGCTGCGGAGCTTGGCGTCCGTCACCCGGGGATCGTCGATCATCTCCGGGCGCTCCATCAGGGTAAAGAACGCCCGCCAATGCTTGGTGTTATAGGGCAGCACGCACACGAAACCGTCCGACGTCGCATAAGGCCGCCGGTATTCGACCATCGAGCGCTCGTAGCCCGCGGGGCCGAGCGGCGGATCGAATGTCTGTCCGGCCGAATGCTCGACCATGTTGAAGCCGGCCAGGGATTCGAGCATCGGCACCTCGACCATTTGCCCCTCGCCCGTGCGCTCGCGGTGGAATAAGGCCGCCAGGGTGGAGTGGACGACGAATTGCGAGCCGATCTTGTCGCAGACGGACGCATTGACGAAGCGCGGATCGCCGTCCCGTCCCCCCTGCATCGCGGCCATGCCGGACATGCCCTGGATGATGTCGTCGTAGGCCGGCCGTTTGGCATAGGGACCGGCCTGACCGAAACCGACCAACGCCATGTAGACGAGGCCGGGGTTCACGGCGCGGCAATCCTCGTAGCCGAGGCCGAGGCGCTCCATCGCCGCCGGGCGCACCGAGCAGACCACCGCGTCGACGGTGGCCACCAGCCTGAGGAATGCGTCGCGCCCCTGCGGCTGCTTCAAGTCGAGGACGATGCAGCGCTTGTTGCGGTTGGACATCAGAAAGAAATGCCCCATTCCGGCGTTTCGGAAAGGCGCAATCCCCCGCGTAATATCGCCTTCCGGCGATTCGACCTTGATCACCTCGGCCCCGTAATCGCCCAGAATCTGGGTCGCATACGGCCCGAAGGCAACGGTCGTCAGGTCGAGGATTCGAATGCCCGAAAGCGGTCCCGCCATGGCCTCAGCCTCCGTGGAAGGTCACGAACTCGTCGAGCGGCTCGCGCACGGTTTCCAGCTTGTTGACCTCGGCTTCCTTGTCCTCGTAGCCGAGGCTCATGCCGCAATGAACGAGCTGCTGTTTGGGCAGATCGAGATGCTTCTCGACCACTTTGTGATAACTCGCCCAGGCCGCCTGCGCGCAGGTGTCCAGGCCCTGGCCGCGCGCCGCGAGACAGATGTTCTCGATGAACATGCCGTAGTCGAGCCAGCTCATCCATCCCATGTCCCGGTCGATGGTGAAGATCAGGCCGACGGAAGCGCCGAAAAACTTATAGTTCTGCGCGTGCCACTCGCGCGTCTTCTCCCGCTCGCCCTTGCCGATCCCGAGCAGACCATAGAGGTCCCAGCCGACCTTGCGGCGGCGTGCGAGATACGGATCGCGGATCTTCTCGAGGTAATGCAGCCGGTCGCTCTCGTGCTTCTCGGGCTCGTTCCAGAAGGCGTCGAGCACCGCGGCGGAAAGCGCTTCCCGGGCCTCGCCGGTGAAAACATGGACATGCCATGGCTGCATGTTGGTGCCGCTCGGCGCCCGAGCCGCCACTTCGAGGACATGCGCCAAGGTATCGTGCGGCACCGGGTCCGGTTTAAAAGCCCGCACGGAGCGGCGGGTCGTAATGGCATCGTCGACGCTCAGCATGCGCCTCTCCCCTTTAAAAGTCAGTCTTGGGACGGATGTTGAAATTGGGTTGAGCTAAACCGCCGCCGCGCGCAAACGCGGCGCCATAGCTGCAGTTAGATCAGCCGCCGGGCATTGACAGCCCGGTCGGGAATAACCGCCTAGTGGGTCGAAAGCTTGGCGATTTGGTCCTTGATCGCCAGCTTCTGCCGTTTCAGATCTGCAAGCACCTCCGCATCGGGCAGCGGCCGGCGGCTCTCATCGTCGAGCTCGGTCTCCAGGTCCGCATGCTTTTGTTTCAGGGCTTGGATGTGATCTGTCACTGACATATTCGGTCTCCCTTGTGGTCTCTGCGCCATCGACCTTCGGAAGCCAGAGCGATCATTCATCTGTCGCATATGCGGCGACCGGCGATCCGTGGCGCTGTTTATAAATCTAGTTCGATCTCCCGGCGCTGTCACCCGATTGTCACGCCAACGCCGGCCCAATTCCGCGGCGACAGGGCCTAGGAGATGCAAGTGGCGACCAGCCGATCAACCGCAGCATGAAAATCCGACGATCCGCGATCATCGAGCATCATGAGATAGGCGGTCAGCGCGGCGCGAATTTCGGCGCCAGAGCCTTCGCCCTGCGGCGCCGGCGCGAGATCCGATAATATCCGCTGCTCAAGGCGCTCGCCCTCGATCTCGAGCCGTTTGATCTCCTCGCGCAGCGCATCGCCCGCCGTCATGGGCACCCCCGGCACGCCGCCCTTCATATCGCGGCGGATCGCCCTGAGACGCACCACCACCCGCTGCTGCCAGGCTGCGGTCATATCCATGGCTTGCGCCAACAGCGCCGTGTCGAGCGGCCGACGTCCGGTCGTGCCGCACCAGCAGCAGAACAGCAGAACATTCACGTCCGCGCCGAAGCGGTCCTGCAGGTCGATCAGCTCCTCGGCGACGCCCGGACGGGCGTACAAGGACAGCGAAAAATTCCAAAACTCCGATGACGGCGCCCCGCTCATGCGTCCCCCAGCGAAATCCCCAGTCCGCGCGCCGTCGCGACGACGGGACCCTGGACGTCGACATTGCGGTAGGACGATATCGCGTCCGCGATCGGCACGTCGATCACCTGACGGTCGCGCCAGACAACCATGCGGTCGCGCGTCCCTTCGGCAACCAGATCGACCGCACGCACGCCGAAGGCCGAGGCCATCAGGCGGTCGCGCGCCGTCGGTATGCCGCCGCGCTGCACGTGCCCGAGCACGGTGACCCGGATTTCCGCTGCGATCATGTCGGACAGGCGGGCCGCGATCGCATGGCCGACACCGCCGTAATTGGCGGAACCGGGCGCGTTGCCGCCGGTCACGGCTCCGCCGTCGGGCATCGGCACCGCCTCCGCGACCACCATCAACGCGTAATTGTGGCCGCGCGCATGCACGGCCTCCAACTGCCGGGCGACGATATCCAGCCTGTAGGGAATTTCGGGGATGAGGATAACGTCGGCGCCGCCGGCGATCCCGGAGACCAGCGCGATGTGGCCCGCATCCCGCCCCATCACTTCCAGGATGATCACCCGGCCATGGCTGGCGGCGGTCGGCTGTAGGCGATCCAGCGCCTCTGTCGCCACGTGAACGGCGGTGTCGTAGCCGACGGCGACCTCCGTCACGCCGATATCGTTGTCGATTGTCTTCGGTATGCAAATCAGCGAAATCCCGCCCTGATCGGCGAGACGCTTGAGCAGGGACAAGCTGCCGTCGCCGCCGATACCAATCAACGCATCGACCTCTAGCGCCGCCAGATTGTCGAGCGCTTCCTGGGAGCGGTCGCGAATCGTCCCGTCCGCCATATCGAACGCAAAGGGATTACCGGAATTGGTACTGCCGAGAATGGTTCCGCTTTGCCGCAGCAGCGTGCCGTCGAAATCGGCCGGAGTCAGCTTGCGGACCTGGGCCGCTTCACCCAGCAAGCCCAAAGTGCCGCTTTTCACCCCAAGGACTTCCCAGCCATGCCCCAAGACCGCCCGATGGACGACGGCGCGCAAAGCAGCGTTCAAGCCCGCGCAATCGCCGCCGCTGGTAAGGACGCCAAGGCGCCGTTTCTTTGACATTAATTGATGTGCTCCCTTTTCCGACCAACGGCGACATGCTAATTCCCGCGCGCCGAACCGGCACGAAGTTTGTTAAACTCCTTCTGTCGCAATCACAAACGATCTGACGGTATGGATCAGAACGACGAAATACGCCGCCAGCTTGAAGCGCTCAAGTCGGAGCACCGCGACCTCGATCTCGCCATTGCACGGATCGCGGAAGAGCCTCCATTCGACCAATTGCACGTCCAACGCCTTAAAAAGCGCAAGCTCATCCTCAAGGATCAAATCGCCGCGCTCGAAGATCAGTTGCTGCCCGACATCATTGCCTAGGCCTGTTGCGGCGGACTGTCCTCTCCCGCCTCGTCCCGTTCCCTCGCCATCAGCGCGTCCTCGGCGTCCTCGTCCGGATCGAGGCCATGCACGGATACGCCGACGACGGCCGGCACTTCGGTCCCGCCGTCCATCAGGGGCTGGCCTTCGACATATTTCTTGAGCCGGTCCGCAGTGTCGCGCGCCCGGCCCGTATCGTGCCCCACCAGGACCACCGCGAATTCCGCACCGCCCAGCCGGCCGACCACATCGGCCTTCCCCAGATGGCGCAGCATAACCGCGGCGACATGTTCGATCATCTCGTCGCCCGCCTGATGCCCGTATCCTTCGTTGATCTCTTTCAGGTTCTCGACGGTCACGAACAGCAACACGTTCACGGCGCCGTAGTCGCGCGCCAGAACCTGCGCATGCGACAATTCCCGCAGGAACGCGCGGCGATTGAGCGCCGTCGACAGATCGTCATGATCGGCAAGATTGGAGAGATAGGCGATCCGCTTGCGGTTCCGCGCCAATTCCTGGCGCAACTCGCCGATTTCCGTGATGAGCTCCATCATCGCAATCCGGGCCTTTTCCGTCAGATGGTCTTGATTCAGGCCGTGAAAGGCCGCGATATCGACAGCCTCGTCCGCCGCCGCTGTATCCCGACTGTCGGGCCTGTCACCGGTCCCATCCTTTCCGGTCCGGTCGGGCAACTCGCCCGGCTGCGGGCGATGTCTGACCGGTGGCGACCGCTCGATGGGTTTCGTCTCGTCGACTTTCATACTGAGCCGTCCTTTCGTCGCGCGCCGCGGGTTTTGCGCCAAGGCGCCCCACCGCGTATTCTCGACAGACAGGAAAATCTTACTTGAAGTCCCGAGACGCGGCTACTAATTGGACAGCCTAATATTTAGTCTCGGGCGGCCGCACCGCACCGAGAGCGCGAAGTTTTCCAAAGGAGCACCATATGGCGGACGATCCGATTGTCGGAATCCTCATGGCCAGCCAATCGGATTGGGAGACCATGGAGAAAGCCGCCACGGTCTTGGATAAGCTCGATATCCCCTACGAGACGCGCGTGATTTCCGCGCACCGGACACCCGCGCGCCTTCAGGAGTATGCCGCCACGCTGCAGGATAGAGGTCTCAAGGTGCTCATTGCGGGCGACAGCAAGGCGGCCTCGCTGCCGGGCGCCCTCGCCGCCTTGACCCTTGTGCCGGTGCTCGGGGTTCCCCTTAAGACCGCCGATCTCCGCGGCCAGGACAGCCTGCTGTCCATGGTCCAGATGCCGGACGGCATTCCGGTCGGCACGCTCGCGATCGGCGATGCGGGAGCGACGAATGCCGCGCTCCTGGCCGCCTCCATCCTGGCCCTCGGCGACGAAAGGATCGCCGGCGCCCTCGACGATTGGCGTACCCGGCAATCCGAGAGTGTCCCCGACACCCCTTGACCCGCACCCCCCGCTGAAAGACGGTGCCCTAGAGACGGCGTGCTTGCGGGCGCGGCGCAGGGCGAAAAGGCGCGAACAGGCGGCGCATCTTCGTACCCGCCTTCGGGATCTTCATGACATCATCGACGCGGCGGGACAGAAAGGCCCAGGTGTCCTCGTATCCCTCGGACTCATCCTGTAGCCAATAAAGGACGCTCGACCCGTAGACGGCCGCAAGCAAGCCGCGCTTCGAATAGAAATTCCAATCGGTCGCGGTATCCCCCGCCGCCCGCCAGATCGCATCCACCGTGCCGTAAAGCAGCCGCGCGCCCAAGCGGGCGTTTCCGGGCAGCGCCAGCAGGGTGACCGCCCGGCGAACCGCCTCCCGTTCCGTCCCCGCCAACTCCAGGCGCAGCCGGACGGCGGCAACGATGCGGTCTCTTACCCGCAGGGTATCCAGGCCGCGTGCGGCCAACAGGCGCGCCATCTCGTCGTCCATGTTTCGGCAATGAAGCGCCACGAGTTCCGTCCCGCCGCCCGGGAAAAGGGCCCGCGCCATGGCGGCCGTCATACCGAGGTCGGCGGCACCCGCCTTCAGCGCCCGCTCGCTCCAGCCGTCGAAGGCCACGTGCGGCAGGACGGCGCGCAGCAAGGCAAGGCGCGGCGCATCGGCCAAAGTTCCGCCCGTCATTCCCGTAGGTCCTCGTCCAGGGCGTCCTCATCCACATCGTCCCGCCCGCCGAAGTAGCGCAGCTGGTCGCTGAACATCAGCAGCGACAGGTCCTCCATGCGCTGCGGGTACAGCTTGCCGTCCAGATGGTCGCATTCGTGCTGCGCCACGCGGGCATGAAACCCTTCGGCCACCCGCTCGATCGGCTCCCCCTCCAGGGAGACGGCGCGGTAGCGGACTTTCGTGAAGCGCGGCACCGCGCCCATCATTCCCGGCACGGAGAGGCAGCCCTCCCAATCGACTTCGCGTTCCTCGGTCAGCGGCTCCACGACCGGATTGATCAGCACGCTCAGCGGCACCGGGTCCGGATTATCCTCGTCGCGGCCTTCCGGCACGTGAAAGATGACGACCCGCAGCGGCACATGGACCTGCGGCGCCGCGAGACCGGCGCCATCCGCGTCCTCCATGGTCTCGATCATATCTTCGACGAGTTGCCGGATCTCCGGCGCACGGGGATCGGACACTTCATCCGCCCGACGGCGGAGGACCGGGTGGCCCATTTTTGCGATTTTCAATATAGCCATGGGGCCATTATAGGGGGTTGTTTTTATCGGTTACAGGGGTGCGAACGCCCCTTCACAAGGCAATTTCCGTGTGATATAAGCCGCGACCACTTCAAAACGTTAAGATATAGTTTGGCAGGAGAAGTCCCATCGTTCACGTCACAGTCCGCGACAATAATGTCGATCAGGCCCTGAAGGCGCTCAAGAAGAAAATGCAGCGCGAGGGCGTATTCCGTGAAATGAAGCTGCGCCGCTCGTACGAGAAGCCGTCCGAACGCAAGGCGCGCGAGAAGGCCGAAGCGGTTCGCCGGCATCGCAAGCTGCTCCGCAAGCGTTTGGAGCGCGAAGGCTTCTAGTCTTTCGCCTAAGACTGGATATGGAGACGAATGCGCCCGCGGCCCTGCCGGACGGGCGTTTTTCATTGCGCGGATTCTGAGCATCGCAAAAAGGAAGGGCGCGAGAATGGCCAAGAAACGTACAGGCGATCCCTGGATGCCGGCGCCGAAATACGGCGCCTCGCTGCGGGGTCTCGGCGTCAACCTGCTGGTCTCCGACGTCGCGGCGTCGGTCGCGTTCGCGCAATCCGTGCTGGGCGCGGAGACAGTCTATGCCGATCCCGATTTCGCGGTCATGCGTCTCGAGGGCGGCGAGTGGATGCTGCACGCCGACCATACCTACGAGAATCATCCGCTTTCCGGATTCGTTGCCGGCGCCGAGGGCCGGGGCATCGGTGCGGAAATCAGGCTACACGGCGTCGACCCCGACGCTGCGGAGACGCGCGCGCGGGCAGGCGGCTATACCGTGCTGGCGGGCGCGCTGGACAAGGCGCACGGGCTGCGCGAGGTCTATATCCTCGATCCCGACGGCTATTGCTGGGTCCCCGACGTGCCGGTGAACAGCGGCTAGGCGCTCCATACCTCACACAAGCTTGAATTGCGGTTTATCGGCCAGATCGCCGACAGTCGTTCGATGAAACAGATTGTCAGCGTGATCGCACTCGTCTGTCTGTGGGCGGCAAACGCGGCGGCCAGTCCCGATTTCTGGCGCCACGAATGGCCCAAGACGGATTTCTCCAAACACTCCGTTCCCTTCGAGGAAATCCTCTCAGGCGGGCCGCCGAAGGACGGCATTCCGCCGATTGATAATCCGGCCTTCAAGCCGGCCGGCGAAATCGAGGCCCTGGTGGCGACCGAGCCGGTGATCGGGCTCTCGATCAATGGCGCGGCGAAGGCCTATCCGCTGCGCATCCTGATGCGCCACGAGATCGTCAACGACGAGTTGGGCGGCGTGCCGATCTCGGTGACGTTTTGCCCGCTGTGCAACGCCGCCGTGGTCTTCGACCGCCGCGTCGGCGGGAAAGTGCTGGACTTCGGCACCACCGGCAAACTGCGCAACTCGGACCTGGTGATGTGGGACCGGCAGACCGAGAGCTGGTGGCAGCAGTTCCTGGGCGAAGCCATCGTCGGGACGATGACCGGCACCAAGCTGAAGGCCCTGCCGGCGCGGCTCGAATCCTGGGAGAATTACAGGAAACGGTTTCCGCAAGGGCAGGTCCTGGCGCCGACCGGGACCTTTGCCTCGATGGACACCTATTGCTGCAATCCCTATGGCGGTTACGACTCCCAGCCCGGCCCCTACCCGCATTTTCTCACCGTCAACATGCCGCAAGGCATACCGGCGATGCTTCGGGTGATATCACTCGAAGACAAGGGCGAGGCCTGGTCGATGGCGCTGCTGCGGAAAAAGAAGGAACTCGAACTCCCGAACGGCGTCATCTTGCGCTGGACCCCCGGGCAGAACTCCGCGCTCGACACCTCGGAAATCGCGCGGGGCCGCGACGTGGGCAATGTCACCGCGACCAGGCACGGACCGGACGGGCCGGTCGACGTGCCGTATTTCGTGGATTTCGCGTTCGCCTATCACGCCTTTTTCCCGGACCGGACGATCCACGTCCGATAAGCGGGCCACGTCCGATAAGCGGGCCACGTCCGATAAGCGGGTGCGTCCCTTATTCGAGGGCCTTGACGATGTCCTCGCACATCGCCTTGGCGTCGGCGAACAGCATCATCGTGTTGTCGCGGAAGAACAGCGGGTTGTCGATCCCCGCATAGCCCGACGCCATCGAGCGTTTCACGAACAACACCGTGCCCGATTCCTCGACGTTGAGGATCGGCATCCCGTAGATCGCGCATTGCGGATCGGTCTTCGCCAGCGGATTGACGACGTCGTTCGCGCCGATCACGAAGGACACGTCGGTGGAGGCGAAATCCCGGTTGATCTCCTCCAACTCCTCGACTTCGTCGTAGGGAACGTTCGCCTCCGCCAACAGGACATTCATATGTCCCGGCATCCGGCCCGCCACCGGGTGGATCGCGTAGCGCACCTTGATGCCTTCCTTCTTCAGCATATCGGCCATTTCGCGCAAGGCATGCTGCGCCTGCGCGACCGCCATGCCATAGCCCGGCACGATGATCACGCTGCCCGCGTTCTTTAGAATGAAGGCGGCGTCCTCGGCACTGCCGGCGCGTACCGAACGGTCGCCCATATCCTCCGCGGATCCCGCGGTCTCGCCGCCGAATCCGCCGAGGATGACGTTAAAGAACGAGCGGTTCATGCCCTTGCACATGATGTAGCTGAGGATCGCGCCGGACGAGCCCACCAAGGCGCCGGTCACGATCAAGGCCATGTTCGACAAGGTGAAACCGATGCCGCAGGCGGCCCAGCCCGAATAACTGTTCAGCATCGAGATGACGACAGGCATGTCCGCGCCGCCGATCGGAATGATGATCAAAACACCGATGACGAAGGCCAATAGGGCGATGGCCCAGAACAATGTCCCCGATTGCGCATCGCAGAACCAGACCACGAGCGCGATCATCAGCAATCCCAGCAGCGCGTTCAGCGCGTGCTGCCCCGGAAAGACGATGGGCGCGCCGCTCATGATGCCCTGGAGCTTGGCGAAGGCGATGATCGATCCGGTGAACGTAATCGCGCCGATGGCGGTGCCGATGCTCATCTCGATCAGACTGGCGACTCCGATATTGCCGGGCGTGCCGATGCCGTAGGCGGCGGGCTGGAAGAAGGCGGCGGCGGCGACGCAGACCGCGGCCAGGCCGACCAGGCTGTGGAACGCGGCGACCAGTTCCGGCAGCGACGTCATCTCGATCTTCCACGCGATGAAGGCGCCGATGGAACCGCCGACCAGAATGCCGACCAGGATCATCCAGTAGCTGACGACCCCGGGTGCCGCGAGCGTCGTCGCGACCGCGATCACCATGCCGATGATGCCATAGACATTGCCGGACCGCGCCGTCACCGGAGAGGACAGCCCCCGCAGCGCCATGATGAACAACACGCTGGAGATCAGATAGGCGAAGGAAGCGAGATTTTCGGACATATCAGGCCCCCTATTTCTTCTTCCGGTACATGCGCAGCATGCGTTGGGTCACGATGAACCCGCCGAATATATTGATGGAGGCCAGGACGACGGCGATGAAACCCAGGACCGTCGACAGGTTGAGACCCGCAGGCCCGACGGCGATCAGGGCGCCGACGATGATGACCGACGAAATCGCGTTGGTAACGCTCATCAACGGCGAATGCAGCGCCGGCGTCACGTTCCAGACAACATAGTATCCGACGAACACCGCCAGGACGAAGACCGCGAACAGCAGGACGAAATTGTCTCCGCCTGCGCTCCCTTGATTGACGACGATCTGCGTCGCCTGGCTCAGGACGCCTTCGGCCTGTTGCGCCAGCGCGCGCGCCGAATTGGCCAGCGCCTCGGCGCTTTCGACAAGCTTTTCCGATTCCATCAGTCCATATCCCTCGGGTTAGTCGGCGGTCGCCGCCACGTCGCCGTGCGACTCCTCGGCCGCGTCTTCCGGCGCGACTTCCACCGGTTCGGATGGCGTCTCTTTCGTCAGCAGCGGATGGACGATCTCGCCCTCGCGGGTCACCAGGGTCCCGGAGACGGTCTCGTCCTCCATATCGATCGTGAAATCGCCGGTTTCCTTGTCGATCAAGGGGCTCAGGAAATTCAGCAGGTTTTTGGCGAACAGCCGGCTGGCATCGGTCGCGACCCGGCTCGGGGTGTTGGCATGACCGACGATCTTCACCCCGTCTTTCACGACCACCTTATCCAATTGCGAGAGCGCGCAGTTGCCGCCCGATTCCACCGCCAGATCGACGATCACGGAGCCCGGCTTCATCGATGCGACCATCTCGGCGCTGATCAATTCCGGCGCCGGGCGCCCAGGAATAAGCGCGGTGCAGATCACGATGTCCTGCTTCGCGATGGTCTCGGCGATCAACGCCGCCTGTTTCTCCTTATAGGCGTCGCTCATCTCCTTGGCGTAGCCCGCGTCCGTCTGCGCTTGCGCGAATTCCGCGTCTTGAACGGCGACGAAGGTCGCGCCCAGCGATTCGACCTGTTCCTTGGTGGCCGGGCGGACATCGGTCGCGGAGACGACGGCGCCGAGCCGCCGCGCGGTTGCGATTGCCTGCAGGCCGGCCACCCCGGCGCCCATCACCAAGACACGGGCCGGCGGCACGGTCCCGGCGGCGGTCATCATCATGGGAAACGCGCGGCCAAACTCCGACGCGGCGTCCAAGACCGCCTTATATCCCGCAAGATTGGATTGCGAGGACAACACATCCATCGACTGCGCGCGGCTGATCCGCGGCATCAGTTCCATCGCAAACCCCGTAACCCCGGCCTCCGCCATCGCGGCGACGAAGGCGGAATCCGTCAGCGCGTTCATCTGGCAGACCAGCGCCTGGCCCGGCGAGAACGCCGCCAGCTCGTCCTGCTTCTCGCCGGCCATCATCGGTCGCTGAATTTTCAGCACCAGATCCGCGCCCTTCAGCGCCGCGTCGGCGGTTGCCGCGATCGTGGCACCCGCCGCCTTGAAATCCGCATCCGGAATGCTGGCACCCTGCCCCGCGCCCTTTTCGACGGTGACGTCCATTCCCATATCGACGAATTTCTTGATGGTCTCGGCGGAGGCCGCGACGCGCGCTTCATGAGGCCGCCGTTCCTTTAGGATGGCGATTTTCATCTACTCTGACCCCCTTCGTGGGCTGGCGCTTTGAAGTTGTCCGGCAAAATGCCAGCAAGTTCGAGCCTTGCCAAGCTTCGCCCGCACAATTTTACGTGCGCTCAATGGCCGCGCCCCGTTTGCCCAAAGCCTGAAGACTTCTATTGTGGATGAAACAGCCTTTGCAGATCGGAATTTACGGACCATGAAGAACCGGACGATCGATGTGGAACCCTTGGCCGGCGCCATCGGCGCGGAGCTTCACGGCGTCGATATGGGCGGCGACGCGAGCCCGGAACAGATTGCCGAAATTCGCAGCGCCCTGTTGGCGTATCGGGTCATATTTTTCCGCGACCAGCAGCTGACGCCGGCGGATCAGGTGGCCTTCGGCAAACGGTTCGGCGCGCCCTATCAGATCCCCTTTGTCGCCGGCATGGCGGAGGAGCCCGACGTCATCGAGATCGTCAAGGAAGCGACGGAGACGAAGGTCGCCAATTTTGGCGGCCGCTGGCACACGGATATGAGTTTCGAGGAGGCCCCGCCGATGGGCTCGATCCTCTACGGCGTCGATATCCCCAGGACCGGCGGCGATACGATCTTCTGCAACATGGAAGCCGCCTACGAAGGCCTGTCCGCCGGGATGCGCCGCCTGCTCGACGGCATGACGGCCATGCACAGCGCCAAGCGTTCCTATGGCAGTCAGGGACGCTTCGCGACCCTCGACGTGAAAAGCATGCGGATCGAGGCGAATGAGGAAGGCGACGCGGAAACCGCCCATCCGGTCGTCCGCACGCACCCGGAGACCGGCCGCAAGGGACTGTTCGTCAATCCGGTCTACACGATCCGCTTTGCGGATTTGACGGAAGAAGAATCGCAGCCGTTGCTCGATTTCCTCAACGACCACTGCCATCGCCCGGAATACACCTGCCGGTTCCGGTGGCGACCGGGCTCGGTCGCCTTTTGGGACAACCGCTGCACCCAGCATCTGGCGCTGAACGATTATGACGGCGCGCGCCGCCAGATGCGGCGGGTCACGCTGAAGGGCGAAAGGCCGGTCTGAAGCCGCCGCGTTTCGGCTAGGGCTTCATCTCCACTTCGACGAACACGAACTCGTAATCGTTGGCATTGATCACGTCGTGCTCGACGCCGGCCTCGCGGCCGTAGGACACGCCCGCGGTCAATTCCGCGTGACGTTCGCCGTCTGGCTCCTTCAGGAGAAGCTTGCCCGTGGTCATCGGCACCACGACGTAGTCGTATTCGTGGCGGTGCCAGCCGGTCGCCGCCCCCGGCACGAAGCGCCATTCGGTCACCTTTACCCGGTCGGTCTCCATCTGCACGGTCGGCACGGCGGCGGGTCGGTCGTCGCTCATTTCCGGTCTCTCCCTCTCACGCTCGGGCCATGATATCGAAGGCATAGCATATGCGCCGCTCGTCGCTCTCGAACGGAATCGTCCGATGGTAGACATAGGAGGGGAACAACACCATGCGCCCGGCCTCGGGTTGCACGAGTTCGACAATGGGATCCGCCGCGCAGGCCCAGTCGCCGGGCGGGCGGCCGAACTCGATCCATCCTTCATGGGCGTCGCCGCTCTCCGCGACCACGCTTGGAATGTCGACATAATAGACACCGCTCAACCATCCCGATGGGTGGATATGGGGCATTTGATGTCCCTGCGCTTGCAGGATCACCGACCATCCGGTCAACGACCAGCGCCGGGGCGCGCTGGCGACCAGGGGATGGGAAGGGTCGTCCGGCAGACCGGCGATGTAGCGCCGCACCGACTCGTCGACACGCTCCATCAGAAGGGCCACGGCCGGGCCGGGCCGGTCGAACATCTCGCGCGACTGATAGCCTTCGCGCGTCGCCAGCTTGGGCGGATTGAATTCCAGGGTCGGATGCTGTTCGGCTTCCTCGGCGAGCGCCGCGTTGAAAGCCTCCAGACTGCCGAAGGCGGCCGGCGGCGCGATATCGAATGTCCGAACGAAAGTGCCGAGATCGAGCAGCCGGGCCGCGGCATCCCGCGACCCCAGCTCGTTGAGCACCAACGCCCGGCACGCGACCAGCCCGCTGTTATAGGGATGCGAGGCCATGTAAGCGTCGCAGGTCGACAAGGCGGCCTTTGCCTTGCCCGAGGCCAGCAGCGATTGGGCCAGGCCGATATGGTTCTCCGGGTCTTCCGGCGCCAGGCTCAGGGCCCGGCGATAGGACTCGATGGCGTCGGCGAAATCGCCGTGATCGTTCAGCGCGCTGCCCAGCTTCTGATGCAGCTCCGCCCAACCGGGCTCCAGTTCCGCGGCCCGGCGGTAGCTGTCGATGGCGCCTTCGACGTCTCCCGAAGCCCGATGCCCGGCCCCCAGATTGTAGTGCAGCATGGCGGCGTCGGGGACGAGCTCGATGGCCTTTCGGTAAATTTCGACGGCTTCTTCGGGCCGGTTCAGCAATTGCAGCGCGGCCCCGAGATTGACCAGCGGATCCACGAAATCCGGTGCCAGCTCAATCGCCCGCCGGTAGCAATCGGCCGCCGCTTCGTACTGTCCGTTCGATGCCAGAATATTGCCGAGTTCGGTATGGTAGGGCGCCGCCGCCTCGTTCAGCTGCACGGCGCGACCGACCAGCTCCAGCGCCTGCTCGCCGCGCCCGACGGTCAGGCAGGTCCGGCCCAGCAGATAGAATGCCTGGTGGCAGTTCGGATCGGACGAGATCAGGTCGGTGCAGATTTCGGCGACCGCATCGAACCGACCCGCGATAAAATGTTCTTCCGCTTGCGCGAGCTGTTGTGCCAGCATTCGAGGACCTCCGGCGCGACCCTATCAGCCGCTTTCGGAGCTGTCACGGCAGCAGAATTGAAGCGTCCGTTTTTTCGTGCGAAACTTATCGGATGTCACGCATGATACAGGCTCTCCGCCGCCCCGAGGCGCTCGTCGCCGCGAGTCTCGGCGCGCTCGGCGCAGCGGCTTTTCTGTTCGACGGGGCGCGCGCCGTCGGCATGGGCCTGTTCCGCCATGTCGCCGATTCCTATCTCGTGATGTTCGTCGACACCATGAGCTTCGCCTTTATCTGTTTCTGAGGCGCGGCCCCTTTCGCGGTATTCGGCCATAACCGACCCCTCCGAAAACACTCGCCCCGCGCTCCGCCTGCGGGATATCGCCATCGCGGTCGCCTGCGGCCTGATCGCGCCGGGCCTGCTCTGGGTCGGCCTGACCTTCCTCGTCGATCGACTTTGGGCCGATCGGCTTTGGGCGGGAGCGCTGACGGGCGAGGGGCGGATGCTGCACGCCGCCGTCTCGATCGCGGGCCTCTATCTCGCCGCCCTCGCGGCCATTCATTGGTGGATCGTGCGGCGGCGCGGTTTCGGTTGGCCGGCGATCGGATTCCGTACCTCACCGCCCGAATGGTACGTGATTGCGCTGGTCGGACTGATTCTGTGGTGGGCGGCCGACTATTACCTGTATCAGGCGCTCGGCATGTGGGACCGCACCATGGCCTTCGAGCGGCAGGCGCTGATGCCGGAACGCCCGTCCCTCCTGCTCGCGATCCCGCTCTTTCTCGCGGTCGGACCGATTGCCGCGCTGATGGAGGAAACCCTCTTCCGGGGTCTGCTGTACCAATGGATGCGCCATCGGGTCGCCGCCTGGCCGGCCATCCTCGCCAGCGCCGCGGTCTTCTCCTTGGTGCATTTCCATATTCTGGCGCCGGGCGGCGTCATCGGCGCCGCGATGACGCTGGAAATCTTCGCCATCGGCATCGGGCTCGCGTATCTCTTCGAGAAAAGCCGCAGTCTGTGGCCCGGCATCGTCCTCCATGCCGCCAACAATCTGGGTGCCATGGCCTATCTGGCCGCGACCTAGGCCAACCCGTTCCGGTGCAGGGCCGCCTGCTGACGGGCCGCGAGCGCCGCCGCGTCGAAGCCGTCGATGAGGCCGTGGAACATGGCGTGCCAGTTGATCTCCGCCTTCAGATGCATGAAGACGGATCCGAGACCGATGGCGGCGCGGTCCATGAAGACGAACTCGCGCGGCGGGCGCACCCCGCCCAGTTTGCGCAATTCCGCATGCACTTTGTTCGCCACGGTCGCGCCGTAGAGGCCGCTTTCGCTTTCCTGGATTTTCTGCACCTGGTCCTTCAACAGCGGCGCATAGACGAATTCCGCCCAGATATTGAGGACATCCATCAATTCGTTCGAGATATCCGCGAAACCCCATGTCTCGTAGGCGTGCGCGGCGCGGTCTCGGTCGCCGTCTCGGAGCGCGTAATACAGGTCGATGACGCCGCCGACGAAGGAGGCTTCGAACACCCGCACGCACCCGAAATCCATGAGGTTCACGCTATGATCCGGGCGGACGCTGTAATTGCCGAGATGCGGGTCCCCGTGAATGACGGCGTATTCGTAGAACGGCACGTACCAGGCGCGGAACATGTTGCGCGCCACTGCATTGCGGGCCTCGATCGGCGCGTCCGCGAAGCTCATCAAGGGCGCGCCGTCGAGCCAGTTCATCGTCAAGAGCCGCCCGGTGGAAAGACCCGCCACCCGTTGCGGCACATGGACGCCGTCTTCGCCGGCAAGCATCGCGCCGTAGAGCGCCATGTGGCGGCCTTCGAGATCGTAGTCCAGCTCCTCGCGCAGACGGGCCGAGATTTCCGCGTGAATATCGCGGGTATCGACCGCCTTGTCGGCCCGCGCGTAGAGCTTGAACACCAGATCGAGCTGGTTCAGGTCCGCCTCGACGGCGGACGACATGTCGGGATATTGCAATTTGCAGGCAAGCCGCGCGCCGTCGTGCCCGGTCGCCCGGTGTACCTGGCCAAGCGAGGCCGCGTGCGCCGCTTCGCGCTCGAACTCCGCGAATTCCCGGCGCCAGTCGGGACCCAGCTCCGACGCCATGCGCCGGCGCACGAAAGGCCAGCCCATCGACGGCGCGTTCGCCTGCAACTGCTTCAGTTCCTGCACATATTCGTCGGGCAGCGCGTCGGGGATCGTCGCCATCAGTTGGGCCACCTTCATCAACGGCCCCTTGAGCCCGCCGAGCGCCGCGGTCAGCTCGCCCGCATGCTTTTCCTTATCGAGCCCAAGCCCCAGATAGCGCGAGCCCACGAACCGCGCGGCGAGACCGCCGACGGCGCCGCCCACCCGGGCATACCGCCGAGCCCGCCGGCCCATCGTGTTATCGTCGGAAGATGCCATTACCGCCAGAATATCGTGTTTCGGCGGTACATGCGCAAGCGCCGCGACGGCCCGGCGCATTCCGGTCGAAACGGTGTTGTCCCGCCGACGGGGCCCCCATAAACGCCTTCACCGATGCGGCAATTGGGACCGCGTTTTCTTCAGGAGCGGAACGATACCGATTTGCGATAAGTTCATCGGCACCCGCTTCATCGAAGAAAACAAGCGCGGCCGTAATTTCGCCCCTCCGCCCTACCTATCCATACCAATAGGATGGAAAAAAAATTCCAAATGCGTTAGTGGATTTTTAATCTACCATACTTTTTGTCCGGACTTATGCGGGATCAAATCCGGACAGTAAGTCGGTTTCTTTATGCCGCTACACTTTAACTTTTCCTTTTGACGTGCCGGCCGGCAGGGTGCTTCCCCTAAGGCCCGGAACCGTTCAGGAGCGCACCAGCAATGAACCTACTCAAGGGCATAAAAATCGCGCCAAAGGTTTTCGGCGGATTCGGCATCGTCATCGTCCTGCTGATCGCCGTCGCCGGAATCGGCGAGATCAGCCTCGTCGAATCTAGCGACAATTTTCAGCGTTATCGTCAGATCGCGCGCCAGACCAACCAGGCCGGTCGGGTGCAGGCGAATCTTCTAGAGGCACGCCTGGCGGTTAAAAATTTCATTATCAGCCCGAACGAGAAAACAATCGAAGCGGTCAAGAACCGTGCCCAGAAAACGCTCGATTTCACTCATGAATTGAACGGGATGATGACGAAGCCCGAACTCAAGGAAGTCGTCGATCGGGCGGACGAGGAAATCGTCGCCTATCTCAAGGCCTTCGACGAGGTGACGGCGCTGCAGGCGAAACGCAACGAGCTCGTCCTCGGGACCCTCGACAAGATCGGCCCGCAGATGGAGCGGAACCTCACCGCCATCATGAAAAGCGCCTACGACGACAACGACGCGGAAGCGGCGTTCCGGGCCGGCATGACGCAGCGCACCCTCTTGCTCATGCGGCTCTACGCGACGAAATTTCTGGTCACCAACGACAAGCCGTCCTTCGAGCGGGTCATCGCCGAATCGGCCGCGATGAAGGACCTGTCGGCGGTGCTGCTCGATAATCCGCAGAATCCGACCCGGCGCAAGCTCGCGGTCGAATTCGACGAACTTCACAAGACATACGAGGCGACGTTCGAGACGGTCAACGACACGATCCTGGCGCGGAACGCCATTATTCGCGAGACCCTCGATAAGGTCGGCCCGAAGGTTGCCGGGGAAATCGAGTCGATAAAACTGTCCATCAAAGAAGAGCAAGACACGCTGGGTCCGGCGGCGGAAGAAGCCGTCAAACAATCGGAGGTGTTCGTAGCGGTCTTTGCTGGCTTTGCCGTTATCTTCGGCATCGCTGCCGCGTTGCTGATCGGCTTCGGTATCTCCCGGCCGATTGCCGCGATCACCAACGCCATGGAATCGCTCGCGGCCGGCAATCTCGATACCGAAATCCCCGGCCAGGATCACGGCGACGAGATCGGCAACATGGCGGCGGCCGTGCAGGTCTTCAAAGACAACGCCATCGAGGTCAGGCGGCTCGAAGAAAAGCAGAAAGAAACGGAACTGCAAGCCGAAGAAAAGCGGAAGGCGGACATGCGGAAGCTGGCCGACGATTTCGACGCCGGCGTCGGCGGCGTGGTCAATTCCGTCTCCTCGGCCGCGACCGAAATGGAAGCTTCCGCCGAGACCATGACGGGTACCGCCAACGACGCCAACTCGCGGGCCAGCGTGGTCGCGACGGCGGCGGAACAGGCGGCGGAAAACGTCCAGCACGTGGCTTCCGCCACCGAGGAGCTCGCCAGCTCGATCACCGAAATCGGCCGCCAAGTGGTCGAGTCCAGCCGGATGGCGAACAACGCCGAACAACAGGCCGCCCAGACGACCGAACAGGTCCAGGGGTTGGTGGATACGGCGGAGCGGATTGGCGAGGTGGTCAACATGATCACCGACATCGCCGAGCAGACCAACCTGCTGGCGCTCAACGCGACCATCGAGGCCGCACGCGCCGGCGATGCGGGCAAGGGCTTCGCGGTGGTCGCCGCCGAGGTCAAGAGCCTTGCCAGCCAGACCGCGAAAGCCACCGAGGAGATCAGCTCGCAGATCGGCAGCGTCCAGGCCGCGACCAGGCAGGCGGCCGAGGCGATCGAGCTGATCGCCAACACCATCCGCGACATCAATCAGGTCGGAACGAGCATTTCGGCCGCGGTGGAACAGTAACAGGCCGCGACTCAGGAGATTTCCCGCAATATCGAGCAAACCTCCAGCGGCACCCAGGAGATGACGTCGAACATCGGATCCGTCTCGCAGTCGATCGGCGAGACCGGAAACGCGGCGGAAGAGGTGCTCGGCGCGGCCCGGGAACTTTCCCAGCAGGCCGATAGCCTGAACAACCTGGTGAAGGACTTCCTGAACGGCATTCGGGCGGCGTAGACACCGACCGGCAGCTTACGGAAAAGGGCGCCCTCCGGGGCGCCCTTTTTTATCGTCCGCCGGAAGCCCTACCAGCGATCCGGCCGGTACGGTTCGAGGTCGAAACCGTGATCGCGCCCCGCCACCAGGTCGGCGGTGATCTTGCCCATGACCGGGCCCAGCGTCATGCCGATGTGCGAGCCGCCGGTCGCGAAGAAAACACCTTCCGCGCCCGGCGATTCGCCGAGGATCGGCCGCGTATCCGGGGTCGAAGGGCGGAAGCCCATCCAGGCCGACATTTCGGTCTCGTCGAGATGCGGCAGCACCCGTTTGGCGAACGGCACCATCGCCCGGATGCGCCGGTAGTCGGGCGGCAGTTCCAGGCCGCCGAGCTCGACCCCGCTGGTCACCCGCATGCCGTGCGCCATCGGCACCAGGAACACCGAATGGTCGCCCAGCAGCACCGGCCGCTTCAGCGCCGGGTCGGGCTGCGGCACCATCACGTGATAGCCGCGCTCCGTATCCAGCAGCATGCGAATGCCGAGCATGCGGGCGACCTCGCGCGACCAGGCGCCCGCCGCCACGACCACCCGGTCGGCGACATACGATCCCTTGTCGGTCGAGACCGCCCAGGCGCTCCCCTGCTTCGAGAGGCCGGTCACCTGCTCCCGGGCGAACACCCCGCCCTTGGAGTCGAACAGCGCCGCAAAACGCTTCGTCAGGTCGCCCGGATGTTTGATCGTCGCATGGTTTTCCAGATAGACCGCATGCTTGAACCCGGTGGCGAGCGCCGGCTCCATCTGGCGGATTTCCTCGCCCGGCAAGATATCGAGCTTGTGGCCGCATGCCTGCATCAGGGCCCGCTCGCGCGCGCTGGCGTTGAAGCTGGCGTCGGTTTCGTAGAGTTGCAGGATGCCGTTGCGCACGACCATGTCTTCGGCGTCGGATTCCGCGATCAACTCGTTGTAGGCCGCCATCGCGTGGTTCAGCAGCGCCGTCTTCGCCTGCGCGTTCGCCAGGATTCGCTCCGGCGTGCTGTTTCGCACCAGATCGATCAGCCAGGGCGCCAGGCGCGGCAGGTAGGACCAACGGATGCTGAGCGGCCCGGTCGGGTCCATCAGCATCTTCGGCACCCGTTTCAGGATATCGGGCCGCGCCGTCGGCACGCAGGAGGTCGTGGCGATGGTGCCCGCATTGCCGAAAGACGCCGCTTCCCCGATACCGCGCGGGTCGAGCACCGTCACCTTGTGCCCGTCGCGCTGGAGAAACAGCGCCGAGGCTATTCCCACGATCCCGGCGCCGATGACGACAATGGATTTCGGGTCGGTCGATGGTGTCTCGCTCATTTCGCCTGCCTCCTTCTTACCAACGGTTCGGCCGATACGGCATGAGATTTACCCCGGGGTCGCGGTCCGCCACCAGATCCGCGATGATCCGCCCGAAGGTCGGCCCGAGGCTCATGCCGATATGCGCGCCGCCGGTCGCGAAATAGAGTCCCGAAGCGCCCCGCACCGGCCCCAGAATCGGCACCGTATCCGGCGTCGAAGGCCGCCGGCCCATCCAGATCGACTGCTCCGCGCATTTCAAGCCTTTTACATAGCCTTCCACCAATCCCGCCGCACGGCGAATCCTTCGGTAATCGGGCGGCGCATCGATACCGGCCAATTCGACACCTGTCGTAAGCCGGTAGCCCATTTCCATCGGCGACAGCATGCAACCTTCTTCGCCGAAATGGACGGAACGGTTCAGGCCCGGCTCGGGAGCGGGCAGAATGACGTGATAGCCGCGCTCCGTATCCAGCAATATTCGCAGCCCGATCATCTCGGCAATGCGCCGCGACCAGGCACCCGCCGCAATGACGACGATACTGGCCGAATATTCGCCCCGGTCCGTCCGCACCCGCCATCCGCCCAGTCCGCTTCGCTCGAGGCCGGTCACGGATTCCGCCTTCACGGTACCGCCCTTGGCCTGAAAGTGGCTTGCGAACATCTCGGTCAGGCGTCCCGGATTGCGGATATTCTGCGTGTCAGTGGAGTAAATCGCGTGTTTGAAGAGGGGCGCCAGTCCCGGTTCCATCTGGCGGATTTCGTCGGCGCCCAGCAGCTCGTAGGCGCGGCCCGTCAGGTCCATCAGCTCGATCTCCCGCGCCTTCATGGCGTCGAACGCGGCGTCGGTCCGGAAGACGCGGAGCATGCCCCCCGCATAGACGAGATCGTGGGCGCCGGCGTCGTCGATCAGCGGCCGGTAATCCTCCCAAGCCCGGTCCAATAAGGCGGATTTCGCGAGGGCGTTCTGGCGGATGCGTTCCGGCGTGCTGTTGCGAACCAGCGAGATCAGCCAGGGCATCATGCGCGGCAGATAAGTCCAGCGCAGGCTCAGCGGACCCGCCGGGTCCATCAGCATCTTGGGCACCCGCATCAGAATATCCGGCGTCGCCGTCGGAATCGTCGCATAGGTCGCGATCAGGCCCGCGTTGCCGAAAGACGCCATCGAACCGGGCGGCGCCGGATCCAGCAGCGTCACCGCATGGCCGTCCCGTTGCAGGTAAAGCGCCGAGGAAACCCCGGCAATGCCCGCCCCGATGACGATGGCGGATCTAGCGGCTACCTTGCCCGACTTCATCTCCCAACACTCCCGGCGCGCACCGGCGCGCCCTAAAAGGCCGCCTCGAGCTCGTCGATCAGGCTTTCCACCACGCCCAGACCCTTGTCCCAGAACGCCGGATCGGTGGCATCGAGACCGAACGGCGCCAGCAACTCCTTGTGCCGTAAGGTACCGCCGGCCTGCAGCATCTCCAGATATTTCTCCGCGAACCCGCTTTCCGCGTCCCGATAGACAGCGTACAGCGCGTTCACGAGGCAATCGCCGAACGCGTACGCATACACATAGAACGGCGAATGGATGAAATGCGGGATATAGGCCCAGTAATGGCGGTATTCGTCGTGATACCGGAAACTCGGCCCGAGGCTCTCCTGCTGTACGTTCATCCAAATCGCGCCGATCTCGTCGGAGGTCAACTCGCTTTTCAGGCGGGCATCGTGGATGTCGCGCTCGAAATGGCAGAACGCGGTCTGGCGAACGACCGTATTGATCATGTCCTCGACCTTGCCGGCCAGCATGGCCCGCCGTGCAACGGGGTCGGTGGTGTTCTTCAGCATCGCCTGAAAGGTCAGCATCTCGCCGAACACGCTCGCCGTCTCCGCCAGGGTCAGCGGCGTGTCGGCCATCAAATGCCCCTGATTCGCCGAGAGAACCTGATGCACGCCGTGGCCGAGCTCATGCGCCAAGGTCATCACGTCGCGGGTCTTCCCCTGATAGTTCAGCAGCAGATAAGGATGCGCGGACGGCACGGTCGGGTGCGCGAAGGCGCCGGATGCCTTGCCCGGGCGCACGGGCGCGTCGATCCAGGGCTTCTCGAAGAATCGGCAGCCGATATCGGCCAAGGTGCCGGAAAAATCGCCATAGGCGCCGAGCACGGTCCGGCGGGCCTCCTCCCAGGGCACGATCCGCTCGTCCTTGTCGGGCGGCGGCGCGTTGCGGTCCCAGTAGTCGAGCCGGTCGCTGCCGAACCAGCGGGCCTTCAGGGCGTAGTAGCGGTGCGAGATACGGGGATAGGCCGCCTGCACCGCCGAGAGCAGGGCGTCCACCACTTCGTCCTCGACGAAGTTCGAGAGATTGCGCGCCGAGATCGGCCGCTTGTAGCCGCGCCACCGGTCCTCGATCTGCTTGTCTTTCGCCAGCGTGTTCGTAATCAGCGCGAAGGGCCGGATGTTCTCTCCCAGAACCTGGCCGAGCGATTGCGCCGCTTCGCGGCGGTTGTCCCCGTCCGGGTCGCTGAGATGGTCGAGGATCTCGGTCTCGGTCAGATCGCGCCCCTTGAAGGGAAAGCGGAGATCGGCGATCGTCTCGTCGAAGAGCCGCACCCAGGACGCGCGCCCCGCGACGGATTTCTCGAGCAGCAGTTTCTCCACCTCGTCGGACAGTTGATAGGGCCGGAACGCACGCATGTCGCGCAGCCAGGGCCGGTACTTGGCGAGTCCGTCGTCCGCCAATTTCGCTTCAAGCTCGTCGTCCTCGATCCGGCGCAGTTCCAGCTCGAAGAAAAGCAGGACCGAGGCGACCGCGTTGACCTTTTCCTGCATGGTCTGGAAAAACCGCCCGGTTTCGGGATTCGTAATGTCCCCGGCATAGAGCAGATGGGCGAAACTCATGATGCGCCCGAGACGTTCCTCCTGGCGTTCATACTCAGCGACCGCTTTGCCCAGCGCCGCCCCGTCGAGCGCAGCCAGTCCGCCTTCGTATTGCGCCGCGAAGGTCTCGGCTTCGGCGGCCGCCGCTTCCAGATCGCCGGCCAGTTCGGGCGATTCGGTACCCGGATAAAGATCCGCCAAATCCCACGTGGGCAAAGCTCCAAGCCGTGCGGCGTCATTCATGCTCATACTCCCTGCTTTCAGGCGATATAGGCGCGCGGAGGGAGCCTCACAAGCAATCATCGCTTCAATAGCGGCGGCCCGCCGGCGTGGAGGTGGTTTTTCTTGTATCCGCTTCCCTATATAACAACGGTAGAAAAATTCATGGGACTACAGGGAAGCGGGACGCGGGAATGGACTATCAGGCAATGCCGAATCTGGTCGAAATGTTCTACGACCGCGTGGAGCATTATGGCGACGCGCCGTTTCTTTGGGCGAAATCGAACGGCGAGTGGTCCTCGACCAGCTGGCGGGAGACGTCCGATACGGTCACCCGTCTGGCCCGGGCGCTTCGCTCGCTCGGCGTCGAAGCCGGCGACCGGGTGGGCTTGGTGGCGGAGAACCGCCCCGAATGGATGATGGCGGATATCGCGGTCATGGCGGCGGGCGGCATTTCGGTTCCGGCCTATACCACGAACACGGTTGAAGACCATCTGCACATTCTGTCCGACAGCGGGGCCAAGGGCGTGATCGTCTCGAGCAAGGCCCTTGCCGACCGAGTTTGCGCCGCGGCGATACAATGCCCCGATCTCGGCTTTGTCATCTCCATCGACGCCCTGCCGGAGGGCAGTCATCCGTTCGAGACCCTGACCTGGGAGGAAGCGCTCCTGCGCGGCGAGACGGCGGACCCCACGGCGCTGCCGAAACCGACGGAAATTCCCCGCAACGCGACATCTTGCCTGATCTACACATCCGGCACCTCCGGCACGCCGAAGGGCGTGATGCTGAGCCACGGCGCCATCCTTTGCAATTGCATGGGCGCACATGAATTTCTCGAGCAACTGCCGGGCTTCGAGGAGGGGCGGGAGATTTTTCTCTCGTTCCTGCCGCTCTCGCATTCCTACGAGCATACGGCGGGCCAGTTCCTGCCGATCTCCATCGGCGCGCAAATCTATTACGCGGAAGGCGTCGAAAAACTGACAGGCAACATCTCTGAAGTCCGCCCGACCATCCTCACCGCCGTGCCGCGCCTATACGAAGCGATGCATGGCCGCATCATCCGCGGCGTGGAACAGAGCGGCAGCCTGAAGAGAAAGATGTTCATGAAAGCGGTCGACCTCGGCCGCCGCCGCTACGAGGCGCCGGGTTCCCTCGGCCCCATCGATTCGCTGCTCGACGGCCTCATGGACAAGCTGGTGCGCAGCAAGGTGAAGGAACGCTTCGGCGGCCGCCTGAAGGCCTTCGTCTCGGGCGGGGCACCGCTCAATTACGACATCGGGGTCTTCTTCACCGGCCTCGGCCTGACGATCCTGCAAGGATACGGCCAGACGGAATCGGCGCCGGTCGTCAGCTGCAATCCGCCCCATCCGAACAAGATGCGCACCGTCGGACCGCCGATGAAGGACGTCGAGGTGCGGATCGCCGAAGACGGCGAGATATTGGTGCGCGGCGAGTTGGTCATGCAGGGATATTGGAACAACGAGGAAGCGACCTCCGAAGCGATTCAGGACGGCTGGCTCCACACCGGCGACATCGGCGAGATCGACGAAGACGGCTATATCCGCATCACCGACCGCAAGAAGGACATCATCGTCAATTCGGGCGGCGACAATGTGGCCCCGCAACGGGTCGAAGGCATGCTGACGGCGGAGCCCGAGATCGCCCAGGCGATGGTCTATGGCGACAAGCGCCCGCATTTGGTGGCGCTGATCGTCCCCGATACCGACTTCGCCCACGATTGGGCGAAAGCGAACGGCACGGCGCCCGATCTTTCCGAATTGGTCGAGAACGAGGCGTTCAGCACCGCTGTCCGCGAGGCGCTCGACCGGATCAACGGACGGCTCAATACGATCGAGCGGGTTCGGAAGTTCATCCTGACCGCGGAGCCCTTCAGCATCGACAACGAGATGCTCACCCCGAGCATGAAGATTCGCCGGCACATGATTAAGGCCCGGTTCGGAGATGCGCTCGAAGCGCTCTACCGCGGATAGGCTTCGGATGAGCGAACTCGACCACCAAGCTTTGAGTTACGGCGACACGCTGATCGATCAGGTCGCGGACTGGCTGATCACGCGCGCGCTCACCGGCGCCGATATCGAGACGCTTTTCGGCGGCTGTTGCGATCGGCTTCGCGCCGCCGGGATTCCGATCTCGCGCGGCTCGATCGGCTTCAGCACCCTGCACCCGCTCTTCGCCGGAACGAGCCTGGTCTGGAAGCCGGGCGAAGGGCTGGTTTCGGAAAGCTTCCTGCACGGCGAGATGCTGAACACCGAAGCTTTCCAGAAAAGCCCGATTGCCGTTGTCCTCGAGTCCGGCACGCCCTTCTTGCGCCGCCGGCTTACCGGAGACGACGCGCTGGTCGATTTTTCGGTGCTGGAAACCTTTCGGGACGAAGGCGCGACCGATTATCTAATCAATGCGTCCGCATTTTCCGAAACGCCAACCGCATATTCGAACACAGAAGGGATGATAGCCTCCTGGCTGACGGACCGGCCCTCGGGATTCAGCGACCGGGACATCGCGGCGCTGATGCGAATTCAGAAGCGCCTGGCCGTCGCCTGCAAGGTCACCATCAAGGAACAGACAGCGCGGAACGTTCTCGATGCCTATCTCGGCCGCAGCGCGGGCAAGCGCGTCCTGCAGGGACAGATCAAGCTCGGCGACGGCGAGGAAATCAATGCCGTGATCTGGTTCAGCGACCTGCGGGGCTCGACGCCCTTGGCCGAATCCATGTCCAAGGCGCAGTTCCTCGCCACCCTGAACGACTATTTCGAGGTCACGGCCGGCGCGGTCATCGCCAACGGCGGCGAAGTCTTGCGGTTTATCGGCGACGCCGTGCTCGGCATTTTCCCGATCGGCGAGGGCGAAATGACCGCCGAGGAGGCCGCCGCCGCCGCGACGTCGGCTCTGCGAGAGGCGACGGCACGGCTCAAGGGCGCCAATGCCGGGCGCGCCCGAGACGGCAAGCCGGAAATTTCCTTCGGCATCGGCCTGCATGTGGGCGAGGTCCTCTACGGCAATATCGGCGTCCCGGCGCGGGTCGAGTTCAGCGTCATCGGCGCCGCCGCGAACGAAGCGGCGCGAATCGAATCATTGACCAAGACGGTCGGCCGCGACGCCTTGGCGAGCCGGGCTTTCGTCGACCTCGCGCCGGATGGCTGGCGGTCCGTCGGGCGGCATCCGTTGCGCGGCGTCGGCGAGGAGATCGAAATCTTCGCCCGCGACGAACAGGTCGCAAGAATCACGGCCGCCGGCTGACGTTGCGGCGATGAGCGTGCGAGACGTCACCCGGCGGGAATTTATGCAACTCGCGGCAGCCGGCAGCGCGGCGCTGGTCTTGACTGGAGCCTCCATTGCCATGCCTCCCATGATACGACGCGCCATCCCCAAGACCGGCGAGCTGCTCCCCATTGTCGGCCTCGGCACCTGGCAGGCCTTCGACGTGCCGGAAGACACCGCCGCCCGCGGCCCGCAGCGCGAAGTCCTGCAATTGATGTACGGGGCGGGCGGCAGCGTCGTCGATGCCTCGCCGATGTATGGGCGGGCGGAAGGCGTCGTCGGCGACCTGCTGACGGCGGCGGAGACCCGCGAGCAAACCTTCCTCGCGACCAAGGTATGGACGGAGGGCCGCGACCGGGGCATCGCGCAGATGGAAGAGTCGCTGCGCCGCCTGCGGACCGGCACCGTCGACCTCATGCAAATCCACAACCTCGTCGATTGGCGCACCCAGTTGGAGACCCTGCACCTTTGGAAGGCCGCCGGCATCTTCCGCTATATCGGCATCACCCATTATACCAGCGGCGCCATCGACGATCTGGTCGCGATCATGGAGAGCGAAGACATCGACTTTGTGCAGATGGCCTATTCCATCGGCGAGCGGGCGGTCGAGACGAGACTGCTGCCCGTCGCGGCCGAGCGCGGCATTGCCGTGATCGCCAACCGGCCTTACGAAGGGGGCGGGCTGTTCCAGTCCGTCGAGGGCGAGACCCTGCCGGAATGGGCGGCGGAATTCGATTGCGCCAACTGGAGCCAGTTCTTTCTCAAGTTCATCCTGTCGCACCCTGCCGTCACCTGCGCCATCCCCGCGACCGCCGATCCCGCGCACATGATCGACAATCTCGGCGCCGGCGCCGGGCCTCTCCCCGACCGGGCAATGCGTCGCCGCATGGTTCAATTTTGGGAAGATGTGTAACCCCCATCTTCTATTCGATGCGGGGAAACCTACTGTCCCTTCAAGGCAAACATCGTGACTTTACAGAGGACGGCTTGCGCCGAATGTAAACCATGGACGGAAACGCTCTGGGATACCGCCATATCGACGTCGAACGCCTCGCCGGTGCCGGTGGCGGAATTGTCTCCGGCGTCGACCTGTCGCATGACCTGCCGGATGAGGCCATCGCGGAAATCCGCCGGGCCCTGATCGACAACCTGGTGATCTTCTTCCGCGACCAGTCGCTGGACGACGAGGCCCTAATGCGGTTCGGGCGGCGCTTCGGGGACCTGCTGGTTCACCCCAACCTGATTAAGGCCGGCCCGCATCCGGAAGTCGTCCATATCGTGAAGGAACCCGACGCGACGCGGGTCGTGGGCGAGGACTGGCACGCCGATACGACATGCCTGGCGGCCCCGCCGATGGGCGGCATTCTGTATGCGCTGGAGACGCCGCCGCAAGGCGGCGACACAATGTTCGCCAATCAATATCTGGCCTACGAAGCCCTTTCGGACGGCATGAAGGAGCTTCTGGGCGGCTTGCGCGCCGTACACAACGATACCCGGGTTGCGGGGCCGCAATCGAAGGCCAGCAGAGGGCGCTCCACGGGCGTGCGCGAAGATGACGCCTGGCGGCCGACCGAAAGCCTCCATCCCATCGTGCGCACCCATCCCGAATCCGGACGGAAATCCCTGTTCGTGAACATCTCCTATACGCGGCGCCTGGAAGGGATGACGGAGGCGGAGAGCGCGCCGCTGCTCGACTATCTCTTCCGGCACGCGGCCCGTCCCGAATACACCTTCCGCTTCCGCTGGGCACCGGGTTCCGTGACCTTTTGGGACAACAGATGCGTGAACCATATCGCCGTCAACGACTACCACGGATACCGCCGCGACATGCGGCGGGTCCAGGTCGTCGGCACGCCGCCGGCCTGAGCGTCGAAGACCGAGAGCACGAGGCCGAAGAACAAGGAGCAGAACATGGACGCCGTCACCCCAACGAAATACGACCCGCGCAGCTTTTCGGCGCTCACATTCCACGATGCGACAGCGGCTTTCCGAGATGGCTCGGACACGCCGCGCGACTATCTGGAACGTTGCCTCGAGACCATCGCGGAGCGGGAACCCGTCGTCCAGGCCTTCCCGGCCCTGAATGCCGAGGGGGCGCGCGCCGCCGCCGATGCCAGCACCGCGCGCTGGAAGGACGGTAGCCCGCTTTCTCCCATCGACGGACTGCCGATTGGCATCAAGGATCTCCTGGAGACCAAGGACATGCCGACCCAAATGGGCTGCGCCGCCTATGCGGGGAATTTCCCGAAGCGCGACAATGCCGCCGTCTGGGCGTTGCGCGAGGCTGGCGCCGTCATCGTCGCCAAGACCGTGACCGCGGAGCTTGGCGGCTCGCATCCAGGCCCGACGACCAACCCGTTCGATCCGGCCCGCACGCCGGGCGGCTCGTCTTCGGGATCGGCCGCCGCCGTCGCCGCGCGGATGCTGCCCGCCGCCATCGGCAGCCAGGTCGGCGGCTCGATCATCCGCCCCGCCGCCTTCTGCGGCAATGTCGCCCTGAAACCGAGCCAGGGCGGCATCAACCGCGGCGAACGCATGGCGACCAGCATGAGTACCCATGGACCGCATGCGGGATGCATCGAGGACATGTGGCAGATCGCGATCGAAATCGCCAACCGGGCCGGCGGCGACCGCGGCTATCCGGGCCTTGTCGGCCCGGCGACGACGCCAAAGGCCGCACGCCCCAACCGTCTGCTCGTGCTCGAAGGCGACGGCTGGAAAATCCTCGACGCGGCCAGCAAGTCTGCTTTCGAGACGCTGCTCGACCGGCTGGCGGACGCCGGCGTCGAGATTCTGCGTCGGTCCGACAACCCGTCCTACGAAACTCTGGAAACGGCGGTCGAGGGGGCCGGCGCCGTGTGCAGCGCGATCACGGGCTGGGAGAACCGGTGGGCGCAGCGCAATCTCGTGAACGAGAACCCCGATGGCGTCAGCGCCCGGACCCAGGCCACCCTCGCCAAGGCCGAAGCCATGACGCCGGACGACTACCGCGCCGCGCTGCTGGCCCGCGACCGGGCGCAGATGGCGCATGCCCGCGTCGGCCCCTTCGCCGACGCGATGATCAGCCTATCCTGCCCGGGCCCCGCCCCTCTGATGCCGCGCGACGAGCCCGGCAAGCCGCTGGCGCCGCGCCCTACGGGGGATGCCATCTTCAATTATCCAAGCTCGATGCTGTTCGCGCCGGCGGTCACGATGCCGCTGCTCGGCGTCGGCGGCCTGCCGGTCGGCGCCCAGGTGATCGGCCAGCAGGGCGACGATGCCCGGATGACCGCCATCGCGCGCTGGATTTTGGAGACGATCGAGCCGGTCGTCGTAGACTGAGACGGGCCGAAGGAGACAGTTTCCGGGAATCGAGGGACGCCGGATAGGGTGCGGCGAAAATTTCGAATCGCCGAGATTATTTAGGGGGCATGTTCCATGCGTGCGAATGAGAGACCGCTCGATCTTAGAAGCTTTCTCGCGGAATTGGAGGAGGCCGACCCCGATAGCATTCTGCGTATCCCGGAGCCGGTCGGGCTCGATTTCGATGTGACGGCGCTGGCGATGGAGTTGGAGCGGCTCGGCCGCGCCCCGGTGCTGTGGTTCGACAAGGTCGGCGATTCGCCGTTTCCCGTCGTCACCAATCTCTTCGGGAATCGACGCCGCTACGCGCAGGCGCTCGGTGTCCCGGAGGACAAGCTGATCGAAACCTGGGCCGGGCTCGGCGAGGAGACGATTGAGCCGGTCATCCGCGATACCGGCCCGATCCTGGACGTGGTGATGACTGGTGGCGACGTCGATCTCGACTATTTGCCGATCCTCAATCATTTCGCGGAAGACGGGGGGCGCTATGTGACGAACGGTATCGTGGTGGCGAAGGACCCGGATACCGGCGTGCGCAACGCCAGCTATCACCGCCTCCAGGTGATGGGCAAAACGCGTTTCGGCACCAGCCTGCACAGCCGCCGCCATCTGTGGAACTATGCCGAGCGCGCGGCGGAACGGAATGAGCCCATTCCCGTGTCGATCGTCATCGGCGGCCATCCGCGGTTTGCGTTCGGGAGCGGCCTCTGGAAAGGCTCGATCGACGCCGACGAATACGCCGTCGCCGGCGGATTCATGGGGCAGCCCCTGGAGCTGGTCGACGGCGTGACGGTCCCCGTCGAGGCGCCGGCGCATGCCGAGTTCGTCATCGAAGGCCATATCCTGCCGGGAGAACAGGTGGCGGAAGGACCATTCGCCGAATTCACCGGCTACGCCTCGGCCCGCTCGACACAGCATGTCATCGAAGTCTCGGCGATCCTGCACCGCAGCGACGCGATCTATCAGGACATCGTTTCCGGCATTTCCGACGAGCATACCGGGCTGCTGGCGGTGCCGATGGAGGCGCGCCTGCTGAAGGTGCTGCGGCAAAATTATCCCAATGTGACCGGTGTCGCGATGCCCAAATCCGGGACCTGCCGCATGCATGTCTATATCGCCATGAACAATCCCGCTCCGGGACAGGCCAAGAATGCGGCGGCGACCGCGCTCGGCGAGGACCTTAGCTTAAAGCTGGCGGTCGTCGTCGACAGCGATGTCGATATTACCAGCGATCAGGACGTGATGTGGGCGATCTGCACCCGCATGCAGGCGGACACCGACGTGGATATCCTGAAGAACTGCATGGGTGCAATTCTCGATCCCTCGAATCATAACGGCCTGACCGCGAAAATGATCATCGACGCGACGAAACCGGGCGGGGATTTCCCGCCGCGCCATACGATCCCCGCAGAATCCGCCGCCCGGGCGCGGGCGTTGATCGACAAGTATTCGTAAGCGCGCCCAGCGGCCCCCGGCCGACCCGGCGGCCGCATGACTTCAGGACTTCGCCGACCAGGCGCCGTCGATCGGCATCGTGGCACCGGTGATCTCGCTCGCCGCATCGGAACACAGGAACACGACGAGCGCCCCAACCTGTTCCGGCTGCACGAAACGGCGGGTCGGCTGGCGGATGCCCATGAGGTCGTATTCCGCTTCCTCGAAGGTCTGCCCGGTCTTGTCCATATGCGCCTGCACCACCCGCTGGCTGTGGGTCCCGAGTACCCAGCCGGGCGCCACTGAATTGCAGGTGATCCCCGTCTCCGCAAGCTCGAGCGCGACACCCCGGCTCATCCCGTCGAGCGCCGCCTTGGTGGTGACGTAGTCGATGCGGTTCGGCACCGCCAAGGTGCCGTAGATCGAGGAAATATTGACGATCCGGCCCCAGTTGCGCTCCAGCATCTTCGGCACCGCCTGGCGCGTCGTATAGAAACAGGCCGACAGATAGACCCGCAAGGCGCGCTCCCAGGCATCGTTCGGGAAATCCTGGATCTTGTCCGTGTGCCGAACGCCGGCGTTGTTGACGACAATGTCGAGTGAACCGAGCGAGGATTCGCTGTCGGCCACGAGTTTTTCGATCGCGTCGGGATCGTTCAGATCGGCGATCCGGTAGTCGACCTTCGTGCCGTAATCCGCGATCATCCGGTCGCGTTGCGCCTCGATGGCCTCCGGATTTCGAAAGCCGTTGAGCATTACGTTGGCCCCCGCTTCCGCCAGCGCGTTGGCGATGGCGGTGCCGATGCTGCCCGACGATCCGGTGACCAGGGCGCCCTTGCCTTTTAGCATATCATGACTCGCTTTCCGGGCTCGCGCCCATTTATCGTTTTTCCGTCCAGCTTTCCGAGAAAGCGAGCGCGCAGGTACTGAAGGGCCGGCCCTCGCGTTCGACCGGCCAGGCTTGCCCCGACGCCTCGACCCCGTTCCGCGTGAGGCGCGCACCGAGCGCCGGCACCAAGACCGTGCAGACCCCGTAGGCGCGGCCGGCCGGTTCTCCAGGCTCGGTATGAATCAACAGCGGATCGCCGACGTCGTACCACGTCAGCTCAAGCTCGTCGTCGTAGGCCTCGACCCGTTCCGTCCAGCCGTCCCGGAAATCGCCGAAACGGGTAAACTCCGATTCGATGACGGAAATCGAGGTGTCCGCCAGCTCCTCGTTCAGCATTCCCTGCACGGTCTTCTGCAGCCACCGCGTCATCGAGATGTTGTCCGAATAAATCCGCCATTGATTGTCCGTGAGCTCGCTCTTGATGTAGAGCACATGGCCCGGCCCCGCCGGGGAGAACAGAATGCGCCAAAAGCTGGCATTGGTGGAGACCGGTCCGTCCTTCGAGCCGCTCAGGCGGATAAAGGGATTCTCTCCCGTCAACACGACGCGATGTGGATCTGCACTCATCGTCTACTCCTTCCGGGTTTCGATCTAAAGGCCTTGGCGCACCCGCGGAAACACCTCTTCCGCCAGCAATTGCATCGCCTCCATCGAACGGGTCACTTCGAGACCCGGCCAATGCATGCTCATGACAATATGATTCATGCCGATGCGCTTGTTGAACTTAATAATCTGCTCCGCCACGTCGTCGGGAGAGCCGATGAAGAAACGATCCTTCAGCAACTCCTCGAAAGGCTGACCGAGTTCGTCCGCCTCGCCGGCACCGACGCGGGCCTGGCCGAGCCCCCAGGAATGATAGGCTCGGTATTTCGTCATGATCGGCTCGCGCGCCAGTTCGTAGGCCTCCTCGCGGGTCGGCGCCACGAAGACCTCGCGGCGAACGGGAAACTCTTCCGGGAACTCCCGGCCGGCCGCGTCGAGCGCCCGCTTGTACGTCTCCAGCTGCGACGCAATCCCGTCGAGGCGGTCGTTGGGACCGACATACCAGCAAGTACCCATCTTCGCCGCCCGGACGATCGCCGCATCGGCGGCGGCGCCGATCCAGATCGGCGGGTGCGGCTGCTGGACCGGACGCGCCGAACACGAGGCCTCGTCCAACTCGAAATGCGTCCCCTTCATCGTCACCTTGTCTTCCGTCCACAGGCGCTTGATCGCCAGCAGGTTCTCCTCGAAGCGCTTGCCCCGCTCGGACTTGGAGGTCCCGAACGCCTTGAACTCGATATCCCGGTAGCCGACACCGCAGCCGAAGATGAGCTTGCCGTTGGTCATGATATCCAGCGTGCCGAGCTGCTCCGCGACGTCCAACGGCTTGTGCAGCGGCAACAGCAAGACGCCCGTATTGAGACGCAGGCTCGGCGCTTCGGCGGCGACCCGGCACAAGAACGGCACCTGTTGCAAGTCCTGCAACGGGTAGGTGCTGTAATGCGCCCCCTTGGTGATCGAATGATAGCCGAGCCGCTCCGCCATGCGGGCCTGCTCGAGCATTTCCTGAAATCGCTCCGCGACCGCCTCTTCGCGGGGAAACTGTCCCCGCATCATGATGCCGAACTGCATCGCCTTTTCTCCCTATCGGCCAATTCCTGAGATGGATTTAGCGCGTATCGGGAAGAAGTCCCTCGGCAAACGCAGAAATTCGGTTTTCAGACGCCGTGATACTCGCGATACCATTCGACGAAATCCGGTATCCCTTCGTCGATGGGCGTCTTCGGCGCAAACCCCAAATCGCGGCGGCTCGCTTCGATATCGGCGAACGTCTCCTTCACATCGCCCGGCTGCATCGGCTTGAACGCGATTTCGGCCTTATGATTGCTCGACCGTTCGATCAGCTCGATAAAGCGCATCAGGGATTCGGGTTTGTTGTTGCCGAGATTGTAGAGCTTGTGCGGGGCGGCACCGACATCTGCCGGCGGCCGGTCGAGACAAGCGAGGATGCCGAGAACAATGTCGCTGACATGCGTGAAGTCGCGCTTCATGTCGCCATTGTTGAACACGTCGATGGGCCGCCCCTCGAGGATCGCCTTGGTAAACAGGAACGCGGCCATGTCCGGGCGGCCCCAGCGGCCATAGACCGTGAAGAAGCGCAACCCCGTCATCGGAATTCGATAGAGATGGCTGTAGCAATGCCCCATCAGTTCGTCGGCGCGCTTGGTCGCCGCATAAAGCGAGACCGGCATATCGACCCGATCCTCGAGCGCGAACGGCAGTTTCTCGTTGCCGCCATAGACGGAGGAGGAGCTGGCATAGACCATGTGCTTCAAGCCGGACAGATGCCGCGCGACCTCAAGCATCACGATCTGACCGACGAGATTGGTTTCGACATAGGCGTAGGGATTCTCCAGGGAATACCGAACGCCGGCCTGCGCCGCGAGATGGACGATGCCGTCGATATCCGGATTCGCCGCCGCCAGGGTCTCCATGGCCGTGCGATCGGCGATATCGATTCGGTGGAACGAAAACCCATCGTGGCGTTCAAGCCTCGCGAGCCGTGCCTGTTTCAACGACACATCGTAATAATCGTTTAGATTATCGACCGCGACGACGCGCTCGCCCCGTTCCAGGAGCGCTTCGGCCGTATGGTATCCGATGAATCCGGCACCGCCGGTGAGTAGAACGGCCATTGATTTCTCTTCAAGGTAAAACGAGCTGCGCCCATATAGCGCGTCTGGCAGGGAAAATCATCCCCTTGATGACCGGCGGCCGGAAAACGAACCGCGCCGCGGACGACGGAATTCAAGTACCTGGATAATAGCGGCCCTCCCGAAGGACCTCGATCAGAATATCCCTGGCGCGGGCGCCGCCTTCCTGAGTAATGGATTTCAGCAAGTCCCTGACGCTCAGAATGCCGACGAGCTCCCCATCCTCGACGACCGGCATATGGCGGATATTGTTGATCCACATCCGACGCAATACAGCGGCGGTATCGTCGCTCGGCAGGCACGTCAGCACATCCCGCGTCATCAATTCCGAGACGGTCGTCTCGACGATACCGGCACCCCGATCAGCCAATCCGCGGATAATATCGCGCTCCGACAACACGCCGGCGATTGCACCTTTCTCCCCCGACACCACAACCAGACCGATCTTTTTATTCCGCAAAATCTTGGCGACTTCGTGGATGACCGTCGCCGGCGTGGTCGTTTCCACCGGCCCCCGATTGCCGGCCAACAATTGTCTTACCTGCATGAATGCTCCCCAACTTGAGACTCGACACGTCGCTCTTCGCGCCCGTCACCCTCCCTCAAGACTTTACAAACTCCATCATATTCATTGGAACAAGAGGTATCCGAAGAAATATTCGACTGCCTCCTTCGCAGGGCGCTTTCCCTTTCGTGTCCGGAACAGGCCTCGCCCCGCAATAATTCCGTTTCCGCCGCGCATTACACGCATAATTGTTACGAATCCATCGCAACGACCCCTATTAGATTTGAATTCGCGGCGACACAAGGTACCCTTCTAATCTCACTCTGACGGCATTTTGGGGATGGCAACATGGCGCTTGCGCCCGTTTCTCTCGACGATAAGTACGCCTTGGAATCAGGCCGAGTCTTCCTGACGGGTACGCAAGCCCTGGTCCGCCTGCCGATGATGCAGCGCCGCCGCGACGAAGCCGCGGGGCTGAATACCGGCTGCTTCATATCCGGTTACCGCGGATCGCCGCTCGGCCTGGTCGACCAGCAGCTCTGGCAAGCCAAGGCCTTTCTCGAGAAGCACCACATCCGTTTCCAGCCGGGCGTCAACGAAGATCTCGCGGCGACCGCCATCTTGGGCACGCAGCAGTTGGACATGTCGATCGGCGCCAATTACGACGGCGTCTTTTCCATGTGGTACGCGAAGGGCCCCGGCGTCGACCGTTCCGGCGATATTCTGCGGCACGGTAATCTGTTCGGCTCTTCGCCGACGGGCGGTGTCCTCTTGCTGGCGGGCGACGACCATACCTGCAAATCGTCGACAACCGCGCATCAGACGGAATATGCGTTCATGGACGCGATGATCCCGGTCCTGAATCCCGCAGGTGTCCAGGAATTTCTCGATCTCGGCCTCTACGGCTGGGCGATGTCGCGCTATTCCGGGTGCTGGACGGCGTTCAAATTGATCGCCGAGACGGTCGACAGTTCGGCCTCTGTCTATGTCGATCCGCACCGGGTCGATATTCGCCGGCCCGACGATTTCGCGATGCCGGAAGGGGGATTGAGCATCCGCTATCCGGATACTCCGCTGGAAATGGAGGAACGGCTTCACCGCTACAAGATCAACGCGGTCCTGGCGTTCGCGCGGGCCAACAAACTGGACAAGGCCGTGCTGGACGGCCCCAACCGGCGTTTCGGCATCGTGACCTGCGGCAAGTCCTATCTGGACGTGCGCCAAGCGCTCGAAGAACTGGGCATTAACGAGGATTACGCCCGCGCCATCGGTCTATCGATTTACAAGGTGGGCATGACCTGGCCGCTCGAGCGCGAGGGCATTCGCCAGTTCTGTGAAGGCCTGGAGGAAGTGCTGGTCGTCGAGGAGAAGCGCGCGCTGATCGAAAATCAGCTGAAGGAACAACTCTACAATTGGCGCGCGGACCGGCGGCCGCGGGTGATCGGAAAATTCGACGAGGCGGGCGAATGGATTCTGCCGTCGATCGGCGAGCTGACGCCCACGCAGATCGCGCGCGTGATCGCCAAGCGGCTGACCCAATTCCATACCAGCCGTCAGCTCGACGACCGGGTCAAATATCTTGAATCCCAGGAACAGGCCTTGCAAAGCAATGCCGAAGGGTTCCAGCGGACGCCTTATTTCTGTTCCGGCTGTCCGCACAACTCCTCGACCAAGGTGCCGGACGGCAGCCGGGCTTTGTCGGGAATCGGCTGCCATTTCATGGCGCAGTGGATGGAGCGAAACACCGCAACCTTCACCCATATGGGGGCGGAGGGAGTTCCCTGGGTCGGCATCTCGCCCTTTACCGACGAAGAGCATGTCTTCGCCAATATCGGCGACGGCACCTACTATCACTCCGGCTTGATGGCGATCCGGCAATCCATCGCCGCCGGCGTGAACATGACCTATAAGATTCTGTTCAACGACGCCGTCGCGATGACCGGCGGACAACCCCACGACGGGCCGTTGACCGTGCCGCGCATCACGCAACAGATGATGGCGGAAGGCGCCACGCGGGTCGTCGTCGTAACCGACGAGCCGGACAAATATCCGAGCGACGCGGGATTCGCCAAAGGCACCAAGATTTTCCACCGCGACGATTTGATGAAGGTGCAGAAGGAGTTGCGCACCGAAAAGGGCGTGACCGTGTTCGTCTACGACCAGACCTGTGCCGCGGAGAAACGCCGCCGCCGCCGGCGCGGCACCTTTCCGGACCCCCTCAAGCGCGTGATGATCAACGATCTGGTTTGCGAAGGGTGCGGTGATTGCTCGGTTAAATCGAATTGCCTCTCGGTCGTGCCGAAGGAAACGGAATTCGGCCGCAAGAGAACCATCGACCAATCGAGCTGCAACAAGGATTATTCTTGCGTAAACGGCTTCTGCCCCAGTTTCGTGACCGTCCATGGCACAGACCTGAAAAAGCCCCGGACGTCGGGCCAGGAAATCTCGGTTCCCGATATTTTCGAGGCTCTGCCGGAACCGGTCCTCCCCGGCACGGCGGAACCTTTTGGAATGCTGGTCACCGGCATCGGCGGGACCGGCGTGGTGACGATCGGCGCCATTGTCGCCATGGCGGCCCATATCGAAGGCAAGGGCTGTTCGGTGTTGGACATGGTTGGCCTGGCGCAGAAGGGCGGTGCCGTGCTCACCCATATCCGGATCGCAGATCGTCCGGAAGATCTGCACGCGGTGCGGATCGCGGCGGGCGGCGCCGATATGATGCTGGGCTGCGATATCGTCACCGCGGCCGGTTTCGACGCGCTTTCCAAAGTCGCGCCCGGCACGACCCGTGCCGTCGTGAACAGTCACGAGACGATCACAGGCGATTTCACCCGCGATCCCGATATGTCTTTTCCAGGCGACGAACTGCACCAAACCATCGCAAAAGTCGTCGGCAGCGACAGGACGGATTTTCTCGAAGCGACCAAGCTTGCAACCGAATTGCTGGGTAACTCGATCGCCAGCAACATGTTCATGCTCGGCTGCGCCTGGCAAAAGGGCCTCGTGCCGGTCTCGCGCGAGGCGCTCTTCCAGGCCATTGAGCTGAATGGTGTGGCGGTCGAAGCGAACAAGCAGGCCTTTACCTGGGGCCGGCGGGCTGCACACGATCTGGCGCTTGTCCGAAAGATGGCGAGCAGCGACGAAGACGTCGGCATCGACGAACCAAAGCAAGCGGATACTCTCGTAAGTCATGTTGAGCGCCGCGTCGACTTCCTCACCGGGTATCAAGGCCGGGCGCTCGCGCGGCGCTATAAGGACTTTGTCGTGAAGGTACAGACGTCCGAGGCACATCGCGTGCAGGGTGCCGAAGCGTTGACACTGGCGGTCGCCCGCTACTATTTCAAATTGCTCGCCTATAAGGACGAGTACGAAGTTGCCCGGCTGCATACGGAAACGGATTTCCTGGCGGAAGTCGGCGATAAGTTCGAGCCAGGGTATAAACTGAAGTTCCATCTGGCGCCGCCGATGTTTGCCCGGCGCGACCCGGATACGGGCGTACCTAGAAAGATGGAAGTCGGGGAATGGATTCTGCCGGCGTTTCGTGCCTTAGCGCGCCTGAAAATTTTGCGGGGAACGCCGCTGGACGCCTTTGGATATACCCAAGAACGCAAGCGGGAACGTCAGCTGATAAAAGAATACGAGGCGACGACCGAAAGCCTGCTGCGCGACCTGACGCCGGCAAATCATGGCGTCGCCGTCGAAATCGCCTCCCTGCCGGAACAAATCCGAGGCTACGGACATATCAAGGAGAAAAGCATCTCCGAGGCCAAAGCGCGTGAAATCGAACTACTGGCAGAATTCAGGAACCCACAGGCGAAATCTGACGTCGCCGCCGAGTGACGTTGCGCTGTTCTAGATCGCCTTGACGATTTCTATGAAAGCTTCCTCGGGGAAGGCTTTCATGGTTTTTGTGCGCGCATTTCCTTGCGCGCCGAGACGCAGCGCAAAGGTCGCCGCCGTCGCATCGTCCGGAAAATCGGCGATCGTCATTAAATCAAAATCGCCCATTGTCAGGTACACTTTATCGATTGTGCCCCCTAATTCCTTGGCCTCGCGGCGAGCCGCCGCCAACCGATCCGGCGATTTCTTAATGTCGCGCAGACCCGACTCGGTATAGTTCACTAAGCTAATATATATCGGCATGACGTCCCTCAGTCTGGTTTGAGGTTACTCCGTCTTTTTTATTAAGTGTAACTCAGTTCCGGAATATTTGGGAGATTTCCAAGCCTAAGACGTCCATATTTATTGCCGAAGGCCCGAAACTGGCAACCTGCCGATGCCCTACCACGCCTTGTTTGGTTGTCTAATCTTGCGATTGATTCATATGATTGACGCTACATTTTGGGGAGTTTGACGGATACAGACCTTTGGCGACGCTCGACTGGGATCCATGTGACCAGACGCGCGACCGCTAATGCATTCTGTCGTATTCGTACCATACCGAAAATCGGCACTGGGCAACCCCAGCTCGCGCGTCATTATCTTTTGACGGCGTTCCGTCTTGACCATGAGAGGATTTGAACGGTGGAAAAGGGACTTTACGGTTTTATCTGGCGTTATAGTCGGGGATATCAGCTCGTCATTCTGTGCGTGACGGTCGCATCTTTTCCGCTTCTCTACTACTCGCTGGAACTACCGAAGATTATCGTCAACGATGCCCTGGGCTCGAAACCCGATGCCATCCCTTTTCCGCGCACTTATCTCGGAATCGAATTCGATCAGCAGGAATATCTGCTGACGCTGTGCGGTCTCTTTCTCATCCTCCTGATCGTGAACGGCGGCATCATGATGTCGCTGTTCGTCTTTAAGGGCATTACCTCGGAGCGCCTCCTGCGCCGCTTGCGCTATCAACTCTTCGAACGCATCCACCGTTTCCCGCTCAAGCAGTTTCAAAAGACTTCGCAAGGCGAAATCACTTCGATGATCACCGCTGAGGTCGAGCCGTTCAGCCAATTCTTCGCGGACGCCGTCGAACTGCCGCTTTTTCAAGGCGGCACCATGCTGACCGTCCTCGTCTTTGTCTTCGTCCAGGACCCGATTATGGGTCTGGCGAGCATTTCGATCATTCCGCTGCAAGCCTACATCATCCCGAAACTGCAAAAGCGAATAAATCTCCTGGCCAAGGAACGCGTGGTCCGCATCCGGGGTGTCGCGGGACGCATCAGCGAAGCGGTTTCCGGCGTCAACGACATCCATACTCACGACACGGCGGCGTTCTCCCTGGCGGATTTCACGCATCACCTGACCGGAATCTTCAAAGTCCGCATGAAGATCTATCAGAACAAGGCGTTCCTGAAGTTCCTCAATAATTTCCTGCTGAAGCTGACGCCGCTGCTGTTCTATTCGGTGGGCGGCGTGCTCATTCTCGAAGGCAAGCTCGATATCGGGCAGCTGGTCGCCGTTCTCGGCGCCTATAGCCAGCTGATGCAGCCCTGGAAGGAATTGCTGAAGTACTACCAGCGGATGATGGACGCAAAAATCAAATACCAGCAGGTGACCGAACAGTTCGATCCGGCCGATATGATACCCGAATCGCTCTTGTTGACGGATCGGCCCGAGACAATTCCAAACCTGGGAGCCGGGTTGGCCGTAAGCAATGTTTCCATTTCAGACGAGGACGGCGTAAAGTCGCTCGACGGCATTTCCTTCGACGCGCCGCCCGGCAGCCGAATCGCCGTCGTCGCTGGCGGCAGCGGTAGAGACAACCTGGCGCATCTCCTTACCCGGCTGCTTCAACCGTCGCAGGGACGCATCTCGGTCGGGGAGCACGATTACACTCAGTTGCACGAGGCGGTGATCGGCAAGCGCGTCGGCTATGCCGGCCCCGATTCCTACGTGTTCGACGGCACCATCGGCTACAATGTGTTCTACGGCCTGAAACATCAGCCGGTCGTCCTTCCGGATGACGACCCTGAACGCGAAAAAGACCGCATTGAAGCCGCCTCCTCGGGCAACAGCGCCCACGACATTCAAGCCGAATGGATCGACTATGGCGATGCCAGGGTCTCCAGCCACGAGGAATTATTGGCTTGGTGGTATCAAACGCTGCATGCGGTCGAACTCGAAGATTTCATGTATGGCCGCGCCATGAACATGACCATCGATGCCGATGCGAATCCGGAACTGGCTGCCAATATCGTACGTGCGCGGCATCGCGTCCTGGAGCGCATGCGGGACGACAGCACCCTGGCCGACCTTATCCATCCGTTCGATTTCGACGAGTACAATGTCAGTGCAACCGTCGGTGCGAACCTGATTTTCGGCGTTTCGGTCGACGGACAGTTCTCGCTCAAGAACCTTGGCGGCAACGATTTCGTTCGCTCGATTTTGGATGCCTGCGATCTGACGAACAGGTTCCGGGACATCGGCCTTCAAGTTGCCGCCACTCTGATCGATATGTTCGACGGTATGTCGTCGGATGCTCCGATCTTCGAGCAGTTCAATTTCGTCGACGACGATTCCTTACAGGAATTGAAACGAATTGTCGCTCTGGCGAAACGCGACGGGAACGATGCGTTGAACGAAGAGGATAATGCCCGCCTTATTTCGTTGACGTTCGAATTGGTTGTGGAACGCCATCGCCTCGGCCATATCGATGACGATATGCAGTCGCGCATTCTGGACGCTCGGCGCCGATTCCGGGATCAGCTTCCGGAAGATCGGCGGGATGCGATTTCCTTCTTCAATCCCGAGGAATTCAACTCACAGCTTCCGCTTCGATCCAATCTTATCATGGGCCGCGTCAACGCCGGAAGGCCGCAGGCGGAAGAGAAGGTCGATCAAATCCTTCGCGACGTGCTCGACGAGATGGATTTGACAACCGAGGTCGTGCTTGCGGCCGCGGACTTCGACGTTGGAATTGGCGGACGGCGGATACCTTTGGCGGCGCGCCAAAGCATCGTGTTACTGCGCAGCATCGTGAAACGACCGGAAATCCTGGTGATCAACGAAGCTCTGAGCGCTCACGACCGGGAGACTCGCGACCGCATCCGATTGAAAATCAACGCGCTGCTACCGGAGACGACCATCATCTGGATCGACAGCGAAATGCCGGACGCGAGCGAGTTCGACCAAGTACTGGTCCTTCGCAACGGCCGTATCGAAGAACGCATTTCGGAGCAGGAGGCACCGTTGCCGTCCGCCGTCGGTGCAGTCGAGAGCGATGTCGAAGACGGCGGCACCATCCTCAATGCGGAAATTTCCGCTTTGGGACAAGTGCCCCTCTTTTCCGAAATGGATCCCTCGCGGCTCAAGCTGCTGGCCTTTACCAGCGAGCGTCTGACTTACGCCAAAGGCGAGGATCTGTTCCATCAAGGCGACCCCGGAACCGCGGCCTACGTCATTCTCGACGGCGCCGTCGATATCATTATCGGAGAGGGAGACGAAGAGCTCATCGTCAACCACCTCGAGCAGAACGAGTTGGTGGGAGACATGGCATTGCTGAGTACGAAGCCCCGTTCCGCCACGGTCCGCGCGAATACGGACGTGACCGTACTGGAGCTGAAGAAGGATCTGTTCCTCGACTTGCTCGAAGGCAGTCCACATGTCGCGGCGCATATCGCCCGTGTCATGAGCGACCGCCTTTACAGCATGACGGAACAACTTCAGGACGCTGCCTAGGGCGTTCCTCAGGTCATGCCGCATCTTCGACGGTACCGAAAGGCACCTCGGCGCCGCAGTTTGACTTTGAATTCGCGCATGCGATTGTGCACTCTCTAGCGGAATGTGGAGGGTACACTTGCAGCACGGACAGACAATTTCGGCGCGACCCGTAAAGCGGGCCCGATGCTGAAGAAGGATCAATTCTACAAGGATATCCTGGACGGGCTGTCGCTGTTCTATGAAAGCCGCTTCATCTCGGATATCCGCAATACAGCGCTTGCCTATCCCGCCTCCGGTTTGGGAAATGCGCTTAATCGCCGCCAGACCGCGTCCAAGCTTTGGCTCCTCGACGGGCTCTTCGAAGCCCATGGCGGACAATTGGGCACGGTTCATGTCCTTGGCGGTTGGTACGGCGTTCTGGCGGCGCTCTTCGTGCACGATTCCCGTTTCGAGGTCGATCATGTGGTCAGCTTCGATCTCGATCCGGCATGCGCCCCCATTGCCAATAGCCTGAATGCGGCGGCCGTGGAGGACGGGCTGTTCACGCCGGTCACCGCAGACATTGTCGAGCTGAGCTATGGTCCCGCAGGCGTCCGTGCCGGTCGCAACGCCCTGCCGTCGCCAGATTTGATCATCAACACCAGTTGCGAGCATTTGGACCGTTTCGAGGAATGGTTCGAGGGGCTGCCCGAAGGTGTCCTGCTGGTCCTTCAGTCGAACGATTATTTCTCCGAGCCGGAGCACATCAATTGCGTCCCCGACCTGGAAAGCTTTAAGGCGCAGGTGCCGCTCGGCGAACGCCTGTTCGACGGCGCGTTGGAGTTCGATAAATATACCCGCTTCATGCTGATCGGCCGAAAATAACCTCAGCCGCGCTTCTCGATCGCCTGGCGCAGCACGGCCACGGAATGCGCCGCCCCGCACAAGTCCAACGTACATTCGACCTCCGGCGCGTCGGTGGCGCGGTCTATCGCATCCGCGAGGCTCTCCGGCGTCAATTCGTCGCCCACGATCGATTGAACGCGCCCCAGCGCCGCGAGTTTCGCCGCCCGTCTCGGCTGCTCGTCCTCCCCATCCAGGTCAAACGGCACCAAGACGGCGGCCGCGCCCGATTGCAGGATATCGGCCACGGTGTTGTATCCCGCCTGCGAGACCGAAACCGCGCAGCTCTCCAGCAACGCCGGAAAATCCTTCCGGTAGCGTTCGATCCGCACTCCATCAGGCGCGGATCGCCGCAATTCCTCCAAGCTCTCCTCCGCGAAATTCGGTCCGACGAGCAGCCACCATGACGCCGACCCGAACCGGCTCAGCGGCCGCGCTTCCAAAGCCGTCCGAAACAGGCGCTCGCCCACCGCGCCGCCACCGGCGGAGACCAGCACCGCCGGCATATCGGAAGCAGGCCGTCCCGCGTCCGCCTTAGGCGGCGCGACCATACCGGTATACCGAATCTTCGCCGCGAACGCGTCCGCCCCCGGAAAGGTTTCCCGCAGCTCGGCGAACGACGGATCTCCGTGAACCATGACCAGGTCGTAATACTCGGTAATGAGATCGACCGTCTCTTCCGCCCGCCCGGGCTTGAGGCGCGATTTGAGCAAATCGCGCACCGAACAGACGACGAGAGGCGGCAGGTCCTGCCGCGCCGCCGCCTCCAGCAGAGGCATCAATTCGAACCGCATTTGCCGGCGTCCGAACGGAAACGCCTCGGTGATCAAGACATGCGCCGCATGCGCCTCGAAAGCGGCGATCAGCCGCTCCCGGCGGGCGGTCTTCCAGGCTTCGTCGACCTTTCCGCCTGCCTGATCGACGAGATCGTTGAATCCGCCGTCTCCGATTCGCAGCGGCGGCAATTGGACGATCTCGGAATCTCCCACATCGAGATTGGGCACCGGCATGCCGCCCATCGCCATGGCCACGTCGTATCCCGCGAGGGACATCGCGCGGCAGAGGAGGGCCGCCCGGCGCAGGTGGCCGATACCGAGCAGATGCTGGACGTAGAAAAAGACGCGGGTTTTTATCGAGACGCTCAAATCGCCTTCAACTCCCTTCGTCCGAAAGCGCGGTCATGCCCGTTCTTTGAGAGACCCGGTCTTAAGCGACCCCCGTGGCGGCTCCAACCCAAATTTTTCGGCAAGCCGCGCGATCCCCGCTTCGTGCGCGAACACCTCGCGCACCCGCGCAAACCCCGCGCGCGCCAGACGATGGCGGAGCGGCGGGTCGGTGATCAGGGTTTCCAACGCTCCCCGTAGTGCCACGTCGTCCTCCTGGGGGACGAGCAGCCCCGTCTCTCCGTCCCGTACCAATTCCGGAATGGCCGACACCCGTGTCGAGACACACGGCAATCCCTGGCTTTGCGCTTCCAACAGCACATTCGGGAGCCCGTCGCGGTCGCCGTTCTCGGCGATCCGGCTGGCCAAAACGAAGATGTCCGCTTCCCCATAGGCGCGCAGCACCGCTTCCTGCGCTTGCGGGCCTCGCCACGTTACCTTGTCCTCGATCCCCAGTTTGCGCGCCTGCTCCTTCAGGGAACTCAATATCGCGCCGCCGCCGATATGGATAAACCGCCAATGCATCGAGCCGGGCAGCCCTGCAAGCGCGCGCAACAACACATCGTAGCCCTTCTTCGGCACCGCACGGCCCACCGAGAGAATCAACAAGGGGTCCGCCGGATTGCTGCCGTCCTTACGCCGGGCCGGGCGTTCCAATTCGGCGAAGCGGCTGAAATCCAGCCCATGATAGACCAATTCCACGCGGTTCTCGTCGGGCGCCAGCGCCGCCAGATGGGCGCGGCCGACTTCCGTGCACGTGACAAGCCACTCCATTTCGCCGAGCTTCTCGGCCTTCTCCCAATCTGGCGTGGTCCAGATGTCCTTTGCGTGCGCCGAACAGCTCCACTTCAAGCCGCTCAGCACCGCCGCGTAGCGCGCGACGGACGCCGGCGTGTGCAGAAAATGGGCGTGCAGATGCCGGCATCCCTTATCGAGTTCGTCGACCAGCACGATCGCCTGTCCGAAATGCCGCAGCCGATTGCGGAACGGGCCGCGCTTAAAATCCCGCCACCATGTCGCCATCGCGGCCCTGAAATGCGGGCCCTTGCGCTGCCGGAACCACGCCCGCACGACCCGTACCGGCTCCTGATGGAGATACTCCGGAAGATATCGCACGGGCGCGGAAATTTCGTCGTGGACCGGGTGCTTCTCGGCGTCGGTCGGATGCCTGAGCGATACGATCTGGATCGGCAGGCCACGCTGTTCGAGCGCCGCGATTTCCTGTGCGATAAAGGTTTCCGAGAGCCTCGGATAGCCCTTGAGGACGAAGACGATCGTGCCCGACACGGGAGCGCCCTACCCGCCGGTTTCCACCAGCGACAATCGCCGGGCGGCCTTGGGATGAAAATGACGTCCCGCCAGCTCTCCCACATTCTCGATGCCGTCCATGAAGCCCGGCAGCATCGATCGCGACGGTGGCGGTTGCGTGGGCAGCTGCCGCAACGCAGCGACAAAGCCGTCGACACTCTGCGGTTCCGACGGATCGAACATGCGGGCAATACCCAGTTCCGCCGCGCGTTGCGCCCGGATCAGCTGTTCCTTGCGCGGTGCGACCCGGGGCATGATCAGCGCCGGCTTATCGAGCGACAATATCTCGCAAAAGGTGTTGTAGCCGCCCATCGCGACCACGCCTGCCGCCTTTTCCATCAGAATTTCCAGATGGCTGTCGAAGGTCAGCACCTGAACCGCGTCGAGTGCTGCGGCGCGCTCGCGCACTTCCGATTGCATTTCCGGTTTCATGAACGGCCCCAGGACCAATACGGCCCGCATCAGATCCGCGCCGGTCTCGTAGGCGCGCAACACCCAGTCCATCATCTGGTCGCCGTCGCCGCCGCCGCCGGCGGTCACCAGCAGATAAGGCTGCTCCAAATCCACGGCGGGGGGCAGTTTCGTCGCTTGCGGCACCGTGCGCCGCAGATATCCCGTATAGATCATTTTATCGCGCACGGAGTCGGGCACATCCATTTCCGCGAGCGGGTCCCAGAAGCGCTTATGGCCATAGACCCATATCTCGTCATAGAGATTCTCGAGAACCGGCAGCAAATCGCGCGACTGCCATTCGCGCCGCAGCAGGCCGGGCTCGTCCATGACGTCCCGAAGCCCGAGCACCAAGGTCGTCCCGCGCGCCTTCATCATGGCAAGCGTCTCCTGCAGCTCTCCGCGCAGGCCCAGCGGTTCCTTGTCGACGATGAAAAGGTCCGGCGCGAAAATCTCCGCCGTATGCTGGATGATCGAGCTGCGGATCGCCATGGTCTGCGACAGGTCCAGATGCAGCCCGAGCGAGGTGTATTCGCCGTTATAGAGCTTGATCACGCCCGGAATACGGACGAAATCGACGCGCGCCCTGAAATCGAAACTCCCGATGATCGGCGAGCCCGAAAGAATCAAGACGGAGAGCCCCTTATATTTCTCGACCAGGGCATGGGCGATGGTGCGGCACCGGCGCAGGTGCCCCAGCCCAAACGTATCGTGGCTGTAGATCAGGACCCTGACACCGTCCATACGATCAGTCATTTGGCATCCGGAAATTTCCGTTGATCCCTCGGAGCATAATCCATTCCCCGCCCCCGCTTCGCTTCAGCTCGCGTGATTTTCGTAACCATATGACATATCTATGGAAGGGTCAGTAACAAAAACCGCGAAGTTCCAGCATGTTCCTGCGCGACAGTGAAAAGCGATGCGCCTAGCCGTCCTCACCACGGGCTCGGTACGGCGCCGCTATTTCGTCGAACGGCTGCAGCAGCGCTTCGCCGTCGCGAAAGTCATGATCGAGACCCGCGATCCGCCACCGCCAATCCCGACCGACCATCCGCTGGACACGGCGCGCAACGAGCGGGAGAGCGCGCATTGGTACAATGGGTCGCCGCCCAGATTCGACGATATCGCGGCCACGGAACGCCACGAGACCTTGAACGACCCCGCGGCGGTCGCCTCGCTGCGCGCGTTGAAGCCCGAAGTGGTGCTGGTCTACGGGACCGGGCCGCTTGGCGCGGAAGTGTTGGATTGCTGCCGCGACGGCATTCTGAATTTTCACAATGGCGATCCGGAAGAGTACCGGGGCCTCGATTGCCATCTCTGGCCGATCTATCACCGCGACTTCGACGCCCTGCGGATGACTCTGCACAGGATCGAGCCGGAACTGGACACCGGGGCCATCGTCGACCGCAGGCCCGTGCCGCTCTCGCGCGGCATGCCGCTGGCCGACCTTCGGCGGGCCGCCTGCGACCTATCCGTCGGCATGGCCCTGTCCGCGCTGGAGCGGTTTCAGGAAAGCGGCGGCTTCGACGCCATGCGGCAATCGCGCAAGGGGCGCTACTATTCGTATATGCCGGCCGTCCTGAAGGATATCTGCACCCGCAATTTCGAGCGCCATACCGCCGCCCTCTGAAGCACGGAGCGGCGGCGCCGGGTGTCTACTTGTAGGGGTCGGCCGCGTCGCGGAGACCGTCGCCGAGAAAACTGAACGCCAGGATGACCAGCACGACGGGCACGACCGGCAGGATCAACCAGGGATAGAGCGCGACGACGCTGATGTTTTGCGCTTCGTTCAGCAGAACGCCCCAACTTGTCACCGGCGGCCGCAGCCCCAGCCCCAGGAAAGACAGCGCCGTCTCGCCCAGGATCATCGTCGGGATCGACAAGGTCGCCGACGCGATCAAGTGGCTCATGAAGCCCGGCATCAGGTGTCGGCCGATGATTCGCTTCGGCTTGGCGCCCATCAATTGCGCGGCCAGGCAATAATCCTCCTCGCGCAACGCCAGCAGCTTCGAGCGCACGGCGCGCGCCAGACCCGTCCAATCGATCATCGCCAGGATCACCGTAATGCCGAAATAAATCAGCAAGGGACTCCACGTCACGGGCAAGACGGCGGAGAGCGCCATCCAGAGCGGGATTTGCGGAAAGGACTGCAGAATCTCGATCATGCGCTGGACCACCAGATCGATGACCCCGCCGTAGTATCCGGCGATGCCGCCGATCACCATGCCCAGCAGAAAACTCAGCGTAATGCCGATCAACCCGATCGTCAGGGAAATCCGCGCGCCGTAAATCATGCGCGACAGGATGTCCCGGCCGAGGCGGTCGGTTCCCAGGAGAAACAGCGTACCGCCCTCTTCAACGCAGAAAAGGTGCAGGTCGCTATCGAGATAACCCCAGAATTTATAAGCGTCTCCCCGGCAGAAGAACTGAACCCGGTAAATCTTCGTCGTGTCTTCCTTATATTCCCGGCTCAGCGTGGAGAGGTTCAACGTAAAGCGATTTCCATACACGAACGGCCCGATGAACGCGCCCTCGTGGAACATGTGCAGGGATTGCGGCGGCGCGTAGATGGAGTTGATATTCCGGGTATGTAGATTGTAGGGCGCCAGAAACTCGCTGATCAGGATCGACGCGTACATGATCAGCAGGAAACCGCCCGAAATCAGCGCCAGGCGGTGGCGGATGAATTTCCACCACATGAGCTGCCACTGGGACGCCATGTAATAGCGTTCCTGCTCCGGCGACAGGGCCTCGATGGCGTGCGGATCGAAAGGCGCCTGCGAGACAAAATGCTCGAGCTTGCGGCCGCTGCCGGTGTCGGCGCTCATTTCGCGGCTCCCCCGGCAAGGCGGATGCGCGGATCGAGCCAGGCCAATAGAATATCCGAGATCAAAACCCCGATGACGGTCAACGAGGCCAGGAACATCAAGAATGAGCCGGCCAGGTACATATCCTGACTCTGCAGCGCCGCAATCAGCACAGGGCCGGTCGTCGGCAAGGACAGGACGACCGCGACGAGTTCGGCGCCCGATATGATGTTGGGCAGCAGGCTGCCGATGTCCGCGACGAAGAAATTGATGGCCGTCCGAAGCGGATATTTCAACAGCAACCGCAGCGGCGGCAACCCCTTGGCGCGCGCGGTGGTCACGTATTGCTTCTGCAATTCATCCAGCAGATTGGCCCGCAACCGCCGGATCATGCCGGCCGTCCCCGACGTACCGATGACGACAACGGGAATCCACAGGTGCTCCAGGACCGAGAGGAACTTGCCCCAACTCCACGGCTGGTCGATATAGTCGGGATCCATCAAGCCGCCGATCGACGTGCCGAAGATGACGTTCGCGAAATACAGCATGATCAACGCGAGCAGGAAGTTGGGCGTCGCCAATCCGAGCAGACCGATGAAGGTCAGGCCGTAGTCGCCCCAGCTGTACTGATGGGTCGCGGAATAGAGGCCGATCGGGAACGCGATGACCCAGGTGAATATTATGGTGACGGTAGACACCAGGATCGTCAGAAACAAACGGTCGCCGACGACCTCGGAAACCGGCAGGCGATATTCGAAGGAAAAACCGAAATCGCCGACCATCATGCCGGTGAGCCATTCCCAGTACCGCGTCATGACCGGCTTGTCGAAGCCGTATTGCTCGCGCAGAAATTCGATATGCTTCTGGTCGACGGTTTCGCCCTGCGCCTGAAGCTCGGAGATATAGCTTTCGAGGTAGTCGCCGGGCGGCAGCTCGATGATCAAGAAGACGATGAGGCTGATCGCGAGCAAGGTCGGGATCATAATGAGAATTCGGCGAACGAGGTACTGCAGCATTAAACTCTCGTTCGCCCTTCCGCCGATCTGCTCTCGTGCGCGTGCCGGTCCAACTTGTTCACAACATTCTTCCGCCGATTATTTCGCATACCAGAACGTCGCCGGCCGATAAATCCCGAAATAGGCCCCAGGGTGCCAATTGTAGAACCCTTCCGTCGGGACATTGCGCAGATTCTTATTTACCACAATCGGCTGCAAAGTTGCGTTGATCAATCCGATCACGAATACATTATCCGCGTGGATTTGCAAAATCTCATGCCAAATCTTGGCCTTTTCCTGCCGATCGATCCCATGCAGCCAGGCATTATTGAGTTCGACCAGCCGCTTTGCCGACGGCAAATCCGGGACCTCTCCCGCCTTGCCTTCGGACTGAACGTAGTGTCCCCAATGCGGCCACTGGAACTGCAGCTTGTTGGAGGGCGTGAACTCTTCCGGGCTCATCAACGCCGTCGGAATACCGTTCGATACCCCCGACCAGACCGACATGATGGTATCGCCCGCATAGATGCGTTGGCGGAAGACTTCGCGCTGGGACGGTTTGGTCAGCAGCTTGATTCCGACCCGGCTCCAGCCATCGCGCACCAACTCCAGGACATCCGTCTGCTCCGTGCTCTCGCCGGCCGTCTCGATGGTGATCACGGCGGGCCGGCCGTCCGGCAGAAGCCGAATGTTCTCCGCATCGCGTTTCGTCAATCCGATCTCGTCGAGGAGTTGGTTCGCCTTCTTGGTGTCGAATTCCGTCCAGGCCGTCTGGTATTTCGGCTTGAAGAGGGGGCTTTCCTCCAGGACGGTGTCCTGGCTGGCCTTTGCCAAACCATAGTAAATGACCTGGTTGATTTCGGCGCGATTGATCGCAACCGAAAGCGCTCGCCGGAACCGCACATCATGGAACAGTTTGCGCCAGGTCTCGTCCTTGGCGTTCAGGTTCGGAAACAATGCGATCTGCGATCCGCGGGCCTTGCGCCATAACCGCACGGTGAAGTCGTAACGCTCGGCGCTTTCCTTGAGAAAGGTAAAATGGTCAAAGCGCAAATAGCGCGCCTGAAGGTCGGCCTCGCCGGAACCCGTGCGCGCCGGGACCATGTTGGTGGCCCCGAGGTTGACGACCACGTCGTCGATATAGGGCAACTGACGGCCGTTCTCGTCGATCCTGTGGTAATACGGATTGCGCTTGAAGATGAACCGCTCCGACGGTGGCGTGACCGAATTATACCAGGGCTGCAAGGTCGGACGGTCCGGATTGTCCATGCGGTACCATCGGTCGCGGTCGTTGTGGATGTCCGCCCAATTGCGCTTGTTCTCCGTCTTCGCCATCTCGTTGAGTTTCGCCTCGTCCGAGTATTTGGCGTGAAACTGCTTGAGGTAATGCGCCGGCCGGTACAGCAGCAACGGGCGGGGCCGGGTAATCCAGGGGATGAAATTCGGATTTGGCTTGGCCCAGGTATAGCGCACGGTCGTCTCGTCCAGGACTTCGAAGGTCGGTCCTTCGCCATCGACCAAGAGGGCGGACGACAGACCTTTTTGGGAGACGTCCTTGTCGGTCGCCATGTCCTCCCAGTAATAGCGGAAGTCCTCCGCCGTGAAGGGATGGCCGTCCGACCATTTATGCCCCTTGCGTAGCCGGAACGTGAATTGTCGTTCCTCCTTCACGTCGAAGCTCTGCAATATATCCGGGACGAAGTTCAGGCCCCGGTCATACGCGATCAACCGCGCATACCCGTAGACCATCATCATCTTGGTATCTTTCTGCTTCCCCATCAGGAAACGGAGTTTTCCGCCGTGCTGTCCGGGCACCTTGCCGAGCGATTTCATATTCATCACATCGACATCCACGGGCACACGCTCGCCGATCGGCGGCAATTTACCCGCTTTAACGTCGTCGGCGAGGCTGGGCGTCTCGACAAGCGTCGGCCGTTCCGCCATTGCCGGAGAGATAACGGCCACGATAACACCCAGCGTCATCACCGCCAGGCTACGGGGTAACTGGATCATTGATAAGCCTCCATTGCCGCATCTTCCGCCGCCAACACGAAATGTTCATCCCCCAGATCGTGCATGCGCACGGCCCGGCCCTGGCTGAAAGCGAAGGGCTCCGGCCAGCTCGCGGGGTCCGAAATTCCCCCGCTTCCGAAGGCGTCGAAGTCCAATCGCCGATTAAGATCCGGGTAGGGCACCGCCGCCATCAGCGAGCGCGTGTAATGGTGCACCGGATTCCGGAAGAGGGTCTCGCGCGGAGCGATTTCGACAATTTCGCCGCGGCACATGACTGCAATGCGATCGGCGACATAGTCGACGACCGCGAGATTATGCGAAATAAACAGGTAGGTCAGACCGAGCTCTTCCTGCATATCCTTGAATAGATTAAGTATCTGAGCTTGGATCGAAACATCGAGCGCGGAGACCGGCTCGTCGCAAATGAGCAGATCGGGCTTTAGCGCCAAGGCCCTCGCGATCCCGATCCGCTGGCGCTGGCCGCCGGAAAAACTGTGCGGATAGCGATTGAGGAACCGGGGATCGAGTCCGACCAGCCGCATCAGTTCCTGCACCATCTCGCCCTGGGTTTTCGCGTCGCCGATCTCATGAATGATCAAGGGCTCTCTGATGACGTCGAAGACCGTCATCCGCGGGTTCAAGGATCCGAAGGGGTCTTGGAATACCATTTGGATCTTGCGGCGGAAATCCATCAACGCCTGATCCTCAAGCTTCAATATGTCCGTCTGCACACCGCGGTCGTTGTACAGAATCTGTCCTTCGTCGGGCGTCACCGCCCGCATGATGAGCTTGCTGACGGAGGTCTTCCCGCTACCGCTTTCCCCCACGAGGCCGAAACATTCGCCGCGCCGGATCTCGAAGCTCACATCGTTGACCGCCGCGACCGACGTCTCCGCGCCCCCGCCGAACAGCCCGCTCTTCCGGGTCGTATAGCGTTTTACGACATTGCGGACATCGAGCAACGGCCCGGCGGCGTCTGCGCCTTCCGGCCACGGCTCCCGCTCGACCATCACCGGGCCCGTCTGCTGAACGATTTCGCGGAGCGGGACCAGCCGTTCGCCCGGCTTCATATCGAAGTGGGGCACCGCCTTCATCAACCCTTTGAGATAGGGATGCTGCGGATTCTCGTAAATATCGCCGACCGTGCCGCATTCCATGATTTCGCCGTGATACATCACGACGACTTCCTCGGCGATATTGGCAACAACCCCCAGATCATGGGTGATCATCAATACGGCCATGCCAAGTTCATCCTGAAGATTGCCAATCAGTTTCAGGATTTGCGCCTGGATCGAAACGTCGAGTGCGGTCGTCGGCTCGTCGGCAATCAACAGGGCAGGCCGGCAGACCAGGGCCATCGCAATCATTGCGCGCTGGCGCAATCCGCCCGACAGCTCGAAGGGATACATTCTGAGCGCCCGCACAGGGTCAGGAAAACCGACGAGACCGAGAATTTCGGTGACCAGACGCACGCCTTCCGGCTTGCTGACGTCGCGGTGAAGATGCAGGGCTTCGCCGATCTGATCGCCGATCGTGTGCAGCTGCGACAGAGACGTCATCGGTTCTTGGAAAATGATCGAAATGCGACCGCCGCGGATGCCTCGCATCTCCCCGCTGTCCTGCGGCATCTTCGCAATGTCGACAATCTCGCCCGGTTTCTGAGGGTCGGCGAACAGAATCTCGCCGCCGGTAATTTCGCCGACGTTGGGCAATATTCCCATTACGCACTGGGAAATGACCGATTTACCCGAACCCGATTCGCCCACGAGCGCGACGGTAGAGCCCTGGCGGATGGTGAACGACGCACCCTTCACCGCGTCGACGATCCCCCCGTGAACGCGGAACTTAACCCGTAAATCCTTAACAGTCAGCAAGTCGGTCAACGGCTCGCCCCCAGCCCCCAAATCGTCGAATTACCAAACCTTCCCCGCAATCCCAGGTCGACACTCTCCGAAGGACGCGCATTCTTTATCGTGCCGCACCTCCGGCCTCTCCCTGAGACCGGCAGAGTCTTAGCATGACAATGAGCGCTCTGCCATCGCACAAATTCATGCGCCATTGCGCGTCTCCAAACGCCGCCTGCCGACGGGATCGGCGTTCGGCGGGCGAGTCGGATCGGCCGGCGTGATGACCAGGTGAATGCGGTCCTGATTGCCCGTATTCATCGCCGTGTGCGTGCGGTGGGCATCCATCTCGTAAAGCTGCCCGTCCGCCGGAATATGATGGAAACCGCCCTTATCTCCGGACACGCCGACGATGAAACAACCGGGATTCGTGATTAAGGCAAAATGATAACGGCGGGTCGGGTCGGCATGGATCGACAGACAGGATTTCGGGCGCATGCGCATCAACCGCGTGCGGCCGTAAGCGAAAGGGAGTTTTCGCAATAGGTCTTCGATCGCGGTGCCGAGAAAGGGCTCGTTGATCTCCGAATAATCGGCTTCGGCCGCCCCTTCCGGCAACCAGCCGACCGCATCGTATAACGGATCGGCGACACCGGGCCTGGCGGTAACGCCGATCTGATTGTGCTCCGTGAACAGCGGGTTCACCTGTTCCAGCGTCGCCAATAGCGACGCCAGCTCCTCCCGGATACCGGTCTCTCGGATCATCGACAGCCTCCCACACGGTTTCCATGGCCGATACCACTACAAGGCCAGCGTGACCGCAACGTTGCAAGGTTCGGCACGCCAAGTCCAGCGCTTGCGAGGCGGTTCCGCCTTCCCCTATGATCCGCCTCTTTCACAAACACCCGGCGACTGTCTCCGCAGATGGAAAATCTTCCGCCACCCGAACTCCGTGCCCGGATCGACCGCTTCGATTGGTACCAGCGCATCCCGTTGGGGGGCGATTACGCGACGCCCGGCGAAGACACCTACACCACACAAAAACTGCCGATGCTGCAGATGCCCGCAGACCTATCGGGGAAATCCGTCCTCGACATCGGATGCAGCGAGGGTTTCTTCTGCTTCGAAGCCGAGCGGCGCCTTGCGGCCCGCATCGTCGGCATCGACAGGGCCCCGCATCTCGGCGAAAAGATCGCGCTCCTGAAAGAGATCACGGGATCGCGGATCGAGTTCGAGGATAAAACCGTCTACGATCTCGCCCGTCTGGCCGGCGCCCCTTTCGATCTGGTGATATTCCTCTCCGTCTTCCAGCACCTGGATCACCCGTATCTGGCGCTCGACCTGATCGCGTCCGCGACCCGGACGACGGCGATCATGGAAATCCCCGTGGCGGTCAAGATCGCGGACGACGCGGCCTTTCAGCGCGACCCTCAGGCACTCATGCGGCGCAGCGCGAAAGGGCGGCGCATCCTGCTGCCGAACGAAAGCATGCTCGGCGAGATGCTGAGCGATGCCGGATTCGTCGCCATCGACCGGCTGGCCCGGCACCGACCCCGGGACGTTCCCGGATACGGCGGCGCCTTTCGACAGGAACGCCTCATTCTGCATGCCCACAAGGGTGCGGCGCGCCTGGGCTAGGGGTGGGCCCGAATCCGCTCCAGCACCTGCGCTTCGCGCGCGCTGCCGCATTGGGCGCGGTCCAGGCTGCGCATCAACTGAAGACGGGAAATGATCTTCACGGCTTCGGTATTGATGTGCCTGCCGCTCTGCGCCGTATACACGGCCACCGTATGCTCGAGAATATCGGCGCCGCAGCGATAGACCTCCGGGAAGTCCCATAGCGGATCGCCGATCCAGGCCAGCGTGAAATCGAGCACGCCAACCAGGTCTCCCGTATCGGGATTGCAGATCAGGTTCTGGCCGTGCAGGTCCTGATGCAACAGCACATTGTGATCGTCGCCGTTGCGGACCTCTTCCCAGGCTTCGAGGGATTCCGCGAGGAGGCCGCCGACACGGCCTTCCGGATCGCGCCTTCCGATCGTCTCGGCGTTCTCCCGCAATTGCCGGAGCAGGTCTTCGCCGTAGTGCCGCGGCAGGAAGTCGTAGCGCTCCAGCGGTTCGCCATGCAGGCGCGCCATGAAATCCCCCAGCGTCGCGCCGAACCGTGCGCGCCGCTTCGAGTCGAGCGTGCTGACGACGTCGCGCGACGCCACCATCCCGTCGATCGCCTTGTAGCTCATGAAGACGGGCGACTCGTTGAAATGCGCGATGCGCGGAATGGCGATGCCGAGGCGGCCATCGAGAAGATCGAGCAGCTTTCGTTCCCGGTAGAACCCTTCCCGCACCCAGTCGTTATGGGGGAACCTGACGATACAGCCCGTATCGGTCAGATAGACGTAGTTCGACGTCGACGCGGAAACCGGCGAGAGCACGACCTGCGACCCGCCCGCCATGGCGGCGCGGAAGTGTCGCTGAGCATCTTCGGCCGTGTTTCCGACGGGGTTTTTCATCTTGCCTTGGAGGGTTCGGTCACTTTGAAGCGGGATGGTTACGCAATCCTTGCTCCATTTGCAATCTTAAGACGCGGGGCAATCCGAAATTTACTGGGGACTGGGAAGATACAATGGTATCGCTTAGAGCCATGAGCGGCCCCGATGACAGAACGCAGACTCCGGAGTTTTCCGCCGCGCGCGCCGCAGCCGAGGCGGCGCCGGAGGACGCTGCGTGCCAGCACCGGTTGGGCGAGGCGGCGGCCGCGGCCGGCCGCTTCGACGAGGCCATCCGCGCCTTCGCAAAGGCCGCGCAACTGAAACCGGACTGGGCGGCACCCTGCTTCGGGCTTGCGGCGGCGCTTGAAGCAGCCGGGCAGAACGAAGCCGCGATCACGGCGTATCGGGCCGCGATCGCGCTCCAGCCGGATCACGCGGAGGGGCATTTCGGCCTGGCTCGGCTGCTCGAGAAGCGCGGCACCGCCAGCGGCGCCATCGCGCATTACCGCGCCGCCGGACAGCACCGGGCGAACTGGATCGATCCGCATCTCTATCGCGGCGCCCTGCATGAAGCGCGCGGCGAGTACGAGGATTCCGCCGAGGCCTATGACGAGGCCATGACGCTGGGGGCGCCCGCCGGCTTCGTCCTGCGGCGGGATTTGCAGGTCCCCATCATCGCCACCTCCGCGGAGACCTATGCCGCCGCCCGCGCCGAGTATACCCGAACTCTCGAACGCTTTCTCGAGTCGCCGCCTACCGTCGGCGATCCCATTCGCGAGGCCGGCGGAAACCGCTTCTTCATGGCGTATCACGGATTGGACGACAGACCCTTGCAGGAGGGCATGGCACGGCTGCTTCGAACCGCGTGTCCCTCCCTGTCGTGGACCGCGCCGCATTGCCGGACCGCCCGGCCCCTCGCGACCCCGCGCCGTATCGGGATTGCGTCGCGGTTCCTGCACAATCATTCGATCGGCCGGTTGATGGTCGGCCTGCTCGCGCATATGCGGGGACGCGACGATTGCCGGATTTTCCTGTTCCATGCCGTGCCGCCGCAGGACGACGATCTGCGCCGCGAAATCGAGACCCTCGCCGAAAAAACCACCGTCCTGCCCGGAGATTTGCAGAAAGCGCGCGAGGCCATCGCGGCGGCCGAGCTCGATGTTCTGTTCTACCCCGACATCGGCATGGACCCGGTCACATATTACCTTGCGCAGGCGCGCCTGGCGCCGGTCCAATGCGCCACCTGGGGCCATCCGGTGACGACCGGCATGCCGACAATCGACTATTACCTCTCCTGCGACGCGGCGGAGCCGGAAGGCGCCGAGGCGCATTACAGCGAGACGCTGGTCCGCCTGGGGGGCCTGCCGTTCTCCTACCGCCGGCCGGCGCGACCGGACCCGCTCGGCACGCGGGCCGACTTCGGCCTGCCGGAGGCGGCCACGATCTATTTCCTGGCCCAGAATCTCTTCAAGATTCACCCCGATATGGATGCGCCGCTCGGCGAGATCCTGCGCCGCGACCCGCGCGCCCTCGTCCTGCTGCTGGAAGGACAGGACCGGAACTGGAGCGGCATCCTGCTCGAACGCTTTCGCAGAACTCTCGGGAATCTCGCGGACCGGATCGTCGTTCTGCCACGGCAATCCCATGAGAATTACATGCGCCTGCTGGCCTTGTCGGACGTCAGCCTCGACAGTTTTCCGTTTTGCGGCGGCAATACCACCTACCAATCGCTGGCCATGGGCACGCCGGTCGTCACTTTGCCCGGCGATTATTTGCGCGGCCGCCTAAGCCTGGCGATCTACCGCCATATGAGAGTCATGGATTGCGTCGCCCAGGATGCCGCCGATTTTGCCCGCATCGCGCTTTGCCTCGGCACCGATTCCGCGTTTCGTCGGGAGATCGAAGCCCGGATCGCGGCGGGTGCCGACGCCATCTTCGACGACCCGGTCTTCCTCGCCGAAGCGCAGACCTTCCTGCTGGCCGCGCAGCCGAAGAAAACCTGACGCAAAAGAAAGAAGCCGGCCTCGTCAATCTGAAGCCGGCTCGAAACGGGAGGGAGGATGTGTCTGATCAGTTTGGAGGCCCCGTTCCAGTAATCCCAGAATACGCGCGAGCGATGCGGGCGGCAGTGATCCGCGTCACAGGAGAGCAGATTTTTTCGTCACATTTTCGCCCACTAGAATCTTGCGTCTTTCCGCCCTCAAGCATATGGTCGCGCGCGCGTCGCGATGGCGCTATACTGTCGCGGTCAATGCCGATGTAGCTCAGTTGGTAGAGCAACGCATTCGTAATGCGTAGGTCCGCGGTTCGAGTCCGCGCATCGGCACCACCTCCCCCCTCGGACGATTCCCTCTCAGATCACTTCCACCGCCGCGCCTATGGCGGCACCCAGAAGCGCGTCCGCGCGGGCCTGGTTGGCGGAGATCTCGATCAGCCCGCTCGAATTGCGGTACCAGAACAGCGCCCCCGGCGCGACCGCGGAGAAAGTACCCGCGTGCGCCAGTTCCTGCGACGCGATGCGGATTGTTCGGTTGTCGCCGAGCGCCGAGCCCGCAATCCCGGTGACGAGATTGCCGTAGGCGTCGATATAGACGATCTCCGCCAGATCGTCGGGCCACTCCGCGCCCGGGCGCTCGGCGGTCGGCGCGAGATAGCGCCCCGGAACCTCGGCGCCAGAGGCGGCCATGGCCGCGACCGGGGCAAACAGGTCGCGCCCATGAAACGTCGCGGACAGCGCCGCGGGCCGCCACTCGATGGCTTTGCGGCGGGCGCCGGGCAGGCGCCGGTAGATCAGCTCGAAGAGGCCGTTGTCGGGCCCGACGAAACTGACACCGTCGCATTCCAGCATCAGGGCCAAGCGCTCTCCTCCGACGCCGGGATCGACGACGCAGAGCCAGACATCGCCGGCCTCGCTTTCCCGTGCCAGGGCGGCGAGAAGATAGGCCGCGCGCCTGGGGTCCCAGACCGGCGCGTCGTGCATGATGTCCACGACCGGCACGCCCGGCGCCATCCGGTGCAGCACGGTTTTCATCTGGCCGACATAGGGGCCGTCATAACCGAAATCGGTATAGAGCAGGATCATGCCGGGACCATGGCGCGCCATTCCCCAAAACGAAACCGCCCGGGACGAGCCCGGGCGGCGTTGCGCATCCGAATTCGCAACCCTATTCGCGGCTGCCGAAGATCGACAGCAACCAGATGAACATCGTCACGAAGCTGCCGTAGAGAATGAAGGCGCCGAAGATCGCCTTGCGGTTTTGCAAGTCGCTGGTGTCGCCTTCGTAATAGGCTTCCTTGATGTTCTGGGTCTCGTAGGCGGTGAGCCCGGCGAAAACCAGGACCACGACGACCGACAGGAAGAGGTGGAACATCGCGCTCTGCATGAAGAGGTTCACGACGACCGCGACCAGGATACCGATGGTCGCCATGGACAGGAACCGTCCCATGGTCGTCAGGTCCTTCTTGGTCGTGTAGCCGTAGAGGCTGGTGCCGCCGAAGGCCGCCGCCGTGATGAAGAACACGCGCACGATGCTTTCGCCGGTGTACACCATGAACATCGGCGCCATCAAAGCACCCCACATGGCCGCGTAGAGCCAGAAGGCGCCCTGCGCCATCGCCGGGCTGGCACTGAACATGATCTTTCCGGAAAAGAAACCGAGACCGAGGATTCCGGCAAACAACACCCATTTCATCGGCCCGAGCGCCACGGCCTGCATGATCGCCGGATTCAACGCCACGACCATGGCGATGATGCCCGTGAAGGCGACGCCAAGTGCCATGTAGTTGTAAACATTCAGCATATAGCTGCGCAGTCCGACGTCGATATCGGCGTTTGTGCCGACTCGTCCCGCCGTTTGCGCCATCGTTCTGTTACGCGGATCGAAAGCCATCTCAAGTTACCCCCAGTTACAAGACGTCACTTGGCCTGAATATTGGAATGCCGACGCCCGATTGCAACAATTTCCTAAATCAATCGTTGCGCAAAAGCGGCGCCGCTTTCAGCGCCAAAGCACGCCAGGTCCCGGCGAATCCCAGCACTAAGGTGATCAGGACCGCGACCGCCAGCGTCCACAATACCGGCGCGAGCGCAAAATCCCAGCGCATGTTCATCACGTGGACGACGACACCCCAGGCAACCACGGTTCCCACCGCCGCCGCGATGGCCGAGGCGAGCACCCCCAACAATCCGGATTCCGCCAGGAACGCGAGAAAAATACGCCGCCGCGTCGCCCCGAGCACCTTGAGGACGACCGCATCGTAGACCCGGCGGCGGTGATCCGCGGCGATGCAGCCGCCGAGCACAAGAATCCCCGCGAAAATGGCGATGGCCGCGATCCCGCGCACCGCGATCCCAAGATTGCCGAGCACTTCGTTGACGTCCTCCAACACCTCTTTCACGCGGATCGCGGTGACGTGCGGAAACGCCTTCGCCACGGCCCGCTCCAAGGCCAGTTCCTGATCCGGCGCGATCTGGACGGTCATGATCTGGCTTTGCGGCGCGGCTTCGAGCATGCCCGGCGAGAAAACCATGACGAAATTGATGCCGAGACTGGTCCAATCGATCAGCCGCAGATTGGCGATCCGCGCCGAGACCTCCTTGCCCAGGACATTGACGGTCAGGCTGTCGCCGACCTCCAGCCCGAACGCCTTCGCCGCCCGCGCATCGAAGGAGACCAGCGGCGCGCCCGTATAGTCGGCGGGCCACCATTCGCCGTCGGTAATGCGGCTGCCCGCATCGGGCGGCTGGCGGGACCAGGTCAAGCCGCGGTCGCCGCGCAAAATCCACGCGAAATCCGGCGGCGGCGTAATCTCCGCGACCGGCGTGCCGTTCATTCGGGTAATCCGGCCGCGCAGCATCGGGACGCTCTGGGTGACGCCGACCCCCGGATGGGCGCCCACCAGTTTCTCGAAGGCCGCCGCATCGGCGGGTTGAATGTCGATGAAATAATATCCGGGCGCTTCTTCCGGCAGCACCTGCCCGATCTGACGTTCGAGATTATGCTCCAACAAGGCGACGGCGACGAGGACCGTCAGCCCGAGCCCGAGCGACAGGAGCGCCGCGGTCGTCGGCGCGCCGGGCCGATGGAGGTTCGAGAGCGCCAGCCGCAGCAAGGGTTGGCGCAGCCGCGGCAATTGCCGCAACCCCCGCACGACGCCGCTCCCCACGAGGCGGAAGAGCGCGAAGACGACGATGGCGCCGACGATATATCCGAATGCCATGCCGGGCCGCACCGCGGTCGCGACCGCCAGCACGGCGATCAGCCCGGACAGCACCGCGATCGCGCCGAGGATGGCGCGCGACGGCCGTCCCGACAAACCCTCGCCGGCGGATCGGAAGAGCGCCGTCGCCCGGACTTCTCCCGCCAGACCCAGGGGCCAGAGTGTAAAGATCGCCGCCACCAGAAGGCCGAAGGCGCCGGCGGTCAACAGCGGTATCGGATAGACCCCGAACTGCCCCGTCACCGGCAAGCGCCCTTCGAGCAGGGGAGCGACGAGCAACGGCATCACAATGCCGACGACGAGCCCGATGGTCACGCCGACCAGGGCCATCGCGGCCACCTGCAGCGCATATATTCGAAAGATCAGGCCCCGCGACGCGCCCAGGCATTTCAGGGTCGCAATCGAGCGGACCCGCGTTTCCATGAACGAGCGGACCGCATTGGCGACACCGACGCCGCCTACCAGCAGCGCCGTCAACCCGATCAGGGAGAGGAACAGCGCCACCCTGTCGACGAAGCGCTGAATGCCGGGTGCCGCATTCTCGACATCCCGGACCCGCCATCCGGCGCCGGCGAAACGCGTCTCCAATTGACTGCGCCACGCCCGCAGATTCGCGCCCTCGGGCAAGGCCAGCCGGTAGTGATAGCGGATCAGGCTGCCCGGCTGAATGAGGCCGGTCTCCGCCAGCGCGTCGCTCGAGACGATGACGCGCGGGCCCAATCTGAATGCCCGGGTGCCGCGATCCGGTTCGCGCTCGATGATCCCCGCGACGGTGAACCGGCTGTCGCCGACGGTGAATTGATCGCCGAGCCGAAGATCGAGATGATCCAGGACGCGCGGATCGACCGCCGCACCCCATGTCGGCCCGTCCCGCTTCAAGAGGCTCGCGAGCGAGGCGTCGCCCCGCAGTTTCAGCCCGCCATAGAGGGGATAGTTCCCGTCGACGCCTTTCAACTCCACGAGACGCTGTTGGCCCCCGCCGATCCGCCGCGCCATGGTCCGCAATTCGGTGATCTCGGAAATCGAGGCTGTGTTGGCGCGCAGCCATTCGAGCTGCTCCGCCGAGGCGTGGCGGTGGGTGAAGGCCAGATCGACATCGCCGCCGAGCAGAACCCGGCCCTCGGATTTCAGGCCCGCCTTCAACGCCGAAGAGACGGAGCCAACCCCGGCGACCGACGCGACTCCCAGCGCCAGGCAGGCGATGAGAACGCGAAATCCGCGCACGCCCGCGCGCAGCTCCCGCACGGCAAACCGGGCCGCGATCGCCCAATCGCTCATGCGCCGAGCCCGGCAGCGGCCGCTTGCGGCGCTTCGGCGATCTGTCCGTCCACCATGCGGACGATCCGGTCGCACCGGGCGGCAATTGCCGGGTCGTGCGTGATCAGCATCAGCGTCGTGCCGTTGCGTGCCGCGAGGCCGAACATCATCTCGACGATGCGCGCGCCCGTCTCGCCGTCCAGATTGCCCGTCGGCTCGTCCGCGAGCAGGAGATGCGGTTCGCTGGCGAACGCGCGGGCCAGCGCGACCCGCTGTTGCTCGCCGCCCGACAACTGCCCCGGATAGTGCAGCAGACGCTCCCCCAGGCCGACTTCCGCCAATGTCTCCGCGGCCCGGACGAAGGCATCGGCCCGGCCGGCCAATTCCATCGGCACCGCGACATTCTCCTGCGCCGTCATGGTCGGGATCAGGTGGAAGGATTGAAACACCACGCCGACTTCGTCGCGCCGGAAGACCGCCAGCGCGTCCTCATCGAGGCTCGAGACCTCGCGGCCGGCGACCTCGATGCGGCCCGCCGAGATACGCTCCAATCCCGCGATCACCATGATCATCGACGTCTTGCCGGAACCCGACGGGCCGACCACGCCGACCGATTCGCCGCGCCCGACGGAAAGATCGATCCCTCGCAGGATGTTGATCTCGCCGGCATCGCTCTTAAGTGTAAGCTCCACGCCGTGGAGCCGGACCATCGTTTCAGCTGATAAAGAAGAGTTCATGTTCGTTCCGATCCAGACACCTAAGGCGCGACTCTGCAGACGTATCGGTAGAGTGTTCCGTCCATATGGCCAAGGTTTCCTTGGATTCAACGCCTTTATCGTGGGCGCGGCGATCTATCTCGGTCTTGGTACGAACGCTGGGGCGGCACCGGATCAATTGCGCATCCTGGCTCTCGGCGACAGTCTCACGGCGGGATACGGGTTGTCCCAGGCCGATTCCTTTCCCGCACGCCTCGCCACCGCATTGCGCGATTCCGGGATCGCGGCCGAGATCGTAAATGCCGGCGTGTCCGGCGACACGACATCGGGGGCGCTCCAGCGGCTCGATTGGCTGATGGACAAGCCCTATGACCTCGCGATCGTCGAACTCGGCGCCAACGACGCCTTGCGGGCGGTCGACCCGGGCGTCACGGAAAAGAATTTGAGTCTGATCGTCGACAAATTGAAGGACTCGGGCGCCGCCGTCCTTCTCGCCGGCATGAAGGCACCGCGTAACCTGGGTCCGGATTTCGCCCGTGCCTTCGACGGCATTTTTCCGGGTATCGCAAAACGCAACGGCGTCGCATTCTATCCGTTCTTCCTCGACGGTGTCGCGGCCTATCCGGACCTCAACCAGCAAGACGGCATGCACCCCAATGCAAAAGGCGTTACAATCATCGTCGAGCGTATTCTGCCGTTCGTCATCAAGGCGCTGGGAAAGGACGACAAGTGAGCGATCGTAAAGATTTTCTCGTGGCCCACGCGAGCGCGCCGAAATGGCAGGACGCGGCGGCGCGGATCATTCTCGACCTGACTCCGATCACCGCGGACCACCGCCTGGGATTCCTCTACGTTACCGACGATTACGCGGATTCGCTGAACGATATTGCGGTTTTTCTACGCCAGACCACCGGCGTGCCCCATTGGGTGGGCACCGTCGGGTTCGGTGTTTGCGCTCCCGGAATCGAATATTTCGGCAAGGCGGCGATGGCGGCAATGGTGTGCCCCATCCCGGAGTCCGCGTTCCGTGTCTTCAACGGAATCACCCATGACGTCGCCCCCGCGCTGGACGGATTGGCAGGCTGGCTCGGCGACACGCCGCCATTGATCGTCACCCACGCCGATCCGCGCAACCATAACGTCCCGCAACTCATCGAAGATCTCTCGCGGGAGACCGACGGCTTTCTGATCGGCGGCCTGACCGCCTCCGGCGGCGCCCATCCCCAGTTGGCCGACAACGTCCATGAAGGCGAACTCTCGGGGGTCATGATGTCGCTCGAGGCCGTCCCCGTCGCGGCCGCGCTCACCCAGGGCTGCTCGCCCATCGGCGAGATTCACCGCATCACCTCGGCCGAGGAGAATATTCTGATCGAGATCGACGGGCGTCCCGCCCTGGACGTGTTCAAGGAAGATATCGGCGAGGTGCTGTCGCGCGACCTCCGCAAGGTCGCCGGATATATCTTTGCCGCGCTGCCGGTCAGCGGCTCGGATACCGGAGACTATCTCGTCCGCAATCTCACGGGGATCGATCCGGACCAGGGCCTGATCGCCATCGGGGAGCGGGTGGCGCCGGGCGATCCGATTCTGTTCTGCCGCCGCGACCACGACAGCGCCGTCGAGGACATGCGCCGGATGCTCGGCGATCTGCGCAAACGCGCCGGCAACGCGCCGATCCGCGGCGGGCTCTACTATTCCTGCTGTGCGCGCGGCCCCAATCAGTTCGGCGACAACAGCGAGGAACTGGGTCTTATTTCGGAAGAGCTCGGCGATTTTCCGTTGGTCGGTTTTTTCGCCAACGGCGAGATCAGCAACAACCGGCTCTACGGCTATACCGGCGTCCTCACGCTGTTCCTGTAGCGGCGTCGCGTCTCTGGCAGGAGGTCCCCTTGGTTCGGTTGTTCGTTGGCCTGGCACTGCCCGCCGAAGTGCGGCGTCACCTCGCTCTGATGACGGGCGGGTTGCCGGGCGCCCGTTGGACCCGCGAAGACTCCTATCACCTGACTCTGCGGTTCATCGGCGAGGTCGATCAGGGATTGGCCGACGACATCGACGGCATGCTGGGTCATCTCTCGGCGGAAGCCTTCGAGCTGACCCTGTCCGGCGTGGGTTTTTTCGGCAAGGCGAAAGCGGCGCGGGCATTGTGGGCGGGCGTCACGCCCAGCGCGGCACTGTTGCGCCTGCAATCGAAGATCGAAGCGGGTTTGCAGCGCATGTCGCTTCCCGCCGAGGAGCGCAAATACACGCCGCACGTCACCCTGGCGCGCCTGCGCGGCGCGCCGGCGGGACGGCTTGAAGCCTATGTCGCGGATCATAGCCGGTTCACCGCCGGGCCTTTCCCGGTCAGGGAGTTTACCTTGTTCTCCAGCTTTCTGTCGTCTTCCGGCGCGATCCATACCCCGGAAGCCACCTACGCACTGGATTAGGATATGACGGGCGACTTCGATACTTTGTTGGCAAGAATCAGGGCCTGCACGCTCTGCGCCGCGGAATTGCCGCTCGGTCCGCGGCCGGTCGTCCGCGGCAGGCCGAGCGCGCGGCTCTTGCTGATCGGCCAGGCGCCGGGCACACGGGTTCATGCGTCCGGCATCCCGTGGGACGACCCTAGCGGCGAGCGGCTGCGCGACTGGCTGCAGATGTCGCCGGAAGATTTTTACGACGAATCCCGCGTCGCCATCGTTCCGATGGGGTTCTGTTATCCCGGCACCGACGCCAAGGGCGGCGACAAGCCGCCGCGCCCCGAATGCGCGCCCGAATGGCATCCGCCCATGCTGGCGGGATTGCCCCATGTCGGCCTCACCCTGCTGATCGGCCAGTACGCGCAGAAGCGCTACCTCGGCAAAGCGCGCCAGAAAACGCTGACGGAGACGGTGCGGCATTGGCGCGACTACGGCGCGGAGACCCTGCCCCTGCCGCACCCGAGCTGGCGCAACAACGCCTGGGTCAAGAAAAACCCCTGGTTTGCCCAGGAAACCCTCCCCGACCTGCGCGGCCGGGTGGCGCGCCTATTCGCCTGACGCCTCGAGCGCTTCCATATCGTCGTCGGAAAAGCCGAAATGATGGCCGATCTCGTGGATGAGCACGTGCCAGACCAGGGTCTCGAAGGACTCCCCGGTTTCCGCTCCGTAGGCGAGCAGCGGCCGCCGGTAGAGGAAGATCATGTCGATTTCCGGAACGCCGTCGAGGACGCTCTTGTTCAGCAGGTCGATGCCGCGATAGAGACCGAGAAGATCGAAGGGCGAGTCCAGGTCCAACTCTTCCATGGTCTCCCGGTCCGGGAATTCCTCGACCCGGAAGACGACATCGCCAACCTCCGCGCGCAGCGCCTCCGGAATATCCTGGAAGGCCAGCCAGGCCAAAGCCTCGATGTCGGCGGCGGTCGGACTGTTGGCGGGATGCGGCATCGGAAGTCTTAGCGTTGTGAACCTGTTCCCTTAATATGGGAAGACCGATCCGAATCACGAGAGGCAGGCCACATGGTCACGAAACTCGACCCCGAAGAACGACGGAACGCCTTGGCCGAGCTGGCCGGATGGCAGGAGGTCGAAGGCCGCGATGCGATTCGCCGCAAGCTCGTCTTCGCCGATTTCAACGAGGCCTGGGGTTTCATGAGCCGGGTCGCCGTCGAAGCCGAGCGCAGCGATCATCATCCGGAGTGGTCCAACGTCTGGGCCACGGTCGACATCACGCTGACGACGCACGATTGCGGCGGCGTGAGCGCGCGGGATGTGGAACTGGCGCGATTTATTGATAAGATCGCCTGAATCGCGATCCCCTTTCGGAGGCCGACCGTCATGCCGCTCTTCCAACGCCTCGCCGCGCTCCTCGGCCTGTTCGGGCTACTGGCGGCCCTGCCCGCCGCCGCTCAGGATTTCCGCGAAGGCCTGCGCGCCTTCCAATTGGGCGAGAACGAGAAAGCGGTGGCGATTTTCCGCGACCTCGCGGGCCAGGACAACCGCGATGCCGAATTCATGATGGGTGTCATGTACGAAGGCGGCTACGGCGTCGACCAGGATCCGGTCGAGGCCGCGCGCTGGTATCTGAAAGCGGCTGAAGCCGGTCTGGCGTCGGCGCAGTACAATCTCGGCATTTTCTACCAGTTCGGCCAGGGGGTGCGGAAAAGCGCCGCCGAGGCCTACACCTGGCACAGCCGGGCGGCGCGGCAGGGTCACGCCTCGGCGCAGAACAATCTGGCGTCGCTCTACTTCACCGGCGAAGGGGTCGAGAAGGACGCGGTCGAGGCCTGGAAATGGTACGAGGTCGCGCGCCGCAAGCTGGACGACGACGCCAAGGCCATCGCCATCAAGAACCGCGACAAGGTCGGCGAGACGCTGAGCGCCGACGAACGCGCCGCCGCGAAACGGCGCGCCGACGATTTCCGGCCCGTCCGCGAGTGACCATGCGCTCTTAGGTCGGCGCCCTCTACGTCGGTGCGAGGCGGATCGCGCTGTCGAGACGCACCACTTCGCCGTTCAGCACCGGATTCGAAACCATGTGCATGACCAGCGACGCGTATTCCGCGGGCGTGCCGAAGCGCGACGGGAACGGCAGGGTCGCGGCGAGGCTGTGCTGCACGTTCTCGGGCAGGCCCATCAGCATCGGCGTTGCGAACAGGCCAGGCGCGATCGCCAGCACCCGGATTCCGGCCCGGGCGAACTCCCGCGCCGCCGGCAGGGTCATGCCGACGACCCCGCCCTTCGACGCCGAATAGGCGGCCTGACCGACCTGCCCTTCATAGGCGGCGACCGACGCGGTGTTGATCACGACGCCGCGCTCGCCGCCGGCGTTCGGCTCTCGCGTCATCATATCGGCGGCGGCGAGACGCATGATGTTGAAGGTGCCGATCAGGTTGATGTTGACGACCCGCGCGAATTGCTCGAGGGACATGGGACCGTCGCGCCCGACGATCCGTCCGGGCGTGCCGATGCCGGCGCAATTGACGCAGAAGGCCGCGGGACCGTGCGCGTCCCGCGCCGCCGCGA
>JAYPOZ010000007.1:37180-77047 GCA_038131165.1 Rickettsiales bacterium | reverse complement strand
GTGCCGGGCCCTCGTGCTGGTGGATATCACGCCAAAGATCGAGACCAAGGGCGTCGAGCGTATCCTGAACTTCATGAACAAACACCCGGACGGCTTCGAGACAGTCGAGGATGCGGCCGACGCCGTCGCGGAGTACCGCGAGCACCGTTCGCGACCGAAAGACGTCAGCGGGTTGAAGAAGAATCTGAGACTGCGCGAGGGGGGACGCTGGTACTGGCATTGGGATCCGAAATTTCTGGAACGCCGGCACCCGCACGACGAAGTGGCCTCGGCGCAAATCAGCGAATCGGCCTCCCGCATCAAGATTCCGACCCTGTTGGTGCGCGGCGGCAGCAGCGATGTGGTCAGCCCGGAAGGCGTGCGGGATTTCATGCGTCTCGTCCCCCATGCCGAATTCGTCGACGTCGCCGATGCCGGCCACATGGTCGCTGGCGACCGCAACGACGCTTTCACCGGCGGGGTCGTCGAATTCCTGGAGCGGCATTTTCCGGCCTAACGCGCTATAATGCGGCATGCTGAAAGAGAGCTCAGAGACGCTGGTCGAGGACGATCAAGCTGTAGAAGAATCCAATGAGATTTACTGCGCGACCTGCGGGCATCTTGTCACCCGCACCGATTGGCGCATCGCCGTGGATGGCGCGCACGAACACACTTTCTTCAATCCGGCGGGGATCGTCTTTCGAGTGCTCTGTTTCAAGGAGGCGCCCGGTGCCGACGCGCCTGGCGAACTCACCGCTGATTTCTCCTGGTTCGACGGTCACGCATGGCGTATCGCCATTTGCGGCGGATGCGGCACGCATCTCGGTTGGCGCTTCGAGGGAAGCAGCGTTTTCTTTGGGTTGGTGAAGCCGAAGTTGACGATGATCGCCCACCGCTGAAGCGAATTACTCCGCCGCGACGCCGACTCCGGCGGGACAGGACACGCCGGTGCCGCCGAGCCCGCAATAGCCTGCGGGATTCTTGGCGAGATACTGCTGATGATAATCCTCGGCGTAATAGAATTCCGGCGCATCGAGAATCTCGGTCGTGATCTCCGGGTAGCCGGCCTTCGCAAGCTCCGCCTGGTAGACATCGCGGGACGCCTCGGCGGCGGCCTTCTGCTCGGGCGAATAGACGTAAATCCCGGAGCGATATTGCGTGCCGGTGTCGTTGCCCTGGCGCATCCCCTGCGTCGGATTGTGGCCTTCCCAGAATTTCCGCACCAGGCTCTGGAAGGATACGCTGAGCGGGTGATAGACGACGAGGACCACTTCGTTGTGTCCGGTACGCCCGGAGCAGACCTCTTCGTAGGTGGGATTGGGCGTGAAGCCCGCAGCATAACCGACAGCGGTCGTATACACGCCTTCGGTTTGCCAAAAGACCCGTTCCGCCCCCCAGAAACACCCGAGGCCGAAAAGCACCTTCTCGGTGCCTTGCGGAAACGGACCCTTCAAAGGGTTACGGTTCACGAAATGCTTGGCCGGTACCGGCATTTCGGTGCTCCGGCCGGGCAGGGCCGTCTCGGCGGTTGGCATTTCCAATTTATTCGGCGAGAAGAAGAACATGATCGAGAACCCCGTACCTGCATTTACGCTGTCCCTGTATATTGGGGGCAGGCCGCCGCATCGACAAGGGAGCGCGAAGCCGGTGCATTCACATTTGTGGGAGAGGAAGCAGCGTGTCCATTGATCCGGATGTCGTGGTCGTCGGCGCCGGCGCCGCGGGACTGGCGGCCGCCCGCGCCCTGCTGGAGGCTGGGTTGACCGTCACCGTCATCGAAGCAAAGGACCGGATCGGCGGGCGGGCCGTGACGCAGACCAGCCACGGAGTAGCATGGGACAGGGGCGCGCACTGGTTGCACGACCACAAGCGCAACTATTTCTCGCGCTTTGCGGAAACTGCAGGCATTCCACTGCAGCCCGTCGCCGCCAGCCGGCGCCTCTGGACCGGTGACGCTTGGGCAGATGACGATCTGATCCGCGATTACAACGCCTATTGCAATCTGGCCTTTGACCGATTGCTGACACAGGGACTGGCTGAGGAAGATACCCCGGTGTCGGACGCGCTGCCGGAGCATTTCCAGTACCGTCCGATGTTCGAATCCTTGTACGCGGCACTCTCCGGCATGGAACCGGACCGCAGCTCCGCCTTTGACGAATACCGCTACCGGGAGGACACCGGCAACCGGCGGGTCCATATAGGATACGGCGCCCTGCTGGCCCGTTTCGGCGAACCGGTGCCCGTATCGCTGTCGACATCCGCGCAGCGCATCGACTGGTCCGGTACCGGCGTCGTGGTCGAGTCTCCAGCAGGCAGTCTCACGGCGTCTGCTGCCCTCGTTACCGTTTCCAACGCCGTACTGGCTCAGGGACGGATTCGGTTTTCACCGGGATTGCCCCCGGCATTACAACAAGCCATCGAAGACATTCCTCTCGGCGAGGCGGAGAAGGTCGCGGTCGTATTCGACCGCAATGTCTTCGGCTTCGAAGAGGATACCAATCTCTCCTTCATCCACACCGGCAGCAGGGCCGCTCGATTTCAAGTCCGGCCCTTCGGCAAAAATATTGCGGTTGCCTATATGGCCGGACGATTCGCCCGGGAAATTCGCGCTGCAGGCGCCGATGCGATGATCGATTTTGCCGTGGCCCAATTGATCGACGTGTTTGGCGCCGGTATCCGATCCGCGATCGTCGGCTGTGAGGCGACCGGATGGTGCACCGACCCCCTTATTGGCGGCGGCTATTCTTCCGCACCGCCGGGGAAAGCGGATGCGCGGTTGGCGTTGAGCGTGCCGGTCGCGGAGCGGGTATTCCTTGCGGGCGAAGCGCATGCGATCGACGCCTATGGTACGGTTCACGGCGCCTACAACTCCGGCGTCGAGACGGCGGCAAAGGTCATACAGGCACTTCGGCCCGCGTGAGGACTAAAGCAGTCGATCTCGGCCAAACACGGACCATACTTATTGACCTTGATGTAAATCGATCCCTGCAGGGAGACGGCGCATGGCTCTTGATCAAACGAGTTCGATTGGCGGCGACACGGTTCTCGAGCACTTGACCGATTGGGCAGCCAACACAGGCCGGGACTGGCCCGCCCTCGCGGTGGAGCGCACGGTCCATGCCGTCGAAGATACGGTCGCCTGCATGATCGCCGGGGCAGACGACGCCAGTCCAACCAACGTCCGCAAAGGTGTGGCCGGCTGGGGCAGCGGTCCTTCCTCCGTGGTCGGACAGGCCGCTCAATTGCCCGCACCCTGGGCCGCAATGGCGAACGGCACGGCGGCCCATGCTCTCGACTACGACGACAACGTGCAGGTGGTGTTGGGGCACACTTCAGCGGTTCAGGTTCCGGCCCTGCTCGCGCTCGGCGAGGCCATCGGGGCAACCGGCGCGCAGGTGATCGACGCCTATATCATCGGGTTCGAGCTGCAGATGGCGCTCGGGCGGGGAGTGAACTGGTCGCACTACAATATCGGCTGGCACTCGACCTCGACCATCATCGAAATTGGAACGGCCGGCGCCTGTGCGCGGTTGCTGGGCCTCGATGCGGCGGGAATGGCGCATACGCTGAGTCTCGCCACTTCGATGGCGGGCGGACCGAAGGCGCAGTTCGGCTCGCAGGCAAAGTCCTTCCATGCGGGGCTCGCCGCACAACAGGCTGTAACCTCGGCGCAACTGGCGGCAGCCGGCCTCCAGGGCCGGATGGAAGTCTTGGAAGCGCCGATGGGTTTTCTTGAACTCTTCGGCGGCAATTTCCCGCCCGGATGGGAGAAGACGCTTGAAGGATTCGGGGAGCGGCTGGCGATCCTCGAACACGGTATCGTGCCGAAGCGTCACCCCTGTTGCGCCTCGACCCACAAATGCCTCGACGCGGTCCTCGAACTCCGGCGCAAGCACGGGTTTTCCGCGGACGACGTCGACAGCGTGCATACGGTGGTCGGCAGTTCCAACAAGCGAAACCTCTCCTACGACAACCCGCAGAACGACCGCGAGGCTAAGTTCTCGATGCAGTATTGTGTTGCCCTCGGTCTGGTGCAGGACAGCCTGCGGATCGCCGATTTCGCGCCGGAAGCCGTGTTCCGCCCGGAATTGCGGGCGTTGATTCCCCGGATCACGATGGATGCTTTCCCGGTCGAAATGGAGCATTCCGCAGAGACACCTCCGGATCACGAAGTGACCGTGCGCCTCAAGGACGGGCGCGTCCTGGAAGCGCACCGCGCCCACCCGCGCGGCACGCTGCACGATCCGTTCGATGCCGCCGACCGGGCCGCTAAATACGCCGATTGCATCGCCGGCAAGCTGGACGACGCAACCGGCGCCGAACTGCAGGGCCTACTTTCCCGCTTCGAGACCGTCGACGACCTTGAGGCGGTCATGCGATACCTGCGTTTCGAGGCGAACTAGGAACATGGGACATACGATTACCGAAAAGATCCTGGCCGCGCATTCGGGACAGACCAATGTCCGGCCCGGCGACATCGTGATGGCGGACCTCGATCTCGTCGTCGACCTGGATATCGTCTTCGGCATCACCGGCGGCCATCAGACGCCGACGCGCGTTTTCGATCCCGACAAGATCGTCGTCGTCGCCGACCATACCGTGCCGGCACCCAGCATCGCGGCGGCGAATGCCATGCGGCGGATGCGCCAGTTCGTCGAGAAATTTGGGATCGAAAAATTTTATGCCGAAGGCCGGCACGGGATCGCCCATGTCGTGCTGGGCGAGGACGGCTTGGCGCTGCCAGGCATGACGCTCGCCTGCGACGATTCGCATTCGTGCTCCTCGGGCGCGCTCAACTGCCTCGCGCGGGGTCTCGGCCTCGCCGACATGATGTATGCGCTCTGCAAGGGGCAAGCGTGGTACATGGTGGGCCCGACGGTCAAGTTGATCCTCGACGGCGCTCTCGAGGAACGGGTTTATGCCCGCGATATCTTGCATCACATCGCCCATGTGCACGGCGCTTTTCCGGGCCGTAATCTCGAATGGGATGGCGATACCGTCGCCGCGATGCCGATGCAGGGCCGCTTTACCCTGGCAACGCTGTCAGCGGAACTCTCGGCCGAGTTTTCGCTATTCCGTCACGACGATGTGCTGGCCAGCTATCTCGACGGCCGGGCGTCGCAGCCATACGAACCAGTCGACCCGGATGCTGACGCCGACTACGAGGAGACGATCCGGATCGATGTCTCCGCGCTGGAGCCGCTCGTGGTGATGCCGCACAAGGTGGCGCACAATGCCAAGCCGGCGGCGGCCCTCGCCGGGACGAAAATCGACCAGGCCTTCATCGGCTCTTGCGCCAACGGCCGGATCGAGGATTTTGCCATCGCCGCGGAGATCTTGGCTGGGCGGCAAGTGGCCGACGGCGTGCGCATGATTGTCACGCCCGGCAGCCAGAGCGTCCTGAAGGAAGCGATGGCAAAAGGCTATGTCGCCACCTTGATGGATGCAGGTGCGGTCGTCACCAATGCCACCTGCGGCGCCTGCTACGGCGGCCACATGGGCGTGTTAGGCGACGGCGAGGTCTGCATTACCGCGAGCACGCGGAACTTCCAGGGCCGGATGGGCAGTGCGGAGGCCGAGATATATCTGGGGTCGCCGGCGACGGTCGCGGCCTCCGCCATCCGCGGCACCATAACCGATCCGCGGGAGATCTAGATCATGGCCTTGCAAATCGAAGGCACCGCCTGGGTATTCGGCAACGACATCAACACCGACCTTATCCTGCCCGGTGCCGCCTTCCTGCTGCCGGTCGAAGAGCAAATCAAATATTGCTTCTCCGCCAACCGCCCCGGATGGAGCGACGTGGTTCAACCGGGAGACGTCGTCGTCGCCGGTACGAATTTCGGCCTCGGTTCGGCCCGGCCGATCGGCAATGTCTTCGCGCGTCTTGGAGTCGCCGGCGTCATTGCCGAGACTTTCAATGGCCTCGGCCTCCGCAACTGCGTCAATTACGGCGTCCACGTCCTACCCTGCCCGGGTGCGGTAGACGCGATCGCCGATGGCGACCGGATCGCGGTCGATTGGGCGACGGGGACCGTCCGCAATCTGACGCGAGGCAACGGGACGGTCGGAAAGCCGGTGCCGCAAGCGTTGCTCGACATCGCGGAAGCTGGCGGAGTCGTCCCGGTCCTGCAGGCGGAGGGACTGTTGGAAGACGCCGAGTGACCGGTTTCTCGCGCTAGCCTCTTTTCTCTTACCCCTCGGCACCTTAAATAAGCCGTTGTCATGGATGAATTTCTCGATACCAAGGGGTTGGCCTGCCCGCTGCCGGTGCTGAAAACGCGCCGCCTGCTGAAGAACATGAAACCGGGCGAAGTACTGACCGTCGAGGCCACCGACCCTGCTTCGGTGATCGACTTCACGCATTTCTGCAACACGACCGAGAACGAGATGGTGGAGCACACCGAAGCCAACGGGGTGTTCACCTATGTCATCCGACGCGGCGCCTGAACGTCGCTCCATGAAACCTGAGGATTTCCGAGACGAGATCGAGGCAGCGGCGGAGCGGATCACACCCTACATCCGCCGCACGCCGACCATATCGCTGGCGGCGGGCGATCTGGGGTTGGATTTCCCGGTGACCTTGAAACTCGAATGTCTGCAGCACACCGGATCATTCAAGGCGCGCGGCGCCTTCAACCGACTGCTCGCCAGCGACGTGCCGGCGGCGGGCGTCAACGCGGCCTCCGGCGGCAATCACGGCATCGCGGTCGCCTATGCGGCGCGAGAGCTCGGATACCAAGCGGATATCTTCGTGCCAGAGATATCTTCGCCCGTGAAGATCGCGCGTCTCCGCGACTACGGCGCACAGGTGAATATCGTCGGGCAGAACTACGCCGAAGCTTTGGCGGCAAGCGAAGCCCGCGTGGCCACGATCGGCGCTCTGGTCGTCCACGCATACGATCAGACCGAGGCCGTCGCCGGACAAGGCACGACGGCCCGCGAGCTGGAAGAACAGGAAGGCACGTTCGACACCATCCTCGTCGCCGTGGGCGGTGGCGGCTTTATCGGCGGCATTGCGGCCTGGCATCAAGGCAGGACCCGGATCGTCGGCGTCGAGCCGAAACTGGCGCCCACCTTGCACGCGGCGCGGGATGCAGGCGCGCCCGTCGATGTCGAGGTCGGCGGAATTGCAGCCGACGCCTTGGGCGCCAAACGCATCGGGTCCTACGCTTTTCAAATCGCCGAGGCTTATATCGAACGTTTGGCTCTGGTCGACGACAACGCCATCCGGGCCGCTCAGTTACGGCTTTGGCGGGACCTGCGGGTCGTAGTCGAACCGGCGGGCGCTGCCGCAATGGCGGCCCTTACCTCCGGCATCTATCGCCCGGAGAAAGGCGAACGGGTCGCGGTATTGGTCTGCGGCAGCAACACGGACCCGGCGCACCTCATTGCCTGACCTTTGCCCTTCGTCGGCGAGCATCAATCTTTATTCTCATCCAAGATTCCTGTGGGAGGGCGCCATGAGCTTGACGGTGAAACCGCTGACCCAGTCGATTGGGGTCGAAGTGACGGGCGCGAACCTGTCCACCTCGGTACCGAAAGACGCATTCGACACGATGAAGCAGGCGCTGCGCGATCACTTGGTGATGGTGGTGCGCGACCAGACGCTCGGCCCGGCGCAACTGCTGGCCGTGGCGCGCCTTTTCGGAGAGACGATGGAGCAACACCTGACCGACGTCCTGATGGCGGAACATCCGGAGATCGCCCTACTCGACAGCCGCGCGATGCCGCCTGACCAGCATGGCCGGGTGATTCCTTTCGGAGGCCGGGATTGGCACACGGACCACACGAACCATGCGCGACCGCCAAAATATACCCTGCTCTATGCAGTCAAGCTGCCGTCCTCGGGCGGGGATACGAGCTTCGCCAATATGCATGACGCCTACGCATTTCTGGAACCCGAGGAGCAACAGAATTTAGCGGCATTGAAAACCGTCAACACGATAGAGGATTTCGCTTATATCAGCGACGACGCGAGAGAGAAGTTCGGGACATTGCCGGTCCATCCCCTGGTTCGCACCCATCCGGAGACCGGACGGAAGGCGCTCTACGTCCATCCGGGAAAGCTCGACCGAATCGAAGGCCGTGAGCCGGAAGAAAGCCGCGCTTTCGTCGATGCGCTCCTGGACCGCGTGATCCGGCCCGAGAACACCTATCGGCACAAATGGCGGCCCGGCGATCTGCTGTTCTGCGACAACCGCGCCGTCCTGCACGTGGCGCACAAGGATTACGACATGACGGAAGGCCGAGTGATGCAGCGGATATTGTTACAGGGCGACGTACCGGTCTAAAGCAACCCTCACCCCATACCCCGCACAATATCCGCCTGTTCCTTCGCCGCTTTCATCAGGAAGGGGGCATCGTTGCCGGCAAGGATCAGCCGGGCGCCCATCGCGACGTAGTCCTTCATGATTGCCGGGTCGTAAATGCCGCCCATGCCGAGGAACTTGCCATGTTTGGCGCAGGCCGCCGCAGCGGTCTCGTAGTGTTTGGCGACGCGCGGGTCGCCTGCCTGCCCCGGAATACCCATCTCGATGGTCAGATCGCTGGTGCCGAAAAGCAAGGCGTCGATGCCGTCGATGGCAGCCATGGCTTCCGCGTTCTCGACCGCCTCTTCGGTTTCCAGCATGACAATCAACAGAGTCGCGTCGTTGATCGCCTTCGTCGCTTCATCCACAGGCGTCGGCACGAAGTCCAATTGCGGCAGCGAGCCAGTGATCGAGCGCCTGCCGATCGGCGGATACTTAACGTTCTCGACCATGTTTTTCGCGGTCTGAACATCGTCGACATGGGGGACGACAATGCCCTGGGCCCCTGCATCGAGAATGCGGCTGGCGTGGAAATGCTGAAAGCCCGGCACCCGAACGATGGGCGTAATTCCGGCGCTTTGCGCGGCGACCGAGATTTGCGCCGCCGTATCGATCGACATTGAGTTGTGCTCCATGTCGATGAACAGCCAGTCGTAACCGGCGGTACGCATCATCTTGCCGATCTCGACCACGCGCGTCATGCGCAGGCCGACGCCGATGGCGAGTTCGCCGGCCTCTAGCTTTTGTTTCGCGATGTTGACGATCTCGGCCATGTAACAGTTCCTTTCGGTCAGGCGATTTTCAACAGTTCTTCCGGATTATAGGTTGCTTGGCGCGGACGGACGCCCTTTCGCGCGCCATTCAACGCCTTATTGGCGAAATCGTAATCCAACGGCCGAGCGCCGGCATGGTTGAGCCAGAGCCGCAGCAGCAGGCGCTTTTGGGCCGGATCATCGTAATCCTCGAAATCGGTGCGCGAATGCAGGATGACCGAGTTGTTGAGCCATTGGATGTCTCCCGGCTCGAAGGTCATCGAGAGTTCGACATCCTTTCGTACGGCGATCTGCCCGACGCAGTCGACCGCCGCCTGTTCGAGCTCCGAGAGCGGCTCGCCGGCCTTGGTGGCGCCGCCTTCGATGGCCTTTTGATTGAACCGGCAGGCGATATAGCCGTCATGCCAGCTGAATACCGGAATCCGGTGGGTGACTTCATCCGGCTCGCCGGTCGGCCCTTTGCCGTCAAGTTCGAAATGGAAGCCTTTGTGAAGCGCCGCGAGGTATTCGCGGTGATGATCGTAAATCTCATTGTAAATCGTCATGGCGCTCCGGATGGTGCTTTTACCTCCCGACTTGGCCGTCCGCAGACACAGCAGGGCGACGATATCGGTAATGTCGCAATGGGGGCGCAATTCGGCCGAACTCATGCTGCCGCGGTGTTCGCTCTTCGAATAATCGAAACCATAGTCGCGGATTTCCTGGATCAACTCGCCCTTGATGTTCTGGGATTCGGCCATGCCGACATGCGTGCCGATGCCCCAGTAAATGCGGCGCAGGTCTTCGTAAGCGTACTTCTCGACGGGGAACCCGCGCATCAGCACGAAGCCCCGGCCGTACTCGAGCTCGTCGAGCATCCGCTTGAGCTCGGCCGCAAATCCGGGGATCGGGAAATCAACCTTCGAGACCTCCTGTTCCGACAGGCCCGCCTCTTTCGAACGGCGCAAGGCCGCATCGAGTTCGTCGATATGCTCCGGCTGGATTTGCCAAACCCATGAATCGTCCTGCGCCAGATCTTCGCCGTACCAGGCGCATGGCAGGTCCACATGCACGGGAGAGTCCGGGCTGCCGCCAAGTTGACGTGGGTCTTTCGCCATAATGAATTTCCTCCGCTTAACCTGAGACTATAGTTATTGCGGCATGGACGCGCTTCAAAGGGGCGCAAAACGGGGAGACGAAGATTATGGAACGAGCGACGACACGGCTGCGCGGCCTGCTGAAGGAAAAGGACTTTCTCTATATGCCGGCGGTCTACTACCCGCTCGGCGGGCGGCTGATAGAGGATATGGGGTTCGATGCGGCCTATGTCGGCGGCTACGTGACAGGCGGCTCGCGGGCCGTCAGTGAGCCGTTGCTGACCATGACCGAACAGGTGGAGACCGCGGAGGCTGTGGCGCGCTCGATCTCGGCGCCGGTAGTCTGCGATGCGGGCGCCGGTTTCGGCGAGCCGCTGCACGTGACGCGCACGGTCAAGGAGTTCATCAATGCAGGCGTCGCCGGCGTTCATATCGAGGACCAGCTCTTCCCGAAACGCGCGCATTACCACAAATACGTGGCCCATGCGATTCCAGCCGAGGAACTGGTCGATAAGATCCGATGGGCCTGCAAATCGCGCGACGAACACGATCCGGATTTCGTCGTCATTGCGCGCACGGACACCTGCCGGTTCGACGGATTGGATGAGGCGGTACGCCGGGTGAACATGTGCGCCGAGGTCGGCGCCGATATGGGCTTGTTGTTTCCAATGAACGACGAGGACGCGGCTCGTGCGCCGAAGGAATGCGACATTCCGTTGGTCTACGTCCAGAGCCGCGGCAACCGCGAAGGCCGTCCGGTCTATTCCATGAAACAACTCCAGGACATGGGGTACGTGGCCTGTATCGATGCTCAACTCTTCCTGCTGGTCAGTCTGCATTTCGCCCGCAGGGCGCTCGTCGAGATGCGCGAGGCGGGGGAATATACAGGCATGTCTTGGGACGAAATGGTCGACGCCCGCCAGTCGGTCGAGGACCTGATCGGCCTCGATGCCTATTACGAGATCGAGGAGCAGACCGTCGAAGACAAGAAATGGGGTAAACGGTGAGGATGGCGCGGAGCTTTTCCGCGACGGCGTGTCGGGATAGATTATAACAGAAGTCCCCAACAGCGGGCGGAGGTTCCAATGAACGACATTGCACTCAAGACGGTTTCGCGGATTTCCGATATCGGCGGCATCGAGATTACGGACCTCGACCTCTCGAAACCTCTCGACGACGAGACGCAAGACGCGGTCCGGAAGGCTTTCCTGGAGCATTCTATCCTGGTCTTCCGTAATCAGAAACTGACCCCGGTCCAGCAAGAAGCGTTTACCCGGCAATTCGGCGAGCTCGAAGATCACGTGATCCGCCGTCACGATGGCAGCAAGATGCCGCTGGTACAACAGGTCGCCAATCTCGATGCGGACGGCAATCCGACCTATAAACCGCTGACCCACGGCAATTACTTCTGGCACACGGACAAGTCCTATCACGCGCATCCCTCGCTCGCGACCTTGCTGCACGCGGTGGATTTGCCGGCAGCCGGCGGCGACACTCAGTTCGCCAATATGTACATGGCCTATGACGCGCTGTCGGACGAACAAAAAGAGGAATACGCTGCCCTTAAGGTGGTCCATAGTTGGGAAGCGAACCGCCGCAATACGGGCAACAAACCGGCGAGCGAACAGGAAAAGCGCGAGCGGCCCCCAGTGACCCATCCCCTGATCCGCACCCATCCGGAGACCGGTCGCAAGACGCTCTATCTCGGCACCCATACCTCGCATATCGAGGGCCGCGAGGCCGAGGGTCGCCAGTTTCTCGAAGATTTACAGGCCTTTGCGACGCAAGATCGTTTCGTCTATTCGCACAAATGGCGGCTCGGCGATTTGGTGATGTGGGACAACCGGTGCCTCCTGCACCGGGCCATCGCCAATTACGGCATGTCCAAGGAGCGCCGGGTACTGCACCGCACCGTAATCAAGGGCACGGACGTTCCGCACTAGGTCTTTTTTTGCCCGGGCTCTCACCCACAAACGGGAGAAAGAGGCCCGCCGCAAGACGGCACGAATATGAGGGTCAGTCGCGTACCGTCGGGCCCTCGCCGGCGATGGTGGTGCGAATCATGACCCGCGCGTGCCTGTCGCGGGCGAAGGGACGGCCGCGGTGGACGACGGCACGATTGTCCCAGAGTACGGCGTCGCCCTCCCGCCATTCGTGGCGGTAGACGCATTCCGGACGGGTCGCGAAGGCGATCAATTCCTCGATCAGCGGCTGGGCTTCCGCATCCGGCATGCCGATAATGGCGCCTGCGTGAGAGCCGACATAGAGCGCCTTCCGGCCGGTCTCGGGTATTTCCCGCACCATCACCTGTTTGACCGGCGGCAGCTCGTCGTACTCCGCCTGGGTCATCAGCTTTCCGTCGATCCGGTTCCGCGACGTGGCGAAATGATGCAGTGCGATTCGCCCGTCGATCTTGGCTTTCGTTTCTTCGGACAGATCTTCCCAAGCCACGATCATACTGGCGTACTCGGTCTCGCCGCCTTCGGGCGGCACAGTCTTGGCGGAAAGCATCGAAGCGAGCGCCGGTGTCTGCTTGAACGAACTGTCGCTGTGCCATTGCGAATTGGCCTTGTGGACCATGTTGAGGCGGTGGTCATCCGGCACGATGCTGCCGTCCTCCGCAACATTGCTGAGGATGACGAGCGGGGTCCCGGCCCCGTAAGAGCCGACCTTGGTCGCTTCCAGAGGCCCGAAGCGCCGGCTGAACGCGATTTGCTGGGCATCGCTCAGGGGTTGGTCCGGGAAGACGAGAACGGAATGGCGCGCGAAGGCATCGCGCAGTTCGGCAAAAAGCTCATCATCCAATTTCTGGCTCAAGTCGACGCCGGTAACGCGCGCGCCGAAACGCGGGTGTAGAGGCTCAAAATTCAGCATGTCGATCCGTGGCCCGTTGGGTTCGTTCCTGCCGGAAAGATCGCCCGTTCTTCGCCGAATAGCAATACGGCGTCAGCCGCGCAGCCGCACGCCTGTAGGATCGTAGAGGGCTTGCAGAGACGCCCGCGCCGGATGCCGGGTCAGTGCCGCCTCGATCTCAAACCGGCCGTTCTCCACGATATCCTCAATGGAATGACCGCCGAGGCGGACATATCCGATTGCAACCGAACGCCCGACAGTGTGACCGTAGGTGGCCGAAGTCGTGTACCCCAGAATCTCTCCGTCAACGAGGATCGGCTCCAACCCCATCAAAACGATCTCGGGATCGTCGAGCGCGAGTAGAATGCGCCGCTGCCCAACGCCGTCGACTTTCTGGCGTTCGAGCGCCGCGCGGCCGACAAAATCGACATTGCTGGAGAGTTTTGTCGCAAACCCCATGCCCGCCTGGATCGGCGTGTCGTCGGGCCCGATATCGTGACCCCAGGCGCAATACCCTTTCTCGATCCTCAGACCGGCCATGGCGAAGCTACCGGCATTCTCCAGACCAAGGCCGGCACCCGCTTCCAAGAATCGGTCGTAGAGCGGCAAGGCCGCCTCGCTCGGCACATAGATCTCCCAACCGAGCTCGCCGACGTAGGAAATCCGCGCCGCGCGCGCAACCGTATCGCCGATCTCCACTTCCCGGTGGGTGAGGTAGGGAAAGGCGTCGTTCGAGAAATCGTCGGGGCTCAGGCGCAACATCAAGGAACGGGCGTTCGGTCCCATCACGCCGATCACCGCATAGGCGCTGGTCATATCGGTCAAAGTGACGAATTCGCCGGCACGAATTCTCCGGCGCAGCAGGTCCATGTCGCGAGTTTGCTGCGCCGACCCGGTAACGATCAGATAAGCCTCTTCACCCAAGCGCATGACCACCACGTCGCTTTCGTAGCCGCCGCGCTCGTTGAGGATTGGCGTATAGGTGACGCGGCCGGGCGGCACGTCTAGTCGGCCCGCACATACCCGCTGCATAAAGGCGGCGGCATCGCGGCCCTGCACCATAATCTTGCTGAAACTAGTTTGATCGAAGATGGCAACCGCTTCCCGCGCCGCGCGGTGCTCGCGGGCAACGCAATCGAACCAATGGGGTTTGCCGAATCGAAGCACCGTCGAGACGCCGCCGCCTTTCGGCTGAAACCAGCTCGGGCGTTCCCACCCGCCACGGTCGCCGAACTCGGCACCAAGCGCGGCCAACCGTCCATGCAGCGGCGACAGGCGAAGGTTCCGGGCACTCTGGAGTTCATGCCCTGCGTAGCCGATGGCATAGTGCATCGAGAGATTCTCCGCCGCCCGGTCGCGCACCGCCGTCAGCGAGTCGCGCACGCGGGCGAACCGGCGCACATCCACCGACGAAAGATCGACGCCTGGGTCGCCGTCGACGACCCAGTCGGCGAGCGCTTTACCGGCACCACCGCTGCTGGCGACACCCATCGAGTTCATGCCGCAGCACATGAAAAAGCCTGGCACCTCAGGTGCCTCGCCCATCAGGAAGGCGCCGTCGAGGGTGAAGCTTTCCGGACCGTTCAACAGCATCCGCACCTCGGCCGTCTTGAGCGCGGGAATGCGGTGCAGCGCCTGTTCCATGATCGGTTCGAAATGGTCCCAATTCTCGTCCAGCAGGTCGAAGGAAAAATCCTTCGGCAGTCGATCAAGGTCGATTGGAGCAGCGTTTGGCTCAAAACTGCCAACCAGAAGACCCTGCGCTTCGTCGCGAATATACATGTAGCCGTCATGTGCGCCGAGGACCGGCATCCCGGTATAGATGCCATCAAAAGGCTTGGTGATCAGGGCGTAATGCTCGCAAGCATAGAGAGGCGCGGAAATACCGGCCATCCGCGCGATGGCCCGCGACCAGAGCCCGCCGCAGAGTACGACCGCATCGCAGGCAATGATACCGGCGGCCGTCTCGACACCGCTGACGCGCCCGTTGGCGAAGGTGAATCCGGTAACGGGCGTGTCCTCGAAGATATCGACGCCGCCCGCCTTTGCCCCCTTGATCAAGGCAGCGCAGACATCGCTGGAACTCACCCGGCCATCGCTCGGCGAGAGGATCCCGCCCAACAGGTCATCCGTGTTGGCGATGGGCCACAGTCTCTTGATCTCGGCGGCGTCGATCTCCTCGACTTCGATGCCGAAGGCGCGGGCGAGCGAGGCCTGGCGGCGGATATGCGTCATGCGGTCCGGATTGGTGGCAATGCTGAGACTGCCACAGCCGATCCACCCGGTGGATTGGCCGGTCTCCGCTTCGAGCGACTGGTAGAGCTGTGCGCTGTATTTCATCAACGTCGTCAAGCTGGAACTGGAGCGCAATTGGCGGACCTGTGCCGCCGAATGCCAGGTCGTCCCACTGGTCAGTTTCGAGCGTTCCAGCAATATGACGTCGCGCTTGCCGCGTTTCGCTAGATGATAGGCGGTCGAGCAGCCGACGATGCCGCCGCCAATCACGACGATCTCGGCGGAAGTGGGAAGAGGCCCGGTCATGCGCGTCTCCAATGTTCGGAATGAGCAATAATACGTTATGCAACAGGTGTTCCGCTTGCAATATATAAAGGAACAAATGTACCATTCTCGCAATCCGACCCACTGGGTACACTACGATGACCGAACCACAGGCCGAGACGAGCACCATACTGGATCATGTGATGGCGGCATATGCCTCCTTGAGCCCGCAGCTCCAGAAAGCCGCTCAGTATGTGGTCGACAACCCGAACGAAGTCGGCGTGAACTCGATGCGCCAACTCGCCGGCCTCGCAGGCGTGAAACCCAATACGCTGATACGGATGACCAAGACGCTCGGTTTCGGGAGTTACGAGGATTTCCGGGCCCCCTTCCGGGAGGTCCTCCGGCGCGGGATCGACAGTTACCCGGATCGGGTGCGTTGGCTGCAACATATCGGCCATGGCGGCAGTCACGGGCAATTGTACAGTCAGCTTGCGGAGACCTTCATTTCAAACACGGAAACCCTGTACTCCACCATTTCCGCAGACGAACTGCGCACGGCGGCAAAGATGCTGACCGAAGCCAAGGCGGTCTATGTGCTGGGAATGGGTGCCTGCTACCCGTTGATGCTGGGATTTTATTATGTCGCGCGCATGGCATTCGACACCCTATCTCTCGTCCCGCAGCAAGCGAGCCTGCCAATCGACGATTTGTCCCGAATCGGAGCCGGCGATGTACTCCTTGCCGCAACGTACCGCCCTTACAGGCGCGAGACCGTCGAGGCCACCCGCTTCGCCAAGGAACGGGGGGCGCGGCTGATTTCGGTTACTGACAGCCGTACCTCTCCGGTTGCGGCGGAGGCGGATATTCTCTTGGTGACGCCGACCTCGACACCGCAGTTTTTCCCCTCCACGCTATCGATGAACGCACTTCTGGAATCGTTGCTCGCCTTCATGGTGGCGGAAAGCGACGACGCTTCGATTGCGAAGATCGAGCGTTTTCACCGCAAACGACGGGACCTGTCCGTATATTGGAACGGCGATCTTGAGGAATGAGGCGTCGGGTGTCGACAGGCCGAAGATGAACTCTGGAGTACCGATATGTATCTGAGCAACCCTGCCTTGGCGACGGATGAGACCTATGTGCCTGGCCTATCGCGCGAGCATGTCGCCGAGGTCTATGGCGTGCCGATCGGCGATGTAGCCAAATTGGGCTCGGCGGAAAACCCGTTTGGTCCGTCGCCGCTGGCGGCCCGCGCCGTGACCGAGGCCGTCGCTCGGATGGACATTTACCCGAACTGGACGGCCGAGCCTTTGCGCGAAGCCATTGCCGCCAAATATGACCATGCCCCGGAGGAAATTATCTGCGGGGCCGGCGAGACTGAGATCATTTCCTGGATTGTGCGCACCTTTGCGGGGCCGGGCGACGGTATTCTGATGTACGAGCCTTGCTTCCCAATGTACCACCTGTCTGCGGACGCGGAAGGCCGGCGTCCGGTTTACGTGAGAATGGGCGAGGGATTCGACTTTCGGATTGACGCGTATATCGCCGCAATTAAGGACGATATCCGAATCGTCTTCCTCACCAATCCGCACAGCCCCTCGGGCATTTTGATGGACCTCAACGACATTCGCCGGGTCTGCCGGGCGGCGGGCGAGCGGCTTGTAGTCCTCGACGAAGCCTATATCCATTTCTCCCGCACCGAAGGCGGCATGTCGCTGCTCGGCGAATTCGATAACCTGATCGTGCTGCGGACTTTCTCCAAGGCGTTCGGTCTCGCCGGATTGCGCATCGGCTTCGGCATCGCCAAGCGAGAGATCATTCGGCCCATGCTGGCGATGAAGCCAACCTGGAACATGGGACAATTGCAGATCGCGGGCGGCGTGGCCGCCCTTGGCGATGACGACCATGTCCATCGCACAGTGGAGATGATCTGCGAGATGAGGGAGTATGTCTCCGACAAACTATCCCGATTGAACGCCTTCCGCATGGTGCCGGGCAGCCGTTCGAACTTCTTCCTCGTGGAAATTCTCGATCCGGCGCAGAATTCAACACAGGTGTTCGAAGCCCTCCTCGCCAAGGGCGTGATCGTCAAAGATTGCAGCGTCTCCTTCCGCGGCCTCGGCAAGCGATACCTCCGGGTCGACGTCTCCCTGCGCCAGCATATGGACCGCTTCGTCGATGCTCTGTCGTCATTGGACGGCGGCTAGGCTCGAAAATGGCAGGGAAACCCATCGCCCTCGGAATCGATGTTGGCGGCACTTTTACCGACGTCCTGGCACTCGACCGCGAACATGGAAATCTGGTCGCCGCTTTCAAGGTTCCGTCGACACCGGACGATCCGGCGGAGGGCGCGATCCTGGGGGTCGACCGGTATCTCGCACGCACGGGTGGCGGCGCATCGGCGGTGTTTCATGGCACGACGGTCGGCACCAATGCGTTGATTACCAAACACGCTGCAAAAACGGCACTAATAACAACCAAGGGGTTTCGCGACGTGCTGGCCCTGCGGCGCCACGCCCGGCCTCGGCTTTACGATCTGGCGCCGAAAATCTCGCCCGCGCTCGCACCGCGCGAATGGCGGTTCGAAGCAAAGGAGCGGATGGCACCCGACGGCACCGTCCTGACCGCGCTCTCCACGGCCGAAATCGACCGACTGGTGGGCGAAATCCGGAGCGCCGATATCGAGGCGGTAGCGATCTCCTTCCTGCATGCCTATGCGAACGACACGCACGAGCGCGCCATGGGTGCGGCGCTTGAGGCGGCCCTTCCGCGCCTGTTCGTCACCCTGTCGAGCGACGTGTGTCGCGAGTTCCGGGAGTTCGAGCGCACCAGCACCGTGGTCGTCAACGCCTTCATCGGTCCGCCGGTGCAACGCTACGTCGATCACTTGAGCAAGGACCTGCGCGCGCGCGGCACTTTGCGCCTGTCTATCGTGAAGTCGAACGGCGGCCTCACCTCCGCCGAGAACGCCCGGCGCTATCCCGTCCATTTGATCGAGTCCGGCCCGGCAGCGGGAATCATTGCGACCGCGGCACTTGGCGCCGCCGAAGGCCTTGGCGATCTGATCGCCTTCGACATGGGCGGGACCACGGCGAAAGCCGGGGTTGTCGTCGGCGGAAAGCCGAAGCTCAGCACCGAATTCTATGCCGACCGGTTCGTGGATGGCCAAGATCTCGGCGGATATCCGATTCAGAGCCCGGTGATCGACCTGATCGAAATCGGCGCCGGCGGCGGCTCGATCGCATGGATCGATGCGGCGGGTGTGATCAAGGTTGGGCCTGAGAGCGCCGGCGCCGTGCCGGGGCCGGCGTGCTACGGGCGGGGGGGCGAGCGGCCGACTGTCACAGACGCTCATGTCGTGGCCGGTCACATCGCATCCGATGGTTTCGGCAGCGAAGACCTGGAGATAGATTCGGACCGCGCCCGGGCCGCGATCGAGGCCCATATCGCGAAACCGCTCGGTTGGCCGGTCGAACGCGCCGCCTGGGGCATTCTGCGCTTGGCGACCGCTAATATGGCAGAGATGGTGCGCCTCGCCACTCTGCGCCGCGGCCTCGATCCACGGGATTTCAGCTTGGTCGCCTTCGGCGGTGCCGGGCCGCTCCATGCGGCGGAGATCGCCCGCGAAGTCGGCGTGCCGCAGGTCATCATTCCCCCCGTGCCTGGACTGTTCAGCGCCATCGGCACCATGCTGGGCGATGTACGGCACGATCTTGTGCAAACCTACCTTCGGCGCCTTTCTGAAGTGCAATTGTCCGAACTCGCCTCCGGATTCGACGCGCTCAGGAACCGGGCCGCGGAACTGATTGCGGCTGAAGGGGAGCCCGGAGACTGGCAATTCGAACGCTCAGTCGACGCGCGCTTCGAGGGGCAACTGTTCGAACTCACTCTGCCCTTGCCGAGGAAGGCCATACCAGACGCGGAACAAATCGATGCCGAATTTCGAGCAGCCTACCGGACGGCATACGGCTACGACCTCCCCGACCATTCAGTGCAACTCGTCAACCTTCGGCTGGTCGCGCGGAACTCCATACATGACGGGGGCTGGCCGGCCGCCGCCCTCGGCGAGGAGGCGGGGCGGGAGCGCAGACGGGCGCTTGTCTCGGAAGACGGTAGCTTGGCGGACGTCAGGGTCGTTCGCCGGGATGCCTTGCAACCCGGCGACAACCTGATCGGCCCCGCCATCGTCGAGGATTTCGGTGCTACGATCCGGGTGCTGGACGGCCAATCCCTCGAGGTACGGTCCTCCGGCATGCTTGTCCTATCCGATAAGGGAGCAGCGCAATGACCGAGAACTCGATCCTGCGCGACGACCCAGTCACCTTCGAGGTGGTTCGAGGTGGCCTCTATGCAATCTGCGAGGAGATGAAGTCGGTGATGATGCGGGCGAGCTTCTCGCCGCTGCTCAGCCTATCGGCCGATCTGTCCTGCGCGATACTCGACCACATGGGCGATGTAGTAGCTCAGGGAAACGACATCCCGGTGCATCTCGGCGCAATGCCGTTTTCGGCCAAGGGCATTTTGAAGGCTTTCCCATTGGAAACGTGGCGCTCCGGCGACGCGGTGCTGTCCAATGATCCTTATTCCGGCGGCTCGCACCTTCCCGACATGACGCTGCTGACGCCGATCTTCGACGAGCAAGGCGTGGTCGGCTTCTCCGCGAGCCGAGTGCACTGGCCGGATATCGGCGGCGCGGCGGCGGGATCCTCCGCGGTGACCGACGAAATCATCAAGGAGGGCGTGCGAGTGCCGCCGATCAAGATCATTCGTGCAGGCGCACCGGACGAAGGAGTGTGGACGCTGTTGTTCGCCAATGTACGCATACCGGAGGACCGCATCGGCGACTTCCGCGCCCAGATCGCGTGCAATGCGCGGGGCGTCCAGCGGGTCGAGGAGCAGATCGCACGGTATGGCGGCGCGGCCGTCCGGCGCATTTTTGCCGAGACGCAAGACTACAGCCAACGCATGGTCGAGGCCGTTCTGCAGCAACTCCCCGACGGCACCTATTCGGCGACCCACCATCTCGACGGCGACGGTTTCACCGAGGATTCGGGCAACGGCGATTTCGGCATCTCCGTCACGATCACCAAAACTGGCACGAAGTTGCATTTCGATTTTGCCGGTACCGCGGCCCAGGCAAGAGGACCGGTCAGCGCCCCCTTCGCCGTCACGGCATCTGTCTGCTATTATACGATTCTGGCGCTCGCCGGCGGCTCGGTCCCCCCCAATTCGGGTGCTTACAGAGTCGTGGAAATCGCCGCCCCAGCCGGCAGTCTCGTCAACCCGGTCTATCCTGCACCCGTCGTGGCCGCCAATACGGAGACTTCGAACCGAATTGTCGACGTCCTGCTCGATGCTCTCGCGCCCGCCATGCCGGAACGGGCGCTCGGCGGCAGCTATGGCTGCGCGGGCGTCTTTGCTCTCGGTGGCATCGACCCCAAACATAAACGCCGTTTCGTGCACGTAGAGACGATGGGTGGCGGCATGGGGGCATCGGCCCAAGGCCCCGGCATAGACGGACACCGCGTCCATATGGGCAACACGATGAACCTCCCGAACGAGGCTGCCGAAGCGAACCTGCCCATCCGGATCGAGGCCTACGAGTTTGTCGAGAAATCGGGCGGACGCGGACGGTATGACGGCGGTATGGGCGCCCGCAAGGTGATCCGGGCCTTGGCCGATGACATTGAGTTCTCGCTGCTCTACGAGCGCGCCTACAACCCGGCGCAAGGGGCCGCGGGAGGTGGAGCGGGACGGGCCGCCACCTTCTCTATCGAGCGTAGCGACGGCTCACGCACGCCCCTCTCCTCCAAGACCCCGGCAGGCCGGCTGGCCAAGGGCGAGGCACTTTGGATCGAGACGGCCGGCGGCGGCGGTTGGGGCGAGCCGGATTGAACCCGGTTTCGGCAGCGGTATATTTCTTCGAAAGGAGTCCGCCATGACGATGGAAACAAGACTTATCGGTCCCCAGTTTGCCTTGGAAGTCAACGGTATCGATCTCGCGAGGGATTTGACCGATACGCTGTTCGCGGACATCAAGCAGCTCTGGCTCGACAACAAGGTCATCGTCTTTCGCGACCAGCGGCTCGGCGACGAGGAATTGCTCGCCTTCACGGAGCGCTTCGGACCCTTGTTCGTGCATGTCCGCTCACAGTTCAACGACAAGGCACGGCCCGGCATTATGCACATCTCCAACATCAAGGAGGACGGCCGTAACCTCGGCGAATTGGGGGATGGCGATCTCGCCTGGCACTCGGACCAGTCTTATTCCGCCGAACCGGTCTTCTCGACCCTGCTCTACGCGATCGAGGTACCGGCGGAAGGCGGCGGGACATGGTTCAGCGATACCGCGCGTGCATACGAAAAATTGCCCGATGCCCTGAAATCCCGCATCGCCGGTTTACAGCAAAACTTTTCGATCGAAGTGACGGAGCAAACCCAGCATGTCGCGCTGACGGAAGAACAGCGGAAGGCGAAACCGCCTGTACGTCACCCATTGGTGCGCACGCATCCAATTCTCGGACGCAAGTCGCTTTATCTCAGCCCGGCACACAGCATCGGTATCGAGGGTCTCCCGCCGGAGGAAAGCACGGAACTGCTGGCGGAGCTGGAAGACTGGGCCGAGCGGCCCGAGTTCACCTACCTTCACGAATGGCGCGTTGGCGACCTTGTCATGTGGGACAATACCTCCACCATGCACCGCCGGGACGCGTTTTCGCCGAGCGAACGGCGGATGCTCAAACGGACCGGATTCGAGTTTTCGCCCGAACAGGCCATTCCATTCTGAGCCGGGCCACTGTTGACTTCCGGTCGATTGAGGTCTCCTAATCATCTATACGTTTTGCATTCGTTTGGTGTTACTTGAATAACCAGTACGCCGATTAGCTGGATATCTCCTGACAATGTGGGCGTTGATTGGACAGCGTTGCCGAATGGCGTGCGGCGCTAACTCATTATAATTGTTAGAGGATATAGTTATGGCGACTGGTACAGTGAAGTGGTTCAATTCCATGAAAGGTTACGGATTCATTGAGCCCGAAGATGGCTCCAAGGATGCGTTCGTGCATATTTCCGCCGTCGAGCGGGCGGGCCTGAGCTCGCTCAACGAAGGGCAAAAAGTTTCGTACGAGCTTCAGCCCGGGCAGAACGGCAAGTCTTCGGCCGAGAATCTCTCGATCATCGACTAAAACACGCAGCCCCGCCTTCAACTTCGGTTGAAGGCGGCGGCAGTGTCGTGCCGAAAGACGGCGTGTCATTCAAATAAATCGAGGAGGAGCCGGCGATATGGCCACAGGTGGAAGATCAGCCGCCGAGGAACGCTCCAAGGAGCGCCAGAAGAAATACCAACAAGTTCTCAAGGAAAAAGAAAAACTAGAACAGAAGCAACGCGAACGCACCGCCGAGCTACGTGCCTTGAGACTAGCGAAAGAAGCCGCAGACCTAAAAGCGGCCGCAAAAAAAGCCTAGCCTTCCCCTACGGGTTTCCTTCACTCCGCTGCTTGCGGAACCCTATATTGCGTAAGACTACCGGCATGCATGATGGACCCCGGCAACGGATGCCCAACGATATCTTCTGCCAGCCGGGCGACGTCGATCAATCTATCGAGATCGACCCCGGTCTCAATGCCATGCTCGTTGCAGAGGAAGACAATGTCTTCCGTGCAGACGTTTCCGGCAGCACCCTGCAATGCCGCGAACGGACAGCCGCCGAGTCCAGCGACCGAGCTGTCGAATAGATCGACACCCATCTCCAGTCCCGCATAGACATTCGCAACCCCCATGCCACGGGTATCGTGCAGATGCAGACAAATGCGTTTGTCGGGCCAAGTCTCCCGGACCTTGCCGACAACCTGCTTGATGCCGTTTGGCGCCGCCCAGCCCATGGTATCGGCAATGCTGAGGATTTCGATCGGCGTGCCCTCCTCGTCGGCGATATCCAGAATCTCCCGGAGGCGGTCGACGATCAATTGCGGCGCAATGGCGCCTTCGAAGTTGCAACCGAAAGCCGTCATGATCGAAGCCCGTTTGACCGGAATATCGTACTTCTTATAAAGGCGGATCTGGCCGCGCTGGACCTCGCGGTTGATCTCGAAGCCGCGATTGGTGTTGTGTTTCATGAAGGTCTCGGACGCGGTGGTCGAGATCGAGCCCATATGCGTCAGCTTACCGCTGTGTTTCATCGCCCGCTCGATGCCCTTCTCGTTGAGCCAGAGCGCGTGATAGACGACCCCTTCTTTCGGCGTAAAGCCTTCGATTACTTCGTCCGCATCCGCCCAGCCGGGCACCCGCTTGGGATTCACGAAAGAGGCCACCTGGATTTTTTTGAGGCCGGTTTCCGAGAGCGCGTCGATGAGTTCGATCTTGCGCGCGGTCGAGATCGGACCTTTCTCGATCTGGAAGCCCTCGCGCGGGCCCTCCTCCTGAATGTCGACTTTCTTCGGCAAATCGCTCATCGCTCTCTCCTTCATCCCGGACGCGGTTATGCGCTTTAGATCAATTATCGTCCGCAGCGCGGAAATTTACAGGGCCAATGCGGTCCGATGCCCGCCGTGAATAGCCGCCATGAGGTTGCGCGGCGAACGGCAATCGCCCACTTGGTACAACTCGATCTTACCTTCCAGTTGAGTGGCGAGATCATCCACGGCCTGACGCGGAGTCACATACACGAGCTGGTCGACCTCCTTGAAAGCGCGGTCCTCACCCGTGAACATATTGCGGCAGATCACCTCCCGAGCCTTATAGGAGACCAGTTCGTACGAGGGCACGATCTCGACCCGCCGCTGATGGAGCCGACGGTGCACGCCGATCGCACTGCAGTAGTTCACGCCTTGGGCGATCTGCGGGCGGGGCGTCACCAGAATGACCTTCCGAAAATGCTCGGCAAGCAGGTCAGTCACCCCGTAAGCGGACGGGCCATGGTCCATATCGTAGAACAGCGCCGTCTTGCCGCTGGTGGGCGCCGTGACATACGTCTGAGCGTCGACACCGAGATCCGAATCTGCCGACAGGACGGGTGGTCGGCGAAGCCGTGCACCCGTCGCCAGAACCACCACATCCGGCGCGTCAGCCAGCAACGTCGCCGCATCGACCCGCACGCCAAGGCGCAAAGCCACCTGATGTTGAGCCGCCTTTCGACTCTGATAGTTGATCATCCGGGCGACCTCACCCCGTCCCGGCAAAGCCGCATCGAGACGTAGTTTTCCCCCTAGCTCGTTCGACGCTGCGTAGAGCGTGACTTGGTGCCCACGTGCCGCCGCCACCCAGGCCGCTTCCAGCCCGCCCGGCCCGCTGCCGACAATGGCCACGCGCCTTGGCTCAGATGCGGGCGGCAGGTTTTCCTCCGCAAAGGCTTCGCCCGCTTCGCCGAGATAAGGGTTGTGATGCTCGAGAAGCGGTTTGCCCATATGAACTTCACCCCAACACCAATTGTCGAAGACCGATGGCCGAATGGCATCCGCCCGACCGCCTTCCGCTTTGGCCGGCCAGGCCGGATCGGCGATCAATGCGCGGGTCGTGCCGACGAGGTCGCCATAGCCCTCGGCGATGACCTTCTCGGCAAGCTCCGGCGTGCCGATCCGGCCGAGCGCCATGACCGGCACCCCGCCTGCGGCTGCCCGCATCTTTCGATGAATATCAATGTAATGCCCCGGCTCGAAATGCAGGTCCGGAACATGGGTCTCCAAACTGAGGCTGAAATTGCCCTGACCGTAGCCGAAATAGTCGAAATTGCCGGTCCGCGCGAGCCGGGTGGTAATCCGGGCGGCCTCGTCCGAATCGATGCCGCCGTCGACACCTTCGTCGCCCGGCATCTTCAGCCCCACAATGAAGTCGGCGCCGCAGCGGGCGCGGATCCCGGCCGCGACATCGCGGGCAAAGCGGGTACGGCCATCGACGTCGCCGCCGAAGCCGTCCACGCGCGTATTGGACCAGGGCGAAAGAAACTGGCCGATCAGGTAACCATGGGCACCGTGCAGTTCGACTCCGGCGAAACCGCAGCGGTGCAGACGTTCGGCCGTGGCGATATAGGCGTCGGCAACGCGCCGCACTTCGTCCCCGGACATGACATGCGGCACCGTCCAGCTCAGCGCATCGGGTTGATCGGAGACTCCCATTGGCGCTTTCGTTGGGTGCCAGAGCTGTTGGCGACCGGGATGCCAGAGTTGTCCCACCAGCGTCGCCCCCGCGGCGTGAACCTGCCCAGCGGTCGCCTTAAACGCCTCCTCGTTGGCATTGTCGTAGCCGGTGACAATGGCTTGATGCGCCAGCGCCTCGGGGTCGACGGCGATAATTTCGGAGACGATGAGGCCGACACCGCCTTTCGCCCGCTCGACCAGGAAGTTCCGCCATGGGTCGGTCACCCGGTTTGCGCGTCCATAATTGGTAAGCGTCGCCGGTAGCGCCACGCGGTTGCGGATCGTGCGCGTTCCGACCCGGAGTGGCGAGAACAGGTTGGGATAGGACAAATTCAGTCTCCACGCGCGCGGTGTGCCGCCGCCAGGACATCCGGTGCAACGCGTACCGTCATCGTCAAAGCATGGAAGGACAGTGTCTTTCCGTGACCGTCGAGGTTAAGGCTGTTGTTCACCCCACCCTGCAACACATTCTCAATGACGAAGTTAAACGCCTTCAGCTTCGGCAGGTCGTAGCGCCGGGCCTCGGTCGCTCCCCGGTGGCGAAACATCTCAAGCATACGGGCTTCCGTCGCCTGTTCGGCGATCGCTTCATAGGCGCTGCCATCGTAAGGTATGATACTGATATTGAGCCGATCGCCCTTATCGCCGGTCCGGCCATGGGCAATCTCGTAAAGCGGTACTTCGACGGTTTGCTCAGAGGTCATCTTCGGTCACCAGCGTTACCTTGGGGCGCACGTCCTTGCGGGGTACCAGAACGGAGCCCGTCTTGACCCGCCAGATGGTATTGCGCCGGACCCCGCCGCCGCCCGCCGGACCGTCGCAATAGAGGGATTCGACCTCGCGGGCCACCAAGGCCGCGGTCGCTTCGTCATGGGCATTGGCGGCCGCGCGCATGCGCACCTCCTGAGGCTCCCCAGCGTAGGATGCCGTCAACTCGCCGCTATCGCCGTCGTGAATGCTCACGGTGCCGATCAGGTCGGTGCGGAGATCGCAATCCAGACCCAGCAATGCCACCCGCTCGCGCACCGTCTGCGCGGCCAGCCGGGCCCGCGCCAGGGCATTGGGACCGGCATAGGAAATCTCGCCCTCGCCGAGCCAGCCGCCGTCAATACTAATCGTGACCTTGAGCGTATCCGGTGCCGGCCTTCCTTTGGCCCCGGACACGCGCACCCGGTCGGGGCCGATCTGCTCCACTTCGACATCCGAGATATCGAGCGTCACGTCCGGGGTCAGATAGCAGGTCGGGTCGTCGAGCTCATATAGAAGTTGCTCCTTGACCGTCCGAGCATTGACGATGCCGCCCGTCCCGGCCGGTTTCGTGATCACCAGGCTGCCGTCCTCCCCCACTTCGGCGATGGGAAACCCGATGGTCGCCAGGCCTTCGACATTCTTGCGGCCCGGATCGGCGTGATAGCCGCCGGTGACTTGCGAGCCGCATTCGAGCAGATGTCCGGCCAACACGCCGGCCGCCATCTTTTCCCAATCGTCGTCGGCCCAACCGAAGTGATGCATCAGGGGCGCCAGCGTGAGCGCGGAATCCGTGACGCGGCCAGTGACCACGATATGCGGGTCCTGGGCCAAAGCCTCCGCGATGGGGCCGGCCCCAAGATACACATTCGCCGCAAGCAGTTCGGCGTTGGCGAGATCGAGCGGCGTCTCCTCCCCCCATTTTTGCGTCTGCAGGCCCCGAATGCTCTCGCGCAAATCGTCGCCATCCACGACCGCCACCCGGAGACCTTCGATCCCTAGCTCGCGGGCCAGCGCATGCAGGCGCCTTGCGGCCCCCATCGGATTGGCGGCGCCAAAATTACCGATGATCGGCACCCCACCGTCCACGGCCCGGCGCAAGACCGGGCCCACGAACCCGGCGAGATCGGCGGTGTAGCCCTTCTCCGGATCCGCCCGCCGTTCACGTTGTGCGATCGCAAGCGTCCGTTCCGCCAAGGTCTCGTAAAACAAAGCCGCCGGACGGCCGGAGGCGATCAATGCATCGATCACCGGACCGCCGACGTCCATCCGGTCGCCGGAAAATCCCGCGGCGTTACCGATATGCATCGTATCTCGAGACATCTGGCTCTCTTTCCTCTCGTTACCGGACCTTACCGGCCCCGGATCGCGGCGAGGGCAAAGTCCTGGCAGCCCATGCCCCGACGCGCACCCCACCGGACGGCCAATTCGTTCACGTGGCTGATCAATCCGGTGTTCCACATCGAGCGGGCGTCCCCGATCCTGGCCGTTTCATGACTGACCGTGGCCCCGGCAACGCCTTGCTCGTCCATGACCGCCAGGCGGCTGATGCCCGCCTTGTCGCGCCCAACGCCGGCGTCGTGAAACACTGCTGCCTTAACCGGTTGGTAGATCGCCTGTCCGCTCGCCTTATTGGCAGCCAGGATGGCACCGTGCGATCCAATGACCACAATCCGCCCGGCATCCTCAGGCAGCAAGAGAGATGCGGAGTCGAGGCCCCACACCTCTGGCTCCCAGCGTTCGGCCCGGAGTTTGTAGCGGCCTTCCGATTGCTTGGGCGGGGTGCCCGTATATGGACGGGCTGCGCGCATCTTGCGCGCGCAATCCGCGGCCCGTTCTCCGACCGCACAACCGACGGCACCCGCCAACGCGTTGGTGTAGCTGATCGTGCCGCGCGCCAACATGTCCTCGCCGTCGCCGATGCGCCCAGAGGTATGCGCGACCGTCGCGGCGGCAATCCCTAATTCCTGAAGGTACGCGAGACTGCCTATTCCCGCCTTATCCCGCCCGACCCCCGCGTCGTTCAGGATGATGCCGCGCGGATGGGCCGATGCCGCCAAGTACCCGGCATAGACCCCTCCGTGGCTACCGGCGAGAATTACGGCGCCTTCGTGTTCCGGTTTCGGTTTGGTCACCGTATCCAGAACCCAGATCGGGATATCGTTATCGGAGGCGTTGCGTTTGGCCATGGCTTGTCTTTCACGCGGTTTCAACAGCGATATAGCCTAGCTGCTTCTCCGTCCCAACCCCGAAGTGAACTCGCCGCCCATTGATCTCGGTCAACGGCGACGTCCGCCGATTACAATAGAATTTTAATTCTAGGGTCGTGCTTTCGGTCCCCGCGGAGATAGGTCATGACGCCCAAGAGGAAGAATATCATACCGGATGTGATCTCCGACCAGAGCCTTGTCAGGCTCGACGGCAACGCAAGCGTACGCGATGCCGCCATACTCATGGATCAATGCGGTGTCAGTTCGGTGCTCGTAATCGATGGGAAGGATCGACTGCGCGGTATCTTTACCGTCCGGGATGTCGCCCGCCGCGTCGTCGGTGGAGACCTTGATCCTCGGAAAACGCGTATCTCCGAAGTCATGACGGAGAATCCGCAATGCATCGCTCCGGATATGGTGCCTCAAAGCGCCCTCCGGCTCATGCAGGAAAAGGGCTTCCGCCACCTCCCGGTGACCGAAGACGGCACGACGGCAGGACGCGTTCTAGGCGTGGTCTCGCGCCGGAATTTCTTCCCGGAAGAAGAAACCCTCCTCAAAATGGAAGAACATCTCTGGGAAACGATGCGTTAGTCCGCGCTATTGCCGATATTTTTTGGGCGGCTGAGGATTGTTTGCCGGATTCGTGTCGTGCTTGGTCAGCTTTTCCAACAGGCCACTGTCCGCAAGCGGCTTGAGGTCAGCCTCCAGTGGATCGGCCTTCTCCTTGTCGTAAACCTCGTCCCCATCGACATAAAGAGTGAATGCCTTCAGGTATTTGGCCTTCTTCGCCGGGTCCTCGATCGTATCCTTGGTCCATTGATAGAGCGGGTATTTTTCCACGCCCTCCGCCTCGGCTGCCGCGCAATATCCCGCGAAGGCATCGTATTGACAGCTCAGTGCCGCGTTGTGTTTCGCAAGAATTTCGCCGAGAGGAGCCAAACTGGTATCCTTCGGATCGCGCCGCGCCACCTCGGAGCGGGCGGCGTCGAGCGTGATCCGCACCTGGTACTGCCATTCGTCACTCATGACTCGAATCCCGTTGTTGCTTCGCTTTCTTATCTTGGGACAATCCACCCCCGTCGCAACCGGTTGCGCATCTCTTTGTCGTGTCTATCTGCCGTATTTTTCCCAATAAGCGCCGAACAACGCCTCCTCGCTCGGCCGATCTTCGGGTATCTCCGTCACAAGATGGGTCACATTGATGAAATGCCGGTAGTTGAGGTTCTCCGATATCGAGTTCCCGGCCCAAGTGCCGCAGCCCATCGACAGGGTGAAATTAAGCCCGTTGGTAAAGGAGCCGCCATTACCGAACGTATGCGCCTGATTGACCAGCACCCGGACGACCTTCAACTCCTCCGCCAGGGCGCGTCCTTGATCCGGATCCGCGGTATGAATACCGACGGAATGACCGGCTCCCTGATGGTCGAGAATGGACTGAACGTGGCGTTTCGCCGCCGCAAAATCGGCGGCGCGATAGACAGTCAGCACGAGCGAGAGTTTCTCGCCCGAGAACGGACGATCCGGCCCGACCCCTTCATCTTCGACCATCAGGAATTTAGCGACACCCGCCGCCGCCGGGAGATCCGCCGCCTTGGCAAGGATTTCGCAACCGCGCGCAATGAGGTGCCGGTTGAGCTTTCCGTCCTGCCACAGGGCCGCTTCGATACGTTTGCATTCGGCCCGCGTCGCCCGATATCCGCCCGCGCGTTCCAACGCCGCAACCGCTTCTTCGTATACGGCATCCAGGATCGTCACGGAATTCTCCGACGAGCACGACGTCGCGTTATCGAAGGTTTTCGAGGCGCAAATCTTCCCGGCCGCATCGTCAAGGTCGGCCGACGCGTCGATGATGACCGGCACATTGCCCGCCCCGACACCGATGGCGGGGGTTCCGCTGCCATAAGCGGCGCGCACGTTGCTCTGGCTGCCGGTGACAACCACCAGGTCGACAGCCGCCATCAAGGCATGCGTGATCTCCTTGGTAACCGGCTTCGGCAATATCTGCACGAGGTCTTCCGAAAATCCCGCTTTTGCCAATTCCGCCCGCATATAGCCGACCGTCCGCTCCGTCGTCGCCCAGCCTGACGGCGAGGGCGCAATAACGATCGCGTTGCGCCCCTTGATCGCCATCATCGCCTTGTTGACCGGAGTCGCCGCAGTGTTGGTGGACGGAGTCACGGCTCCAACGACACCGACGGGTTTTGCATATTTTACAATGCCGGTTGCGGGGTCGTCCTCTATGACCCCGACGGTCCGGACCCGCAGCAGGTCGCGCAAGGCGCCGAAGTTCTTACGCTGATTCTTGGCAATCTTGTCCCGGGCGTTGCCGAGGCCGGTGTCCCGAACCGCAAGTTCGGCAAGCTCTCTCGCCCGGTTGTCTTCATAGATCGACCAACAGAGGGCCGTTACCGCTTCGTCGACGCGGGCCTGATCGGCATCTTCAAGAGTTTGCATCGCGGTGCGCGCACGGGCCACCAGACGGGTGACAACTTCCTGCGGTGTCGCCGTGAGAGGCTGCGTCGTTGGGGCAATTGTGGTCATGCTGGTCTTCCCATGCCGCTGGAAATACACCTTTCAATCAATATCTCTGCCGCCCTACATATAGAGCAATGCCGCGCTTGGCCAAAGCGCCTCCCCGATCGAAGGATAACCCGCCTATGCCGGAGCCCAAAGCTATTGAAAGCTTCCGTCTACGCCATCTCGAGCTGACACCCGCCAACCGCCTCCCCGCCCCCTTATCGGAGGTGGAGGTCCTGGATGTCGTGCTCGTCGAAGCGCTTTCGGCGGACGGTGGCGTGGGCCAAGGCGATGCGATGCTGATCGACGGCGCGACACCGGAGACCATGGAACAATCCTGGTTGATCGCGTGCACGCTGGCCGATGCCAGCGCGGGTATGAAGACGGACGAAGCAGTGGCGCTGTTCGAGCGCTCCCATCGGGTCGCTCCCCATACCGTGACTGCGCTGACACTGGCCGTAGAGACAGCGTCAGGCCACCGATCACCGCTCACCGGCGAAATACCGCTCGTCGGATTGCTCGATGCGACCGATATAGAGACGTTGGAAGCGTCGGTGGAAGCGGCGCTCAGGGCTGACCACAAAGCCTTACGTCTTCCCTTGACGGGCGACGTCTCCGCCGACCTCACCCAGACAGCCCAAGTTCAGAAGCAGGTGGGGGCCGCCGCCCGGTTGCGCCTCGAGGGCAATCAGGCCTTTACGCCGAAGGATGCCGTAATCTTCGCCGCGCAGCTCGACCCTTCGGGCGTCGATTGGCTCATGCAGCCTTGCGTCGCCGGCGACTGGGAAGCTGCCGCGGCCCTAAAAGACGCCTCGGCGGTTCCGACCGCGCTGTCCGGTTTCATTTACGGCCCGGAAGATATCGCTACGGCTGCCGAGCTCGCGGCAGCGGATTTCGTCGGGCTGCAATTGGCTCAGCTTGGCGGGTTCGCGGCCTGCGAGAAAGCCATCGCGGAAGCAGTCGCAAGAGGCCTGACGCCGATCATCGGGGGGCGCTTACAGAGCGACCTGACGACGGCGATGGAGCTGCACACCTTGTTGGCGAACAAGCGCGCGATCCCCGACGTCGCCACGCTTGGAGTCGCGCTCGAACCGCTGCTAACGGAGACAGCAATGGTTGCCGGTGGTCGGGTTATCCTGGACTGCGCGACCTCGGCGTTGTCACAGGACACCCTGGCCGCCTGCACCGTCCAGGAAATATCCTTTCCGCGTTAGACCGCGCGCTTGATTGGCGGACGGTTGCCGATCTGTGTGCGGTGCATGACGCGACGGGCGCTGGCGTCAAAGGCGTCGCGGCGGTGCATGACCGTCCGATTGTCCCACATGACGATATCGCCGACGCGCCATTGGTGATGCCACGTATGCTCCTTGAGTGTCGCGTACTGCCAGACCTCGTCGAGCAGCGCCTCGGACTCCGCAACCGACATACCGACCACATAGGCGTTCAGGCGGCGGCCCAGATAGAGGACCTCGCGACCGCTCTCCGGATGGGTCTGGATGATGGGATGGATCGCACCGGGACCTTCGCTGACATCCTTCACCTCGTCGAACCCGGCGCGCAGGTAGCCTCCGCTGGTGGTGCTGGAATCGTGCTTGATCGACAGACCTTCGAGCCGCTTCCGCAGATCGGCCGGCAGGGCCGCAAGCGCCATATACATGTTGCAGAAACCGGTGTCGCCGCCACTTGGCGGCACTTCGCGCGCGTAGAGGGCGCTGCCCAGCGGCGGATTCTCGACATAATTCATATCGCTATGCCAGATGGCCTCACCATCGCCGAGACTGCCGATCGGCACGCCGTTCTCCTTCACGTTTGAGATCAGCATGATTTCTGGCAAACCGCTGGCTGTCTGCTGTCCATGCTCCTGCGGCGGCGCCAGATCCAGATCGCCGAAGCGTGCGCTGAAGGCGACGAGTTCGGCATCGCTGATGTTTTGGCCGCGAAAGAGCAGGACCTGATAGTCGATAAGCGCATTGCGGATGGATTGCGTCGCCGCGTCATCCAGGTTTGCAAGATCGATATTCTTGATCTCCGCGCCGACTGCTTGCGAGGCCGGCACGACCGTCAACCCGCCGTAGCGGTTAGAGACGTCCATTGTTGCTGTTTTAGTTGCCATTGTCCTATCCTCCAGTGTCGTTCGTCATGGCTTTGCCGATGGCTTCGGCCGCCTTGTTAAGATCGGGTAATTTATCGAGCGCGGCTTCCGGCGCGAGGCGGGCGGTCGGCGCATGCACTGCGAGACCGGCGACGGTCTGTCCACCTCGAACTCGAATCGGGACCGCTAAGCCCATCATGCCCGCTGTATTCTCTTGATCGTTCAGCGCGTATCCCTGTTGGCGGACCGCCTTCAACTGGTCCAATAGTTCATCGGCATTGACGATCGTATGTTCCGTATAGCGCGTCATCGCCAGAGAAGAGACGAGACGCCGTCGGGTGCGGGCATCGAGGTAAGCGAGCAGCAATTTACCGATCCCCGTACAATACGCCGGGACCCGACTCCCGGGCTGCAACTGCATCCGCAGCGGCCAGGCGCATTCGACCCGGTCCAGATAGACGACGTCAGGGCCGTCGAGCATGCCAACATTACAGGTCTCTCCGATCGTATGGACCAAGTCCTGCAAGATGGCTCGAACCGGCGCCGCCTGGATCGTCCGTTCCAACGTCCGCTCGCTCAGGCGCTTCAGACGATGACCGGCGCTATAACCATCGCTACCCGGCACACGCTTCAGCAGGCCTTCGTCGACCAACTGATGGACGATACGATGCACCGTTTGTTTCGGCATGCCGAGCCATAGGCTGAGCGCGCCGATGCTGGCGGGCTCCGACCGGTCGATAACCGTCTCGAGTACCGTCACGGCCTTGCCGAGAGCCGAGTTGTAGCTTCCGTCGCGGGGCATCGCATCCTCCCTACGATAAGACCTACCGTCCGCACGGAGATGACATCAAGCATTTTTCTTCTTAATTGGGATTTTTTGTCCCATTTTTTAATAAAATGGCATAACAATAATGCACCTAAATATTATTGCGCCGAATTTCCTTCACCAAGGCGTCGATCCGACTCCGCGCTTCCGGCAAGTGCGGATTGACTTTAAGGGCAAGACGATACGCCGCAATGGCGGATTCAGGGTCAGCCAGCGCTTCGTAACACATGCCAAGGCCCGACAACGCCCCGAAATGGCGGCTCTCCAGGGCGAGAACGCGTTTAATATTCTCGATCGACGCGCGGTATTTCCCGACGATATACAAAACCGTCGCCCGTTTGTTCCATCCCTCCGAAAATCCCGGTTCATGCTCAACCAAGAGGTCGAATTGCCGGAGCGCGAGATCGTAGCGTCTCGCCTGCATCGCCAATACCCCTTGGCGCATCAGAGTATTCGAAATCTCGTCCTCGGACGTGGACCAGAGCGACCAGATTTCACCTTCTATCTGCTCTGCCTCCGACCGCACTTCTGTCTGCTGCAGGCGCCCGAACAGCCCCTCGAGACGAAGGTCCCGCTGATCCGCTGCGGCCGCAGCGGAAAATGCCGTGAAGATACAGATCATGGATAAGAACGTGCCGCGCATCCAATTAGGATGCCGCCCGTAGCTTAACCGTGCAAATCGCAATTGCCTTGATAAGGCAAGTTCTCCAAATTGACGGTATGGCGATAATAAAATGACAGCAGCGCAGCACTTTTCCACCAACCCAACCGATGCGCGGCGGATGTTCCTCGCTGCCTGTCTCGATGCCCGTCTGCCAGTCGCATCCTTTGAGGCACCGCGCGACGCCACGATCGATTCGCCCGTGCATATCGATATTGCTCATGCTGGCAAGAGCGACGCACCCGTCGTCATTGTCATTTGCCCGGGAACGCGCATGGCGGAAGGGCTCTGCGCCTCGGGGGTGCAGACCTCTCTGCTGAAAGCAGGACTACAGATCGAGATGCCGGCATCGATCGCATTGGTCCTGGTCCACACGGTAATGCCGGCCGCGTCTCAATCGGCGGAATGGGCAACGCTGATCGAGCAAAACATGATCGCAACGGAATGGGACGATTCTCTGCTGGCAGCGGCGGAGTTCCGTTTCAACGAGGAACAGCAGCGGACGACCCCCGCCACGCCCGAAGAGACCGAGCGCCAGCAATGGTGCCGTCAAGTATTGGCCAACATCGCCGAAAGATTTCTCACGCGAGCCCAGCATCTCGTTTTTCTCGACATTCATACGGGCTCCGGGCCCTACGGAGAAGTCGAGGTCGTCTCTTGTCATATGCCCGGTACCGGCGGCGAGCGGCGCGCGACCGAATTGTTCGGCGCCAGGGCGGCGGCGGACGGCGTCGCCGTCTCCAACTTTCAGGGTCCGGTGGCACGCGGCCTCTCCGCCTCCCTGCCCGACCGGGAAACGACCTCTCTGGTAATGGAATTCGGCTGTTACTCGCTGACAACCGTACTTGATTCCCTTCTAAGCCGGCATGAGACGGCGGCGGCCGGCGGTCAGCGCTTCGACGGGCTGTTTTTCCCGGAGGCCGATGACTGGCGCGACCTTGTCTGGGAGGGAGCCGCCGACGTCTTGCGTCTCGGGTTTCGTTCGATCGATCGACACACGGCAGCCCGAGACTCCGCGCCCGGCAAGAAATCAAGTTAGATCAATTTTTCAAACGCCCGCCAGGGCGGACCAGAACGACCGGTTGGTCTTCGACAATGATTGATGGTGCCAATCGGCCAGGCAACGTCGCAGCGTGTGGCGCGGCGAAGCATCCGCCGCCTTTGCGCAATTCCGGTATACTTCGCCAATCCATTCGCGTGCCGAACCATTGCTCTGGGCGGAAGTGCCGGCGGCGTCCCGCCAAACCGTTTGCCGTTGCCCTGGGTCGAGGCGACCGCCGCGCGGCAGGGCATTCATCAGGCGTGCGGCCAGTCGCACCGCCTTGGCACGCTTGTCGCCGTTATCGAAAAATTCCGCAGCGATGCGGCGGTGCGCACCGGTCGCTACCGCCATTGCATCGCTTTCCTCAACGCCGATGGGCACGAGCGACGCGTTAGGCGCGACCGTCAGCCACACAGAAACGCTTCTGGCCTCCAAACAGCAGGTCTTCTGATGACAAACCGAACAGAGGTGTATTCCGGATCCGGGCGAATCGACATCGGAGGCACATCCAGCGCTGTCGAAGTCCCGCCCTTCTCGCCTAACGAAAAGCGAATCATGTCGTCGCGAACCGGTCTGTAAAGATCGTCCGGAGACGGCGATCGTCGGTCTTGCTGCAGGCAAAAAGCGGAGACGACGATTTCGCATTCATAGGTAGAGCAGGTCAGCGGCACGGGGTCGGTCGTGGCGACAAGTCCGAGCGCCTGCGGAGGTTCCGTTGCCTGCGTGGGAAGAGCGGCCAAGAAGGCAAACAAGACGACCGTTAGCATGGAGTACGCCAACTTCATCATGCGATTTCTCCCATTGGAAGACGCGAAACCGAAACTTACGAAAATTTTGTGCGAAAGTGTGAAATTTTCTCTTGCATTCCGGTTCTGCGAACTGCATATCGTCGCGTCCTTTCGTGCGGGTGGACGCCGCATGCAGCTATGGGGCCGGAGCCATGGACAAACAGAGCTTCGCACTTATCCAAGAAAATGCCGCCGAGTTACCGGATGCGTCGGGCGAACGCGAGTACCTGCTGAGGCACGAAGGTGCTTTCTATGCGGGCCGCCATTTGCTTGTCGACATTTGGGAGGGCGAGAACTTAAGCAACGCCGACCTTATCGACGCGGCGCTGCGCCGCGGTGCGGAGGAAGCCGGCGCGACATTGTTGCACGTGCATCTGCATGAGTTTTCGGAGAACGGCGGCGTCTCGGGTGTGGCTGTTCTCGCGGAATCGCACATCAGCATACATACTTGGCCCGAATGGAATTATGCCGCGGTCGACGTGTTCATGTGTGGCGAGACCGATCCGATGCGGGCGGCTGAAGTATTGCGTGAAGCCTTCAAGCCGGGCCGCCTGGAGATTGCCGACCATTATCGTGGCCGCATCCGTTGACGGCTTGGTTCGAAGAAACCCTGCATTCCGGGTTCCATTCGCGCTACAAGATCGAGCGGGTCCTCTATGAGGCACGGACAGAACATCAGCATCTGATCATTTTCGAGAATGCTGAATTCGGCCGAATGATGGCGCTCGATGGTGTCATCCAGACGACAGAACGCGACGAGTTCATCTATCACGAGATGCTCACCCATACGCCGATCTTCGCCCATGGCGATGTCCGCAGGGTACTGATCGTCGGTGGCGGTGACGGCGGGATGCTTGAAGAGGTTTTAAAACATCAATCCGTAGAAACCGCCGTTCAGGTCGAGATCGACGATACCGTTGTGGAGTTGAGCAAGGAGCATCTTCGGTCGATCTGCGGCGATGCCTATGAGGATCCCCGGACAGAACTCGTGATCGCGGATGGGGTTGACTACGTCAACGAGACCTCACAGCGCTTTGATGTCATAATTGTCGATTCAACCGACCCGATCGGACCTGGCGAAGTCCTCTTCGGCCGGCGCTTCTATGGCGGCTGCAAGCGGTGTCTAAATCCCGGCGGCGTTCTGGTCACACAGAACGGCGTACCGTTCCTCCAAGGCAGCGAACTCTCCGGGACCATGGAGATTTTCCGGGAACTCTTTGCCGATGTCGCAAGCTATTGTGCAAGTGTACCGGCCTATATCGGCGGCTACATGACCTTCGGATGGGGATGCGACAATCCGGCTTTGCAGGAAGTGAATTCAAAGCACTTGAGCGAGCGTTTCGCGGCAGCCGATATCGCGACGAACTACTATACCCCGGCAGTGCACAAGGGCGCCTTCGCGCTGCCGCCCTATATTTCCCGTCTTGTCGGATAGTTTGGGCGGCTGACTCAGCCCACGACTTTGCGAACGTCTTCAATCCCAATTCGCGATTTGGTCCAGTTCGACGCCAGGCTGGCAGCCTCCTTCAGCATGGCTTCCTTGCTTTTCGCACCTGCGGCACCGAGTTCGCTCGCCTCCAACACCACGGTCGAATAGGCCTCGCGAATCGTCTTCGCATGGGGATGCTCGGGACCACCTCGCCCGCCGCCACTACGACCGCCGCCCTTGTCCTTATTCTTCTTGCACATGTGAGGACTTGCGCTAAACCGTGGCTTTATCGATCCGCCCGCTCTCATGAGTAACCCGCCAATCCGATCTTGCTTATAGAACATTGTCGTTTACTGGTCTTTTCTGCCCGTGCTTAGTTACCCCGTCTTGTAGGGTTACTATTTATACCGCAGCCACATTCGTCAATGTTTACCAGCATATTACGTGTAATATGCTGCTTGATGCGGCAGATCATCCTCCAAAAAGACGTTTACGATTTCATCCAGGTTGGCGTCGGCCGTAAAGCCCATGGCACGGCCGCGCGGAGTCTCGAAGGTATTCGCCCAACCGTCGACGATTTCCTGGATGAAGGGGTCATGCTCGAAAGTGACCCGGGCCCGGGCGGTATTGCCGCCGGCACGCGCCAACGCTTGCATCGATTCCGTCACGGACCCCACAATACCTGGGATATTTACCACGCGGTGAGGTCCCCATGCGCTTGCCTCCAAGACCTGTGCATGGCGAAAGGCCTCCACAACGCGCCGCGGCGAGAGCATCCACATCTTCGTCTCTTCATTGACCGGACAGACCGCCGCATGACCGGCAAGCGGCTCGCGCAGAATGCTGGAGGCCCAGGTCGACGCGGCTTTATTGGGCCGCCCCGGCCGGACGACGATGGTCGGCAGACGCAGCGCGCGGCCGTCGATAAAGCCCTTCCGGCTGTAGTCGTCGATCAGGTATTCGCCGATCACCTTGGTGACGCCGTAGGTGGTTTGCGGGTTAGGGGTCACCGTATCGTCGATCACCTCCGGCATGATGCCGCCGAAGGCGGCAACCGAACTTGCATACACCACGCGAGGAGCGTGATCGAGGGCGCGGCATCGCTCCAGCGTAATTCGCGTCCCATCCAGGTTGACCCGCATGCCGAGGTCGAAATCTTCCTCGGCCTGGGCACTTACCACGGCGGCGAGATGAAAGACCGTGTCCGTATCATCGTTGATCAGCGCCTCGACTGCCGCCTCATCGCTGATCTCTCCAGTGACCACGGACAGCCGGGGATCGTCCGGTAGCGGCGGATTCGGCGCCACGACGTCAAATGCGGTGATCGCCGATACTTCAGCCTTCTTGCCCTCGCGGTCGATCAGTTCAGGCGTTGCTAGGAGGGAATCGATCAGCTTGCGGCCGATCATGCCCGTACCGCCAGTGACAACAACCTTCATGACGAAGCTCCCCTGTTGAGATACTCGCTGTTCACGCAGTTCCGGACCGTCCCTTCGGTCATATAGTTGATGACGGTCCGCGCCGCTTTCTCCCGGCAGTCTCGTGCGCCGTCGGGGCTGTACCAGGCGGCGTGGGGCGTCACGATAACGCGGCCGACGGTCCAGTCCTCGCGCGCCTTCAGGGCCGAAAAAAGCGGATGGTTCGGATCCGGCGGCTCCTGCGGCAAGACATCTAGGCCGGCAGCGCCGATTCGATTGGCCTTCAATGCTTCGGTCACAGCTTCCACATCCACGACTTCGCCGCGCGACGTGTTGATCAGGATCGCGTCCTTCTTCATGCAGGACAGCGCCTGACCGTTGATCATGCCGCGGGTCTCATCGGTCAACGGGGTATGAAGCGTCACCACATCGGCTTCGCGCAGCAACTCCTCCAGAGTTTCCCGACGCTCGAATCCGACGGATTGATCACCCCCATCGGGGATATAGGG
>JAYPOZ010000007.1:32034-37170 GCA_038131165.1 Rickettsiales bacterium | reverse complement strand
ACGTATAACAAGACGTTCATGCCGAGCGCCTTGGCCCGAAGTCCCGCTGCGGTTCCGATACGACCGCGCCCGACGATGCCAAAGGTGGCGCCCCGCGCGCGGCGAACGATAGGAGTATCGATCGCGCGCCATTTTCCAACAGGCTCGTCGACCAGGGCGATGTGATGCCGAACGATGCCACGGGTAAGAGCCAACATGAGCCCAATCGCATGGTCCGCGACATCGGTCGTGCCGTAGTCCGGCACATTGCACGCGACGATACCGCGCTTTCCGGCTTCCTCAATATCGATCACGTCGTATCCGACGCCCATCCGGATGACGATGCGCGCGTTCTTCGCCCGGTCCAACATCGCCTTGTCACACGGTGTGCGGCCCCACACCATCAAACCGTCCGCTGCTTCCCACACATCGTTCGGAATATCGTCCAGCGTGTTCGCCTGATAGACCCGCACCTCGGCGCGGTCGCCGACCACGGCCTGTTCGAATTCCGCGGCGCCGTCGAAACGGGCGTCGGGCATAAGCATCAGCATTCGTAGTTTTCCTCCCTGAAAGACCGCGAGAGCATCGAGCGAAGCGGGCAAGGGGTCAAGAGCGTCATCCGGTTTTTACAATCGTATTTACTTGGGTGGCACGAAAGCGCCCGATGTGCCGCCGTCCACCGGAATTGTCGTTCCCGTGACGTAGGCTGCGTTTTCGCTCAACAGGAAGCGAATGACCCGCACGATATCTTCCGGAGTCGCGACCCGGCCCAGCGGCGATGGGCCCGATGGGCGCCAATCGCCGGATTTATCGGCGTTCTGGACCATCGGCGTGTCGACGGTTCCCGGCGCGATCGCGTTCACCAGAATGCCGTCCTTGGCGCATTCGACCCCAAGCACACGGGTCAGCTGAGATACCGCGATCTTCGAAGCTCCATAGGCACCGCCTTCGATCTTCGGTCGCAGGGCAGAGACCGAGGAAAGCATGACGATCCGCGCCAGCTCACCCGCACTCGCCGCCGCGCGAAGATAGGGAATCGTCTCGCGCGCGGAAAGCCAGAGACCGCGGACATTCACATCGAAAATCAGATCGAAATCTTCCACCGACATCTCCGCGAGCGCCCCCAGACGAATGACGCCCGCACTGGCGATCAGGGCGTTGATCTTCCCCGTGCACCGACCGATCTCCGACATCACGGATTTTACGGTCTCGGCGGATCGCACGTCGCAGATTCTGGTGTGAAAACCGTCGTTTGAAAGCAAATCGGTTGCCGCCGCGAGTCCGGCCTCGGTCACATCCAGGCCGAATACGGTCCATCCCTGCGCGAGCAGGTCGCGGCAGGCTTCCTGTCCGATCCCCGAGGCGGCTCCCGTGACGACGGCGATCTGGCTCATGATATCTCTCCTTCCCTGTGAGTTCGGCTTCTCCTATTGAAAATACGCGGCGGCCAGGGCCAATCCAGTCGGCGCCCGTCGCTTACGCCGTGTTTCGGCATAGCTGATTTGAAAGGTTTTTAGGGAGGCAGGAATGATCAGGCTTGGACTCTACTCGTCGATCGCGAACCCACCCCGGGGCGACGACATGGACCGCTGCGTTGCGGAGACCATCGCCGAGGCCGAACTTGCGGAGGCCTCCGGCTTTCACGGGTTCTTCTTCGGCGAACATCATCAGGATCGTGACGGTTTCCTACCCTCGCCATTGGTGGTCGGCAGCGCCGTGGCGGCACGCACCAAGACGATCCAGATCGGCACGTCGGTTCTGCTGCTGCCGCTGCATCATCCGTTGCGGGTAGCGGAGGATGTGGTGACCTTGGAAGCGGTCTCAGGCGGGCGCGTCGCACTCGGTGTCGGGATCGGCTATCAGGACGCGGATTTCCGGGCCCTTGGGATCGAAAAGCGGCATCGGGTCGGACGGTTCGAGGAAGCCGTCGCTATCCTGAAGAAGGCCTGGACCGGCGAGCATTTCACCCATAAGGGCCGACATTTCGATATTGAGAACGTGCGAGTTACGCCGAAACCGATCCAGCAGCCGCGGCCGCCGATCTGGATCGGTGCCTGGGTTCCGGCGGCGCTGGAACGCGCCGGGCGCATCGGCGACGCGGTGGTGATGAGCCCGAGCTGGCCGCTCAGCGACAGTGCGGCGGCGGCGGAAACCTATCGAAAGGCCGCGATCGCGGCTGGCAACGAGCCGGAAGTGGTCATGATGCGCGACGCTTGGGTCGCCGACAGTCTGGAGGATGCGGCCCGCGTCTACGGCCCGGAGGTGATGGACGCCTACAAGTACTACTGGCGGAACGGCGCCAACGCCTTCCACGAATTCTCATCCGAAGACGATTTCCAGTTCGAGCGGATTTGGAAGGACCGCATCGTCACCGGGAACCCCGAGACCTGCGTTGCCGAATTCAAGCGCTGGAGCAAGGCGACCGGCAGCACCTATTTTCTGCTGCGCCTGCGTCACGCCCATTCCGGCGGCCCGCCCCACAAGGAGATCATGGCCGCCATCGAGCGCTTCGGAAAGGACGTGATCCCATATTTAGGGGACTAATGACTCTCCCGCGGCACCGGAGCGCCGGAATTGCCGACGAGGAAATCCAGATCCGCGCCCGTATCCGCTTGCAGAACATGGTCGGTGTAGAGCTTGTAATAGCCCCGCTCCATCGGCGGAATCGGCGGAGTCCACGCGGCGCGGCGGCGTTCCAGCTCTTCGTCGGAGACATCGAGATGGAGGCGTCGTCCTTTTACGTCGAGCTCGATCATATCACCGTCCTGGACCAGCGCCAGGGTGCCGCCCGCCGCCGCTTCCGGCGACGTATGCAGCACGACCGTGCCGTAGGCGGTACCGCTCATTCGCGCGTCGGAAATCCGCACCATGTCGGTAATGCCCTGCGCCAGAATCTTCGGCGGCAGTTCCAGATTGCCGACTTCCGGGAACCCTGGATATCCCTTGGGCCCGCAGTTCTTTAGTACCAACACGTCGTTCGGCTCCACGTCGAGGTCCGGGTCGTTGACCTTCTCCTTAAAGTGGTCGATGTCCTCGAATACCACCGCGCGGCCCTTGTGCTGCATCAGCTCTTCGGTCGCGGCGGAGGGCTTCAGAATCGCACCCGTCGGCGCTAGGTTGCCGCGCAGCACGACAATGCCGCCCGAATCCTTGAACGGCTTGTCCTGGTTGAAGATGACGTCGCGATCGTAGCAGACCGCATCCTTCGAATTCTCCCAGATCGTCTGACCGTTGACCGTCAGCGCGTCTTTGTGCAGCCGGTCGCCGATCTCCTTGATCACCACCGGGAGCCCACCCGCATAAAAGAAATCCTCCATCAGGTACTTGCCGGACGGCATCAGATTGACGAGACACGGCATGTCGCGACCGAGCCGGTCCCAGTCGTCGAGATCGAGCTTGACCCCGATGCGCCCGGCAATGGCCATCAGATGCACGACGGCATTGGTCGAGCCGCCGATGGCGCCGTTGACCATGATCGCGTTCTCGAAGGCTTCCTTGGTAAGGATTTTGTCGATGGTCAGGTTCTCTTTGACCATATCGACGATGCGCTGACCGACCATGCGGGCGACCACCTTACGGCGTGAATCGGCAGCAGGAATAGCGGCGTTCGACGGCAGACCCATGCCGAGGGCCTCGACCATAGACGCCATGGTCGACGCAGTGCCCATGGTCATGCAATGCCCGGCGGAGCGCGACATGCCAGCCTCCGCGTCCATGAAATCGGCCAGGGTCATCTTGCCGCCGCGCACGTCCTCGGAGAATTCCCAAACGCTGGTGCCGGAGCCGATGTCGCGGTCGCGGAACTTTCCGTTCAGCATCGGCCCGCCGGAGCACACGATGGTCGGCAAGCCGCAGCTTGCCGCGCCCATCAACAGGGACGGCGTGGTCTTATCGCAACCGGTGAGCAGCACGACGCCGTCCATCGGATTGGCGCGGATCGATTCCTCGACATCCATGCTGGCGAGGTTGCGAAACAGCATTGTGGTCGGCCGCATCAGGGTTTCGCCCAAGGACATAACCGGAAACTCGACCGGAAATCCGCCCATCTCGTAGACGCCCCGCTTCACGTGCTCGGCCAGCTCCCGGAAATGGCCGTTGCACGGCGTCAATTCCGACCAGGTGTTGCAGATACCGATAACCGGGCGACCGTCGAAGACATGAGTCGGATGGCCTTGGTTGCGCATCCAGCTGCGGTGGACGAACCCGTCCCGATCCATCGGCCCGAACCAAGCCTTGCTGCGTCCGGGTTTGTTGCCGCCGTTGCCGTTCGAACCGTTACCGTCCGCCATGGTCTTTCTCCCGATGGAACTTTCTGATTGGCGGCAGTGTTGGGGGCAGGTGGGCGGCTGTCAATGGTGAGGGATGCGGGTAAACTGTATTTCATGGTCGAAGGACGCCTGCCTACCGAACTTTGGGTGAAAGCCCACGTGAAACGCTGCAGTGTGGCGGGCGTGCCGATGATCGTGGCACGGCGCGGCGACCCGCACAGCGGGATCGTCATTCTGAAACTGAACCAGTTGGAGGCCGGGTGCCGGGTGATGAGCCAGATGCGCGATCTCGAAGGCAAGCTCGGCTGGCTGGAAGCGCTTGACGGCGCGTTGGTACCGGAAGCACAGGCCGATGCCTATATCGCGCGCCAAGCCGAACGTGACCCCGACCTCTGGGTCATCGAGATCGAAGATCGCGAAGGGCGTCACTGGGTCGATGGCGACGTAATTTGATCCCGTTGTCGCCGCAACGCTCTTGATTTAGATCAATGCGCTTCCCGGGTGAGATTCTAGCGTCCAGTGTGGGGAATTGTCCGTGGCAAAAGGGGGTGCTATGGCCTTTTTCGAATGGAACGATGATATGAGTGTCGGCGCACATTTGATCGATTCCGATCATCGCGCGCTGATTTCGATTATCAATGAAATGCACGACATGTTGGAGACAGAGGCCAACGTCGACCATGCGGTAATGGCCCGGCATTTCAAGGAACTCGTTACCTATACCCAATATCATTTCTCGCGCGAAGAAAGCATGCTGCGGGCGGTAAGATACGAACAACTGACAGGCCATACCAAATCTCACGGCAGTTTCACGCAATTCGTCTACGACATGCGAAACCGACTCGCCCAGGCCGTCGAACGTAAAACGATGATCGAGGTCCTGAATTAC
>JAYPOZ010000007.1:0-32024 GCA_038131165.1 Rickettsiales bacterium | reverse complement strand
GGCTAAATCATCACATCTTGATCGAGGATGCCGCCTATAAGCCGTTCATTCAGGACAATCTGTCTGCCGTTCGGGCCGGTGGCAAATTCGGCCCCGGCCTGGCGGAGGTCAGAGGCGACGAGGCGACTGACCGCATCGCTGCCGATTAAATCCGTTCCCGTGTACTATCCGCGCACGCAAGTGGGCGAATGCGGATGCTCATAAAAGAGACATGCCCTACCATCCCTTTCTGACAGGCGAGCTGAAATGAGGGGGGTCACTTGGCCACGAGCCTCGAAGGTCTGGCGGAACCCGGCGGAAGGCGAACAGGCGACACTCCGATACACGATGACGAAGAACGTGGCAGCGTCCTTGGCCATGCCTTTCGCTATACAGGGCGCTACGAGGACGACACCGCGATTCTGCTCGACTATAACCGCCGCAGCCCGAGCTTCGGCCTTGTAGACATCGTGCTAACCTATGCCGACACGGGCGAGACGAAGCAGGCTCACGCGTTTCGCCAAAGGCTCCCGGCGGCACGTCCGGATTTCACCATTGCCAATTGGGCTCTGACGCAGAATTGCGCCGACCCGGGTCGTCTTGAGAGGGACAAACAGTCGCTCGCCGCGGCCGAATTGCCCGCTTAAGGCTGGACCGAGCCTTCTAGTCCGAATTCCTTGACTTGCCGCTCGCTCAGGCGACGGGGCAGGTGTCGGCGCAGATGCGCCACAAGCGCCTGCAAATCGGAAAACGCCGCGTGGCGATAGGCAGTGCCGTCGCTCGACAGGCCGACAATCCCTTCCCGTTCCGGATCGAATGCGACAACCGCTGTATCGATCGTCGCCAGGCGCAGAGAGGCCAGAAAATTGCCTGCATTGGCATCCCAAAGCCGAATGACGCCTTCAGCTGTCGCGGTGACGATGCGCCGGCTTGTCTGATCGAAGGCCGCTGACCGAACGGGCGATTCATGCCCTTGCAAGACCGCCTGGACGTCTCCCGTCAGACTATCGCGTATTTCGGCCGTGTTGTTCTCCGAAGGGACCACCCGGCGAGAGCCGTCCGGACTGAACCCCCCGGCGCGAAGTTTCGGCCCGGTACCGGCCAGCCGCTCCGTCGCCGTGCCGGCGCGGGCCGTCCACAGGCGCGCGGTGCCGTCCGCCGAAGTGGTGACGATATGGTCGCCGTCGGGCGAGAAGGCCGCGAAGTGGACGGCATTGCCGTGTCCGCCCAACACGGCGATGGCGGCGCCCGTCCGTGCATTCCAGAGACGCGCCGTACCATCGGCGGAAGCCGTCACCAGCCGATCGCCTTTTGGATCGAAGTCGACCGCACGCACCCAGCCCCCGTGCCCCCGTAACACCGAAACCGGCGCGCCACTTGCCACATCCCAAAGTCGGACGGTCCAATCTCCGGAAGCGGTCGCGAGGCGCTTGCCGAGCGGTCCAAAGGCGACCGCATCGACAAAGGTGTCGTGGCGTAACAGCCCGACCTCGGCCCCGGTTTCCGTATTCCATAGCCGCGCGGTGCCATCGGACGATGCGGTCGCGGCCATACTGCCATCGCGATTGAAGGCCACCCGAAGAATAGTCCCAGTATGGCCGCGCAGCACGGCCATCTCTTGGCCGCTCGTCGCATCCCAGACCCGGGCCGTTCGATCATCGGAGGCGGTGATCACCCGCGTCCCGTCCCGGCTGAAGGCGGTCCAGCGGATGGCCGCCTCATGTCCTCGCATCACGGCGACGACGGCTCCGGACAGCGTGTCCCAGAGACGGGCCGTATGATCGTAGGATGCGGTAACGAGGCGATCACCGTCCGGGCTGAAGGCCGCCCCCACCACCTCGCCCTCGTTGCCGCGCAAGACGGCAATCTCGGCACCTGTTTGCGCATTCCACATCCGCGCGGTCTTGTCGAAAGAAACGGTGGTCACGCGCGTGCCGTCTGGACTGAAAACCGCGTCCCAAACTTCGCCTCGATGACCCTTGAGAGCGGCGACCTCCTCGCCGGTCCCAATGTCCCACAAGCGGGCGGAACCGTCGGCCGAAGCCGTCACGAGACGCCGTCCGTCCGGTGCAAACGCCGCGCTGCGCACAAGACCGGCATGCCCCTTGAACACCTGGGCCTCCCGGCGGGCGAAATGAGCCTGGTAGAGAAGCCTATGCAGGTCGAGTAAACCTTCTTCCGCCACCGCCTCCCACCTCTCAGGCAACCCCGCGAGGGCCAGCAGGCCTCCGGTCACGGCGTCTCCCCGCTCGATCATTGCTTTCGCCAAAGACAGCAGCCGCTGCGTTCGCTCGGATTCGGATTCCGGAACCGCGTTCGATAAGACTCTATCTTCGCTTTCGACGTCCGGCGAGCTTCTGTCCGGCAGCCAGGCCGGATCGAAGGACGCGAAGGCGACGATGCCGAGAGCCAGCAGAAGCGCTCCCAGAATCTCGAACTTAACATGCGCCGGCATAACGTCCGATGCGGGCTTCTTGCTCAGTCCAAACTGCATCCCCACTTTTTTCGACACACTATGGCTCCCTACCGCGGACGATTCGTACTCCAGCGCTCCACATCCGGCGCCATCGTGATATATGAGCCCCTAACGTCAATCCAGTAAGATCGCCCGAGGACTGCTTCCATGCTGATATCGACCGACGCCCGAAAAGCGGCCCGTAACGAAATTTCGAGCCTGGTCGACGATCAACCCTACAAGGCGCGCGAGTATATCGGCTCCTCGCCGAAGCCCGGAACCCCAGGATACGGCGAGAAAATGGATGGGGCCGACGACGCGCCGCAAGCCTATCTGGTAATGCAGCCGCCACACTCGGTCACTCGCCCGCACTTTCACCAGACCAACCAGTATCAGGTTTTCGTGCATGGCGGCGGTTCCGTCGGAAAACTACGGGCCGATCCGTTGACGATTCAATATGCAGGCGCCAATACGCCCTATGGGCCGATCAACGCGGAAGCGGAAGGCATCGACTACTTTACCCTGCGCCAATGTTGGGATTCGGGCGCCAAATACCTGCCGGCCAAGAACGACATGCTGGTCAAGGGACAGCAACGCCAGGTGATCGGCGTCAAGTCCGACTATGGCGCCAAGGAACTGCCGGGCGCGGGCGAGGACTTACGGCGCGAGACACTGATCGAGGCTGAAGAAGACGGATTGTTCGCCGAATGGCGGGGACTGGCGCCTGGCGCCACCGCGGCATTGCCGGATGCGGGCGACGGTGGTGGGCAATATCATGTCGTCGTCGCGGGCACCTTGCGCCGGGACGGCAAGGACCTGCCGCCCCTCTCGGTGGAGTTCGCCTCACCGGACGAAGGCGTCGTGGAGCTCGAAGCCGGCGCCAATGGGCTCGGCATTCTCCTGCTACGGTTTCCGAAGCTCTAGAGCTTGGCGGCGGCCCATCAGGGCCGTCAGCAATATTCCGGCGAGCGAACATACCGCCATGATCGCAAAGGTCAGATCATAGTCGCCATCCGTGTCGAAATGCGCCGCTCCCATCCACGCACCGAGCCCCCCGCAGATGTGGTGGATCATCGTCACGAAACCGCTCAGCGCCCCCAAATGCCGGACGCCGAACGCATCGCGCACGAAAACCACGGTGAGCGGCGCAGTCACCCAGAAAGTGACCCCGTACAGCAATGCAAAACTAGCCACGGCCCCCGGATCCCTAGTGGACAGAATGAGGACGAAAAGCGCCGCGCAGAGGGCAAAACAGGCGATTGCGGGCGGAATCGGGCCTCTCTTGTCGCTCCATGCACCCGAGGCCAATACGCCGAGAAGCCCCGCCAATCCCATGAATGCCAGCAGATTGCCCGAGAGAAGCGCCCCCAGCCCTTGATCGAGCGCGAAGGCGACGACGTGGGTGGCCACGAAAAAATCCTGAAATCCGCAGAGCGCATAGACCGCCACCAGGAGCCAGAAATACGGCTGCGCCAGGACCTTGCCGAACGGGGTGTCCGCACCCAAATACGGTGCCGATCCGAGATGAATTCCCTCGCGCAGGAACCGGAAAATGAGCAGTGCCACAACGAGGTTCAAAGCGCCAAGCGCGAGGAAGACCGGCTGCCACCCCTCTCCCGCCAATATCACGGCCAGCGCCGCGATAATGGCCAATTGACCAAGTCCCATACCGGCGATGGCGGCAGCATTGGCCAGACCAGCGCGTCCGGGATAGCGGCGGGTCACCATGACACCGACTGGCGTGACCGAAGCGGCCCCGGCACCGATACCGAAGATCAGTCCGTAGAGCAGCAGCGCGTGCCAGGGTTCGGCGACGAGGCTCATTCCGCCGATTCCGACGGCGCAGAAGGCAATTCCGTCGCCGAGGATGGCGCGCAACGAGAAGCGGTCGGCGAGAGAGCCGGCGACGAACATGCCCACCGCCGAGACGACGAGGAAAAGGGCGACGGCTGCCCCCAAAGCGCCCCGCTCCCATCCGAAACTCTCCGCCATCGGCTTGAGCACGAGGCCGATGGCCTGGCGCGACCCGCCGCTGACGAAGAGGACGAGGAATCCGCTCGCCAACGCTGCGCCGCCGAAAAGGATCGGGCGCTGGCCGGTCATCTCCGTTAGCCCGCGCGCCGTTCGTCTTCGGATTGCTGCTGGAAGAAAGACGTCTTCGGGTATTGCGGGATTGCGACGGTATAGGGCTCGCTGCGGATCCGTCCGGGATTTTCGCCTCGCACGAAAAGCCCCTCGTGTTCGGTCGGCACGGGATTGGGCGAGCAGGCGTGAGCGTCGCCCGCCGAATAGACGCAGATCAGCAAGGTGCGCGGCTGACGGGAACGGTTCGGCGCGGAGCCGTGGGCCAGCCGCGTGTGCATCAGGCAGACGGAACCCGCCGGCCCCATGCCGCGGACCGCGTCGCGGCTGATTTCCGCTTCGACCTCGGGTGCGACCGCGCCGGTGAAGACCCCGTCCTGCCAGATCGAATGCAGCGGTCCCTTGTGCGAACCGGGCCGCACCTCGAGCGGGCCGTTCTCCTCCGTCACGTCGTCGATCATCAGCAACGCCGTCACGACATCAGCATTGGTATGGGGCGTGAAGCAGAAATCCTGGTGCCATTTCACCTCGGTCGCGGTCCCCGGCAGTTTCGAATTGATCTTCGAGTGATGGAGTTTCACATCGGGGCCAATCAGGTCGGCGACCATATCCGTCATGCGGCTGTCCGCCATCGCCCGGTAATAGGCCTCCGACACTTCGGTCGGCGCCTGCACCCGGCGCAGCGCCGGATGCTCGGCGCTGTGACCCGGCTGCAGGTCGAAACGCGGACGCCCATCGATGCAAGCGCCGTAGGGAGCGTTGTGGCCGCGGCTTTCCTCGACCCAGGCGTCGAAATCCGATTTCAATCTCTCCAAGAGATCGCCGTCGACGGCATCCCGGACGGTCAAAACGCCGTCTTCCCGGAATTGGTCGATCTGCTCCCGGGTCAGGCACGTCATGCCGAATCCCCTTTCGCTGACTAAATTCAATGGTTAGGTATTCTCGCACCTTCCGACAGATTAGTCCCGAGCGGCCAGGGCGCAACAGCGATGACAACGGCAGATCCCATGGAGACCGAAATTTCCGAAGCCACGATCGAACGCATCGTGCGCGGTTTCTATGCGAAGATCCGTCTCGACCCGGACCTGTCGCCGATCTTCGAGCGCGTGGTGCAGGACAACTGGGAACCGCATCTCCTGAAGATGATGGATTTCTGGTCGTCGGTCATGCTGAAGACCAACCGATATCATGGCCGCCCGATGCCCAAGCACATCGCGCTGACCGAAGTCCGGCCGGCGCATTTCGACCGCTGGCTCGCCCTCTTCCGGGAGAACGCGCGGGAGGTCTGCACCGAAGACACTGCGAACCGATTCATCGAACGGGCCGAATTGATCGCCGAAAGTTTCAAGCTCGGTATGTTCGGCCTGCCGAATCCGAACGAGTTCCCGGCGCGCCCGGCCCCGCGATGAATGCCCGCGCGGGACCGGATTACCCCACCGATTTGCCGCCCGGCCTGACGTTTCGCCGGAAGACGCCGGTCTTCACGGAAGCGAGCGTTCCCGACGCTCTGACGAAAGATCACACGACGAAAGCCGGTGTCTGGGGAGTCATTCACGTGAAGCGCGGCCGGCTGCGCTACTGCGTGCCGTCGGAGGGCAGCGCCGTCGAAATCGCGGCCGGCGGCGCGGCCATCGTCGCGCCCGAAGTGCCGCACCGCGTCACCCCGCTCGGTGAAGTCGCGTTCTACGTGGCCTTCTGGGGCGCGTCAGACAGCTAGGCGGGCAAAAGCCGGGCTGCGGCCGTCAGGAGGCGCGCTTTACGTGCCCGCGCGCAAAATCGTTCTTGCCCGAGCGGTCGGTGCCGCGCACCAGCAACAGGGCACGGGTGTCATGGGCGTAGCCCGGCGTGTCCCGGTGATCCGCGTTGTCATGATCGTAATGGCTGGTCGCCGGCATGAAGCGCAGCGCATAGCCGGCGCGCGGCCGGGCCTCGGGGTTCGGGCCGCCGCCGTGGACGGTGAAGATGTCGAAGATCACCATCTGGCCCGCCTCCAATTCGACGTCCCGGGCGGCCGCTTCGTCGAATTCGTGTGCGGCGATGCTGCGGCTGACGATGGAGGCCGTCGGATGCGCGTAGCCGTGCTCGGCGATCCGCCGCGCCTTGTGGGAGCCCGGAATAATGCGCAGGCAGCCGTTCCGCACCGTGCTGTCGGTCGCCGCGATCCAGACGTTAGTCGTTGCCGCGGGCTTGATCATCGGCCATGCCTGGACATCCTGGTGCCAGGAGGTGTGCGGCCCGCCGCCGCCCCGCTTGTAGAACACCGAAGAGCCCCACAGCACGAGATCGGGTCCATCCAACTGGGCGACCAGATCCAGAATATCCGGGTGGGTCGCGACATCGATCCAGCCGTCCGCCGCCTTCAGCCCCTGGGCGCCGCTGCCTGGCAGATGCGGCGAGATGATCGGCTTGTCGACAAGGCCGGGATTGTCCGCCGCAAGGCGTTCCATCAATGCCTGCAGGCGCGCGAGATCGGCGGCCGGCAGCCGGAACCGGGGCACCAGATATCCGTCGCGGCGATAGGCCGCGATTTCGGCTTCGCTCAGGATTTGCTTACCCGCCATCGTCCCTTCCTCCTCTCGGAGAAATGGTAGTGCGCCCGTCGCCGCAACAAACGGGCAGCGGCGCGCCTAGACCGTCCCGTCGTCCTTCAGCTTGGCAATCTCTTCCGCCGACAGGCCGGCCTCGTTCAGGATGTCGTCGGTGTGCTGGCCCAGCATCGGCGGCGCCTGGCGGTAAGTCGGCGGAGTCTCGCTGAACTTGATCGGGTTGGCGATCAGCTTGAGCGGCGCCTTGCCGGTCGCCGGGTGATCCATCTCGATCACCATTTCGCGCGCCTCCACATGCGGGTCGGCGAAGACCTGCTCCAATGTGTTGATCGGGCCGCAGCCGATCTTCTCGTTCTCCAGATTCTCCAGCCACCAGGCCGACGGTTTCTGCCGCAGGATCTCGTTCAGGGTCTCTGTCACGTGATCCCGGTTGGAGACCCGCGCCGCGTTGGTTTTGAAACGGTCGTCCTCCAAGAGGTGGCCGCAATCCGCCACCTTGCAGAACCGCTCGAAGGTCGGGTCGTTGCCGACCGACAGCACGATATAGCCGTCCGCCGTGGGCATCACCTGATAGGGCACGATGTTGGGGTGCTGGTTGCCGAGGCGTTCCGGGTTCTCGCCCGTCGCCAGATAGTTCATGCCCTGATTGGCGAGCCATCCGACATGGGTGTCGAGCATGCCGATGTCGATGAACTGGCCCTTGCCGGTTTCGCTCTGGTGACGCACGGCGGCGAGGATGCCGACGGCGGCGTACATGCCCGCCATCAAATCGCCGATCGGCACGCCGACCTTCATCGGCTCGCCGTCGGGCACGCCGGTGAGGCCCATCACGCCCCCCATCGCCTGGATCAACCCGTCGTAGCCCGGACGCGGCGCATAGGGGCCGGTTTGGCCGAAGCCGGTGATCGAGCAATAGATCAGCCGCGGGAACTCGGCCTTCAGCTGCTCGTAGCCGAGGCCGTAGCGCTCCAGGGTGCCGGTCTTGAAATTCTCCACCAGAATATCGCAATCGGCCATCAGCCGCTTCGCCAGCGCCTGGCCTTCCGGCGTGCCGATGTTGATGGTGATGGAGCGCTTGTTGCGGTTGGCGCCGGTATAATAGGCGCTCTCGCTCGTCTCCGCGCCGGTGTCGTCGCGCACGTAGGGCGGCGCGAAGCCGCGCGTGTCGTCGCCGGCGCCGGGGCGCTCGATCTTGATCACCTCGGCGCCCAGATCGCCCAATAATTGCGTGCAATGCGGTCCCGCCAGGACCCGCGTGAGATCGAATACCTTGAGACCGTCGAGCGGACCTTTCATCGTCGAACACCTTCCGTAATGTATAGCGCTGTTGAGTTACGATGTTCGTCCGATTGGCGCAAATGGCAAATCCCCCGCGCGGCTTATGAAAAAACGCGGAACAACCCCATGCACAGTACTAAAATACCGCTGACCCGGACGAACGCGCGGGATTCAGCGAATTTTACCTCTCTTCACGTGTCCAAGAACGGGCGGCACTCTAGCATAAAATAGACAATTTGTCACCATTCCCGTTCGGGAAACCGACCCCGCGCCCTAGCGCCGCCAGCCGCCGAGCCGGGACGGGGCGGCGAAGGCGCCGGAGCCCCGCTGCGGGGTTTTCGCGAGGCGGAAGCCCTCGAAATATCCGGCCCGCAGGATCACCGTCCATTTCCAGAAGGCGCCGCCACCGATCGCCGCGACGCCGGCGATGGTCATGATCGAGAGGGGAATTTGCGGTGCGATCGTCGCCAAAGAGAACAGTACGATGGGAACCCAATGACCGCCGTAGCGGATCGCCTGATCCGATTCCGCGAGCGCCTCGCGGGCAAGCGGCGGGACGCCCGCCTTCACCGCCCCGTCCCGGTAGCTCTTCCAGAGAAAGGCATTGGCGATGATCAGCACGATGGCGGTCTTGGCGATCCCGACCGGCTCAACCGGAAACCCGGCCGGCAGGCCGACGAGGAAGGCCAGCAATCCCACCCCTTCAAGCAGGCCCGAGGCGACCACCATGCAGGGAACGAACGGGGTGCGCCACGCCGGGATGCCGCGCGCCCGGTAGAGGATCTGAGCCTGACAGAGCAGGAAGGCCGCCGCCGACAGTCCCGCCAGCGCGAGGGCGGCCGGCGACTGCCAGAGATACCCGGCCACGACCGCCGGCACGAAGACGGCGACGGCATAGAGCTCGCGCGTCATCCAGGAGGTGCCGGGCCGCAGGATGGCGCGCCAGGACCGCTCCGGCCGGCCGAGCTTGAGAAACACCGAGAGCAGGCCGCCACCCATCAGGGCCACCGCGATCATGTTCGCCCGCGCCAGCGCCTCGACCTCGAGCGCACCGAACAAATGGAAGGCATAAAGCACGACGGCGAAACCGGAACTGAGGCCGCCGAGCATCCAGTTCATCGCGGCCCGCCAGTCCCAGAAGTCCTGCCGCGCGCCGACCAGCGGATTCGCCGGATCGCCACGCCGAGCTTCGTCCGCTTCCGCGTCGGTCTCCCGCCCCGGCACGGCGGGGGTGTCGTAAAGGTATTTGATCTGCGGGTCGGTGCCGGTCTCCGCGTTCAGCTGCAGCAGGCTGCGCCCTTCGGCCAGTCGGCTAACCGGGCTCGCCGGATCGTTCCAGTCGCCGAAGCTGATCGCCGACGCGATGCAGGCGGCGCTGCACGCCGGGGTCGCGTCCGGATCGACGCCGGGGGTCAGACCGCGCGCCCGGCCGGCTTCGACCCGGTCCGAACAGAAGGTGCATTTCTGTGCCACGCCGATCCGCTCCGGGTGGGCCACGGCCCGTTCCTGCGCGGTTTCCGCGCCGTAGTACCAGTCCTGCTGCTTGACGATGGTGCGGGCCTGGTAGGGACAGGAGACCGCGCAATAGCCGCAGCCGATGCATTGATCGTAGTCGACCGCGACGATACCGTCGTCCCGCTTGTAGGTGGCCCCGGTTGGGCAGACCGGCACGCAGGGCGGCTCTTCGCAATGCTGGCAGCCGGTTACCATGAAGAAGCGCTGCACGTCGGGGAAGGTGCCCTGCTCCACGTCCAGGACCCGGCGCCATTGCACGTCGGGCGTGGTGTCGTTCTGATGCTTGCAGGCGATGGTGCAGGTCTGGCAGCCGACGCAGCGGTTGAGGTCGATCACCATGCCCCAGCGGGTCGGGAGGCCGGTCATGGTGTCGACTCGCCGCCATCATTCCCGCGCAGGCGGGAATCCGGAATGCTTTGTGAATGAGCTGGATTCCCGCCTGCGCGAGAATGACGATCAGCACGGATCATTCCGCCGCCTCCCGCCAGTCTTCCGCCCGCGTGACCTTGACCCGCATGATGTCGGCGCCGCTGCCGGTCGAATCCGTTAGCTTCAGCGACAGGTCGGTCAGGGAGTTGAGGCTCGGCAGGTCCAGGTCCTTGGCGAAGGGCGTCTTCCAGTGGTCGAACTGGCCGATCATCAACACCGTATCCGGGCGGATGCCCTCGCGCAGCACCGCGTTGCCTTCGGTGCGCCCGGAGACGGATTCGAGGATCACCCGGTCGCCCTCGCGGATGCCGAGTGCCTTCGCCCGGGTGCGGTTGAGGACGACGCCCTTGTGTCCCGCGATGTTGTTGGCGACCTCGTTGATCACCGGAATGCCGACATTGGCGCCCCAGCTGTATTGCATGGACCGCGCGGTCAGCGCCCAGAAGGGGAACGCGTCCGGGTCGCGGTCGTATTCCTTCGCGTAATTCGTCCAGATATCCGGAAACCGCTCGTAGACGGGCATGAAGGCGTATTCGTCGAGCTGAGCCTCCCACCAGTCGATCCCGCTCTCCTTCAGTCGGTTGGCCAACTCGCGGCCATGCCGGGTCATGCGTTCCTGATAGGGCATCTCGAAGCGCAGGTTCTGGTCCTCCATGCGGGGATGGAGATACCAGTCGAGCTCGGGGAAATCGGTCAGCATGTAGCCGTTCTCTTTGAACCAGTCGAGATCGCGAACCTCGGCCCCGTCCGACGCCTCGTGGCTCGCCGCCTTGCAGACCGCGTCCCAGATGGTATCCCGGTCGTGCGCCCGGGCCGGATCGAGCGCATAGTCATAGCCCTTCCGCGCCAGGCCGATGCCGGCGCCCCCCCGGTTGATCGCCTCGTTATAGGCCTCCAGGATTCCCGCTTCCTTGGCCAGCGCGGTCGCGATGTCGGTCATGTCGCGGCAATCGACCACCGGGTCGACGGCGGGCTGACGGATGGCCCAGCCCTCGTGACGCCAAAAGTTCTCGAAGAACTTGGTGGCGCCGATGCGGATCAGCTGCAGGCTCTCCAGGTCCGTCGCGTCCGGCAGCAGGATGTCCGCCATATGGTTGGTCTCGTCCATCGTATAGGCGAAGGCGACGGTGAAGGGGAATTCGGCAACCCGCTCGGCCACCTCCGGCGCGTTCCACGAGGAGATCGCCGGGTTGGTGCGGTAGCAGAACCAGATGTCCGGCCGGGTCTGCTTCGGCATCCCCTTGGGCGGGTCCTTCATGAACAGCCAAGGCAGATGCGCCGGCCCCAATGCGGGCGACCACGGCGAGTTGGAAGCGATCGGCACCAAGGTATCGAAGGCGTTCCGGATCGAGGGGGACTTGCGCCAGCCATTGGCCGAGGTGTCGTTGAACTCGTACTTCATGAAGCCGTCGACGCCGGGGATGCAGGAACCGGTGCGGCTCGCCGACGGGCGTACCAATTTGACGATGGTGCCGAGCGTGCCGCCCGGGACTTCGAGCGCGCCCACCAGCACCGCCAGCATCGTCCGCGCCCAGCAGACGTGATAGCCGCCCCAGCCGCTGTTGACGGTCTTGCCCAGCATCACCGCGACCGGCCGGTGCGGCAGGGTGCGGCCGTCGATCTCCACCGTCTCGCCGATACAGGCATGGGCCACGTACTCGTCGGCGATGCGCCGAATGGTGTCGGCCGGGATGTCGCATTCCCCCGCCGCCCATTCCGGCGTATAGCCCGCCATGTGATCGAGCAGGAGCTGGAAGGAGGGTTTGGCCTCGACCTCGTCGTGGCGCCAGACTTGGGCGTCGAGACCGCTTTCAATACCACGGACCCGGTAGACGCCGGTCAGCGCCGCGTCGCCGATCTCCCCGTCGTAGGGTTTCGCGGTACCGTCCGACGCGTCCCAGATCAGCGGCTTTTCCGTTTCCGGATCGCGGAGGAAATAGCCGTTCGGGCCGACCAGATAGGGCGAATTAGAGCGCGCCTTCAGGTATGGCAGATCACAGGTCTCGCCGATGTCCCGCTCGCAAATGATGCGGTGCATAAGGCCGAACAGGAAGGCGGCGTCGGTCTTCGGCTTGATCGGTACCCACTCGGCCGAGACCGCCCCGGTGATCGAGAGATGCGGCTCCACCTGGATGCGCTTGGTGCCTTCGGTGCGCGCATCGGCCTCGCGCCAGATCCCGACGACCCCGCCCGACGCCTCGATATTGTTGCCGCAATTGATTACGTAGTTGGTGCGCGGCGTATCGGGGGAGACGATGAAGGCGCGGTGCCAGAGTTCGCCGTAGACGTGCTCCGAGTGATAGCATTTTACGCCCTGCCCCGCACCGTAGCCGAGGTCCGCCGGGCCCCAGGCGGCGAGGAAGGCCGGGAAGGTCCCCATATACTGGGTCGGCGTGCCGCCACCGCCGAAACTGGCGGCCAGGCGCGGAAAGCCCGATTCGTCGACCAAACCCTTCGCCCGCACTTCGCGGAACTTGCCGCCGATGATCTTATAGGCTTCGTCCCAGGAGATCGGCTCGAAGCCCGGATCGTGCGCCCGGCCCTTCCGAGGATTGGTTCGCTTCATCGGCTGCCGCACGCGGTGCGGATTGTAGGTCTTTTGGATCAACCCGTAGGCCTTGACGCAGACGCGCCCGCCGCCCGGATGTTCGCCCGAAATGCCGTAATTCGATTCGATCCGCGTCGCGACTCCGTCCTCGACCTCGACCCGCATCAGGTCGGGACCCGAGACGCACTGATAGCAATAGACCGGAACCTGCTTCTTCTCGCCGCCGCTCATGGCGCTCCCCCGACTGTCCGTCACGGAATACTGGACGTTCGCGCAGCGGGCCGCAATGGGGGACAGGGTTCTCCGTCATCCCCACGAAAGCAGGGATCCAGTATGTGTGTTGTATCGTCTCGATTCCCGCCTTCGCGGGAAGGGTGGCTGGTTGTCGGAAAAGATTCGCCCACATTGCTCCCCAACGGACACCCGAAAGGACGAAGCCATGAAATTCTATGATTGCACACCGGCGCCGAGCCCGCGCCGTGTTCGTATTTTCATCGCCGAAAAGGGCCTTGAGATCGAGACGGTCCAGGTCGACCTGATGAACAAGGAGCAAATGAATCCCGATTTCATGGCCAAGAATCCCTGGTTGACGGTGCCGGTGCTGGAACTCGACGACGGGACCTGCATCAGCGAGATCGGCGCCTGCTGCCGCTATTTGGAAGAAGCCTATCCGGAACCGCCGCTGATGGGCCGCGATCCGAAGGAGAAGGCGGTAATCGAAATGTGGAACCATCACATGGAGGTCGACGGCTTCATGGCGGGCTCGGAAGCGCTGCGCAACTACGCCAAGGGGATGAAAGGCCGCGCGCTGACGGGCCCGCACGATTACGAGCAGATTCCGGAACTGGCGGAACGCGGGAAGAAGCGCCTCGGTCATTTCTTCGCCGATCTCGACACGCGTCTCGGCGAGAGCGAATACATCGCCGGCGATAGTTATTCGGTGGCCGATATCACCGCGCTGGTGACCGTCGATTTCGCCGGCTGGGTAAAGGTGACCCCGCAGGACGACCAGACCAACCTGAAGCGCTGGTACGCCGCGGTAAGCGCCCGGCCAAGCGCGAAGGCCTAGAGCGTTACCGCATCTGATAGAACCCCCATACGGAGGCCGCGTAGACGATCAGCACCAGGAGGGAATCGGGACCGATGCCGAGCACGCGCGGTTTGCGGCGCACCAGCAGGCCAATCATGTAGATCGCGGTGACGAGGATCCCCGCGATCAGGGCGAGCCGCGCCGTGCCGTCGATCTCGTCCAGGATCAAACCGTCGCGGTAGAAGATGTCCGCCGGGAACAACACCAGCACCATGATCATATTGCTGCCGAAGATGTTCGAGATCGCCATCGTATAGGCGCCCATCCGCGCGGCGGCGATGGTGGTGCTGAGCTCCGGCAGCGACGTCGTCGTCGCCAGCAGCGTTGCGCCGATGAAACTGCTGCCGAGCCCCGTCTGCGCCGCCAAATCCTCACACACCTCGACCAGGGTCACGCCGCAGACGAGGATCACCACGGCGACGGCGCAGGATTCGGCCGCCAGAATCCGCAGGCGCCGCGCCCGCAGGCCCTTCTCGCTCGCCGGTATCACGGTCTCGTCCGTGCCCGGAAGGTCGATGGGGCGCCACGGATGGGCCGTGTCGTAGCGGTCGAGCACGGCGATCGCCGCGCCATAGAGCACGGCGAAGAGCACGACTCCGGCGCCGACCCAGCCGACCAGCGCCACATCGCCGACCGCCGAGACCGCGAGGATCGCCGCCAGCAGCAGGATCAATAGCGCCGCCTCCAGGACCGGCGTCGACTTGCGCGGGAACGACGTCAGGGTGACGTGCAGGACCGAGGCATCGGCGACCGCAAGGATCGCCGTCTGCATGGCGATGCCGCCGAACATATTGTTGAGCGCCAGCGCCGCGTTGCCCTTGAGGGCGGCAGCGGCGGTGGTCACCAGCTCCGGCAGTTCGGTGATCGCGGCGAGGAAAATCAATCCCATGATCGCCTGCCCGACCCCGGTCTTGTCGCCGATCGCGTCCGCCAGGAGCGAGAGCCGGGTCCCGGCAACCCAGATCGCCGCCGCGAGCGCCGCGAACAATACGGCGTTCGCCGCGAGCGGCAGCGTCGGGATCAGATCCATGACCGGTCCTGTCGTCGGCGGGCCGCCGCGCGGGCTTTGCCGGCGGGGCGATATGGGGTAATTCTGGGCATCGATACATCGTAGCGCCGAAATCGAGGATGAGCATGACGAAATTCGGAGTGGGACAAGGCGTACCGCGTTGGGAGGACCCGCGCCTGCTAAGGGGCGGCGGCCAGTATTCGGACGATCTCAACCGGCCGGGCCAGGCTTACGGCTATGTGGTGCGCTCGCCCCATGCCAGTGCGCGCATCCTTTCGATCGACACGACGGCGGCGCTGGCGGCGCCGGGCGTGCTCGCGGTCTATACCGGTGCCGACATGGAGGCGGCGGGCTACGGCGTCCTGCCTTGCCTGGTGATGCGCCAGCGCGCCGACGGCTCCAATATGTTCACCCCGCCGAACTATCCCCTGCGCCGCGACCGGGTGCAGTATGTCGGCGACTACGTCGCCTTCGTGGTGGCCGAGAGCCATGCCCAGGCGCGCGATGCGGCGGAACTCGTCGCCGTCGACTACGAGGAACGCCCCGCCGTGACGGCGACCGCCGAAGTGCTGGCCGACGGCGCCCCCGTGGTCTGGGAGGAAGCGCCCGACAACATCTGTTTCGTCCACGAAGAGGGCAACAAGACCGCCGTCGACGCGGCCATCGCGTCGGCCCACCACGTCGCCCGGCTCGACATCGACATCACCCGAGTCGCCGTGGCGCCGATGGAGCCGCGCGCCTGCATCGGCGACTACGACAGGTTCGAGGAGCGCTACACCCTTTATACCGGGACCCAGGGCCCGCACACCGCGCGCCAGGCGATGGCCGAGCCGGTACTGGGCATCCCGCAGTCGCGTCTGCGGGTCGTCAGCCGCGACATGGGCGGTGCCTTCGGCATGCGCTCCGGACCCTATTGCGAGAATATCCTGTGCCTGCATGCGGCGAAGGACCTGGGCCGGCCGGTGAAATGGACCGGCGACCGCTCCGAGCATTTCCTCGCCGACGATCAGGCGCGCGACAACATCACGCGGACGGAACTGGCGCTCGACGCGGACGGCAAGTTCCTCGCCTTCCGGGCGCTGACGACCGCCAATCTCGGCGCTTACCTATCGCTGTTCGGAACCCACCCCTGCGTCGGCAATCTCGGCACCCTGGCCGGCACCTACACGACGCCCGCGATCCACACGCGGGTCACCGCCGTCTTCTCCAACACGCCGGCGATCGGCCCCTACCGCGGCGCCGGGCGGCCGGAAGCGGCCTATGTGCTGGAGCGCACCATCGACACCGCGGCGGCGGAGCTCGGCATCGATCCGGCCGAACTGCGGCGGCGCAATTACATTCCGGAGGAGGCCCTGCCGTTCCAGACCGGCCTCGCCTTCAAGTACGAATCAGGCCAGTTCGCGAAGAACCAGGACACCGCGCTCGCCATGATCGACTACGACGGTTTCGCGGCCCGGCGCGCGGCGTCGAGCGCCCGGGGCAAGCTGCGCGGCATCGGGATTTCCAACGTCATCGAGCAGTCGGCGGGCGGCTGGCCCGAATGGGCGGAAATCCGCTTCGATCCCTCCGGCACGGTGACCGTCGTCATGGGGACGCACAACCACGGCCAGGGCCACGAGACGGTGTTCCGCCAGATGCTCTCCGACAGGCTCGGCCTCGAGTTCGAGCAGGTCCACTACCAGCAGGGCGACAGCGATCACGGCATGGCGGGAACCGGCACTTTCGGTTCGCGCTCCTCGGGGGTCGGCGGCGCCTCGCTGATGATGGCCGCCGACAAGGTGATCGAGAAGGCGCGGCGCATGGCGGCGCATCACCTGGAGACGGCGGAAGGCGACATCGAGTTCGCCGACGGGCACTTCACCGTCGCCGGCACCGACCGGTCGGTGAGCCTGGTCGACTGCGCCAAGCTGCTGCAGAACTTCATGACCGCCCCTCCCGGCATGGACGTGGGGCTCAACGAATGGGCGTCCTGGCGCCCGCCCGCGCCCACATACCCGAACGGCTGCCACGTCGCCGAGGTCGAGGTCGATCCCGAGACCGGGGTGCTGGAGATCGCCCGCTACGTCGCGGTCGACGATGTCGGCACGGTCTTGAACCCGCTCCTGCTCGACGGCCAGCTTCACGGCGGCATCGTCCAGGGGGTCGGCCAGATCTTGTTCGAGGACGTGCAGTGGGACCGCTCCGGCCAGCCGGTCACCGGCTCGTTCATGGACTACGTCATGCCGCGCGCCGACACGGTGCCGAATTTCGAGTCCGCCGTGAACGAGGACGCGCCGACCCCGACCAACCCGATGGGCATCAAGGGCGCGGGCGAGGCCGGCTGCGTCGGCGCCATGCCGGCCCTGATGAACGCCATTGTCGACGCGCTGCGCCCGGCGGGCGTAAAGACGCTGGACATGCCGGCGACGCCGGAGCGGGTGTGGAACGCGATCCGGGCGGCGCGGGGGTAGGGCAAGCGACGCCTTTGCGGGGAATGTGATATGCCGGCATCCGACTTAGACGCAGATCGGCCGCTCCGCACCGTCGATTGCACGATCATCGGCGCGGTCCGCACGCCCTACAAACGCCTGCAGGACTGCCCCAGGACCGTGCACGACAATCCGGCTTTGTGCACCTTGGCGCTCGATCCCGCCTATGCGGACGGGCTGTTGGGACTGGAGCAGGAGAGCCACGTGCTCGTGCTCTATTGGCTCGATCGGGCACGGCGCGACTGGCTGCGCCGTCCAGCACGGCCGGATCGCCCGGAAGTCGGCGTCTTCGCGCTCCGCACCCCCAACCGCCCGAACCCGATCGCCGCCATCGTCGTGCCCGTCATAGAGGTGCGCGCCAACGAAGTCGACGTCCGCGGCATGGACTGCCTCGACGGCACCCCGCTGCTCGACATCAAGCGCGCCGTGGTCTTCGAGGCCGGCGCGGCGCGCGGGCTGATTTAGCTGCCTCGGGATGCGGCGGCAAAAGTCGGACCCGAGTCCCGCCGCGGACCGCCATTCCCGCTTTCGGCTTTCCGCCCCGGTGATATAGTTCCCGAAACCGGGCCAGACGCCCGCACAGCTCTCAGGGGAGGACAACGCGCATGCAACACCGCATCGATACCGTGACCGTCAACGGCAGTCCGATGGAAATCTTCATGTATTTGCCGGACGGGCCGGGGCCGCACCCGGGACTCATCCAGGCGCAGCACATTCCGGTCGGCCATACCGGGCTGGAGAACGATACCATTACGACGGAACAGGCGAAGCGCTATGCGGAGGCCGGTTTCGCGGTCGCGGTCCCGTTCATCTTCCACTGGTGGGACAAGTCCGACGACATCCAGATCAAGCGCGACGCATTCCGCGACGACTGGACGACGCTCGACCTTCAGGCGACCTTCGACCATTTGGCGGCGCAGGACAGCGTCGACGGCGAGCGCATCGGCATTCTCGGCCATTGCTGGGGCGGGCGGGTCGCCTGGCTCGGCGCTTGCCACAATCCGAAGCTGAAGGCCTGCGCGGTGTTCTACGGCGGGCGCATCAAGCTGCCGATGGGGCCGGGCACGCCACCGGCGATCGAACTTGCCGGCAACATCAAATGCCCGGTCGCGGGCTATTTTGGCAACGAGGACCAGAACCCCTCGCCGGAAGACGTGAACGATTACGAGGCGGCACTCGAAGCGGCAGGGGTGCCGCACGACTTCCACCGCTACGACAATGCGGGACACGCTTTCCAGTCCTTCAGCATTCCGGAACGCTACCGCGAGGAGGCGAGCGAGGACGCCTGGGAGAAAGTTCTCGCCTTCATGGGACGGCATCTCGGCCCGGTCGCCGCTTCATGACCCTGCTCATTCAGAACCTCGACCGGCATATCGGAGATGCCGGCGAGTGGCATGCGGTCTGCCGCGAATTGGTCCCGGACCACCCCTTGCGCATCTGGCCCGACGCGGGCGATCCGGCGGAGATCGACTACCTCGCCTTCATGCGGCCGGATTTCGACGTATTGCCCGATTTCCCCAATCTGAAGGCGATGTTCACCCGTTCGGCCGGGGTCGAGAGCTTCGTAAAGCATCCGCGCCTGCCCCGCGTCCCGCTCGGCAAGCTGGAACCCTCCGGCGGCGATCCGATGATGACCGAATACGTCGTCATGCACGTGCTGCGGCTCCACCGCGAGATGCCGGAATATCAGGCCCGCCAGGCGCGCAAGGAATGGTCCCAGGCGCCCATCGCCCGGCCCGAGCAGCGGCGCATCGGTTTTCTCGGCCTCGGCATGATGGCGACCGCACCGGCGCTGATCCTGAAGCAGCTGGGCTTTCCGGTGACGGCCTGGACCCGTTCGCCGAAACCAGACGCGGACATTCCGGTGTTCCACGGCCCGGACCAGCTCGAGACATTCCTCGGCCAGACCGACATTGCCGTCTGCCTGCTGCCGCTGACGGCCGAGACCGAGGGGATTTTCTGCGCCCGCACCTTCGCGATGATGCCGAAGGGGGCGAAGCTGGTGAATGTCGGGCGCGGCCGCCACGTGGTCGACGCGGACCTGATCGCGGCCCTCGATGCGGGACAGCTCGGCCATGCCTCCCTCGACGCGCTCTGGCCGGAACCGCTGCCGCCGGAAAGCCCGCTCTGGACGCACCCGAAGGTCACGGTCATGCCGCATGTGGCGCGGCGGCCGACCGTGCGCCAGCTGGTGGGCGAACTCGCGCTCAATCTCGAAAGCCTGGCGGCGGGTGGCGGCCTGTTGCAGGAAATCGATATCGCCGCCGGGTATTGAGCGAACGCTACGGCAGCCGATAGACCCGCCGCGCGGTGCCGCTGAAGATCGCGCTCTTCTCTGCGGTCGAGGCACCCGCTGCGATCCGCTTGAAGGCGTTCCATAGCGCCGCATAGCCGATGCCCATCTTCTCGACCGGGAAATTGCTCTCCACCATGCAGCGCTCGGGCCCGAACAGCTCGATGCACGGCTCGATAAAGGGCCGCCAATAATCCGCCAGTTCTTCGGACGAGGGCGGGGCCGGCAAGGCGCCGTAATCGTAGGCGGCAAGACGCATCATCATGCCGCCGAGTTTCACGCTGACATTGGGGCAGCCGGCGATCTCCCTGATCGACCGCAGCCAGTGCGCCCGCACCGCCTCCCGCTTGCCGGCATAGGGGCCGTAGCCGAGCGGCCCGCCGCAGTGACAGAGGACGATATTGGCGTCGGGATGGGCACGGGCAAGGTTCAGGACTTCGCCCAGCTGCGTATGGAAGACCCAGGCATCGAGCGACAGGCCGTGCGCGGTGAGCCGGTCGAGTCCGGCGCCGAATTCCGGCCGGGCATAGAGACCGGCGGCCGGGTGACCGTTGCCGATGACCGGGTCCGCGTCCCAGGCGCCCGAATGCCGCACCCCGCGAAAGCGCCCGCCGCCGAGCGCGATATGCGCCTCCAGCAGCGCGTCGAGCCGGTCGCCCAACGTGAGGTCGGCAAATCCCACGATCCCGGCGGCGACCCGCGTCCCGCCATAGCGTCCGCTCTCGCTCATCGCCGCGACTCCGGCAACGAATTCCGTCTCGCCGAGCGGCCGCAGTTCCTCCGGTCCCTCGGCGCGGTACATCGCGTGACATTGCACGAAGACGGTCTGCGTGACGTTGTGGCCGGTCGCCAGGTCGGCGAGGAATTCGTCGAGCAGATAACGATACCGGTGCGGGTGATCCCAGAGGTGATGATGCGTGTCGACGATGGGAAGGTCCGGCTCCAACACCGGTTCCGCCGGCGCCTTCGCCAGCCAGTCCTTGTTCGGTGGCGTGATCCGTCCAAATCGGGTAGTGCTATCGTGCTCGCTCACTGGAGGTCTCCCAGAAGGCTGATGTTTGACGGAGGATTGTGCTTAATATGGGGGGCCGCCCGTTTCCGGCGAGCGCGGAAAGCCGCGAAAGGCCAGCGATGAAGTTTCGCCGACACAAGAAGCGACTGAAGAAGACCGCGCTCACCGTCATCGGCGTGGCGGCAGCGCTCCTCTTGATTCCGTATTTCGCGCTCACCTACATCGCCTTGGGCCTGATCGATCTTTGGCGCAACGAGCGCAAGACCTTCGAACTGTTCGACCGCTATTTCTTCGGAAACGGCTTTTTCACGGCGTGGCTCTTCGCGCCCTTCAATCTACTGGTCGACCTGTTCTGCTACCGAAACCGGCGGATTTACCGCCTGGAGGATTTCTCGGAGGAGGCCCACCGCGAAATCTCTGAGGTGCTGTCGGTCTTCGATGCCAACAAAGACACCATCATCGAACGGATCGACAAGGAACTCGGCACGGAACGGCGCGGCATGTACGTCTACCGCTGGTTCGGCAAACCCTACAACCGGGATATCGCCGAGTTCAACAAACCGTTCGAGCATCTCCGGACCATCGCGGTCTCCGTCTTCGACGGCAACGAATCGACGACGGCACATTTTGGCCCGCTGCGGCTGACCCTGCGAATTCTCTACAATCTGACGCCGGCCGAAAGCCCGGACGTGTTCATCGAATGCGGACACACCAAGCATTATTGGCATGAAGATCCGCTGTTCATTTTCGACGACACGCTGATCCACCGCTCGGTCAACGAGAAGGAGGGACGGCGGTATTGCGTCTTCATGGACGTGATGCGGCCTTCGCCCTACCCGCGGCTCCTGTCCGCCCTGCTGCGGCCGCTGGCCGCCGTCTCGCAGCAAAGCCGCAGCATCTTTTACCGGCGCTGGAAGATGCTCGGCGCGTCCTGAACGGCCCCACGGAAAGCATGTCGCCGCCATCCAATGAGAGAACCCATGCACGATTTCTATTCCGATACGCATACCATTCCGAGCCGGGCCATGCGCGAGGCGGCGCTGGACGCGCCGGTCGGCGACGAGCAGAGCGACGGCGACCCGACGACGCTTGCGTTATGCGCCCGCGTCGCCGAACTGCTCGGCAAGGAGGCCGCCGTCTTCCTGCCGTCCGGGACCATGTGCAACGAGATCGCAATCAACGTGCACACGTCGCCCGGCGACGAGGTGATCTGCGAGCGCACCTGTCATTTGATCAACTTCGAGACCGGCGGACCGGCGGCAATGAGCGGCGCCATGATCAACGCCATCGACGGCGAGAACGGCATCTTCGCCCCCGAACAGGCACGCGCGGCCATTCGTCCCGCATCGCGTTATGCGCCCGAGACACGGCTGATCAGCGTCGAACAGACGGCGAATTTCGGCGGCGGCGCAATCTGGCCACTGGAGAAAATCAGGGGCGTGGCCGAGATCGCAAAGCAATTTGGCATCGCAACCCACATGGATGGCGCACGCCTGATGAACGCCGTGGTGAAAAGCGGCATTCCCGCGACGGAATGGACCGAAGGCTACGATTCCTGCTGGATCGACTTCAGCAAGGGACTGGGCGCTCCCATCGGTGCCGTCCTGGCGGGCTCGCGGGACTTCATCGGCCGGGCCTGGCGGGTGAAACAGCGCATCGGCGGCGCCCTTCGGCAGTCCGGCATCGTCACGGCAATGTGCCACTATGCGCTCGATCACAATGTCGACCGACTAGCCGACGATCACGCGCTCGCCGCCTCCATCGCCGACCGGATCGCCCGGCTGCCCGGAATCCGCCGCGTGTTGCCGGTCCAGACGAATATCATCATCTTCGATCTGCAGCCCGGCGCCCTTGCGGCGCCGGAACTGGCGGACAGACTTCGCGCGGACGGTGTGTTGGTCGGCGCCTTCGGCGCGGACCGAATCCGCGCGGTCACCCATCTCGGTGTTAATCCGGAGAGCGGCGACGCGCTTTGCGCCGGTCTCGCCCGGCATCTCTCGGGCGCATAGGCCGGGCATTCCGAGTTTGCCCCGCTCCCCGGCGATATCCTAATCTGCGGAAACCATGACCCACCCCCTGCTCGACCATTACCGAATGCTCGCCCGCTACAACGCCGGCGCCAACCATCGCCTCTACGAAGCCTGCGAGGGTCTCTCGGATACGGAGCGCAAACGCGACCGCAAGGGTTTCTTTGCCAGTATTCACGGCACGCTCAATCATCTCATGGTGGGGGACCGGATCTGGATGGCGCGCTTCGAAGGCGGCTCGGCGCCATCGACCGGCCTGGATCAAACTCTCTACGAGGAGTTTGCCGCAGTGCGCAAAGCTCGGGAGGCCGAGGATGCGCGAATCAGCGGATTCGTCAAACGGCTCGACAGCTCGTTCTTCGAAGGCACGATCCGGTATATCAACAACGAGGGCCGCAACTTGGAAGATCCGGCGATGCTGCTGTTCGCGCATTTTTTCAACCATCAGACGCACCATAGGGGACAGGTCCACGATATGCTTTGCCAAACGGGACATCCGACACCGGTTCTCGACATGCACCGGGTGATCAATCCGTGAACCCGCCCTCCAAGAAGCTAAAGCTCGCCCTCGTCACCGACATCCATCACGGCCCGCCGTCCAAGACCAAGATGGGACCGGAAGCGATGCGACTGCTTGGCGAATTCATCGATTTCGCCAACGGTTGGGACGCCGATCTCGTGATAGATCTCGGCGACCGGATCAGCGACCGGAATCCGGAAGCCGACCGGCAATTGACCGCCGATGTGGCGGGCGCCTTCCAGCGGGTCGGTGTGCCGCGGCGCCACCTTCTCGGCAATCACGACCTCGAATTCATGACGGCGGCGGAAGGCGAAGCGCTGCTCGGCGTCTCCCTGGCCAGCGAGAGCATGGATATCAAGGGGTACCATCTGGTGTTCTGGCAGGCCGACGCGCAAATCGACGCGCGCGAAGGGTTCCGCCTACCGAAGGCGGACCTCGACTGGCTGGCCGCCGATCTCGCCGCGACGGCGCTTCCGGCCATTGTGTTCACCCATGTGCCGCTCGACGGCGCGGCGATGACGGGAAATTACTATTTCGAGGCCAATCCGCAATTCGCCCAATATCAGGAAACCGCGGCGATCCGAAAGACTCTCGTCGAGGCCGGCAATGTCGTGTTGTGCGTGGCGGGCCATGTGCATTGGAACAAGGCGAACACAGTGGACGGCATTCCCTATCTTTCGCTGCAATCGCTGAGCGAAAGTTACACGACCGCGCCGGAGCCGGCAGGGGCCTGGTCGACGCTCGAGATCGGCGGGGACATCCATTGGCAATGCCATGGGGCCGATCCCATAGAGATGCGGTTGCCCCTGCGGGAATCCCGAGACCGGTGGGTGCCGCCACTGCCGAGTTTCGAGGTCCTGCGGCGGCGGCATGCGGAGCAGCATCAAGGCGCGCCGCTTGCAAATGTGAAGGGTGTTCTGTTCGATTTGGACGGCGTTGTCTACCGGGGAGAGGATGTCATTCCAGGTGCGCCTGAGCTTTTCGCTTATCTCGCCGAAAGCGGCCGCACCGTCGGCGCCATCACCAACAACGCGCTGAAAACCGGCGCCGAGTATTCGCAAAAACTTGCGGCCATGGGAATCAATCTGCCGGGCGATCGGATCATCACGTCCGGCTGGGCCGCGGCCCACCATGTCGCGGAGACAAGACCCGGCGCCGCGGTCTTCGCCGTCGGCGGTGAGGCCCTCCGCAACGAGTTGCGCGCCGCCGGCCTGGTCGAGAGCGATACTCCGGAATTCGTCGTCGCCGGCATCGATCTGTCGCTCACCCTGCAGCGCCTGTCGGACGCGGCCGTCCACGTCCGAAACGGGGCCCGGTTGATCGTCACCAATCCCGACAGGACGGTACCCATAGAGACCGGCATCCGCGCCGGTGCGGGCGCGGTGCAGGCCTTCATCGAGGCCGCCGGCGGAGCACGGGCGACGGTGATCGGCAAGCCGCAGCCAGGTATCTTCCGCCAGGCGCTGACGCGGTTCGGGCTCGCGCCTGAGCATACCATCATGGTCGGCGATACCGCGGAGACGGATATCGCCGGCGCCGAGGCGGCGGGGCTCCGTTCGGTGATGGTCGAGAGCGGCAACGCCAATAGCGGCGAGGTCGTACCCACACTCCGGGTCAGCGACGTCGGCGCCCTGCACGAAGCGCTTCGCGCATTCGACGACAGCAAGGCATAAAGCACCGTGAACGCGGTCTTCTTCGGCATCGTCCTCATTTCGTTCTGCGTCGCGGCCTATCGCCAGATTACCGTCGTCCCGGCGGCACCGGATACGGGCCAACCCATGGAGGCCCTGGCCACCGGAATGATCGACACGGCGTCGGATTCCGTGACGCTGGCCATCGGCCTCGTCGGCGTCATGTCGCTGTTTCTGGGTCTGATGAAGGTGGCGGAAGCAGGCGGATTGCTGACCATCATCGCCCGGCTGCTGCGCCCCTTGATGATTCGGTTGTTCCCGGACGTGCCGGCGGAACATCCCGCCATGGGGGCGATAATCATGAACATGTCCGCCAACGTGATGGGGCTGGGCAATGCGGCGACGCCGTTCGGCATCCGGGCGATGCAGGAATTGGACAAGCTGAACGCCCACAAGGGGACGGCGACCAATGCCATGGTGCTTTTTCTCGCCGTCAATACGTCGAGCGTGACCCTTCTGCCCACCGGCGTCATCGCGCTGCGGGCCGCCTCGGGCTCCATCGAACCGGCGGCGATCCTGCCGACGACCCTGTTCGCGACCTTATGCTCCACGATTGTCGCCATCCTATCGGCAAAGCTCTATCAACGCTGGTTTCCGATCGAGCCGGCCGTCTCGGCCCTGGCACCGCAATCCGCGGGCCCGGAAGCGGCTTTGCCGGAAGAAAGTGCCATCTCAGAGGCCGCCGCCGCCGCCGATACAGGCCAAGCCTATCCGGGATGGGTCTCGGCGCTGGCGCTGCTTTGCATCGTCGCGCTGATCCCACTGGCGATCCTCTACGGTCGCGCGGTCTCCCCCTGGATCGTGCCGGGCCTGATGATGGCGCTTTTGGGGTTCGGCATGGCCCGGGGCGTGCGGGTCTACGAAGTCTTCGTCGAAGGCGCCAAGGACGGCTTCCAGGTCGCCATTCGCATCATTCCCTATCTGGTCGCCATCCTGGTCGCGGTCGGCATGTTTCGCGCCAGCGGCGCGATGGAACTCCTGATCGAGCCGTTGGGGGCGATGACCCGGCTGGTCGGACTGCCGCCGGAAGCACTGCCGATGGCGCTCCTGCGGCCCCTCTCGGGATCGGGTGCCTACGGCATATTGGCGTCGATTCTCGCCGATCCGGCCACGGGGCCCGATACCTATGTCGGCTTCTTGGTGAGCACGTTTCAAGGCTCGACGGAGACGACGTTCTATGTCCTCGCGGTCTACTTCGGCGCCGTGCAGATTCGCCGAATCCGCCATGCGCTTGCCGCTGGTCTGACCGCCGACGTTGCCGGCATCGCCGCCGCCGTGTTCATCTGCGCCGTGCTTTTTGTATAAGACCCGGCATTTCTGCCGAAAATTTATCCACCGCCCAAAAGTTGGGCCGCGCTTGCAAGCAAGGCGGCCCGAGTTTGGGGAGGATGAACGCGTACCCGACATCTTCGCCGGGCGCGCTTGGATGATCAGTCTGTGTCGCACCGTACCGACGGCTCGACGAAGCCCGTCCAATGTCGCCAGCCAATACGGCGAAATCTAGGCAAAATCAGGGTCATCCGGCGGAAACCGCCGGCACTGGCGGCAAATTAAGCGGCCCTGTTCAATCGGTCGGGTGGGGGCCGTCGAGCGGGTGGTCATCGTCGGGATACATTTCGCTCTCCATCGTTGCGTATATGATATACAAAGGTAGCTGCAAAGTTGGGGCCAAATCCGGCGGCAAGGTGAAAACGGAATGGGGAAGCGATGACGGTTGACGATCAAGCGCCTTGGTTTGTGACGAAAGCAAGCCCGCAAGAACGTGCCCGACATTTTGCCGACAATTTCCTCGAGCCGGCCCTCATGCAGGCGATTTACGAGGAATGCCGCGGCATCCTGGGAGACCAACCGACTCCCGCTACTCTGACACGGGCGGTCGCGGCCGCTGCGAGGATCGCCGAGGAAGTTTGGCGCGATCTGCAGGACGAATCGCCAAAATACGACTGCCAAAAGGGATGTTCGTGGTGCTGCCATCAAACAGTCATGGTGACGGGACCGGAAGTCGTCGCCGTCGCGGCATTCATCCGGGAAACCTATTCGCCGCAAGAAGTGCGGAGGCTGCGGGCGCTGCTGGCCGGACGGACGGAAGAGATTGCCGGGCACAGCACGGGAGAGCGGCTGGAAAACAGCCTTGCCTGCGGCCTGCTCGATTCCGATGCCTGTTCCGCCCACCCGGCGCGCCCACTTCTGTGCCGGGGCGGCTTCTCGTCGGATGTGGGATTCTGCGAGGCTCTTTTTCGGAACTTTTCGGCCACCCTCGCCGAAGTCACCAGCGGACAGCGCGAGGAACCTTTTCTGTTGGTTCCCAAAACGCTCTTCAACAGCGCCCAGCTGGGCATGGCCACCGCAGTCCGGGAATTTGGCTTTCGATGTCCGCCCCTGGAGCTGACCGCCGCCCTTAAGATCGCATTGGATCACCCCGACACTGGCGATCGCTGGCTCGCGGACGAATCCATTTTTGCCCAATCCGAACTGCAGAAGATTGACGGAAGTTACGTCACGAGCGGGCTCTAGCCATTTCCCGGACCGTCTCGAGGGCCCGTTCCAGCTGTTCGTCACCCTCGCGGCTCTCATCCGATTTGACCGCGACATCGGGCGCGATGCCGCCGTCCACAGAGGCGCCGGAAGGCGTGAGGTATATTGCGGTCGTGAGTCGCAGGGCGTCGCCGCCGCCCAGCGGGATCAACCTTTGGACCGTCCCCTTGCCGAAACTGCGGTCCCCCATGAGCACCGCGCGCCGATGATCTTGAAGCGCGCCTGCCACGATCTCGGAGGCCGACGCCGATCCCCCGTTGATCAGGACGACGATGGGCTTTCCGCCTGAGACATCACCCGGTTCGGCCTCGTGGCTCGTCTCCTTGTCGCGCCCTTGGGTCGAGACAATCCGACCGCTTTCCAGAAAGGCGTCGGACATGTAGACGGCTTCGTCGAAGGGACCGCCCGGATTGTTGCGCAAATCCAAGACAAAGCCCTTCAGGTCACGCCCGGCCCGGGCGCGGATCATTTCGACGGCGTCTTCGACACGCCGGCTGATGTGGCGGGTAAACTCGCTGACCCGGATATACCCGACATCGCCTTCGATCCGCCAACGCACCCCTACCACCTTGATGACGTCTCTCGTCACGGTGACGTCGAAAGGGGCTGCTTCAGGGCGCAGGATCGTCAATCGGACGGCCTCCCCGACGGCCCCCCGCAGCAGTCTAACGGACGCACCGAGCGATAACGGTTTCAAGGCCTTGCCGTCCGCATGGGTGATAATGTCGCCTGCCTTCAGCGCGGCTCGATCGGCAGGCGTGCCATCGATCGGCGAGACGATCTTCAGCCCTTCATCGTGCTTTTTGACTCGAATTCCGAGGCCGCCGAACTCGCCGCGGATGCGATCCCGCATGGCTTTGAGATCCGACGGATCGAGATAGGTGCTGTACCGGTCGAGGGAACCGAGCATGCCGTCGACCGCCGCCATGACCAGTTTGCCGTCATCGACGCCCTTGGGATCCGGATAGGCTTCTCTCAGCCCGGAACGGGCCGCCGACAGCAGCGCCTGATCGGTCACGGGGCGCACGTAGTCCTGGCGCACCCGTTCGAAGACGCGGGCAAAGGTGGCCAGCGCCGGACTCGACAACTCGGCCCCGAGGTCGGCAGCGGCACGGTGGGCGGTGATATCGGCGGCGATCTGGCTCGCCGCCGCTATGGCATCGGGCCCCGGCCGTCGGTCGTCGAGCCCGCAGGACGAAACCGCAAAGAATGCGGCCATGAGAAGCAAAGGCCGCACGAAAACGCTTCTCCTCGCTAAGAATTCCGTCATGCCCTCACACCGGGTCGCCCTCGTTGCGAAACGCTGAACACGCTCATGCTAATCAGCCGCCGAGAATGCGAACTCGCCCGAATTTTCGGTCTCGAAAGCGGTCAGATCCTTATCCTGGACGCCAAGGTAAATCGGATCCGCCTTTTGCCGATAGATATTCACTTTCGCATTGTAAATATGCCGCGTGCGGCCATGCTTGTCGTGCAGCAGATACTTCTTAATGCCGAATCCTCCCTCGGCATTCCGCTCCCCGGTCAGATAGCACTGAATCGAATTGATCTCATCGCCCGAAAGTACCAGGCCCTGCAGTTTACTGAGGGTCTCCTGAGTTTTTTCGATAAACTCCGTCGAAGATATCGACCGCGGCATGTCCTTATCCACGTCGGGCATCTCGACCCGAAAATCGCCGACCATGATCTGGCCGGGTACCGCCTTATCAATCATCCGCGCAAGCTCGATGGTTACATCGCCAACAATATAGCTGTAGACCGTCGGCGACAGGCCTTCCGACTGATAGAACTCGTAATGGCCGCCGATATCGAAACATGTGCGCAGCAAGGGGACCGCGTTCCGCTGCTTCGCCTTGGTCCGGGCGATGGCGTTATCGGCCAGAACCAGGTGCATGAAGTGGTACAAGTTCACATTCGCCTGGATGCTGCGATCGCGGTTCCAAATATAGAATCCGTCTCCTGTGGTGCTCCGGGCAAAATTAATATCGATCTCCCGCTGCAACATTTTGCTGTGCGCGGAATTGACCGAATAGGCAAGACTGTTGAGTTGAGTCACCTGCTCGAGCGGCGAGAACAGAGAGAAATTGACGATGTCGAAGAGAGCGACCGCGCGATCTTCGACATAGGAAAGGCTGTAACGGCGCACCAATGCGTCGATCATCCGCAAGCCGACGTCCACGCCGGGCGAAAACGGCAGGTCGATATACTGAGTCGGAAAGCCCAGGGTGTCGGCGATACGACCCAGTTCCGCGAATTCTACGAGTTTCGGCCCGCCGATAACGGTATCGATGAACGTGCTTTCCTGATGAATGCGGCGATCAAGCGCCGTGCCACATTGTCCCTGCTGTTTTGGATTGCCCCGACTCGCGAGCGCCGCGATTTCATAGTTCGGCAGGACGAGAACTTCGATTCCGGTCTCGCGCGGCGCCCAGATCAAGATCACATTGCGGCCGAGTTTCCATAGCGAATGGAGCGCCTGATCGAGCCGTTCGAAATGCTCCTGCGCCGTATACGCCAAGGATTCGGCAAACGACCCTCGCCTTGGATGCAAACCATCTCCGCTCATGTTCGGCACATCGTGAACAGTTTTGGCAACAGCACTGAAAAATACGTCAATTCATCTTCTCCGGGAACGAATCCAGGTGCAAGAAGTATAAGATCGGCTTCTCCAGCGGGCAGACGATGGACCGCTTTGCGTTCGCGGATAATGCGGTGGCTCAATCGTAGCCGAACATCCATATCGTTTCCCCGTCCGACGCGTTCGCAACCGTGTGAACCGCATCGCGCGGAATAAAGACCTCGTCGCCAACCTCGGCCAGCACGGTCGTCCCTTCGATTGTCACCTGCAAGCGCCCCTGGGCGACCGTGACCACTTCGTTGGTTCGGTGCACGAAATCGCTCCAAACGCGTCCTGGCGGATCCTGAAAATGCTGGCAGGAATAACCGCGATCCCGCCATACGCGTTCCACCGCCGCAAGGTCGACCGGCGCCGGAAACTTATTCTTCGTGATCAAATCGCTCATTTCGTGGCAATCAAAGATAGCCGCTTCTGATCTCGTACTCAGAGAATTACTCTTCACCGCGGCCGATCGGATCCGGCACCCAGCGCAGGAAAAGCGGTAGGGCCGCGCGACGAGCGCCTTCGCTGGTCGCCTGGCTTGCCAAATACGCTTTCAGCACTTCCGGCGAGAAAATGTCATGGTGTTCGTAATAGGCCCATAGCGCTATCAATTCACCGCAATGCGGCGGTAGCTCCATTACCATGCGCGACATATAGAGGCGCGAAGAACCTTCGCGGGCGTCCTGCTCGCCGACCTCCTGGCGCAACAATTGCTCGACCGCGACCTTTCGCTTGTTGATGGCACCAGGCTTGTAATCGAACAATGCATCGAACAAGCCGATCTCTTCCGGGAGGGGCGGATCGTATTCCTTGCCCTTCCCTTCCGTAATCGCCTCCCATATCGCCAGTCCTACAGCCGTGTCCGACCCGGCCGCGGGTTGAACGGGCCCTCGCGGCGCCTTTTCCTTCTTGCCGAACATTCTGCCGAGCAAGCCTTGTTTCGCTTTTCCACGACCGCCCGCCGGTCCCTTGGCAGCCTGCGCCTGCACGCTTTGCTGGTTCTGCAGCGCCACTTTGACGACACCCCACTGGCTGCTCCATAAGGTCCGCACCACGTTCTCCCGTTTCGGAAGATTGAAAATCTCCATGAAATAGGCTTCGTTCAAATCTTCCTGACCGACACCACCGGCGAGAATTTTCATGTTCCGGCTGGCGAGAATGGGCGCGATAAAATGCGCCCGGATGGTGTCTTCGAGAACCGTCGAAAACTCTAGCGATAGCGGGTAGGGCAAAAGACCATCGTGCCTGTCCAAGAGTTCGACGGGCGGTTGACTGGTATGAAACAATGCCAGCCGGTCGGCAATGAACTTACACAGACTGTCGGCGAAGACCTCCTCGAAATTGAGGGGTGGTTCCGATCCCGCTGCGGCGGCGGCAGGCGCGCTGTCGTTCACTTCGTGGCCACCCGTATCGGGCGACGCCTTTTTCTCATTCGGCGACGCGTCACTAGCCCCTAGCAGCAAGCCCTGCAATTCGACCATTCTCTTGCGTGCGTGATCGTTGAATTCAGGGTCCGGAAAGCCGGTACAAGCTTCGAGAAAGAGGATCGTTTGCTGCGTCTGCTCCAGAAATTCAGTATCGGCGACAACACCGGAATTGGAGCTCAACTGAGCCACTAGATCATCCACCGCCTCATCAATCGCCGCGATCACGGACGCTTTGTCCGAGTCGGGCGATAATTGCGCAAGACTTGCCAATACGGAGTTTGCCGACCCTGCCATCAGTTCAGCGGCTGCATCTTAATTTGCACGACCAAGCGTACATTTCCATCGCACCACTCAATAACGATGCATAGCGGCAATAAATGGTATCCCAAAAATACCCGAATACCCCACCCTGCACGTCTACGGTTTACCCGTTCCCGATATGTATTCCGACATTCCCCAGATGGCTTCCAAACTCGGCCCATCTGGTAGCCGAACAGGCC
>JAYPOZ010000006.1:36485-79969 GCA_038131165.1 Rickettsiales bacterium | reverse complement strand
CAGTGGTCGCAGGACGTGGCCGGCAATATCGCCAAGGGCGAGGCGAACTGGCCGGATGTTCTGAAGGATTAATCGAAGAGCGCGTCGATATCGTCCTGCGAGATGGCTTTGCCGGCCAGCTGCGGCCCTTCGAGAAGCTTCTCTTCCTCGGTTTTTTCGACCTTCGGCAGCTCTTGCGCCAGCTTCTCCACGGTCTCCCTGCCGAGGAGTACGACCAAGGAGTTCACGCGTTCTTAGACGAACTTGATGGATCGAACGACTTTTGTGACGCGTTGGCCGGTTATGTCCTGAAACGTGCAATTCTCCATCGCGAACATGGTGTGTTCGGAAATCTTGTCGCAGAGCGCCTCGTCGGCGTCTGATTCGCGCAGCTGATCAATCACCCCGTCGATGCCTTCGAGGTTTTCCAGGATGCCGTTAGTAGCGGTCTCGGTGGCCGCTACGATGGCGTCCAGCTGGACCGACATGCTGGAAAAGGCATCGCTGTCTTCTTCCATTTCGGCGGCATTGATGCGCGCGATCTCCTCGCGAAACCGTTCGATATACTGAAACAGGTTGAAGATTTCGGATTGCAGGGCCTGCGCGTCTTCAAGTTCGGACATGATTTGCCGCCTTTCGGTTTGGCGTGCTTCTGCCGGCGCGCATTCATTAAGTCGAGCGTGTTTGTAAAGGAAAACCTGCGGAATGGTCAAATTGCCGTCATATCTCTAGTTTGTCTTTTAGATTGCAAAGGTAAACAATCTGTTAGCGCGATGGAGTTCCCTCCAGAAAGGCGGCGAAATGTCAGACCCGAAAGGCCGAATCCGGCATCAGGACGATTTGGTGAAATATGCACCGCCAGGCCACCACGGAACAGTCAACGTGCGTCTGGTCGAGAAGGATTTCTGTGGAACGTTCGAGATGGCGCACGGCACGATCGATCCGGGGGGCACGGCGGAGCCTCACGATCATGAGACGGAGCATCAGATCATCTATGTTCTCGAAGGGCGCTGCGATGTCGGCCTCGGCGATGCGCCAGTGGTTGAGTGCGGGCCGGGAACAGTGATTGAAATTCCGCCAAAAGTGATGCATTCCGTGGTCGCGAAAGGCGAAGCGCCGCTCAAGGTGCTCGTTATCTACAGCCCGCCTTTGCCGCCGCGCGACGATATCGCCGTGGGGTGAGCGGTACAGGCTCTCAATTGGAACGAACGAAACAATCATGAATGACGCAAATGCCAGTGCCGGTGCGCTTGCCGGCATCAAGATCATCGATCTCACACGGGTCCTAAGCGGACCCTATGCCACGCAAATCCTGGCCGATCACGGCGCCGAAGTCATCAAGGTGGAACCACCCCTCGGCGACGAAGTCCGCGACTGGGGCCCGCCGTTCCACGAGGGCGACGCTTCCTATTTCATCGGTCTGAACCGGAACAAGCGCTCCATTGGTGTCGATCTGCGTCAGGACAGCGGCCGGGAGATTCTCCTGCGCCTCCTCGAAGACGCGGATATCGTCTTCGAGAACTTCAAGACGGGACAAATGGAGAAGTTCGGCCTCGGTTACGAAGACGTCCTGAAGGAGCGCTTCCCGAAATTGATCTACTGCCGGATCAGCGGCTACGGCGCAGATGGGCCGTTAGGGGGATTCCCGGGTTACGACGCCGTGATCCAATCCGCCGCCGGTTGGTTCAGCGTCAACGGGACGACCGACAGCGGCCCGACCCGGGTCGGCATTCCCATGGTCGATATGGGGACGGGCCTGTATTCGACGATCGCGATGTTGATGGCCTTGGCGGAGCGCGGACGGTCGGGAAAAGGGCAGTTTATCGACATGACGCTCTACGACTGCGCCGTTTCGCTGCTGCATCCGTATCTGGCTAATTTCCTGCTGTCCGACAAGGTGCCGCAAATCACCGGCAATCAGCATCCCAACATCGCACCCTACGATAAGTATCCGACCAAGAGCGGCGATATCTATATCGCCTGCGGCAACAACCGGCAGTTCAAAGGGCTGTGCGATGTCCTGGGGCGCAGCGAGTTGGCGGAGGATCCGCGCTTCAAGGACAACGGCGACCGTTCGCAGAACCGGGATGCGCTGACGGACGTCCTGCGCCAGGCGATGGTAAACGAGGACGGCGAGGACCTGTGCGCCCGTCTGCTTGCCCGCAACGTCCCTGCGGGCCCCGTCAATGATATCGCCCAGGTCATGGCGCACCCGCATACGGCCCACCGGGACATGGATGCGCAGATCGACTGGTACCGGGGCGCGGGGACGCCGATCAAGTTTTCCCGCACGCCGGGTGCGCTGCGCACGCCGCCGCCCAAGTTCGGCGCGGACAGCCGCGAAGTTATGGCCACGCACGGCTATTCCGAGCCGGAAATCGAGGCTTTTCTGTCCGAGGGCGCGTTGGTGGAGACACGTCGGAAATAGGCGGGGTGCCGCCGGTTCAGTCTGCGGCCGTCTCCGCGAGCGCCGCGGAGACGGCGTCGAAGACGCTGTCCCAATCGCCCGGGCGCGGTTGGCGGAATAGGCGCATTGTCGGATACCACGGCGTCCGGGGACGATCCGTCATCCAGCGCCAGTCCGGGGCATAGGGAAGCATGACCCATACGTCTTTGCCGAGGGCGCCGGCCAGATGCGCGACGCTGGTGTCTACGCTGATGACGAGGTCCAGGTGCGCGATCAGCCCGGCCATTTCGGCGAAATCGGCAACCTGTGCGCCGGGGTTATCGAACGGAGCGTCGGCCTCGCCGTACTGCAGGCCGATCAAATCGGCATCGATACCTGACAAGCGGTCGTATAAGCCTTCCGGCGAGATCGAACGGCGATGGTCGTTTGGATTGGCTTCGCTGCCGCGCCAGCAGAGCCCGACAGAGCGCCTGGCAACAGCAGGTGTCCAAATGTCCCGAAGGCCTTTCGGCACCTCCAGGTAGGGCCCTGCGGTGCCCACCTCTTCCATCGTAATCCGAAGCCGGTGCATCAGGCTGAGCAAAGGAATTTGAAAGTCCGCGCCCGGCAGCTCCGTATCTCTGTCGCGCACGATAAGGCCATCGGCCAAGGCGCTGTCGGCGAACAGCCGCTCGAGGGCGGGCGGGATCAGGAAAAGCACATGTGCGCCCTTGGCCTTCAATCGCGGCAGGAAGCGGGCAAATTGGATGACATCGCCATAACCCTGTTCCGCCCAAACCATGAGCGTCCGTCCGGTCAGGTCCTCGCCTCGCCATTCCGCGATTTCCGCGATTTTTGGATGCGGCAGTATTCCGCGCGAAGGCCGGGCCTCGAAATCCTCCCAACCGTCCGGCAGATCACCCAGCAGAAGGCGCACCATCGCGCGGTTCAGTTTGGCGGGCGCATAGTCGGGGGCCATTCCAAGCGCCCGGTCGAGAGTCCGCCAGGCGTCTTCCGCCTGTCCATTGGCGGTCTCGGCCGAGCTCAGATTCATCAGAAGTTCCGGGCTTTCCGGCGCGAGCGCCAAAGCTTCGCGTGCGACCTCGACGGCTTCCGCGGTTCGGTTCGTTTGTTGCAGGGCCGCACATAGGTTCAGCCGTGCGTCGAAACTCTCCGGCGCAAATTCGACGGCGGCTTCGAGATGCGAGACCGCTTCTTCATGCCGCCCGGACTGCATCAGTAGAGTTGCCAGATTTACTCGGGCCGGAAGCAGGGACGGGGCATAGCGGAGGGCGCTTTCCAAGGCGGAGATTGCCGCCGCCATTCGACCCCGCCGGCTCTCCAGCATCGCCAGGCCGTAAAAGACCGGCCCGCTCTCGGGGGCCAGTTCGGCAGCGCGTTCGTAGGCACCAGCGGCTTCTTCGATGCGGCCGGTTTCAAGCAGAAGGTTCGCGAGGTTTAGATGCGCTTCGGTGTAATCAGGTGCGATTTCCAAGGCTCTTCGGTAACAGGCCTCGGACGACCGCGCATCTCGGGCAGACGCAAACGCCAATCCGAGATGCGCATGCACGTCCGCGTCATCCGGAAGGCCGATAAGCGCCATCTGGAGGAGTTCTACGGCGGCGGAGGCATGACCGGTATGCAGAGCCACGAGACCTAGCCCCTGGGAGGCTTTCGCCTGCCCCGGGACTTCCGCCAGGATGGCGCGGTATATGGCTTCCGCGTCCTGCAAAGCACCTTGATTCAGCAAGCGTTCGGCGTGTGATAGGGAAGCGGTGAGTTTAGCTTGGTCCACTGTCCATTATCCGCCAAATGACCGCGAGCGAACCGTAAGGAAATCGGAGCGCGTTAGTCCGTTGCCCGCAACAAGAACGCCGGGACATGATCGCCGAGGCCGACAGGCGTCTCGTCCGTGTCTCCCGTTCGATTGTCGTCCGTGGTGCGCTTGGGTGGTCTTTCCCTTTGTCGTCGCGGCGCTGCTGCCGCAGCCGACTCCTTGTCTTTTCCCGCCGGCTGTTTGGTCTCCTCCGCCGACTTTGCGGTTTTTGTCGCCGTTTTCGCTGCACTGGGCTCTTGCTTCTTTCGCGCCGCGCCGCGGCCTCTGCGGCCGCGCGACGGCGCCTCTGGCTCATCTTCGAGCTCGGGCGTGGCGATACCCGCAAGTTCGAGACGCGGTATCTCATGGCCGGTCAAAGAGACGATCGTATCGAGGTAGCGTTTCTCATCCGGGGCCGCGAGCATGATGGCCCGGCCCAGGCGGCCGGCTCGGCCTGTTCGGCCAATCCGGTGCACGTAATCGTCGGCGTTGATCGGCACATCGAAATTAAAGACATGACTCATGGCTTCGATATCCAAGCCCCGCGCCGCGACATCGGAGCAGACGAGTAGCCTGATTTCGCCCTTCTTGAAGGCCTCGAGCGTGTCCGTCCGCTGGAACTGATCCATATCTCCATGCAAGGCACCGACATTGAAGCCGTGCCGCTTCAGCGATTGCTGCACCACGCTGACATCGCGCTTGCGATTGCAGAAGATCAGGGCGTTCTTGACGTCCTCGCTCTCCAGAAGCTCCCGGAGCGCCCTGCGCTTGTCCTTATGACCGACCATCACCACGGATTGGGAGACCGTATCGGACGTACTCGCAGGCGGGCTGACGGTAATTTCCTTGGGATTCATTAGGAACTGATTGGCGAGACGCCGAATGACCGGCGGCATGGTCGCGGAAAACATCAGCGTCTGGCGGATTTTCGGCATCAACGAGACGATTTTTTCGACATCGGGTATGAATCCCATGTCGAGCATGCGGTCGGCTTCGTCGATCACCAGCAGTTTTACGTCCGACAGCAGAACCCGTCCGCGCTCGAAATGATCGAGAAGCCGGCCGGGCGTCGCGATCAACACATCGACACCGCGGTCGAGCAGACGATCCTGATCGTCGAAGGAAACGCCGCCGATGAGCAGGGCCTTCGACAGTTTCTGATTCTTGCCGTAGATGTCGAATTGCTCCGCTACCTGCGCGGCAAGTTCACGCGTCGGCTCGAGGATGAGCGAACGGGGCATGCGCGCCCGCGCGCGGCCCTGCGCCAAAATATCGATCATCGGAAGTGTGAAGGAAGCGGTCTTGCCGGTGCCCGTTTGGGCGCAGCCCATGATGTCCCGATTCATCAGAACATAGGGGATGGCTTGTTCTTGAATGGGCGTCGGCGTTTCGTATCCGGCGTCGGTGACCGCGCGAAGAATTTCTTCGCTCAGGCCAAGGTCTTTAAAAGTGGTTGCGTTCATGAAGTGGGCTCTTGAGCCCTCAGTAGTTTGTGAATGATCTTGATATGCACTCTAGCAGGCAAAGTGTTTCTTTCGAACACCACCTTGATATTTCGCCGCTCACCCGTCCTATTACAAGAGGTTGCGACCAAAGGCGGATGTTGATTAACAAGCCGAGCTTTGCGTGTCTAGCCCGAAGGTTTAACTAAACGGTTCCGCAGGCGCCGACAAACAGGGGGAAGAGTGAAGAAGACACCCTTGATTCTCATTCCGGGCCTTCTCTGCGACGAGGTCCTATGGGAAAGGCAGATCGTTTGGCTGGATGATATTTGCACATCTCAAGTCGGCGATACGCTGCATGATGACAGCATGGCGGGGATGGCAGCGCGTATTCTCGAGCGCGCGCCGGAGACATTCGCGCTCGCCGGCTTGTCGATGGGTGGGTATGTGTGCATGGAGATCATGCTGCAGGCCCCGGAACGGGTGACGAAACTGGCGCTGTTCGACACCTCCGGGCGCGCGGACACGGCGGAACAAACGAAACGGCGCAAAGCGTTGATCGAACTTGCAACTATCGGCAAGTTCAAAGGCGTAACGCCGCGGCTCTTGCCGCTGCTCATTCACCCGGACCGCGCCGACGACGAAGATCTTACCCGGACAGTCATCGAAATGGCCGGACGCGTAGGACAGGCGGGCTTCTTGCGCCAACAAACAGCAATTATGAACAGGCCTGATCGCCGCAAGCAGATGCAGCGCTACGACCTGCCCGCGATGATCGTTTGCGGGCGCGAAGACGCGTTGACGCCGCTCGAATTGCACGAGGAGATGGCCGATTTTATTCCGCAGGCCAGGCTTTGCATTATCGAGGAATGCGGACACCTTTCCACACTCGAACGGCCGCATGCGGCGACCGCTCTCATGAGGGACTGGCTTCTTCGGGATTGATAGCCTAAATATCTGATTGTCATGCCAAATTGTTATGCCGCCCTTGACGACATATTGTCGCTCGCCCGCCTTGATCTAGCACCTCGCGACAAGATTCAAATCGCCGGAACGGACCCGGTCCTCGCGAGCAATTTCTTCATTGGCACGGCGGGTTCCGCGGTCATCGCAGCAACAGGGTTGGCAGCGGCGAACCTGTGGGAACTGCGCACCGGACGGCGCCAAACCGTCTCCATAGATGTCCGCAGAGCAGCGATGGCGATGCGCAGTGATCGCTTTGTTCATCTCGATGGCGAGAAAATTCACGGCTGGGATCTCGTCTCCGGCATCTACCAGACCAAGGATGGTCGGTGGCTCCAGTTACATTGCAATTACCCGCACCATCGCGAGCGAACGGTCCGGCTGCTCGGGGCCGAGCAGACCAAAGAGTCGGTTGCCGCGGCAGTAGCGAAATGGGACGCACTCGATCTCGAGAACGCCGTCACGGACGCGAATTCCATCGCGGGTATGGTCCGAACGGCGGACGAATGGGCAGCACACCCCCAATCTGCGGCCGTCGATGGCCTGCCGCTGTTCGAAGTCGTCAAGATAGCCGATAGCGATCCCGAGCCGCTTCCCGCAGGCGACAGGCCGATGGCGGGAATTCGCGTGGTCGACGTCACGCGGGTGATCGCGGGGCCTATGTGTGGCCGCACCCTTGCCGAGCATGGCGCGCAGGTGATGCGGATCAGCGGCCCCGGTCTCGCTTTCTCCGAGGCGCTCGTGATCGATACAGGATACGGGAAAGTCGCCGCGGAGATCGATCTGGGGTCGGACAACGGCAAGGAAGACCTGCAGGCTTTGGTCAAGAATTCCGATGTATTCTCGCAAGGCTATCGACCCGGAACCATCGCGGGGCGCGGTTTTTCGCCGGAGGCGCTTGCCGAGATGCGTCCCGGCATCGTTTGTGTCTCGCTCTGCGCCTTCAGCCACGAGGGGCCGTGGAGCAATAAACGGGGGTTCGACAGTATCGTTCAATGTTGCAGCGGCATCGTACACGAACACAGCGAGGGCAGGGACGGACCACCAAGCCATCTGCCGGCGCAGGTTCTGGACTATGTCACCGGGTATCTCGGCGCCTTCGGCGCTATGGAAGCGCTCCGCCGCCGTGCGACGGAAGGCGGGAGCTGGCTGGTCCGCGTGTCTCTCGTGCAAACAGCGCATTGGTTAAAACGGCTTGGCCGGTTCGGGCCGTCCGAAGATGCGCGCGATTTGCCGGACCCGGGGCTAGCGGACGTGATGGATCTGACAATGGAAACCGCATCGCCGTTCGGATTGATCCGGCATTTGGCACCGGCGGTCACTTTATCGGAGACGCCTTCGTCTTGGGACAGCCCCCCGGTGCCTTTGGCCTCGCATCCGCCGCGTTGGGCCTGATCAGCGGGTGGGCTCTCGGCGGACACCCCCCGGGCGTATTTTGTTCAAATTGGCATAAATGGCCTTGAGGGCGTCGATCCGCGGCATTCCCGAAGTAACGCCCAAATTATAGAGCAAGCGCAGGAAAAGGCGGTCCTGCGGCGTCAATTCGTTGTGTTTCCCACGGTCCTTGAAAATCGATTGGGTGATCCGGTCGCTGTCGTTCGGCAGGCCCATGATTTGCGTGAGTTCCTCGACGACGCACGCACGGATCGATTGCGGGGTATGGTGCGAGGGGAAGTAGACGACCGCGCTGACGACCTCCGTCTTGCGCTTGTTGATCGTCGCCATGCAATGCGCCTTGCCTTCCGACAGCGTCTTAATCACGAAATCCGAATGCGGTACTTTCTTGTTTCCGACGATTTTCGCGATGGCGTTGATGGTATCGTAGATCAGGAAGATATTGACGACTTTGTTGGGATCGAAGCCTTTGGCCATGCGCTTCTCGCGCACCATGCGGGGGGAGTACGCCAGGGACATCGGGTGCCCTGTTGCGGCGATCAATTCGTCCAGGAAGTTCATCACGAGATCATCGAACGAGTCCGGCGGAGTGCCGAGAATTCCCACATAGATCGGCTTTTCCCACTTTCGGACGTGTTCGTACTGCTGCTTGGTGTACTCGTTGCCGAAGGCGACGATATTGAAGTTGGTGATGATTTGATCGTTCGTGAGCGGCGTTTGCGCCAGCGACGGGGCCAGCCCGCCGAAGAAGACCGAAAACGATAATACCAAGCAGGCAATGCCAAGGCGCATGAAGCGATCCTATCGCGCGAGGCGGACAACTCAAACGTCGATGTCGTCGACGAACTCCGCGTTCTTTTGAATGTAATCGAAACGGCGCTCGGCCTTGCGCCCCATCAGGGCTTCGACAAGCCGCCCGGTTTCCTTTGCGGCCGCCCCGCCGTCGCCATTCAGTTTGTCGGGAAGGGAAACTTTCAACAATATCCGCGACTTCGGATCCATGGTCGTGTCGCGCAGTTGCTTCGGCGGCATCTCGCCGAGCCCTTTGAAGCGGCTGACTTCGATCTTGGTTTTTCCCGAAAAAACCGTTCCCATCAGCTCTTCGCGATGCGCATCGTCGCGGGCATATGCGACCGTACCGCCGTGGCTGAGCCGATAGAGCGGCGGTAGCGCCAAATAGAGATTGCCGCCTTCGATCAGGCCCGGCATCTCGCGGTAAAAGAAGGTCATCAGCAAGGACGCGATATGAGCGCCATCGACATCCGCATCCGTCATGATGATGATGCGCTCGTAGCGCAGCTTATTGGCGTCGAAGTCGCTGCGCGTGCCGCAGCCGAGCGCCTGCATGAGGTCCCTTAATTCCTGATTGGCCGCAAGCTTGTCGGCGGAGGCGCTTGCAACGTTTAAAATCTTGCCGCGCAAGGGGAGGACGGCTTGCGTTGCCCGGTCGCGCGCCTGCTTCGCGGACCCGCCGGCGGAATCGCCCTCGACGATGAAGAGCTCCGTGCCATCCGCCGAATTGCTGGAGCAATCCGATAGCTTTCCAGGCAGTCTGAGCTTCCGGGTGGGCGTCTTGCGGGCGAGATCCCGCGACGCCCGCTTGCGCTTGCGCTCCTCCGCGCGCTCCAAGACGCGCTCCAGCAGGTCGTTCGCGCTCGCCGGGTTTCCGGTCAGCCAATGCTCGAAATGATCTTTGAGCGAGGTTTCCACAAGGCGTCCCGCCTCGGGCGAATTCAGACGCTCCTTGGTCTGCCCCTGGAACTGCGGGTCATGGATAAAAACGGACAGCATGACGCTGGCGCCGCCCAACACGTCGTCGGCGGTGATCTGACTCGCCTTCTTGTTGCCTGCCAGTTCCGCGTAAGCCTTGAGGCCTCGACTCGCGGCGGAGCGCAGCGCGGATTCGTGGCTGCCGCCTTGCGGGGTGGGGACCGTATTGCAATACGAGCTGACGAAACCGTCCTCGTCCTCGGGCCAATGAATCGCCCACTCGACCTTGCCGATTTCGTCCTCGGCGGTGACCCGCCCGGTGAACGGCGTCGGAGTCACGGTGGCACGGGCGCCAATGGCCTCGGTCAAATAGTCGGTCAGCCCTCCCGGGAAGTGCAGGACGGCGCTCTCGGGCGTATTCTCGTTGCTGCCGGATACCAGGCGGGGCTCGCAGGACCAGCGGATCTCGACACCGCGGTAGAGATAGGCCTTCGAGCGCGCGAGCTTGAACAGGATTGACGCTTTAAAGCGGTTGTCCTCTCCGAAAATATCGGGATCGGGATGGAAACGGATGGTGGTGCCGCGCCGGTTCTGGACGGGCTCTCCCTTGCTCAATTTGGTCTTCGGCGTGCCACGCGAATAGGATTGACGGTACAACATGCGGTCGCGGGCGACCTCGACATCCAACTCGTCCGACAGCGCATTGACGACGGACAGGCCGACACCGTGCAAGCCGCCGGAGGTCGCATAGACCTTGTCGGAGAACTTTCCGCCCGAGTGCAGCGTTGTAAGGATGACTTCGAGAGCGGATTTGTCTTTGAACTTCGGGTGCGGGTCGACAGGAATGCCCCGGCCGTTATCGCGGATCGTCACGCTGTTGTCGGCGGCCAATTCGATCTCGATGCGGCTGGCATGGCCGGCCACTGCCTCGTCCATGGCGTTATCGAGGACTTCGGCCGCCAAATGATGCAGCGCGCGCTCGTCCGTCCCGCCGATATACATGCCGGGCCGGCGCCGGACCGGCTCCAGCCCCACCAGGACTTCGATGTCCTTGGCGGAATATCCGGCGCTGGCGCCCGCTTTTTCGGTGCTTTGAAAGAGGTCTGACATGGCGCGATTATAGGAATCTAGATGGTGGATAGGCAAGCACGATACAGTGGTTGGCTTGGTTTTAGTCCACAAAATGTAGTGGTAACAAGCGCTTTCGCGCGGAGCGATCCGTCAAAATCAATTGCAGCGAACAGGCCAAAACTCAGGCTGGAAAGGAAAGAATGCGGAGATTTAGGCCGCCCGCGCGTGAATGATGCCGCCGAGCATTCTTTCGTCCGAAATATAGGCCGGGAAGTCTTCCCAGTATCCCTCCTGCTCGCCCACCTGGCCGCGCGCGAACCGGCCGTCGGCGTCGATCTCGACGATGACATGGCGCATATGGAAGGTTTCCCCCGTCCGGCGGCACAGAAACCAGATGCCGAGCCCGCGGAAATCGAATCCGATGGGAATTTCCTCGGTATATTCCGGGAATTCCGGATCAACCAGATAGAAATCGAGCGGTCCGCCCTTCAGGGTGCTGTCAGCATATCTGACGAAGGCGGAGACATCGGCAGATGCCGCCAACCGACGAATCTCATTGAGAATGAGATCTTCCATCATGTCTTTAGTGCCGATATCCGTGCCGTTCATGTGTATAAGCCTATTCGATAAATATTTATGAAAGGTAATTACTTATTAATATTAAATCAATCGATATCTATGTTTCAATTACACTAGTTTTATCAAAACTAACTCTTGTTATCTCTTCGTATTAGGGCGCGCTCTTGGCTTGTCGGGAGAATCCGAAAGTTTTTGCTGGATTCATGGTACGGAGATTGCGTCAATTCCCGCATGCAGCTCCGTCGATTGTTGAGCTTCAGGAAGGGGAGAGCCGCCAAAATGATGAGTCGCCGCCACCAGCGCCGAGGTACTAAACGTGCCGTCGCGCTCCTGACAGTATTGGGCCTATCGGTCGCCGCGAGCGGAAGCCACAGCGCGATCGAAATCGGCGTTGCCGATATCATCGTGGGCGACGTCTACGGGCGCAATATCTCGAAGCGCATGCTGGCGGGCGAGAAATTGATCTACAATCAGAAAGTGCGCACGGGCCGCAACAGCGGCGCGACGCTCGAGTTCAAGGACAAGACCCGAATGACCATGGGCGAGCGCGCGGAAATGCTGCTCGACGACATGGTCTACGACCCAAGCGAAGAGAAGCTCAACGGCGTCGTCCAACTGACCCGCGGCGTCTTGCGCTTCGCCTCGTCGAAGACGGCGAAAGTCGACATGCGGGTGCGGACCCCGGCGGCGATCATCGGGATACGCGGCACCGCCTTCGATGTCTTGGCCGACCCGAGAAAAACGGAGGTTTCCGTGATCGTCGGCCGCATACAGGTGAGCTCGCAGTTCGGCTCGCAGGATGTCGGGCCGGGAGAGACCTTTTCCGTCCAGTCGACATCCGGCGCCAATTTCACTCCGGAACAATCCGCCGAAATGGCCGCCGCGATCGCAAAAATGTTGAGCATGATCAGCGCCGAAAAGACCATGCCGTCGGACAAGGCCGATGCGGTAAAGGAAAAAACCGAGAACAAGGCGGAAACCGAAGAGAAGAAGGCCGAACCTCCGCCAGATCAGCAATTGGCCGCCAAGACCACTGGCTCGCAGCCGGAGGCGTTCTATCATGCGATCCGGGGCAAGGATCTCGAGAATCTCATTTACATAGACCTGAAGTACGGGCGGGTCGTGATCGAATTAAAACCCGACCTGGCGCCCATGCATGTGGCGCGGATGAAGGAACTGGCGCGCCAGGGGTTTTATAACGGATTGACTTTTCATCGGGTCCAAAAGGGCTTTGTCGCCGAGACCGGCGACCCCACCGGAACCGGGCAGGGCGGATCGGGCAAGACCCTGAAGGCGGAGCTGTCGAAGGAAAGTTTCGTGCGCGGCGTCGTCGGCATGAAGCATCAGATCAACGCTCTCGACACGGCGGACAGTCAATTCTTCATCATCACCGGGGCGGCCAATCATCTCGATGGGAAATATTCGATTTGGGGCCGGGTGATCTACGGCATGGAGTTCGTGGATCTGTTGCAACCTGGGGCACCGCCGAAGGAGCCCGATATCATTCAGAAGATGCGGGTGGCGGCCGACGTCAAGGAAACGTGATCCGCGCCGGGTTTCGGATTGCGCTATTCTTCCCGTCCAAGGAATGAAAGGGATCGATATGCAACGTGGTCTGCTGGCGGTGCTGCTGGCGTTCTTACCGGGCATCGCCTTCGCGGGCGAGGCCGACGTGGTCGACGTGAAGGCGAGTTACAGCGGGGCGCAGACCTATACGTTCAACGTGACGGTGCGCCATGCGGATACCGGCTGGAAACACTATGCGAACAAAAGTGGGATGTCGTGGCGCCGGACGGGACCGTGCTGGGGACCCGGACGCTCTATCATCCCCATGTTGAAGAGCAGCCGTTAACGCGTTCGCTGTCCGGCGTGCGCATCCCCGACGGAGTGACCTCCGTCATCGTGCGGGCACACGATCTCGAACACGGATATGGCGGCAAGGAGTTCTCCGTGAAACTCGGTCGCTAGGGCCGTAAATGCGCCGCAAAGAAAAGGGCCGCCCCCAAAGGAGCGGCCCTTAATCGTTTCGCAGGCGTCAGGCGCGCGAGGCGTCAGACGCTGTAGTACATGGCGAACTCGACCGGGTGAGGCGTGGTCTCGAAACGATCGATCTCTTCCATGCGAAGGGCAATATAGCCGTTGATGAGTTCGTCCGAGAACACATCGCCGCGCTTGAGGAAATCGCGGTCCGCGTCGAGCGCTTCCATTGCCTGGCGTGCCGAACTGCAAACCGTCGGGACACCCTGCAACTCTTCGGGCGGCAGATCGTAGAGATCCTTGTCCATCGGATCGCCCGGGTCGATTTTGTTCTCGATCCCGTCAAGGCCCGCCATCAGCATCGCGGAGAACGCGAGATAAGGGTTCGCAGATGCATCGGGGAAACGAACCTCGACCCGCTTGCCGTTCGGGCTTGTCGCGAAGGGAATGCGGCACGACGCAGAACGGTTGCGCGCCGAATAGGCAAGCAGAACCGGCGCCTCGTAACCCGGCACCAGCCGCTTGTAGCTGTTGGTCGTCGGGTTGGTGAAGGCATTTATGGCCCGCGCATGCTTGATGATACCGCCGATGTAATGCAGGGCGGTCTCGGACAGGTCGGCGTATTGTGTACCGGCGAAAGTGCTCTTGCCGTCCTTGAAGATCGACTGGTGGCAATGCATGCCCGACCCATTGTCGCCGACAATCGGCTTCGGCATGAAGGTCGCTGTCTTGCCGTAATCGTGCGCGACCATGTGAACCACATACTTATAAATCTGCATGGAATCGGCGCTTTTGGTCAAAGAATTGAACTTGATGCCGAGTTCGTGCTGCGAGGGGGCGACCTCGTGGTGGTGCTTCTCCATCTCGAGGCCCATTTCGGTCATCGTGGTGACCATTTCGGCCCGGAGGTCGGTTCCGGAATCCACGGGCGGGACCGGGAAATAGCCGCCCTTGACGTCCGGACGGTGGCCGAAGTTGCCTTCTTCGAAGACACGGCCGGTGTTGTAGGGGCCTTCTTCGGAGTCGAGCATGTAGGACATGTTGTTCATGCTGACGTTCCAGCGGGCGTCGTCGAAGACAAAGAATTCGGCTTCCGGGCCGAAATAAACCGTATCGCCGATGCCGGTCGAACCGAGATAGGCCTCGGCCCGCTTCGCCAATGACCGAGGGTCGCGATCGTAAGGCTGGCCGGTCGTCGGCTCCAAAACGTCGCAGAACAGAATCAGGAGCGGCTGGGCCGCGAACGGATCCATGACCGCGGTCTCCAGGTCCGGCATCAGGCACATGTCGGATTCATTGATTGCTTTCCAGCCCGCGATCGAAGACCCGTCGAACATAATACCCTCTGTCAGGCTGGTCTCGTCGATCGTGCTGACGTGCTGGGCGGTGTGCTGCCATTTGCCGCGCGGATCGGTGAAACGAAAATCGACGTATTTGACGTCGCGTTCCTTAATGAGTTTTAGAACTTTCTCCACTGCTTCGGACATGATGCCGTATTCCTCTTTTCGTCGTGATTTGGTTCGAATTTTGTTTGATGCTCGGGTGTGCGGTGTGTCTAGACGGCGTCCGCGCCTCTCTCGCCCGTACGAATGCGCAGAACTTCCTCGACCGCCGAGACAAATATCTTCCCGTCCCCGATCCGGCCCGTTCGAGCGGCCTGCTCGATCGCTTCCACCGCTCGTTCGACGAGGGAATCGTCCAGGACCACTTCCAACTTCACCTTCGGCAGGAAGTCGACCACGTACTCGGCCCCCCGATAGAGTTCCGTATGGCCCTTTTGTCGGCCGAAACCTTTGGCTTCGGTGACGGTGATGCCTTGGATGCCAACTTCTTGCAGCGCTTCTTTGACTTCATCAAGTTTAAAGGGCTTGATGATTGCTTCGATTTTTTTCATGGCTCTTTCTTTGTGCATTGCCATCGGATGCCACCGCGATCGGAAAGCCGAACTGGCGGTGAATAGGTATTAGCATGCCGCATGCCAAAACGGCAGGGATAATTTTTCTCTTTTATTTCAATGAATTATGCCATATTCCGTGACTTCGGAGGCAGAAGGCATGACAAAAAACGGGCAGATGATTAAATTTTAATCAATGTGTTGCCGTATTTTTGGGCGGACAAATTCAATCGCGCAGCAATTCACGTATTTTTTCGACCGCCCGTTCGATGTTTTCGACGCTATTGGCATACGAAAACCGAATATATCCCTCGCCGTAACTGCCGAAACTGGTTCCGGCAACGGTTGCGACCCCGGCTTCGGTTAGTAACTTATCCTGCAGCGCCCGAGCGCTCATCCCGGTGCCGGTGATATTCGGAAAGGCATAGAAAGCGCCTCCGGGGTCGACACAGGTAAATCCGGGAATTTGATTCAACGCGGGGACGATGACCTGACGCCTGGCATCGAATGCCGCCACCATTTCACGGACCTGATCCTGCGGTCCCTCCAAAGCGGCGATGCCCGCGAATTGCGTCGGTGCATTGACGCAGGAGTGGCAATTGATCGCGAGCCGTGTCGCCGTGCCGGCGATCGATTTCGGCCAGACCGCGAATCCCAGGCGCCATCCCGTCATCGCATAGGTCTTCGACCATCCATCGAGCATGATCGTGCGCTCCCGCATCGACTCGTATTGCAACATCGAGGTGTGGGTCCGGCCGCCGTAGAGCATCTGACTATAGATTTCGTCCGACAAAACCATCACGTCAGGATGGGCCTGCAAGCCTTCCACGAGTTTGTCCATTTCGGACTTGGGCGTGGCACCGCCGGTTGGATTAGCAGGGCTGTTGATTATGATGAGGCGGGTTTTGGGCGTAATACCGGCGAGGACTTCTTCAGCGCTGAAGGCATATTCGTTCTCTTCGCGTAGCCGGATGGGGACGGCTTTGGCGCCCGAATATTCGATCACCGATTTGTAAATCGGAAATCCTGGGTCGGGATACATGATCTCCGCACCGGCTTCGCCGAACATGAGAATCGCGAAGAACATCGTCACTTTGCCGCCGGGGACGACGACGACGCATTCCGGGTCGACATCGACGCCGTGGCGTTTGTGCAGGTCGGCGGCGACAGCCTCCCGCAATTCCAAGATGCCGTTGGCCGGCGTGTATCCGTGATGGCCGTCTCTGAGGGCTTTTATCGCGGCTTCGACGATATGCTCCGGGGTCTTAAAGTCGGGCTGACCAATACCGAGATTAATGATTTCCTTGCCGTCGCGTTCCAACGCTGCGGCGCGTGCGAGAACTTCGAAAGCGGTCTCGGTTCCAAGGCGTTCTAAATTTTTTGCAAGCTGCATTGTTAGGCCCCTTTATCCCCGCATGTGGTTTTGAGAACTTATGCCCGACGGACGGCATATGCGAAAGGCAATTTCGAAGTCCCGTGCTTGACGGCACGCGCCGCCGGGACTAAAGAGGCGGCCTGATTTGTGGTGGCTGTAGCTCAGTTGGTTAGAGCACTAGATTGTGGATCTAGGGGTCGTGGGTTCAATTCCCATCAGCCACCCCATTTCCCCTTATTATCGGATATGCGGCTCTCCGAGTAAGAGATGCCTTGGCAGTTTGTCCGAGATCATGCGGAGGCGAAGCATCGGGAGCCTTCTCCCAGGTAGTTGGGAGGGGGAGGCCGGGAAAAGGCCCCCGCTGCAGTCTTCGAGAACTGTTACGTGGCATCTCGATTATTGGATCAACGGGCTCTCGCGTTCGCGTCAAGGGCCGTCGGGTGCCTCCAGGGCGAATTTGTCCCATGCCTCCTGTGCCTCCAGATCGGCTACGGTTCTCTTGTACCCGCAGCCGGATACCGCCAAGCCAATACCAAACAAAAATATGATCGCTCTGACGGGAAGCTTCATTCGATAAGCCTTTCACAAATTTCTTCTTCGGTCCGGACGATTGAGGTCACATGTTTGCCATGTCTGTGTTGCATCCTCAGCGTTCCTCGATATATGAGCGACGAGGGAGGAAATACAACTCGCCTTGGAGAGGCGGAGGGATTGATCTCTCGGTCTTTCATTAAATCAGAAACTGTCGGTGTCGCTAAATCCTCGGCCGCGGGGCTGTCAGCATCCGGTCGATTCCAGCGGTAAGGATAAATACTGAACGCCGAAGTCTGTAGGTGCATCGTGCCACATCGGACCCGACCAATTCGGTTCAATGCGGAAGCAATGCTTTAGCTCACCGGCATGCTATATAATAACTCAAGCTTTATTCGAGGGAGGGAAGAATGCTCAAGATTTGGGGGCGGCCGACATCCGCTTGCACCCAAAAGGCGCTTTGGGGACTCGAGGAGACCGGGCTCGAATATGAACTGATTCTTTCGAGCGGCACCATGGGGCCGGAGGGCCATGTCTCGAAAGGCGGCCAGCCCTTCGGACATGTCGACACGCCGGAGTATCGGGCGATGAACCCGAACGGTACGGTGCCGACGATAGACGATGACGGATTCACACTTTGGGAATCGAATGTCATCGTCCGCTATCTTTCGATGAAGTACGCCGCCGAGAAGATGTATTGCAACGACGTGCAGACTTTCGCCTCCGCCAGCCGGTGGATGGATTGGGAGCAGGCCCAATTCCTGCCGGAACAGCACATTCTGGTGATGAACCTTGTCCGGCTGCCGCAGGCGGAGCGGGATCCGGAGGCCGTGGAGCGCGCGCGGGTTTCCTTGCTGCGGCCGCTGGGAATTCTGGAAGAACAATTGGGACGGACCGAATATATCGCGGCCGACGGTTTCACGATGGGCGATATTCCCATCGGGATGCGGGTTCATCGGTGGTTTCTGTTCGGGTTGGAATCGCCGCCTATGCCTAATTTAGAAAGGTGGTATAAGGCCATTCAGGAACGGCCGGCCTTCAAAAAACATATTGCCGATCCGGCGTTACACTTATCGGGTTAATTTCGCGATGATGGCAGCCCGAGCGATTGTCCTGATAGGAGCGCTGACTGTTGCCGGTATGGCAGCGGCACAGGAAACTCGCCCGCCTAGGCCGAATTTCGATCCCAATTGCAGCCGGTTCTCCATGGAATACGATGCGAAGGCGCGGCGATGGAAGTGTATTTTGGAGGCGCCATTGCGGCGTAACTATCGCCAGAATGCGTCACGATCTTCCGTGGAAGCGCCTGGGGTCGGCGGCGGCGACGGAGGCGGGGAGCAAGACCGGGACCAGCAACAGCGAACCTCGCAATTGCAAGCGGAGCAGCAGCAGCGGACACGCCAGTTTCAGGCGGAACAGCAATTACGAGCAGAGCAGCAAAAACGGCTGACCGACGAATTGATCCGCGACGTGCTGCAACGCTCGCGGCGTTAACATGAGTGGCACGAGAGGGAAGCGTTTTGCCTAAGATCGCCAATATCGAGACGATACCGATTGAAATTCCGTACGATCACGGAGGGCCTCCCGCCGGATGGGGAGGGCGCGCCTGGAACAAGTTGTCGATCCTGATCGTCAAGGTCGAGACGGAGGATGGATATACCGGGTGGGGGGAGGCTTTCAGCTACAATTGCCGGCCCGCGGTAAAGGCCGTCGTCGAGACAATGATCGCCCCGGTCGTGGTCGGCATGGAGGCAGGCGATATCGCCGGGATTTCTCGCGATATGCAGCAGAAACTTCATTTGTTCGGGCGCTACGGCCTGACGATCTTCGGGCTTTCCGGCCTCGACATTGCTTTATGGGACATTGCCGGTAAACGGGCGGGATTGCCACTTCACAGTATGCTGGGCGGCGCGGCGCGCGAGCGGATACCCGGGTATGCCAGTTTATTGAAGTACCGCGACCCCGATCTCGTCCGCGGCAAGGTCCAAGACGCGAGAGCGCAGGGCTACGCCGCGATCAAGATTCACGAGACGGAAGTCGCCGAAGTCCGGGCGGCGCGCGAGGGCGCCGGAGCAGGGATTCCCTTGATGGTCGACACCAACTGCCCCTGGACGCCCGAACAAGCACGCCTGATGGCGGCGCAAATGCGGGAATTCGACATTCATTGGCTCGAGGAGCCGATCTTCCCGCCGGAAGATTTCGCATCATTGGCTCGATTGGGCCGGGAGAGCGGCATTCCCATCGCGGCCGGCGAGAACGCGTGCACCGCTTTCGAGTTTCGTCAGATGTTTGAAGCGGGCGCGGTGCAGTATGCGCAGCCAAGCGTCACTAAAGTTGGCGGGATTACCGAAATGCGCAAGACCGCCGCCTTGGCGGAAGCGGCGGGTGTGGCACTAATGCCGCATTCGCCCTATTTCGGTCCGGGTTTCCTGGCAACCGTTCAAATCGCGGCGGCACAGCCAATAGCGTGCCTCTTGGAGCGGTTTTTCTGCGACCTAGAAGCCAGCCTTTACGGCAATCTGATCGACACCGTGGACGGCGAATTCATTGTCCCGGACGGCCCTGGCCTAGGCTGTGAGCCGGATCCCGACGTTCTGAGGGAATATGCGGTTGCCGGATAGGTTTGCGCCGTCCGGAACGTCCGACGATGCCTCAAATTCTGATTGACGGGAATAGGATTCGAGCGCTCAATTCGGGGTGAGGAGATTTGCTCCTCGGCCATATTTCATGGAGAAAAATGAATGCGTAAGACTTTGGTTGCCGCGATGGCGGTTGCCGCCGTAATGGCGTTTGGTTCGGCTGTTACAGTGCCTTTCAGTGCGTCGGCCGGCGACGCCAAGAAGGCGTGCGCAAAAATAAAAGATAAAGCCGCAAAAGAAGAATGCATGAAGCAGGCAAAAGGCAAATAACCAGCCTGCGGATAGCGAATGAGAGTTGGGCCGCCTGGTGAAGGCGGCCCAATTTCTTTATACCAATCTTAGGAATTTCGTGCCTTGATCTCCTCCCAAACTGGCTTGAAATCGTAGGTCGCATAAAACTCGGTCGAAAAAGCTCCCCAGGCCCGCTGCTCGATCGCGAGATTGACTTCGCGCAGGCGGGAGGCGGGAAATTTAAGCGTCACGACTTGGCCGATGCCCATCATCACATACCAGCTCACCACCTCGACTCCATCGGGTGGAAAGGCCTTGTGGAACTCGGTTTGACTCAGGTTTGCGTTGATCTCGCCCAGGTTCTTGTCCTGCTGATGCTTCAGAAAGATCGTTAGCATCATCGTCTCGGGGGGTAATGTCCTTTCCGGCTCCTCTCATACTTGGTGGTGGCTTTGTCGAAACCGCTCGGCAGTCTAGTTTAGGATAAATTAGCGGCGCGAACCGACAGGGAAGGTCTGGGTATGAAGTTCGGCATTTTGTTTACATCGCATCCCGATATCGAGAAGGAGCCGTACCCTCACCGCGACGTTCATGCCCGCGTAACCCGTCAGATTGTCGAGGCGGATCGGCTTGGCTACGATACCGCCTGGATCGCCGAGCATCATTTCTCGAATACCTACGGAATTCTGCCGGATCCGTTCGTCTACGCCGCCTATCTTGCGGACAAGACGGAGCGCATCAAGATCGGAACCGGTGTCATGACGTTGCCGCTGTACGATCCCATGCGGGTCGTGGAGAACGCTGCTTTTGTCGATGTCTTGACGAATGGTCGCTTCATTCTGGGGCTTGGCTCCGGCTATCGGCCCTACGAATTCGAGGGGTTCGGGGTTCCCTTCGACGAACGCCGCGACATTCAGGAGGAAGCGGTCGACCTCATTCTGGAGAGCTTTCACACGGGCCGCGCGACACATGCCGGCAAATATTTCGATAATACAATTTCCGGCGACTATGAGATTTTTCCGAGAAGCATCCAACAACCTCACCCGCCGCTCTACATGGCAGCCGGCTCCGAGCGCTCGATCGGTTACGGTGCCGAGAAGGGCATGGGATTGATGCTCTCGACGCTTACCCGCTCGCAAGACCTGGCGACGCAAATTTCGCACTACCGCTCGCGCATGGCGACCGCTCCCGATCAACTCGCGGCAAATCCGGCCTTCGGTCATGTCGATGTCGCCCGATGGGTCTACGTCGCCGACACGGACGCGAAGGCGAAGGAGGAGAGCGAAGCCGGTATCGTGAAGCATATCTCGGCCTTTATGGGCAAGAATACCGCCGGATATCTCGGTGCCATCCAAAAAGCCGATGTGGATACGGTCCGTTATGACGAGTTGGCGGAAACGACGCTCCTGCACGGTTCCCCCGACACCGTGATCGCAAAACTCAAGGCGCTGCAGAAAGAGACCGGAATGACCTCTGTGGTGATCCATTACCCCCCGTACTATGGGCACGAGAAGACCGTCGCAATGTTAAAGCTGTTCGCAGAGACTGTGCTGCCGGAATTGCAGAAGGACGAGGCGCCGCTCACGGCTCTTGCGGCCGAGTAATATGTTCTAGCGCGGAAGTTCGCTCAGCAATTGACGGGCGAGGGGCTTTTCGACCGCATTGAAGAATCCGGGTCTCCGGGCCACACGCTGAAGCAAAGCGCGGGCTTTCGTTCGCTCTCCGTCGAGATACGCTTTTGCACCAATAAAAAATGCCGCCTGCAACTCCCGTCGCGCGCGACGGCTTTCGTCCGATTTCCGTGCTGCTGCCCAGGCAGCGCTTTCATTCTGAGCGTTTTCCATGGTTCGTACAAGCGGGCCTGGCCAGATATCGGGTTCTATTTCACGATAGGCCGCGTCCAGATGGCTGGTGCCGGGGCGGCCGTTCCGGCGCGCCGCCAAATACGCCCAAAGAAAGCCCAAGGGATAAGGATAGGAAAGGTCGAGCCCTCTTCGCATTTCCAGCTCGGCCCGCCGGTAGGCGCCCGTCGCGAAGAGGGCGATGGCACGCAGGGCAATGGTTTCAGGATCATGGGCCGAGAGCGAAAGGGAACGATCGAAGGATCGGATCGCCCGGAGAAAGTCACCTGTCATGAAATACGCCAATCCATGGCCTTTATAGGCACTTGCCGAATGAATGTTTAATCTTATCGCCTTTGAGTACCTCTCTATCGATAAATGATAATTTCCTGTTTCAAGCTGAGCCGTGCCGATTAGTTCTTGGGCCAGACTGGAGTAGGGGTTGCGTTTGAGGGCCGCCTTGAAATCCGCGAGCGCGAGTTGATATGCCTTGCCCTCGAGGTATGCCTGTCCACGTCGCAGGAGCAGGGTGGCGCGGGTGAGCGCGGAGATGTCTTGCACCTTCATCGCCCGGCCGCAAACATCGACATCGATGCGAAAACTGCCCGAACGGGTGAAACAGAGTTCCAGGTCTCCCGCATCGGCTCTGCCTGCCGCCGCTCCCAATATGAAGTCCATGGCGAATGCGGCACGGGTCGCTGCTTGCATCATGCCGACTCCCTTTCCGGCGAATCGTCGAAAATGTTTCCCACCTCGAAAGGGTGGCATAGTTTGTTGTGGGCGCGCGTTCACAAAACCGAGAAATCCGTACATCCATGACTGAAAACGTATCCGTCGAAGATCAATGGGTTGCGATAGCGGACCTTTACCACGGCTTTACCACCGGTTTCGTCCTGACATTGGTGACTCGCCGCGACACGGATTCGGCGGCACGTATGATGTTCCGCGTCTTTCGCCGCCAGCATGAGGATTTGTTTCTCGCCGCGTTGGAGAAGTTGGGCCTGACGGATCTTCCCGATGCCGTGAAGGCGGCGCAGTACCATTACCTCTCCAACAAGATTGGCGGGGTTAAGGTCGAGTACATGTACGAATCCGACCGAAAAGCCTGGGTCCGCTTTCCGCCGCCACGCTGGATTTACGACGGAACGGCGATGTGCGGCGTCCCGACGGAAGTCTCGCGCGGGGTGCTGCGGGGGTGGTATGCGCATAACGGGGTATCGCTCGGCAATCCAAGGCTCGGTTTCGTTTGCACGTCACAGGGGACCGATGCGCAGCATGGGCTGTCGGGCTATTTTTATGAGTACGATCACGATCTCACGGAAGACCAGCGGCTGAGGTTCTCGCCAGGTGAAGAACCGCCGCTTTTCGATCCGGATGCGGCCCCCTGGGTCGATCCGGCAGATTGGCCGGCGGGCCGCCTGCGGAAGGCGCACCGAAATTACAGCATGAACTATACGCGCTCGATTCTTAGCGAAGCGGCAGCCTGGTTCGGACCGGCTGAAGCCGCCTATCTGGGCCGCGTCACCGGCCAGTTGATCGGATTGCAATACTTTGATCGGATAAAGCCCGCATTCAAGGTTAGGGATACGAGCGCCCGTGCCTTCGCGGCGTTCCTGGCCGCCGTTGGCGCCTCGCAGGACGACCGCACCGAAATCAGGGATGACCTGGATGGGGTATTGGTGCGACAGTATGGCTGGCGATTGATGCGCGGTCACAAATCGGTGCCGCATTGCGCATTCGAGGCGTGGAACGGGCTTTGGGAAGGGGCGCTGACGGCGCACAACCGCTTTCTGGTGCTCGAACCCTTGAAGCGCATGGATTACGGCGACGATTGCTTTGAGTGGCGGATACGGGAAAGAACGCCGTCGCGCGTTTAGAGCGGGAGAACGGGAGATTTCGGCATGACAAATGGATTGGACGGCAAGGTCGCGATCGTGACGGGGGCGGCCCGGGGGCTCGGGCGGGAATATGCGCTTCGATTGGCGGCCGAAGGGGCGGCGGTTGTTGCGGGCGATGTCCGGGATTGCGGCGAGACCGTCTCGGCCATCCAAGCTGCGGGCGGCAGGGCAACCGGCGTACACTTGGATGTCACGGATGCGGTTTCCTGCGACGGCGCCGCCAAAGCGGCGGAAGAGAATTACGGACGCCTCGATATTTTGATCAACAATGCGGCGCTCTACGGCGGACTAAAGGGTGGTCGATTCGACCGGTTGGATCCTGCGGAATGGGATCAATGTCTGGCGGTGAACGTCACCGGGATGTGGAATTGCTGCAAGGCGGTGGTCGGCGGCATGCGAAATGCGGGGGGCGGCAGTATCGTCAATATTTCATCTCTGGCGGCGGTGTACGGGCTCCCCTTCGCGCTGCATTACGCCGTCTCGAAAGCGGCGGTAATCGGTATGACGCGTAGTCTGGCCCGTGAATTGGGCCGGGACTGGATTCGGGTGAATGCCATCGCTCCGTCGGCGGTGATGACGGAGGGTACGGAAGAGTTCTTCGGCGATAAGCTCGATAAAGCCAAGGAAGTTATCGCCAATGGGCAGACCCTGCAGCGAAATTTGGAAACGGCGGATCTTGCGGGCACCGTGATCTATCTGGCCGGAGATGCGAGTAAGTTCGTCACGGGGCAAACCTTAATGGTGGATGGCGGTTCGGTATTCCTTTAACTTTGACGGTGTATCTTCACTAATGGATTGTTAACAAATCAGCGCTTAAACTTGGTTTTGCGGGTTGGGCGTGAGACGTTGATGGGTGTGTGAGGGAAGTTCTTATGGCTGATGCAGGGAAACGGGTCTTTACGGCGGAGCGCTACAAAAAGCGTCGTAGCTTTTCTATGTCCGTGGCGAAACCCGCCGCCGGCCCCGCCGATGGCGCCGCCTCAGCTGGTGCCCCGGATACGGCAATGATTCTCGAGGCTATCGAGGAATTGCGGGAGGAAATCGCGGATCTCAAGAAAAACGGCGGCGCCCCCCGTGAGGCAGCAAATCCGGCCAAGCTCGAAATCGACGAGGACGAGGAGGCGGATGTCAGGATCGAGATCGCGCAGATGGTGCGCTCGATCGGCCGCACGAAATCCGAGCTGGCAGCAATCAAGCATCCGATGGCCGACGACGACCGGATCAAAGCCGCGTCGAGCGAACTCGATGAGATCGTTTTGGCGACCGCAACCGCGACCGAGGACATTCTGCATTCGACCGAACATATCGGCGAATTGTTGGATGAAATTCTTGCACGGCACCCAACCGACGAACGTCTTTACGCGTTAACGGAAGAGGCGGGGCAGGAACTCGTCAATATTATGGAAGCCTGCAGCTTCCAGGATATCACCGGCCAGAGGGTCAACAAGGTCGTCAAGACGATTCGGTATATTCAGGATCGCATCGTCGCGATGATCGGCATTTGGGGGGCAGACGCGTTCCTCGACCTTCCGGTCAAGGAAGATGCACCCAAGACCGAAGGGGAGGCGCTCCTCAATGGGCCCGCGCTTGGCAATGAAGGTCTGTCCCAGTCGGATATCGATGCGCTGTTCGATTAATCGGCGTCGCTCTCGTCATGCCCACGCGTCCATGCTATATGCGGGCACGATGCCGTTAATTGGGCCAAGCTCCTACAAATGAAACTGAATGAAATTGCGGAAGCGCTGGGCGGGACGGTCCATGGCGACCCGAATCTTGAGGTGGACAGTGCGGTTCACCCTAAGGATTCCCGCTCCCCGCGCGACCTTGCGTTGGCGATGAACGCGGAATTGCTCGAGAGTTTGAAAGACTGTCCGGCGCGCGCCGCTATCGTCAGCGATGGCGCCGAAATTCCGGCCGGCTCAGTCGACGGATACGTCAGCGTGGGCCGTTCGCGTTATGCGATGGCGGGTCTCACACGCGTATTCGAGCGGCCGGTTCATGCTGAACCCGGCATTCATTCGTCGGCTGTCGTCGCGCCGGATGCCAGTATCGGTGACGGTGTCAGCATAGGCGCATTTGTCTTCGTCGGTGCCGGCGCTTCCATCGGTGCGGGCACGACCGTTATGCCGCACGTCACCGTCGGCGCCGAAGCTGCGATCGGTGAGAATTGCCTTTTGCACCCGGGGGCGAGAATCGGCGAGAGAGTGATGTTGGGGGATCGCGTGATTGTCCATCAGAATGCGAGTATTGGCGCCGATGGATTCAGTTTTGTGACGCCTGAGCCTGGGAGCGTCGAAACTGCAAAAGCAAAGGGGCGTATCGACGCCACGAATGTCGAGATCGTTCGCATTAATTCCATTGGGACCGTCATCCTCGGCGACGATACCGAGATTGGAGCCTGCACGTCGATCGATCGCGGAACGATCAGCGCGACCCGAATCGGCCGGGGCACGAAATTGGATGATCTTGTGATGATCGGCCACAATGTCGAGATCGGCGAGAATTGTATGCTGTGCGGGCAGGTCGGCGTCGCGGGGAGTTCTATCGTCGGGGATCGCGTTGTGTTGGCGGGGCAGGTCGGTGTCGCGGACCATCTTAGAATCGGCAACGATGTCGTCGTCGGCGGCTGCGCGGGCGTGGCTTCGAATTTAGCGGATCGGGAGATTTATCTGGGGACGCCGGCTATTAAAAAGCGAGATTTCGTTAATCAGGTTCTGATGTTGCGCCGCTTGGAATCGATGCTGAGCGACGTAATGGACCTTAAAAAGCGATTCCGCAGTATTGAGTCGGCTGAGAAAAAGCGCTAACGAAGCCGTGTTCGGAATTGCATCCCGCATGACGCATTTTTTAAACGTAGCCGGACTGGGGAAACACAATGGCAAGCGTTGAGAGCGACATCTTCGAGATTATCGCCGAGAAGGCTGCCGTGGAACGCGACAAGGTCGTTAGCGAAGCGAAACTGCAGGATTTGGAGATTGAATCTCTGGACGTCGTGGAGATAATTTTCGCCATCGAAGAGAAGTTCGATATCCATGTTCCCTTCAACGCGAATGACCAAGAGCTCGAGTTCGAGACCGTCGGCGACGTTGTCAGGGCGGTGCAATCGTTAATCGATGATAACGCCGGCGCCGGGAGTTGAACGTCGCGAGACTCGCCGGCGGTTCTGCCAATAAAGAGAACTTAAATGAATAGAGTTGTCATTACGGGTCTCGGAGTAATCTCCGCGGCCGGTCACAATGCTGGGGATTTTTGGAGCCGTGTGCATAAGGGCCAATCCAGCATCGGTCCAATCACGACCATCCCGACGGAAACCCTGACGGTTCGGATCGGGGCTGAAGTGGCCAATTTCGAACCGCAGGACTATTTCGACAAACGCCAATTGGGAATGTTGGACCGATTTTCGCAGTTCGGCCTGGTCGCGGCGCGCGAAGCGATCGCCGATTCAGGGGTGTCATTCGAAGGCGAAGCCGGAGAGCGTACGGCGGCAATCATCGGCTCCGGCGTTGGCGGACAGACGACTCTCGACGACAGTTATTGGGCGATATATGCCGAAAAAAAAACGCGGGTTCATCCTTTTACGGTTCCGCGGTTGATGATTAACGCGGCAACCAGCCAGATCACGATGGAGCATGGTATAAAGGGGCCGGCCTATTCGATCGCTAGCGCGTGTTCCTCGGCCAATCATGCCATGGGGCAGGCCTTTTACATGGTGCGGAGCGGCATGGTCGATACCGCTGTCACAGGCGGTGCGGAGGCTACCATAACGGTCGGGACGATGAAGGGCTGGGAGGCGCTTCGCGTTATGGCGAGCGATACGTGCCGACCGTTCTCGAAAGGGCGCAACGGCATGGTTCTGGGCGAGGGCTCTGCCGTGTTTGTCTTCGAATCGCTCGAGAAAGCCAAGGCTCGGGGTGCCAACATTTATGCCGAGGTCGCAGGACATGGCCTAAGTTCGGACGCCATGGATATCACGATGCCTGATGCGGGCGGTGCCGCGCGCGCCATCGCGGGCGCTCTTAAGGATGCGGGGTTGAACGCCGAAAATGTCGATTACGTGAACGCTCACGGAACCGGCACGGCTGCGAACGACGTGACCGAGACGCGCGCCTTGAAGATGGTCTTCGGCGATCACGCGCAAAAATTAGCGATATCGTCGACAAAATCGATGATCGGGCATGCCCTTGGCGGAGCTGGCGCCTTGGAACTTGCGGCAGTGGTCCTCGGGATTCGCGACGGTATCGCGCCGCCGACGGCAAATTATGTTGAGCCCGACCCGGAATGCGACTTGGACTACATCCCGAACGAGCCCCGGGAAATGGACATCACCGCAGCGCTGTCCAACTCTTTCGCATTCGGCGGACTAAACGCCGTGATCGCGCTTAAGAAATTTACCGGCTAAGTTCCGGCGCTTGCCATTCGGCGCGAACGGTTGCATCGGTTTCCGTCGCCTCATACTGCTGCGATAATTCATTGAATTCGTCTCGCTCGAGCAACCTTCCCAAGGCCCAGACCGCCATGGCCCGCACCAAGGGCGAAGGGTCGTCCAGCAAGGGTTTAATATCTGGCGACAGCGCCGCATCGCCGGAATTACCGGCGGCGATGAGCGTATTTCGCAAAAATCTTGCGCGGCCTGTCCGCTTGACCGGTGATTTGCGAAAGAATTCGCGGAATGCCGTATCGTCGAGGCGAAGGAGGTCGCGTAGTTCAGGTCCCTCGAGATCGGCGCGCGCTGCGAAAGCGGGCTCTTCCGAGGCGCGCGCGAATTTGTTCCAGGGACAGACAGATAGGCAATCGTCGCATCCATAGATGCGGGTGCCCATCGGCTTTCTGAATTCCGCGGCGATATGACCCTTATGTTCGATGGTCAGATAGGAAATGCACCGACGGGCGTCGAGCCGGTAGGGAGCGGGAAAGGCGTTGGTGGGGCAGATGTCCACGCACTGCTGGCACGTGCCGCAGTGGTCGTTCTCCGGGGCCGTTGGGGCGAGCGTCAGCGTCGTATATATCTCGGCCAGAAACAGCCAGGAGCCGAATGCGCGCGAGACGAGATTGGTATGCTTGCCCTGCCATCCCAACCCCGCACGCTGTGCGATGGGCTTCTCGAGGACCGGAGCCGTGTCGACGAAAACCTTCACCTCGCAATCGAATGTATCGCACATCCACCGGCCAATAACCTTCAGGCGTTTTTTCAGGACGTCGTGATAATCGAGATTGCGGGCATAGACCGATACGTTTCCCCGCGCGTCGTGCCGTAATTCCTCCAATCGGTCGATCGGGTTGTGATCGGGCCCGTAGTTCGCGCCGAGCGCAATCACCGTCCCGACCTCCGGCCAGAGAGCCGTCGGAGATTTACGACGCTCGGATTTACTCTCCAGCCATCCCATATCGCCGTGAAATCCTTGGCGCAGAAAGACTTCTAAGCGGCCAGCGGCCTTCTCATCGGGATCGGGGGAAGAAAATCCGATGGCGTCGAAGCCTTCGGCGAGAGCCTTCTCGCGGATCTGGTCGACGATGGCGTTGGACGTCATCCTCTGCCGCGGTAGGGAGCGACGCCGGGATCGGGTATCCACAGACCCGCCGGCGTATCGCCCGATTGAAAGAATACGTCGATCGGGATGCCGCCCCGCGGATACCAATACCCGCCGATTCTCAGCCATTTCGGCGATAGCGCCGCAATCAGTCGCTTTCCTATCGCCACGGTACAATCCTCGTGAAACGCCGCGTGATTTCGGAAAGACCCGAGGAATAATTTCAGGGATTTGCTTTCGACGATGGTCGCCGCCGGCGCATAGTCGATCACGAAATGGGCGAAATCCGGCTGACCCGTGACCGGACATAGGGAGGTGAATTCGGGACAGGTGAACCGGATGAGATAATCGATATCCGTATGCGGGTTGGCGACGGCATCTAGGATCGCCTGATCCGGCGATTCCGGCAAAGGGGCGTCGCTTCCGAGGTGGGTCAAGGTTTCCGGGGGTTGAGTGCTCATGAAACCACTTTAGCTGACATGGCCCGGCCGCGTCACGCCGCATCCTGAGGATACAGGAGACAGCAATCGCCGTATGAATAGAAGCGGTATCCCGACGAAATAGCGTGCGCGTAAGCGGTCTTCATCCGTTCGGTGCCGGAAAATGCCGAGACGAGAATGAAAAGGGTCGAGCGCGGCAAATGAAAGTTCGTCAGGAACAGGTCGACCGCCTTAAAACGATATCCCGGCGATATGAACAGATCGGTATCGCCTTCGAAAGCCGACAGGTTGCCGTCTTGATCGGCTGCGGTTTCGATCAGTCGCAACGACGTCGATCCGACCGCGATCACCCGGCCGCCCGATCGCTTTGTCTCGTTGATTACATCGGCGCTATCGGCGGAAAGAATCCCGAACTCGCTGTGCATGATATGGTCTTCGATGCGATCCGCCTTGATCGGCAAGAAGGTTCCGGCGCCGACGTGAAGTGTCACGAAAGTCTTTCGGACCCCTTTGCTCTGGAGCGCTTCAAAAAGCGGCTCTGTGAAATGCAGGCCGGCGGTGGGTGCCGCGACCGCGCCTTCTTGCGACCCATATATGGTTTGATAATTCGCGGGGTCGTTTGCCGAGTCTTCTTCTTGCGAGCGTCGAATATAGGGAGGAAGCGGCATCTCTCCGAATGCGTAGATGGCCTCAATCGGCTCTCCCGTCGCGCTTGTCAGCTTGACGAGTATTTCGCCGCCCTCCCGTTTCTCCAGCAGTTCTGCCGAAAAGCCGGGGCCGAATTCGATGCGGTCTCCCAGCCGGAGCTTTCTCCCGGGTCGGGCGAAGGCCAGCCAACGGTCGTTTGCAAGCCGCTTGTGCAGCGTCACCTCTATACGCGTCTCCCGTCGCAGTCCCCGCAGGCGGGTTGGTATTACCCGGGTATTGTTGAGGACCAAGAGGTCTCCAGATCTCAATATATTCGGGAGTTCGGCGATCCGCCGGTCGTGCAGCGTATCGGGCAGAACTTCGAGCAGCCGGGCAGCATCGCGCGGAGATACCGGCTGTTGGGCAATGCATTCCTGCGGCAGTTCGAAATCGAACGTGTCTGTGCGCATCTCTTGGTCCAAATGCGATGTTGCGAACGGCCGCTGCCTAACACCTTTGGCACGGCGAGGGAACAGAGAAGCGTTGAGCGGATCGTCCGCGATGGCCGACCGGCCCTATCGCTTGGTGTTTTTCCAATTCATCGGAGCCTCGAATCGGTCGCTCCAAAGTCCTTGCTTCCGGCGTTTCGCCAGCGCCTCCACTTGCTCGAAGCGTTTTCCCCGGCTGCGCGCCCATCCGGTGTGCACCATATTGTGCGAAAGGTCGAAGCCATCTGCCCGGCACGATGTGATCGTGCATCGCTCGGTGATCTTGCCGGGATCGCATTCGAGTTTGGCGCCCGCGGTTAAGTCCATCAGGGCCGTTTTCGCGATGTGACCGCAGTCGAAGCTTGATCCGTTCGCCCGTTGGCACGTTTGCCCTGGGTCGGGCGCCTCGATTCCTCTCAAACAATAGGTGATTCCGTCGATTTCGAGCATATCGCCGGTGCGAACTTGGACGCCGTCCGCGCCGATGATAGGGGCCGGCAGCAAGCTCCACCCGAAGAGCCATGCCAGGAGAAACCCACGCACGGGCAAACTACTGGTCGAGATAGTGCTCGAGGAGATCCAGGACGGCATGCCGCTTTTCCTCTTCCAGTCCCGCGAGTCCGTCCGTCTTCAGGAAGACGGCTTCGAGTTCGCTCGGCCGCTGTGCAAAATTTACGATGGACCGGGCCAGATCCTCCCCCACAATCGCAGTCAGGTCGTCCGAAAACTGTTTAAGTGCTTTTTGTGTTTTCTCGTCCATTGCTTAGCATTACCAAGCTTTTCTCGAACGTCTGGTTTACGGTTCCGCATTGAAGGCATATGCGACCTTCGGCCTAATTGTGATTGATCATAGAGCGGGTCATAGTGTGCCCGCAAATTAATAGCCGTTAATGTTAGTGAGCGATCATTGGCTGACTTCTCGACATACGATTATCTCGCGATTATTTGGTTCTTTCTGTGCTGGATTGGCTACAATCGGTACTCGGAGAGTGCCTTGGCGGGCGAAGAGAACCTGGTAACGGTTATGGCCGAAAGGCGGACGGCGTGGATGCGGCAAATGCTCCTCCGCGACAACCGGATTGTCGATATCCAGATTTTGCGCGGTTTAAGCAAAAGCGCGTCGTTTTTTGCGTCGACTTCCATATTGGTTCTCGCGGGGCTCATCGCGGTTCTCGGCGCTACAGACAAGGCCATCGAGTTGGTGCGCGCCCTGCCGGTTTCGGCCATCGGCAGCCGGGAGCTGTGGGAAATCAAAATTTTGACGCTTATCGTCGTCTTTGTTTACGCATTCTTTAAGTTCGGTTGGGCGATGCGCCAGCTGAACTACTGCGCCATTATGGTCGGGGCGGTTGGACCTTCGGCGGACCTTTCGGATGCGGATAGAAAGCGCGCCGAAAATGCCGCGAAAGTATCGACCATCGCCTCCCTGCATTCCAATCGCGGCATCCGCGCCTATTATTTCGGGCTCGCACTTCTTGCCTGGCAAATCCATCCAATCGCTTTGATGGCGTCGACGCTGATTGTCGTGCTTGTCTTATATCGCCGCGAGTTTCATTCGCGCACGCTCCGGTTCATTCTGCAGGATCAGTCAACTGGAGAGGCCGTCAAATGAAGACGGCGGACCTGCACTGTCTGCTGACCGTGGCTGAAATGGCGGCGGCTGATGCGGCCGCCATCACAGCCGGCACGCCGGGAGAGCGATTGATGGAGGCCGCGGGCAAGGCCGTCGCGGATGCCGTGCTGTCGCTCGGCTGCAACCGCGTCGCGGTCCTGTGCGGCCCTGGAAACAATGGCGGCGACGGTTTCGTTGCGGCGCGTTATCTCAAAGAAGCGGGCAAGACCGTTCGTGTGGGGCTGCTCGGTAAGATCGAAGCGCTCGCGGGCGATGCGAGACTCAACGCCGACCGGTGGTCGGGTGAGACCGAGGCGCTGTCGCCGGATGTCCTTGATGGGAGCGAATGTGTTGTCGATGCAATTTTCGGCGCCGGATTGAGCCGAGCCATGGATGGCATGGCGCTCGAAACCATTGCCGCGATCGGCGATCGGCCTTGCATTGCGGTCGATGTGCCGTCGGGGGTGCATGGCGACACCGGGCAAATCATGGGGATCGCGCCGACGGCGTTGAAGACCGTGACCTTCTTTCGGGCGAAGCCCGGGCATTTTCTCTTACCGGGGCGGCTCCGCTGCGGTGAACTTAAGGTGGTCGACATCGGAATTCCGGAGTCGGTTCTGGATGATATCTCGCCCCGGCAATGGCGCAATTGTCCCGCGGTCTGGGGACAAGGCTTCCCGTGGCCGGGCCATCAGGATCATAAATATTCGCGCGGTCATGCGGTCGTTGTCGGCGGTGCTGAAATGACAGGCGCCGCGCGCCTGGCGGCGCAAAGCGCCATGCGGGCGGGGGCGGGGATCGTCTCGGTCGCTGTGCCGACGGAGACGGCAATCATTTATAAACTGAGCCTTCCGGGCGCGATTGTCAGGCCCGTTCGAGATACCGGGACTTTTCGCGAAGTCATCGAAGACGAACGGGTCGCCGCGTGTTTGATCGGGCCCGGCAACGGCGTGAATGTCGGGACCCGGGAAAAAACCCTCGCGGTTTTGCGTCAGAAATTGCCTGCCGTTTTGGATGCGGACGCGCTGAGCGTCTTCGAGGAGACGCGCGAGCTTCTGTTCGAAAGCATCCAAAGTCCTTGCTTGATGACGCCGCACGAAGGCGAGTTCAAACGTCTCTTCGATGTCGAAGGCGATAGAATCAATCGGGTCCGGGAAGCCGCAAAACGAAGCCATGCTTCGGTATTGTTGAAAGGGGCCGATACCGTTATCGCCGATCAAGACGGGAACGTGGTCATCAACGACAACGCGCCGGCCGATTTGGCCACTGCCGGGGCGGGCGATGTGCTCGCGGGGTTTGCGGTCGGCTTGCTCTCGCGCGGACTCAGTCCCTTCGATGCGGGGTGCATGGCAGCCTGGTTGCATGGAGAAGCGGCACGGGCGTTTGGGCCCGGCCTAATTGCCGAAGATTTACCTGGGACCTTACCTAAGGTATTGAGTGATTTGAAAGAGCAGCAGCAGGTAGAACTAGAATGACTGAAGCCGCGACATTGCTTCAACGGTTACGAGGCGCTTGGAGAGGGATTACCGACTCGATTTCGGGGACGATAAAACCGGACCTCTCTTCGAGTAACGACGTTGATCGTCTGCGCGAGCAAATGCAATCTTGCCTGGAGTCGCGGGGCGGCGAAGTCTCTGCCCGGAGCCGGGCGGCTACTCTGGGGCATACCTATTTGGAGCTCGATAAGAAGGGACGGGAGCGGTTCCTCAAAATTCTGGCCGAGGATTTCGATATCGACGACGAAGCGGTCTCGCAGGAATTGACGGTGCTGCAGGGGATCGAGCCGCACGAACGCGGCGTGGCATATGCAAAGTTGCGCCAGGCTTTGGAGCCTGGTCGGGTCAAATTATTGATGCAGTTTAACGGGTTGCCCGAAGGCGTTAAGTTTTTGGTCGACCTGCGTGCGGACCTCACGCGTTTGACGCGCAAGAGCGCGTCGTTTCGCGCGCTCGACAATGATTTGCGGCAGCTGCTTACCTCTTGGTTCGATGTCGGATTTCTGGAGCTGCGGCAAATCACCTGGGATGCGCCCGCGAGCCTCCTGGAGAAGTTGATCGCCTACGAGGCCGTGCATGAAATCCGGAGTTGGGACGATCTCAAGAACCGGCTGGATTCGGACCGCAGATGCTTCGCCTTCTTCCATCCGAGGATGCCCGACGAACCGCTGATCTTCGTCGAGGTCGCATTGGTCAACGGGCTTGCGGGGAACGTTCAGGAGTTGCTGGACGAAGACGCGCCGGTCATCGACCCGGATGATGCCGATACGGCGATTTTTTACTCCATCTCCAATGCGCAAAGAGGGCTGGCCGGAATCAGTTTTGGCGGATTTCTCATCAAACGTGTCGTCGACGAGCTGCAAGGCGAGTTTCCGCGTCTGAAGACCTTTTCGACATTATCGCCAATTCCGGGCTTCAGAAATTGGTTGGACACCGCGCTCGCCGGTGATATGCCGATCTTGAATGCCGACGAGGGCGAGGCTTTGCGCAAGGTCGCTGCCTTATCCGGGGAGACGCAGAATCCGCTGCAGATCATCCTGTCCACTTCGAATTGGCTGGACGACGAACTGATCGGCAATGCCGTCATGCCGGTCTTGATGCGGCTTTGCGCGCGCTATCTTCTGAAGGAAAAGGGCAGGGGCGATCGGGCGCTCGACCCCGTCGCTCATTTCCATCTGACGAATGGCGCATTGGTCGAACGGCTGTGCTGGAAGGGCAATGCGAGCGCTTCGGGGATGGAGCGTTCTTACGGTCTCATGGTTAATTACTTATACAAGTTAGACAAGATCGAAGAAAACCATGAGGCTTATACCGGAGACAGGAAAATAAAGGCGTCTACAAATGTTAGTCGTCTTTTAAAGACTTGATGCTATAATAGTAATTGCGTGACTTAATGATACGGCGTTCTAAATAGGCGGCCGCAGAGCCGCGGGGAGCACGAAATGCCGGAAAATGTCTTGCCGCTGCGGGGTAAAACCCGGGCGGAGCTGTTGACTCAACGGAGCAGCGAGCGCTTGAGCCTGTTCATCAAGCGTGGCCGAAGAATCGAGTTCGTAAAATCGGGATCGCTTTTTCATCGAACCCGAGACAACACGTCCGTCGAGACAGCACGGATAATCGGGATGCGCACGGATACGTTCGGCATTGCTCATGTGCGCTATGAAGTCAGTATCGCGCGACGGCATATTGCCTCCTCTTATTATGAAGGTCCGCGGACCCTGGCGCTGGCGGCATTCACCGAAACCTACCGCGAGCGATTGTCTGAGGCGTGAAATTTTTTGCTGGCTTCGTCCCCCTCGACGATTTGCATTGCTTGACCCACCCCTCGCGTATTCTTATACAGAGCCGCTCGATGCGCCCGGATGAAGACCGAATTCCGCGGGCGTGGCGGAATTGGTAGACGCGCGTGGTTTAGGTCCACGTGGAGAAATCTGTGGGGGTTCGAGTCCCTCCGCCCGCACCAAGTCTTGAGATAGGCTGGGCGCATTTTGCAATAGGCCACAACCAGACCCCGATCGGTACCGTTCATGCAGGTTACAGAAACGAAGAACGAAGGCTTGAGCCGTGAATACACAATCGTGATTCCGGCAGCCGACATTGAAGACCGTGTTCTAACGAAGCTCAAGGAGATTGGGCAGCAAGTCTCTATTCCCGGTTTTCGACCGGGGAAAGTGCCGACCACGCTCCTGCGGCAACGTTATGGACAGGCGGTACTCGGCGATGTCATCCAGGACGCTGTCGTGGAATCGTCCTCCCAGGCGATTTCGGATCAGAGCCTTACGCCCGCCACTCAGCCAAAAATCGATGTGACGAAGTTCGAGGACGGCGCCGACCTCGAATATACGATGGCGGTGGAGGTCATGCCCGAGATCACCCCCATCGACTTCCGGACATTGAAGCTGGAGAAGCTGGTCTGCGACATCAGCGACGAGGAAATCGACAAGTCGATGGCCAATATCGCGTCGGAGATGGTGCGCTCGGAGCCGATCAAACGCGCTCGCAAAGCGCGGAAGGACGATATCGTCGTTATCGATTTCGTCGGATCGGTCGACGGCGAGGAGTTCGAGGGCGGCAAAGCGGAAGACTTCCAGCTGACGCTTGGGTCCAATCGCTTCATTCCCGGCTTTGAAGACCAGTTGATCGGCGCGAAGCCGAAGGAACACGTGACCGTCAATGTCTCGTTTCCCGACGAATACCCGGCGGAGAACCTGAAGGGCAAGGACGCAGTCTTCGAGGTCGACGTCAAGGAGATTCGCGAACAGGTGGAAACGCCGATCGACGATGAATTGGCGAAGTCGCTTGGCCTTGAATCGCTGGAGCAATTGAAGGACGGAACCCGTCAGCAACTCGAGCAGAATTACTCGATGTTCACGCGCAACCGGTTGAAGCGGGACCTGCTCGACAAGCTCGATGAGGCGCACGAGTTCGAGATTCCGCCGGGCATGGTAGAGACCGAAACTCAATCCATTTGGGAGCAGTTCGAAGAGGCGCGCCGCGAAGGCCGACTCGACGACGAAGAAAAAGAGAAACCCGAGGAGGAGTTACGCGCCGAGTACGAGAAAATCGCGACCCGGCGGGTTCGACTGGGATTGCTTCTTGCGGAGGTCGGGCGTCAAAACAATATCGAAGTGAAAGCCGAAGAAATAAATCAGGCGATGCTGCAGGAAGTGCGCAAATATCCGGGCCAAGAGCGTCAGGTGATGGAGTACTTCCAGCAGAATCAGCAGGCGATGGCCGGACTTCGGGCCCCTCTGTTCGAGGACAAGGTGATCGACTTCATGCTTGAAATGGCGGAAGTCACCGAGCGCAAGGTCACGCCGGAAGAACTGATGGCCATGCCTGAAGAAGACGAGGCCAAAGCGGAAAAGAAGGCGCCGAAGAAGAAGGCCGCCAAGAAAAAGGCAAAACCGGCCGAAGAAGAGGCCGAGGCGACAGACGCGAAAGAGGATAGTTGAGCCGGTCGGCCAGCTTGAAAGGATCGGAATACAGGAAATGACGACCTACCACGATACACAAATGAACGCGCTTATTCCCATGGTCGTCGAGCAGACGAATCGCGGGGAGCGGTCCTACGACATCTATTCACGCTTGCTGAAGGAACGGATCATCTTCCTGACCGGACCGGTTAACGATGCTGTTGCTTGCGTGATTTCAGCGCAATTGCTGTTTCTGGAATCGGAGAACCCGAACAAGGATATCGCGTTCTACATCAATTCGCCGGGCGGAATCGTCACGTCGGGACTTTCGATCTACGACACCATGCAATACATCAAACCCGACGTCTCGACCGTTTGTCTTGGACAGGCGGCGTCGATGGGGTCTTTGCTTCTGGCGGCCGGTGCGAAGGGAAAGCGCTACAGTCTTCCGAACAGCCGGATCATGCTGCATCAGCCGTCCGGCGGTTTCCAAGGACAGGCCAGCGACATCGAGATTCACGCGCGTGAGATTCTCAATCTGCGCCGGCGCCTGAACGAAATCTACGTGAAGCATACCGGCCAGGAATATGAGGCGATCGAGCAGGCGCTAGAGCGCGACAATTTCATGTCGGCCGAGGACGCTCTGAACTTCGGCTTGATCGATAAGGTCGAATTTGCGCGGACAGACGCGGCCGGAGCCAGCGACACGGCCGGCTCGGATCAGGGCGATTCGGGTTCCGATAGTTAAATATCTTTCGACCGGACTTTCCGGTCGGGCCAATGGCTTGAGGGCGGGCGAGCAAAGTTGCGCAGCGTGCGGCCCGCGACTCATTGGACTGCAACGCTTCTCGGCGCGTGAGATTAAGCCCGCGTTAATGAATTGCGTGCAAGAATATTTGTGATTGTTTACCGGGAGTCTGTTTGGCTAACATGATTACCGAAGTCTGCAACGAACGGATAACCTCCTTATGACGAAGTCCAGCAACGGCGACTCAAAGAATACGCTCTACTGCTCGTTTTGCGGTAAGAGCCAGCACGAGGTACGCAAGCTGATCGCCGGGCCGACCGTGTTCATCTGCGATGAATGCGTCGAGCTTTGCATGGATATTATCAAGGAAGACCACAAGGCCACGGTCTCCAAGTCGAGCGACGGCGTTCCGACACCAAAGGAAATTCGCCAAGTCCTAGACGATTATGTGATTGGGCAGGCGCATGCGAAACGCGTTCTGTCCGTCGCCGTGCACAATCACTATAAACGGCTCAGCCATGGTGGGAAGAACGGCGACGTCGAGCTGGCGAAATCCAATATCCTCTTGGTCGGGCCGACGGGCTGCGGCAAGACCTTGCTCGCGCAGACGCTGGCGCGAATTCTGGATGTGCCGTTCACCATGGCCGACGCGACGACTTTGACCGAGGCCGGATATGTCGGCGAAGATGTCGAGAATATCATTCTGAAGTTGCTGCAATCTGCGGACTACAATGTGGAACGTGCGCAACGCGGTATCGTCTATATCGACGAGGTCGATAAGATAAGCCGCAAGTCGGACAATCCGTCGATTACGCGCGACGTGTCGGGCGAAGGCGTGCAGCAAGCGCTCTTGAAGATCATGGAAGGCACGGTTGCCAGCGTGCCGCCACAAGGCGGGCGCAAGCATCCGCAACAGGAATTCCTGCAGGTCGACACGACGAACATCCTGTTTATCTGCGGCGGGGCCTTCTCCGGTCTGGAGAAAATCATTTCGTCTCGCTTTAAAGGGTCGGCCATCGGCTTCGGTGCGGATGTGCGCGGACCTGACGACCAACTGGTTGGCGAAATCTTGATCGACGTCGAGCCGGAAGACCTCTTGAAATTCGGTTTGATTCCCGAATTTGTCGGCAGATTGCCGGTCCTCGCGACCTTGACGGATTTGGATGAAGACGCGTTGGTCGAAATTTTGACCCAGCCGCGAAATGCACTCATCAAACAATATCAGCGTCTCTTTGAGATGGAAGGCGTGCATCTCGAGTTCTCCGAGGACGCATTGCGGGCGATCGCCCAAAAGGCGATTGCGCGGAAGACCGGCGCCCGAGGTTTACGCTCGATCATGGAAGGTATTCTGCTGGACCCGATGTACGAATTGCCGGGGTTGGAAGGTGCCGAGGAAATTGTGATCAATCGAGAAGTCGTCGAAGGCCGAGCGGAGCCGCTCTACATCTACGCGGACCGCCGCGAAGACCTCGAATCGAGCGCATGATCGGCGCTTTGCGGCGTCCCCTTGAAGGGGACGCAATTGAGGCCCAAGTAAGATGTACTCTCCCGCACTCGCAGTGCGGACGTTTTCATAATTCGAAGAAAATGGTGCTCCATGTCTGAGTCGATCGGCGAACAGATTTTCCCCGTCCTGCCCTTGCGGGATATCGTTGTGTTCCCGCATATGATTGTTCCGCTCTTTGTCGGGCGCGAAAAGTCGGTCCGGGCGCTCGAAGACGTGATGGACGACGACAAGCAGATTCTGCTCGTTACGCAGAAGAATGCCGCCCAGGACGATCCCGGGACCGAAGACATTTTCCAAATGGGCACAATCGCCACGGTCTTGCAGTTGCTGAAATTGCCGGACGGCACGGTCAAGGTACTGGTCGAAGGGAACCGGCGTGCGAAAATCGTTCGCTTTACGGACAAGGACGTTTTCTTCGAGGCGGAAGCGGCGGAAATTGTGGACGAGGGGGCCGAGCCTGAAGAAGTCGAGGCGTTAAGCCGCGCGGTTATCGCCGAGTTTGAGCAGTATATTAAGCTGAACAAGAAGGTGCCGTCGGAAGTCTTGATTTCCGTCAATCAGATCGAGGACCCCGGCAAGCTGGCGGACACCGTGGCGCAGCATTTGTCGCTCAAGATTTCCGACAAGCAGGATTTGCTCGAAACCGAAGGCGTTATCGAACGGCTTGAACGCGTCTATTCCTTCATGGAAGGCGAGATCAGCGTCATGCAGGTCGAAAAGCGCATTCGAAGCCGGGTGAAGCGTCAGATGGAGAAGACGCAACGCGAGTATTATTTGAACGAACAGTTGAAGGCGATTCAGAAGGAACTGGGCGACACGGAAGACGGCCGGGACGAAGTCGCCGAACTGGAAGATCGCATCAAGGAAACGAAACTCACCAAGGAAGCCCGCGAGAAGGCGAACGCGGAAATCAAGAAGCTTAAATCCATGAGTCCGATGTCGGCGGAATCGACCGTCGTCCGCAATTATTTGGAGTGGCTTCTGAACATTCCTTGGAAGAAGCGGACCCGGGTCCAGAAGAACTTGAACAACGCGCTGAAGTTGCTGGATCAAGACCATTTCGGTCTGGAGAAGGTAAAGGAGCGCATTCTCGAATACCTCGCGGTACAACACCGGATGCGCAAGGTTAAGGGACCGATTCTGTGCCTCGTCGGACCGCCAGGCGTCGGCAAGACCTCGCTCGGCAAATCGATGGCACGGGCCACTGGCCGCAACTTCGTCCGGATGTCTTTGGGCGGCGTGCGGGACGAAGCTGAAATCCGCGGCCATCGGCGAACCTACATCGGCTCCATGCCCGGGAAGGTCCTGCAGGGAATGAAGAAGGCCAAGTCCTCCAACCCATTATTCTTGCTGGACGAGATCGACAAGCTGGGCGCGGATTGGCGCGGCGACCCGACATCGGCGCTGCTGGAAGTGCTTGATCCGGAGCAGAACAATTCCTTTAACGACCATTATCTGGAGGTCGACTACGACCTTTCGGATGTCATGTTCGTGACCACGGCGAATACGCTGCGGATGCCTGCCCCATTGCTCGATAGGATGGAGATCATCCGTATTCCCGGATATACGGAAGACGAAAAGATCGAGATCGCGAAACGCCACCTCTTGCCGAAGCAACTCAAGGAAAACGGCCTCAAAGAAAGCGAATGGTCGATTTCCGACGGGGCGCTGCGGGACATCATCCGCTATTACACCCGCGAGGCGGGCGTTCGGAATCTTGAGCGCGAAATCGCGAATATCGCGCGGAAGTCGATCAAAGAAATCCTGATGACCGAGAATGTCGATGCGATCAAGGTGACCAGCCGCAATCTGGATAAGTATGCGGGCATCAAAAAATATCGCTTCGGCGAGGCGGAAGAGGAAAACCTGGTGGGTGTTGTCACTGGTCTCGCCTGGACCGAAGTCGGTGGTGAACTCCTGACCATCGAGTCGGCGCAAACGCCGGGCAAGGGCAAAATCCAAAAGACCGGCAAGCTCGGCGACGTGATGCAGGAATCGGTGCAAGCCGCCGAAACCTACGTGAAGAGCCGGGCGCCTAGCTTTGGTATCAAGCCGACGACGTTCGAGGCCATCGATATCCATGTCCATGTCCCGGAAGGGGCCACGCCGAAAGACGGGCCGTCGGCCGGCGTCGCGATGGTGACCTCGATCGTTTCCGTGCTGACGAATATTCCGGTTCGGAAAGATGTCGCAATGACGGGTGAAGTGACTCTACGCGGGCGGGTTCTGCCGATCGGCGGGCTGAAAGAAAAATTACTCGCAGCGTTGCGCGGAGGCATCAAGACCGTTCTGATACCTCGGGACAATGAGAAGGATTTGGCGGATATACCGTCGAACATTCAACGCAACTTGAAAATCATTCCGGTTGCGACTGTCGACGAAGTATTGGAGCACGCTTTGGCCGAATCAATGACGCCAATCGAATGGAATCCGGGCGAATCGGTCGAATCCGTCTCTGGAACGAAGGACGAAGGAGATATTGGCGCCGTTATGAGGCACTAATTTTTGACACCCGCTCCGCTCTAAGAGGGTGTATCGAAAAAAAAAACCGCGTTTCTTAAAAAAAAGCGCGGATTTCTGCGGTTCTGACGTTGACGGGCCTCATGAATTATTTATACACTCCGCTCGGTTTTCAGATGAAATTCCCGTCCAGCTTAACTTCTTTCCCGAATTCTGAAGGGGGATTCCCACAGTGAATAAAAATGATCTCGTTGCTGCAGTTGCCGGTAAATCGGACCTATCCAAAGCGGATGCTACGAAGGCTGTCGACGCAGTGTTTGACTGCATTACAGATGAGTTGAAATCAGGTGGCGATGTCCGTCTCGTTGGTTTCGGCACGTTCAGCGTCGCGCAGCGTGCGGCGTCGATGGGCCGTAACCCCCGCACGGGCGAAGCGATTAAAATCGCGGCCTCGAAGCAGCCCAAGTTTAAAGCAGGCAAGGGCTTGAAGGACTCGGTTAACTAAACCAGTCCTAAAGATTTGTGTTACAGTAGCCGGCCATCCGAAAATTCGGGTGGCCGGTTGCCATTTCGGCACTTGAGATACTATTTTTCGAAAGCCGATTGCTTTGGGCGATTAGCTCAGTTGGTTAGAGCGTCCGGTTTACATCCGGAAGGTCGCAGGTTCGAGTCCTGCATCGCCCACCATATCGCCATAGTAATAAGTTTTTCTGTCGTTTGGGCTTGTCTGGGCCAAGCTTCCTGCAATTTTGACTCTAAGTAGATTTTGCGCGGGCATAGGTTGTGCAAGGTTTTTGACAGCTTGCCGTCTTAACCTTGGGGGGCATCGATAGATAACGTACCGGCATTCGTCGGAGTATGGACCCGAATCGATGAAGACGGGCAACGTAAAGGGGAAGATTGATGGCAGGTCGAGGAATGTTTGGCCGACTGAGCGGGGCGTTTCAGGGAGACAAAAAGAAAGAAGAAACCCACGCGGATATCATCGAGGAATTAAAAGCGGAAGTGAAAGCGATCCAGGAGACCGAACGCGAATCGGTCGATGGCAATGCTATATTTTCGCAAGAATGGGGCAAGGCGGGCGATCTGGTATTCATGATAAATCTTGCACCGATGTATAAACTCATCGGTGGCAAAGAAGGGCGATTGGCAGAGAGCCTTCGCGAGACCTGCAAATCCGAATTTGCCGAAAATATCGGCTCCGGACGTGGGCGCGGCACCTTCCAACGCGATAGTTTCTTTATGCGTTTCTTCGATCTGGGAGATCAGGCCGGACTCGAGGAAGCGGTAAAGATCGTCAATAAGATCGGCTATCGCACTTTCGGCAAGAGTTTCGAGCAAATGGAAGTGCCCGAACTGCTGATTGCCGCGGATGCCGCCGATGTTACGACAAACGGTAAGCTTGCCCCCAACAAAGCGCAGCAGGTGATTGCGG